>NZ_JBBHZL010000002.1:0-689766 GCF_049843575.1 Cupriavidus sp. Met-2
CGCTGCAGCCGCTCCCGTACCTCCGCGAGCAGTACGCCGCGATGGGCCGAGCGCGCCGTGTTGGTGGCAAAGCGTTCGTCATCGGCCCATTCGGGGCAGTCGATGACCTCGCGGCAGAAGCGCTGGAACTGTCCGTTGTTGCCGACCGTGATCACCAGCGGGCCATCGGCGGCCTCGAACACACCGTACGGCACGATGGACGGATGCGCATTGCCGAACTTGGGCGGATCGCCGGCCTTGAGCAAGGCTTCCATGCCGTAGTAGGACGTGATCATCACGCCGCAGTCGTAGAGCGCCATCTGCACGTGTCGGCCACGGCCGGTGGACTGGCGCGCAAACAGCGCAGCCAGGATCGCCTGGGCCGAATACATGCCCGTGAACATGTCGACCGCTGCCACGCCGAACTTCAGCGGCCCCTGCCCGGCCTCGCCGTTGGTAGCCATCACGCCGGACTCGCCCTGCACGACGAGGTCGTAGCCCGGACGTTCGGCTTCCGGCGTAAAGCGCGCATAACCGGAAATCGAGCAGTAGACCAGGCGCGGATTGATTTCGCTGAGCTGCTCGTAACCCAGGCCGAGCTTTTCCGCTCCGCCCACCTTGAAGTTCTGGATGACCACGTCGCACTGCGCAGCCAGTTGGCGTGCCAGCGCCAGACCGGCTTCGCTTTGCAGATCGAGTGTCACGGACCGCTTGTTGCGGTTCGCGCTATTGAAATAGGAGGTATTGCGCGTGCCGATGCGCACGCCCCAGTCTCGGGTGTCGTCGCCACGGGCGGGATGTTCCACCTTGATGACGTCCGCGCCCAGGTCGGCCAGCGCCATCGCGCACATCGGTCCTGCCAGGACACGTGACAGGTCCAGCACCCGCACACCGGCCAGCGGCAGCGATGCCATGTTTTCTTGCTTCATTGATTGCGTCTCCCCGCGTCCGGATCTGTGCCTGCAGGGAGGTCCGATTTTCTTTACCAGCGGTGATTGTCCATATGTTCCGAATGCTTGACAATTGCAACCGGTTTTCAACATATATGAATACTCAAGGTTGACAATGGACCTGAACGCGCTGGCATTGCTGGTCGAAATCATCGACGCCGGAAACCTGAGCCGAGCTGCAAACCAGCTCGGCATGAGCCGCGCCAATGTGAGCAAGCGGCTCAACCATTTCGAGCGGCAGTTGGGCGCCGAACTGCTGAGGCGCAGCACCCGGCAGCTCGAACCCACGGAACTGGGATGGCAGCTCTACGAACATGGCCGCGCGATCCGCCACGAGTTGATGGCGGCCCAGGAGTCGGTGCAGAGCCTGGGCAAGCGCCTGAGCGGCACGGTGCGGCTCAGCGTGCCAAGCGGATTCGGCCAGCACACCATGTCAGCCTGGTTTATCGAATTCATGACGATGTACCCGGCCATCACGCTCAACGTGATTTTCGATAATGACATCGAGGACCTGATCAAGGGCGCGGTGGACTTCTCCATCCGTGTCATGGCGGAAACGCCCGCCAATGCCGTGGCCCATAGCCTGGGCGATGTCGAGTACGTGGCCTGCGTCACGCCGGCGCTGGTAAGCCAATACGGTATGCCGCACACCCTCGACCAGTTTCGAGACCTGCCGCTGATCACGTCGGAACTGACTGGCCAGAAACTTCACGCCGCGGGCCGGGCGGGCGCGGCCGGCGGGACACGGCCTATCCGACCCCGCCTGATGTCGGCCAATTTCTTCTTCCTGCGCGACGCCATCCTTCAGGGCCTGGGCGTCGGCCTGGTGCCCCGCTACATGGTGGAGCGCGACCTCGCCGCCGGCACCTTGCTGCAGTTGCCCCTGCCTCCGCAGGACCTGGCGTTCCTGCGCACCACCATGTACCTGCTGTACATGCCGGCCCGCTACCAGACGCGTGCGTTTACGACTCTTGTCGCCTTCCTGCGCGACAAGGCTGCAGGCCGATGAGCCGAGTTGTTCACATGAGTGCAAGGGGCGGAACCCCGCTACGTTGAGCACGGCACAACTGCCTGCCCTCGTGGAGACGGCAACGCGCAAGTGGTCCGCGGTGATCAAGCAATCGAACGCCCGGGTGGATTGATTGCGCGGAAGATATCGTCGCTGACTATCTCGCCAGGCCGGGCATTCGATGGCGTTTGTGTGCATGGTGATCGCACGAGGCATGTGCTTCGCGGATCCAACGCGCCCGTGTTAGTCTCATTGCACTTTGATCCGTGAGGCCGTCGGCATGGTCTGCCCTGGACGCACCCTGGTCACCTTGTGGATGTGGCTTGCCCTGTGGTGCTGCACAATGCCGGCCCACGCGCAAGAACTCGAGCCACGCAGCTATTCTGCCGCACCTGTCGGGACAAACTTCCTCGCCGCTACCTATACCCGGCTCTCGGGGGATGTGCTCACTGATCCGTCGCTGCCCATCACCGATGTACGCTCCAGAATCAACATCTTCGGGGCGGGCTATGTGCACGTGTTTGATCTGGCCGGGCGGACTGCCTCGATCGGCCTGCTTGCACCCTTCGCGAGTGGCGACGTCAGTGGCAACGTGCTCGACGCGCCGACCGCGGTCCATCGGGCGGGGATCGGCGACGCGCGCGTGCGCTTGGCCATCAATCTCCTTGGCGGCCCCGCGCTGACACCGGCCGAGTTCATGAAACGGGCGCCGGACACCATGCTCGGTGCGAGCCTCACAGTGGTAGCACCTACCGGCCAGTACGATGCCTCCCGGCTGGTCAACGTTGGGACCCACCGCTGGGCCTTCAAGCCGGAAATCGGCCTGTCTCAGCCGATCGGCAACTGGTTTAGCGAATTGTCTGCCGGCGTGTGGCTGTTCGGCGACAACAACGCTTTTCTAGGCGACAAGCGGCGCGAGCAGTCGCCGCTCGGCGTGTTGCAGTGGCATGTCGGTTATCAGTTCCGGCCCGCCCTGTGGATCGCGGCAGACGCCGGCTTCTATAGCGGTGGCCGCACGTCGGTAAATGGCATCCCCAATGCAGATCGTCAGCAGAACTCACGCTATGGCGTCACGCTGTCCGTCCCGATCGTGCCTGGCTGGTCGGCCAAGCTGGCGGCATCGAAGGGCCTCATCACCCGGGCGGCAGGTGACTACACGGCAATCACGCTGGCGCTCCAATACCAGTGGATCAACCACTGAAGCGTCAAACCACCGAGAAGCAGGTCTGTCAGAGACGGCGGCAGCTTCGCGGTGAGCATCTGACCGACACCGGCCAGACTCAGCCATTGCTTTCAGGTCGGTGAGCGTCTGCTGTGCAGTCATGAACTGGCGCTGACTCGGGCTGCGGGCATTGAAATCATGGAAGGCATAGCATTTGTTCCGTAGAGGAGATCTCGATGCGGAAGATGTGTGAGCTATGGACCTCCAGAAGTCCCCAAGGGGGGGGGTAGATTTTGCCCTTCTCGAACATGGAAAATTCGCGTCAGAGAGTTTCCGCAATGTTCGCGTGCCCCGTCGCCGGAACGCCCGGCGCGGCCAGAAAAGCGACCGCCCTGCACGCCCGGTCGGCTATCATGCCTATCCTCTCCGAAGTAGCTCCCTATGATTTCCGTCCGTAATGTCACGCTGCGTCGTGGCGTCAATGTCGTACTTGACCGCGCATCCGTCACCTTCAACCCCGGCGAAAAGATCGGTCTTGTCGGCCGCAATGGCGCCGGCAAGTCATCCTTCTTCGGCCTTCTCAATGGCACGCTGCACGAAGACAGCGGCGAGTTCTCGATTCCCGCTGCATGGAAGATGGGCCAGGTCGCGCAGGAGATGCCAGAGACCGAGCAAAGCGCGACCGACTTCGTAGTCGAGGGTGACACCGCGCTGTTGGCCGCGCAGACCGAAGTCGCCGCCGCCGAGGCCAGCGACGACGGCATGCGCATGGCGCACGCCTACATGGCCCTGCACGACGCCGGTGCGCACGATGCCCCTGCCCGTGCCCAAGCGCTGATCCTGGGCCTTGGCTTCAGTGCTGCGCAGCTTAGTCAGCCGGTCAACAGTTTCTCCGGCGGCTGGCGCATGCGACTGCAACTGGCGCGCGCGCTCATGTGCCCGTCCGACCTGCTGCTGCTCGACGAGCCAACGAATCACCTCGACCTCGACGCGCTGGTCTGGCTGGAAGCCTGGCTCAAGCGCTATCAAGGAACCCTCGTAGTGATCAGCCACGACCGCGAGTTTCTCGATGCGGTGACGCAGGTGACGGTGCACGTCGACAACGCCCAGCTCGTGCGCTATGGCGGCAACTACAGCAAATTTGAAGACATGCGAGCTGAACAGCTCGTATTGCAGCAGGCCGCGATGGCCAAGCAGGCGGACAAGATCGCCCACCTGCAGAAATTCATCGACCGTTTCAAGGCCAAGGCCTCGAAGGCGAAGCAGGCGCAGAGCCGTGTCAAGGCGCTCGAACGCATGGAGAAGATCGCACCGGTGCTTGCCGAGGCAGAGTTCAACTTCGAGTTCAAGGAGCCGCTCAACGTCCCGAACCCGCTGCTGTCGATGCTGGACACGAGCTTCGGCTACCCGGCGCCAGCCGGCGCACTGCCGGGCACGCCGCCCACGGTCATCGTACGAGGCATCAACCGTTCCGTGCTGGCCGGGCAGCGCATCGGCATTCTCGGTGCCAACGGCCAGGGCAAGTCCACGCTGGTGAAGACGGTGGCGCATGCGCTGGCGCCGATCGCCGGCGAAATCAGCGAAGGCAAAGGCCTGAATATCGGCTACTTCGCGCAGCAGGAGCTCGACGTGCTGCGCCCGCTCGACACGCCGATGGAACACATGATCCGCCTTGCAAAGGGCACGCCGGCTCACATGCGCGCCCCCGGCCAGAGTGGAACCGAACAATCCCTTCGCACCTTCCTTGGCACCTTCAACTTCAGTGGCGACATGGTCCATCAGGCGGTCAGCACGATGAGCGGCGGCGAAAAGGCGCGGCTCGTGTTGTGCATGATCGTGTGGCAGCGCCCGAACCTGCTGCTGCTCGACGAGCCTACCAACCACCTCGACTTGGCCACACGCGAAGCGCTCGGCATGGCGCTCAACGAATTCGAAGGCACTGTGATGTTGGTCAGTCACGACCGCGCTCTGCTGCGCGCCGTATGTGACGAGTTCTGGCTGGTCACCAAGGGCGGCGTCGAGCCCTTCGACGGCGATCTGGACGATTACCAGCAGTTTTTGCGCGACGAAGCCCGTCGCATACGCGAACAGGCTGCCGCAGCGTAGACGCACATCGGCTGAAGTGGGCCAATGGGAACGCGTGCCCTTCACAGGATTCAGCGCAAAGGGAACCATTGAGGGCCTCGAGACTGATTCGAACTCGGACGTCGAGATCAATCACGGGGTTCGCTGTTCGAATCCAATAGGGAACGTCTGCGGGGCGCAGTGATTGAGCGACGGCAGTGGGGTTGGAAGTTGCCGTTGCCATTGCCGTTGCCATTGCCGCCGCCTGACTCGAACGCGGAGAGCGCCGCCGTTCACCCGCCCCACCTCTATTGCAGTTCAGCTGCATCAGGACGCCAGCGATCTTCTGGCTATTGTCCGAGGAAATCGACGATCGCGCCCACTGTGGCCTGTGGTTGTTCTTCCATCAGCCAATGCCCGGCATTCGGAATGACTAGTTCTTTCACGTTGGTGGCCGCATTGCGCATGACGATCGCTTCGTTCTGGCCAAAGGACTTCGCGCCGCCAATCGCCAGTACTGGCATGGTCAGCTTGGTCGCCAGCGATTTCTGATTGTCCTCGGCGTCTTGCGGAATTGAGAGGAATTGCGCGAACGCTGAATGCATCGCGCCCGGCTTGGCATAGAGCCTGGAATAGTGAACCCGTGTGGCTTCATCGATCTTCGAAGGGTCTCCGGCGAACTCGTTCCAGAACCTGTCCAGGTAGATGCGTTCCCGGCCTTTTACCAGCCGCTCCGCATCCGGGCCGCCGAAGGAGAAATGCCAGAGCGCTGGCATTCGGACGATCTGTTCCCACGGCGGGACTCCTGGCACTGGCGCGTCCATGACGATCAGCCTTTTCGTTTTGTCCGGGTAGCGCGCCGCATAGGCATAGGCGACCATCGTGCCGATGTCGTGGCCGACCACGTCCGCTTGGTCGATGTTCAGTTGCGCCAGCACCGACCGGATGTCCCCAGCCTGTGTGCGCTTGTCGTAGCCGCCGTCAGGATGCGATGACAGCCCCATTCCGCGCAGATCCGGCACCACCACCGTATGGGTGCGCGCCAGTTCGGCGGCCAGTGGCGCCCACATGTCCCCTGTATCGCCAAAACCGTGCAGCAGGACCACGGCAGGCCCGCTGCCACCCACCCGCACATACAGCGTCGCGCCCTCGGTCTGGATATTCTGGTGCCGGAAACCTGGCGGAAATGGCTTCACCTGTGCTTGCAACGGCTGGACCATGGCAAGCATGAATACGACGGCTGCAAGGAGTCTTCGCATGTTTTTCTCCGGGGGCGGGAGTGGCCGGTGTCGGAAAGTCACGGTTATCGGATCGCCTGAATGGCTTCGCTTCGCACGAGCCCCCTGAAGCGTAGTGCAAGTCGCGCACAACGCAAGGCGCTGCCGCGCCTGATGTTGGATGTCGATGCATGAACCAATCGGCTTCACGCCTGCCTGCTGACGGCCTGCTCCCTGGAGAACCGGCGAGCACTGCTGATACCATGACGACCCGAAGACGCCGACACGTCAGAAGCGTCAAAAGAACAACGCCAATTCCTGTCAGATGCACCTACTTCGATCTGCCGCGCTGGCCACCGCCCTGCTCTCCCTGATGGCCTGCACGACCCGGCCGTTCCAACCGTCGCCGCCCCTGTACACCCTGTGGGCCAAGCCGGGGGTGAATGAGGCAGGCGTGCGCAGCGCCATGCTCGGCTGCGGATTCGTTCACGCAGGCCATGTCGACGGCACCACGATGACTAGCGACGACTATGCGCGCGCGCAGCTTTGCATGATCGACAATGGGTTCGTCTATCAAGACAGGCGCATCGTCTGCACGGACAGTCCAGATCTGCCGGCCTGCGCCAATGTGCCGCGTGGCAAAACCTTCGGTACCGACCCGGACTTCGACCCCACGCTGCTCAAACGTCGCCCATCCCGCCCACCCGCATATACGTACTGGAGCCGCCCCGGTACCGATACCGAAGGCGTCAAGCGCGCCATGGCGGCGTGCGGCTACTCAACGGTTATCGAGCCCATCAACACAATGCTGCTGAACGATATCGCGGCGGCCGAGCTTTGCATGATCGACAAGCAGTTCACCTATGCGCTTCCGGCCAACGCCCTGCTTTGCAAGAACCCGCCGGCGCTGCCTGCCTGCAGGAATCGCGTCATTGATGCCGTGCGCTGCTGCGCGCCACCGAAAGCCGCAGGGCAACGCTGAACTAAGGGCGCCAACCGTGCCGCCGGCGGTATCCGGCAGGTGCGCTCAGGCACCCGAGTCAATCGGCGCGCCCTCGGCATCGGCGGTAGCCATTCCCACGGCCTGAACGTCGACGCGCTCGATCCGGCGATCGCTCACCTCCGTGACCGTGAAACGATAGCCCTCCAGATCGAGCGTCATCCGTGGTTTCGGCACCATGCCGAAGTGTTCGAGCAGCAAGCCACCCAGCGATGCGGCGCCTTTCGCCGAACTCACCCAGGCGGGGTCCAGGCCGAGTGCCTGCGCCACGCCGTGCAGATCCGCTGCGCCATCCATGAGCCAGTGCCCTTCGTCGATCTTCGTGATCGTGGCGGTCTCGTCCTCGTCGGGAAACTCTCCCGCAATGGCTTCGAGGATGTCGATCGGTGTCACCAGCCCAACGATCGCGCCATACTCGTCCGCCACCAGCACCAGACGGCCGCGCGAATGCGAGTCCTTCAGCGTATCGATCAAACGCAGGATATTGATCGACTCGTGGACCACGATCGGCTCGCGCAGGCTCTGTGTCTCGTCGATGGCGCCCTTGTCGAACAGGTCTCCGAGCGCATCCTTGCCGCGCACGACGCCAATCACGTTGTCCAGTTCGCCGCGGCATACCGGGAAGAAACTGTGCGGGTCATCAAGAATCTGTTTGCGCAGCGTTCCGCCATCGGCGTTCACGTCCAGATATGAGATATCGGCGCGCGGCGTCATCAGGGAGTGGACGGATCGTTCGGCCAGGGTCATCACGCCACTCACCATGCTGCGCTCTTCCGGCGCGAACGGCAGCGGTTCATCCCGCTTCACGGCCCCGCCTTCTGGCGTCTCCGATGCATTGGCGCGCCGGTCGCCGAGCAGGCGCAATACGGCATCGGCTGTCCTCTGCCGCATCGGCACCCGCGCCATATGACGCAGAAAGTTGCGCTGCGCGACCTGGTTGAATGCCTCGATCAGCACCGAGAATCCGATCGCCGAATACAGGTAGCCCTTCGGAATATGGAAGCCGAGCCCCTCCGCCACCAGGCTCATGCCGATCATCAGCAGGAAGCTGAGACACAGCACCACCACCGTCGGGTGCGCATTCACGAATCGGGTCAGCGGCTTGGAAGCAATCAGCATGACGCCGACCGCGATCACGACGGCGGCCATCATCACGCCGAGATGGTCGGCCACCCCCACCGCAGTGATTACTGCGTCCAGCGAGAACACCGCGTCGAGAATCACGATCTGGGTTACTACCACCCAGAAGCCGGCGTACTCGGTCTTGCCCCCCTCCATATGTGGCATGCCCTCCAGCCGCTCATGAAGCTCGAGCGTGGCCTTGAGCAACAGGAAGAAGCCGCCTACCGCCAGGATCAGGTCCCGGGCCGACATCGAGAGCGGCCCAATGGAGAACAGCGGCCGGGTGAGCGTGATGAGCCACGACATCACCGACAGCAAGCCAAGCCGCATGAACATCGCCAGCGACAGGCCAACCACCCGCGCCTTGTCGCGCTGGCTCGGCGGCAGTTTGTCCGCGAGAATCGCCACGAAGATAAGGTTGTCGATGCCGAGGACGATCTCGAGCACGACCAGCGTGACCAGTCCGATCCAGATCGAGGGGTCGGTCAACCATTCCATGACAGGATTTCACGTGGGGAAACGTGCACTGTAGCCGGAAATGACAGGCTGCCACAGCACGGCAGCCGTGAGCCCACGTTGACTCTCGGGCGACTTGACCATCCCTCGATAACCGATGGAAGTATCTAAACCGGACATGGCACCACACTGCGTCGTCGTGTACTATGCAACCAGTTGCATAGTACACGACCGTATCCAACCGGAGACGGCGCCACCATGAGGAGACACGACATGAATGCAGCGGGACTTTCCCCGGCAGCCGCAAAGACGCTGGCAACCTGGCATGACCTTCTGGCACGCAACGCCATGGAGGAGCTCGATCCCCTGCTGTCCGACAGCATCGTGTTTCGCTCGCCGGTCGCGCATACACCTTACCCGGGCCGTGCCGCGATCAAGCTGGTCCTGAAAACCGTCAACACGGTATTCAAGAACTTCACCTATCACCGCACGTTCGCCACGGCGGACGGGCTGGGCGTGGTGCTTGAATTCAGCGCCGAGGTCGACGGCAAGGCGCTCAAGGGCATCGACATGCTGCGTTTCGACCAGGCGGGCAAGATCGAGGAATTCGAGGTGATGGTGCGTCCGATGTCGGGCCTGCAGGCGCTCGGCGCGGCCATGGGCGCCAAGCTGGCTAGCCAGAAGCAAGTATTGGCCGGACAAGACTGACAGGTCGCTGGCAATTGCTGAGGCAAGGGGCCCCTCGGCACTGAGTTTCGGCAAGACGCCAGCCTTGCCAGCGGCTATGCTTCGGGCACCGGGATGGCGCCTCCCGCCGACGACGAGGATTCGAATGCATAGGTTTCGCTGGGCCGGCCTGCTGCTGGCATTGCTGTGCGGGATTGCTCATGCCTCGATGGGGCTGACCGAATTGCCGGCTAGCGGGGATGACGGCCCAGTGACCGTGTATTACCCCTCGAACGACGCGAGCCACCCGGTAAAGCGTGGGCGATTCCTGCTCGATGTCGCGGTGGAAGGCCACCCTGTGGCGGGCAACGGCAGGCTGATTGTGATCTCGCACGGTTCGGGTGGCGCGCCGTGGGTCCATGCCGACCTCGCGCGAAACCTGGTCGACGCGGGATACATCGTTGCCATGCCGCTGCACAAGGCCGACAACTATCTGGATAGCAGCGATCCCGGCCCCGACAGTTGGACCATCCGGCCCGCCGAAGTATCGCGCGCCATCGACGCGATGGGTCGGGACGCGCGATTCGCGTCGATGCTTCGGTTGGACAAGGTCGGCATGTTCGGGATATCCGCAGGTGGCCATACCGCGCTGAGCCTGGCGGGAGGACGCTGGTCACCGGCACGGTTCATGCAGCATTGCGACGCCCATATCGCAGAGGATTTCCAGACCTGCGTCGGGTTGATCACAAGACTGACGGGCGGCCCGCTGGACGGCGTGAAAGAGTGGCTGGCCCTGCGCGTGATTCACCACCGTTTTGATGACGACACCCCACGTGCCACCTCCGATCCACGCATCGCGGCAGTGGTGGCCGGCGTGCCCGCCGCTGCGGATTTCGACATGGATTCCCTGGCGCGGCCGGCCGTACCCCTTGGCCTGGTCACAGCCGAGCAGGACCGCTGGCTGATTCCGCGCTTCCACGCGGACCGGGTACTGGCGGTCTGCCAGACCTGCGAGCATGTCGCCGACATGCCCACGGGCGGGCACGGCGCGTTGCTGTCGCCGCACCCGCCGGGTCTGACCGGACTCCTGGGCGATCTGCTCAACGATCCCCCCGGCTTCGATCGCGCCGAGGTTGCCGAAGTCCATCGCAAGATCGTCGCGTTCTTTGGGCGACACCTGCTGCCATAACGCAGTGACTACTTGCGGGATTTCGACTGGTTGAGCACAACGGCAGCCTGGATAAGCGCTTTCAGCGAAGGCTCGTCGATCTCCTCTCCCTCATGAAAGTCGATCGCACGCCGCGTGTTGCCTTCGAGACTGGAATTGAAAAGCCCCGCTGGGTCTTCCAGCGACGCCCCCTTGGCAAAGGTCATTTTCACGACGTTCTTGTAGGTCTCACCCGTGCAGAGAATGCCGGCGTGCGACCACACCGGCACGCCCCGCCATTTCCATTCCTCGATCACCTCGGGATCGGCGGCCTTCACCACCGCGCGTAGCCGCGCCAGCATCGCGCCGCGCCAGTCACCCAGTTCCTGGATCCTCCCGTCGATCAATCGGGAAGCCGACTCGCTCTCTCGCGGTTCGCTCTTTGTCATCCAAGTTTCTCCTCGAAAACACGCCTCGGTAATACGGCAGATTCGGGCATGTCAGGCAGTCGAATTACGCACACCGGGTACCTGTCTGACAGCGGAGTCGAGTATAGCTTTCCCATCACCGCTGACCACGTCGTGCGACAGTGATTTTGTGCGCCCGTATTGGCCTAAAGCACAATGATTTGTCGGGGGCTTCGCTCCTATACTCGTGTCGAGCCGCGTGCCCGGGGTACGTCCACGGAACGCGGCGCCGCAGCCGGCGCCTGCCCTTCCCTCCCGCGCTTTCCGCACCCGTTCGTCTTCCTGTTCGGTGCCTTCGCGCCGTGACCGGGTATCGGGTCGCCGGTTCTCGCCATGTCAACGTTACGAGGGGTATCCATGAGCGACATGCAAGAGCACAAGGTCACACCGTACGACCAATTCAACTACGAGGTGCCTGAAAACGTCTTCCCGCGCGAAGGCATCTCGGCGAATGCAGCGGCCGCGATCGTGATCAGTGACGAATGGACCGACACCAACCCCATGCTCAACATGTCGTCGTTCGTCACCACGTTCGCGGAACCGGAAGCCCGGGAAGTCGCCGCGCGCAATATCTTCAAGAACTATATCGACCACGACATGTATCCGCGGCTCTTCGCCATGGAAGGCCGCATGGTGCGCTGGCTGCATGAACTGTGGAACGGTCCGAAGGGCGTGGAGCCGTACGGCACGTGTACGGTAGGCTCATCCGAAGCCTGCATGCTCGGGGGCCTGGCGCACAAGTGGAACTGGCGCCAGCGCCGCCAGGCCGAAGGCAAGGATGCCACCCGCCCGAACATGGTGACGGGCGGCAACGTGCAGATCGTGTGGAAGAAGTTTCTGCGCTACTTCGACGTCGAGCCGCGCATCGTGCCGCTGAAGCCGGGCAACTACTGCCTGACCGCCGAAGACCTGGACAAGTACGTCGATGAGAACACGATCTGCGTCGTGGCCATCGCCGGGCAGACCTTCACGGGCGAGGATGACGACATCCAGGGCATTCACGACTGGCTCGATGCCTACGAGAAGCGCACGGGCATCTCGATCCCCATGCATATCGACGGCGCCTCCGGCGGCTTCGTCAACCCGTTCCTCTACCCCGACTACAAGTGGGACTTCCGCCTGCCGCGCGTGCAGTCGATCAACGCCTCGGGCCACAAGTACGGGCTGACGCCGCCGGGCCTCGGCTGGGTGGTGTTCCGCGAACGCAAGATCTTCAACGAGGAACTGGTGTTCTACGTGAACTACCTGGGCGGAGAAATGCCCACGGCCACGCTCAACTTCAGCCGCAACGCATTCCAGGTGGCCGTGCAGTACTACCAGTTCCTGCGGCTCGGGTTCGACGGCTACAAACGCGTGATGCAGCACACGCTGGACAACGCGATCTTCCTGCGCCAGCAGCTCGTCGACAGCGGGTACTTCGACATCATGAACACCACGCAGCGCATTCCGGTGGTGGCAGTGACGCTGAACAAGAAGTACAAGAACTTCAACGAGTTCGATGTCTCCAACAAGGTCCGCGAGAAAGGCTGGGTGCTGTCCGCGTACACGATGCCGCCCAACGCCGAATCGGTCACGAGCCTGCGCGTGGTGGTGCGTCCGCATGTGAACCACAACGTGGCGCAACTGCTTGCCAACGATATCATTAACGCCTGCAAGTTCCTCGAGGCCAACGGTGGCAACGCCAAGCCTCCCGCATTGCACAAACATGCCGAAGCGCAATCGACGTCGTTGAAGTGCTGATGAGTGGATGACTGGCCGGCCGAGGGCACGCAATGCCCTCGGCCGGCTTTTTCTTTTTTGGCAACGCCTACGCCAACCGCAGATCCCGCAACATATCAAGCACGTGTTGCGTGGAACGCTCAACGTACCCCGCACGATGCGCAATACCGAGCCGACGCCACAACGCCGGGCGCAGCGGACGCATGACAATGCGCTTGTCGGGCGATGGCGCCGTCTCCTCAAGGGGTAGTAGCGAGGCACCGTAGCCGGCCGCCACCAGACTCTTGATCGCGTCGTTGTAGTTGAGCTGAATGCGGGGCGCGGGATGATACCCCGCAGTCGCGAACCACTCCGTAGTCAGACGTGAAAGTCGCGTGGTCGCGTCATTGAGAATGAGAGGTTGGGCGGCGAGCCATTCAGGCGTGACGCGTGCTGGGCACTCCCAATGCGCCGGCAAGAAAGCCATCACGGGTTCGCGGCGCCAAGGCTTGATCACGAGTCCGGCTACCGGCGGCTGCGGCAGTGCAACCAGCCCAACGTCCAGCGTCCCATCCGCCAGTCGGGACAACGTTTCATGTGAAGTCAGCACCGCCACCTGTATGTCGATCGCGGGATGGTGCTGGCGCAGCCCTTCGAGCGCTTGCGGCAACAGGTGCGCGATCGCGCCCGTCGACGCGCCGAGCCGCACTCGCCCTTCCAGCCCCTGCACCTGGCGTTGAATATCGTCCAGCGCCCGCTCCGCATCGGCCAGCAGCCGGCGTGCGCGCTCCACCAGCACCTCCCCTATTGCCGACGGCCTGACTTGCCCCCGCTTGCGCGACAGGAGTGGAGCGCCAATGCGGGCTTCGAGTTCAGCGATATGGAGGCTGACCGTTGGCGGCGCCAGATGCAACGCACGCGCCGCATCGGCAAACGAGCCGCGGTCTGCAATGGCGACCAGAGTGCGCAAACGGTCCAGGCTGATCTCTCGCATGTCGGCGTCCTGATTCAGAAAAACTGAATGTCTATGTTATGAAATTCAACTTTCTCTATTGTAGCTATCCACGGAATATAGGGGCTCGCTCTTCGTTCTACTGCCTCCAACCCAAAGTCAGCGGAGTATTTCACCCATGAGCTCTCCTATTGTTTTCATCGACGGCGACCAAGGCACCACTGGGTTGCTCATCCACGAACGGCTGCGTAACCGGACCGATATCAGACTGATCACGCTTGCTGCCGCGGAGCGCAAGGATTTGCAGCGACGCGCGGAAGCCATCAACGCCTGCGACATCGCCATCCTCTGCTTGCCGGATGCCGCCGCGCGCGAGGCTGTGGCCACGATTGTCAATCCTGCGGTTCGCGTCATCGACGCAAGCTCCGCGCACCGTACACAGCCGGACTGGACTTACGGGTTTCCTGAGATGGCGCCGGGGCAGGCTGAAAAAATTGCAAACGCGCGCCGGGTCACCAATCCCGGTTGCTATCCGACCGGTGCGATTGGCCTGCTGCGTCCGTTGGTGCAGGCTGGGCTCATCCCGGGCGATTACCCCATCAGCATTCATGCGGTATCCGGCTACTCCGGACGGGGACGCGCCGGCGTGGAGGAATACGAGGGACCGGGAGCCGCCAGCGCGCCTTCCTACCAGGTATATGGCCTGGAACTCGCGCACAAGCACACGCCGGAGATCCAGCAGCACGTCGGGCTCGCGCAACCGCCTATTTTCGTCCCCGCATACGGCGCGTTCCGCCAGGGCATCGTGCTGACTGTGCCGCTGGCGTTGCGGCTGCTGGCACCCGGCGTGGATGGCGCCACGTTACACGCCTGCCTCGCGCGCCACTATGCCGAGGCAGACCACGTGCAGGTCTTGCCGCTGTCAGAATCGTCCGCCGTGAAGCACCTGGACCCGCAATTGCTGAATGGCACGAACGACATGCGCCTGAGCGTATTTCCTGGCACGGAGCACGGGCACGTTCTCCTGTCCGCCGTTTTCGACAACCTCGGCAAGGGCGCATCCGGCGCTGCGATTCAAAACCTGAACCTGATGCTCGCGTCGCGATAGTTGCCATTGGGCTGAAATGACAGACGGCCACGTCCAGATACCAGCGCATGGTTGCGCGGATCTGTTCGTGGCCGTCATGCGCGGGACACAAGCAGGCGATGAAACGCCCTAGCGTTCATGGCCCCCAAGCAGTGGCTGGCATCAGTCCTCTGCCACGAACCCGGTCGACTCGACGATCGGCTTCCATGCCGCGCGTTCTGTCTGGATGCGCTTGCGCGCGGCCTCGCCGGATTGGGCGTTCACCTCAAGCCCCAGCGTCTCCAGCTTGGCCGCGCTCGACGCATTGGTCGATGCCTGGAGGAACGCCTTTTCGAGCTTGGCCTGCTCTGCGGCGGGCGTGCCAGCGGGCACGAAGGCGCCGTACCAGCTCGTCGCGAATTCGTACTGGTTGATGCCCTGCTCCTTCATCGTCGGCACTTCGGGCAACGCCTTGGCACGTCGTGTGCCGCTCACGCCCAGAAGCTGAATCTTGCCGCCCTTGTACAGCGACATCATGCTGGCCACCGCATCCCAGCCGATCGACACATTGCCGCTGATCACGTCCACCAGCATCGGCGATGCGCCACGGTATGGCGTGGGCGTGATGGCGACGCCCGATGCCTTGCCCAGCGCCACCGTGCCAAGGTGGCCCGCGCTGCCGATCGTGGCCAGGCCCAGACTGGCCCTGGACGGATGCTGCTTGGCCCAGTCCAGGAATTCCTTCATGTTCTTGTACGGCTGCTGCACGCCTGCTGCCACGGCGGTCGGCACGTCAGTTAGCACCGCCACGGGCACGAGGTCCTTGTCGGCGTCGTAGCTGAGCTTCTTGTACGTGAGCGGGAAGATCGTGAACAGTGGCGACGGGCCGATGAAGATCGTCTTGCCATCGGGCTTCGACCGCTTGACGTAGTCGAGCGCCAGCCGTGCAGATGCGCCCGGGCGGTTCTCCACGATCACCGTGCCCTGCCCGTCCTGACGGAGTTGCTCGGCGTAGATCCGGGCCAGACTGTCGGCGGCACCGCCCGGCGCGTAGCCAACGATGATGTGCATCGGCGCATCGTCCGCGGCGGATGCTGGCGCGGCAACGATCATGAGGCCGCTGAACGCGGTGCCAAGCAGCCAAGTCAGGCGGCCGGAATGAAACTTGACGGTCATGAGGAAAGTCCTGTGGTGAAAGCGGGAAGCCTGGGAAGGGGCAAGCAAAGGGTGGTGATGTCGGCGTCGATCTCGATATTGAGATCGGTATCGGCATCGGCATCACGTAGCGTCACAGCGACGGCCACCGGTCGAGGAAGCCGTGGGCCGATTCGAACAATGCGGCGCAACGCAGCAGTTCCGTGTCGCGGCGGAACCGTCCAACCAGTTGCAGCCCGATCGGCAGATCGTCGCTGCCGAAGCCACACGGCAGGCTGATCGCGGGATGGCCGGTCATGTTGAATGGCATCGTCCACGGAAACCAGTTCGCGCGCACGTTCTCGTGTACATGCCCGTCGATCTCGATCGTGCCGAACAGATCCTGGTCGATCGGCAGCGCGGTGCGCATGATGGTCGGCATCGCCAGCAGGTCGGCGCGCTCGAGCAACGCCTGCACGCGCTGGAACAGCCGCGAACGGTCAAACATCGCCTGCTGGTACGCCACGCCGCTGACTTGCGCGGCCGACTCCACCTGACGTACGAACGTTGCGCTCAGTTCGTCGCGATGACGCTCGACGATCTCGACGAAGCGCGTGCGCCAGACGGTGTGGTTGATCGCGCGCCAAAGCGGCTCGATATCGTTGAAGCCGTCGCCATCGAACGGCTCTAGCTCCGCGCCGAGCCCGGCTAGCGCGGCCAGCCCCCGCTCGAACGCGCGTGCCACATCCGCCGCCACTGGGCGGCCCGGCGGCGCCAGGCAATAGAGGATGCGCTTGCCACGCAGATCGCCCTGGGCGCGCGCGGCATCGACATAGTC
Source organism: Cupriavidus sp. Met-2 (assembly GCF_049843575.1). Taxonomy (NCBI): domain Bacteria; kingdom Pseudomonadati; phylum Pseudomonadota; class Betaproteobacteria; order Burkholderiales; family Burkholderiaceae; genus Cupriavidus; species Cupriavidus sp. Met-2. The sequence goes on from NZ_JBBHZL010000002.1 coordinate 16,928, forward strand.
GGCCTTCGGCACGCCGATCGACCACGGGTCGCAGGCGTGCTCGCCCGCCATCGCCGCCATCATCAGGCCAGTATCGGCAACGGTGCGCGTGGTGGGGGTGACATAGGTCTGGTTGCCGTACAGGTCCTGCGCCTGGCTATGTGGAATCACACCGTTGCTTTGCTTGATGCCGACCACACCGTTACAGGCAGCCGGAATCCGCGTGGACCCACCGCCGTCGGTGGCGACAGCCAGTGGCGCGATGCCGCTGGCCACCGCCACGGCCGCACCGCCGCTGGAGCCGCCACTGGTCCGTTGCGCGCTCCACGCGTTACGTGTGCGCCCGAACAGCGGCGAATCGGTCAGGCACTTGGAGCCAAACTCGGGCGTGGTGGTCTTGCCGATCAGGATGGCGCCCTGTTCGCGCAGGCGGGCCACCGCGACGGCGTCCTGCTGCGGCACGTTGTCCCGCAACGGCGCCGCGCCGAAAGTCGTGCGCACGCCTTGCGTGTTGACGATGTCCTTGACCGTGAACGGCACGCCGTGGAGCAAGCCGAGTGGCCCGCCCGCCATGACCAATCGTTCTGCCTGGCGGGCCGATTCCATCGCCCGCTCGGCGTCGATCGTGATGAAGCAGTTCAGTTCAGGTTGAAGGCGCTCCGCGCGCGCCAGGACTGCGGAAGTGATGTCTACCGGGGAGACACGTTTGTGCCGGATGGCGTCGGCCAACTCGGTGGCCGACAGAAAGCAGAGGGACTCGCTCATTGTTTCGTGTAAGGCAACGTCAAGAACTGCAGCAACTTGCGCAGTCTGCCATGAGCGATACGGCAGGAGAAGCCGGGTAACCCCGCTGGCGCGGCTCAGCGATGCATGGCTCCCCCTCCATGGAAGCCACCCGGCGCCGCGCCGCCATGGAACCCGCCAGGCGCTCCACCGTGCACGACGCGACCGCCCCGCACGATCACGCCGCGACTGGGAAAGAACACATGGTGCATGACGTGCGGGCGATGATGGTGGTCGATGAAAATCACGCCGGCGAACCCCACATACGGCGTCCAGTACCACGGGTCGTAGTAATAGTCCCCGCCGCCATAGCCCACACTGCTGCTATCCACCATCTGCCACGTGCCATCGGGCTGCAGGCAGGCCACTCCCGCGATGGTCTGCATCACGCCGCCGATTTCGGCCTGCCCAACCACCTGCTGGCACATCGTCGACATGTCCTGCGCCCATGCGCCACCAACGCCACCGCCCAGGCCGAGTCCGGCGATTGCCGCTGCCACGGCCGCCAATCCCTTGCCCATGATCCTCACCCCGACTTCACCATCCCGACGTCACGACACGCGGTTGCGCATCACGCGGCACATCGGTTTGCCTGCGAGAGCGCGGCGGGACGTCATCGACCGCACGGCCTTCCCGCATGATGTAAACCACCCCCAGAACCACTTTATTCCACGCCAGTCGATGTTTGTAGCCGGCCCGCCGGATTTGGATTCCCGACGCCGCTTGCCTACCATGAATCAGCCCAAATGGAACCGAGCCATCACCCTATGCAAGCCACAGCCCCGACGTTGCCCACCTGTGTGACCCTGCGAAACGGCAAGCAGGTGCTGATACGAACGATCCGCCCGCAGGACAAAGGCGGCATCCTGACGGCCTTCCATCGCCTGTCTGATGACTCGCGGTATACGCGATTCATGGCGTCCATGCACGACCTGCCGGACGCGTTGCTGGAAACGGCCGTTCACCCGACGCCGGTCCGCGAATGCGCGCTGGTCGCCATGGCGGGGACGGAGGACAAGGGTGATCTGATTGGCGGCGCCCGCTTCACTACCGACCCGCACTCCGGATCCTGCGAATTCGCGGTGACAATCGTCGACGGCTGGCATGGTCTTGGCCTGGCGCGCCATCTCATGGAGATCCTGATCGCGACGGCACGGGCCGCCGGATACCACACGATGATTGGCTACGTGCTGGCATCCAATACCGCGATGCGCGGCCTGGCGCATCGGCTGGGTTTCACGGACACGATGTGCCCCGACGACGCCACCTTGCGCGTGGTCTCCCTGGATCTCACCGCATCTCCCGCGCCCTGAACCACCGACCATCCAACCATGCATCCTCGCCTCACGCTTCTCACGCTGGGTGTCGGCAGTCTCGAACGGTCGCTGGCGTTCTATCGCGACGGCCTGGGCTGGCCAACCAAGGGCATCGTCGGCACCGAGTTCGAGCACGGTGCCGTGGTCTTCTTCGATCTGGAGTCGGGACTGCGGCTGGCGCTCTATCCCCGCGAGTTTCTGGCCAAGGATGCCGCAACCAATACGCCCCTGGGCATCACGTCGATCTCGCTGGGTCACAACGTCCGCTCCCGGGCCGAAGTCGACGCCGTCATCGAGCAGGCACGCCGTGCCGGAGCCATCATCCTCAAACCCCCGGTGGATACCTTCTGGGGTGGCTATGCCGGCTACTTCCAGGACCCCGACGGCTATATGTGGGAGGTCGCCTGGAACCCGGACCTGATACCGCCCGAGATGCCGCCCAACTAGGCCGGATGTTCGCCCGCCGGCGTCCCGGCCGTCGACAGCAGCCAGCCTGAAAAGCCCTCCACCGCTGCCAGATCCGGATGGCCGGCGGCATGGGCCACGTAGAAGCCGAAGCCGGGCAACCCCAGCGCGTGCGCCTTGCACAACGCGCCACTGCGCAGCAGGCCGTCCACCACCACGTTGCTGCATAGCGCCACGCCCTGGCCGGCCACCACCGCGTCGATGGCGTGCAGTTCCTCGCGAAAACTCAGGTCATGGCGGCCACGCCGAGCCGACGAGTCGCCTGCGGTGAGACCCGCAGCCGCGAACCACTGCGCCCAGGTCGGGGCGTGCGGGTCGCCGCTGCTCCATTCGTAGTGGATCAGGGGGATATGCGTGAGATCGCCGATATCGAATGTCGCCTGCCCTTCCCGCCCCGCCCTCGCCAGCAGCATCGGGCTGGCCACGGCGAAGAAGGTATCGCGCGCGAACTCTGTACTGACCAGCCCCTTGGGCGCGCATCGCGCGTAGCGAATGGCGACGTCAGCCTCGCCCGCAGCCAGATCCAGGACCCGGTCCGTGCCGATGATCTCCAGCGGCCATTCGGGATGCAGCCCCTGCCAGGCCGGAAGGCGCGGAACCAGCCAGCGGCTCGCGAAAGCGTTCGGACTGGTCACGCGCAGCGGGCGTGCCACACCGGGCTGCCCAACGGTCGCCACGGCCTCGGCAAACAGCGCGAAACCACTACGCAGCGCCGGATAGAGCCGCTCCCCCGCCACGGTCAGCCGGAGCGGACGCGGGCGTCGCTGGAGCAACGCCTTGCCGCAGATCTGCTCGAGCATCCGGATCTGATGGCTGATGGCGGTCGGCGTCACGTTTAGCTCCGCCGCTGCGGCCTTGAAACTGCGGTGACGCGCAACCGCCTCGAATGCCTGCAATGCGCGCAGGGGCGGCAGTTTTTGCATGGGTCCAGTCTAGGTGAGCTTTTCTCATCTACAAGCTGAGATCTTTGCCTTTGCACCCGACCGCCGCGCGCACCACCATGGTCTCGGGGGCGTGACCAACTTGGGGGGCGTGATGCGATCAGATCGGCAAGAGGCATCCGGGGACGGCGGCAATCCAGGGTTCGAGGCGTTTCGGCAGGCGTTGGGTGGCCAACTCGTCCAGCGCGGGGATCCTGACTACGATATGGCGCGCAAGGTCTGGAATGGCGCAATCGACAAGCATCCGGCGTTGGTCGTCTACTGCGCCGACGCCACCGACGTGGCAGGCGCCGTACGGTTCGCCCGGGCCACCGGCCTGACCATCGCGGTTCGCAGCGGGGGGCACAATCTCGCCGGACTTTCCACGTGTGACAACGGCATCGTCATTGATCTGTCGCGTATGAAGCGCATCGACGTGGATGTCGCGCGGCGCCGCGCCCGCGCGGAGGCAGGGCTCAATCTCGGTGAGTTCGACCAGGCATCGCTGCGGCATGGCCTGGCCACGACGATGGGGGTCAATAGCGATACGGGTATCGCCGGGCTGACGCTGGGGGGCGGGTTCGGCAAGCTGGGCCGCAAGTACGGGCTGAGCTGCGACAACCTGGAGGCCGTGGAAATCGTCACCGCCGACGGGGAACGGCTGCACGCCAGCACGACCGAGCACCCGGACCTGTTCTGGGCGATACGCGGCGGCGGTGGCAATTTCGGCATCGTCACGGCGTTCCATTTCCGTCTGCATCCGATTCCCGCCAGACTGCCGGTATGCGCCGTGGTCTACCCGTGGGATCAGGCTCGGGAGGCGATGCTGCACTACGATGCTTTCGCCCGCGCCGCCCCGGATGACGTTGCGGCCGACGCCGCGCTCGTCACCCAGCCATCGGGCGAGCGATGTCTCAGCATCTCGGCGTGTCATGTCGGGCCAGATGGCACTGAAGAGACAAGGCAAGCAGCGCTGCGCCCGCTGGTCGAGTTCGGCAATCCGGTCGACGCCCAACTCGACTTCGTTCCGTATCTGCAGATGCAGTCGGCCAGCGATGCGCTCTTCGCGCGCGGCCGGCGGTATTACTGGAAGGCCCAGTTCCTCCGCCAGATTCGCGCGGAGGCGGTCGACGCTCTCCTCGCTGCCTATGCCCTAGCGCCCTCGCCGGGCTGCCTGGTGGTGTTCCAGCAGGTCGGCGGCGCCATCGCCCGCGTACCCGACGAGGCCACCGCATATGGAAACCGGTCGGCGGACTTCGACTGCTTCCCGCTGGCCATCTGGGATGACCCGGCCGACGACGACAAACACCGGGAGTGGGCGCGCGGCCTGTGGGAAGCGGTCCAGCCGTACTCGACGGGCGGGGTGTACGCCAACAACCTCGGCGACGAAGGCGCCCAACGCACCCGCGCCGCGTATGGCGTCAACCATTCACGGCTGGTTGTTGTGAAACGCCAATACGATCCTGACAACGCTTTCAGGCTGAATCAGAACATCGACCCGGCCTGATCCCGACCCGATGCCCGATGCCCGATATCGGTGTCTACTGCGCGTCCAGCGCCTTCAGGATCTGGTACGCCGCCCGCACGCGCTCGGGGATCGGCAGATTGCGGTTCGCCAACATCACCACGCCGATCTGACGAGCCGGGACGAACACCACATAGGCGCCGAAGCCGTTGGTGGAACCAGTCTTATTGATCAGCACGTCGGCCCTGGGGGGCTGCGGCGGCGCCAGCCGTGCGACTTCCTTCGGCTCCAGCATCCCGGCGGCGTTGCCCGTCAGCAGATCCTCGAGCGAGGTTGGCCAGGTGTACATTTCCCAGCCCAGGCCTTGGGTCATGGGGCCAACGCGGAAGTAGCCGGTGTGCGTACCGGTAACCGCCCGCTGCAACGTCGGCTCCAGCCGCGCGCCATCCATATTGGCTTCGACGAACCGAATCATGTCGGCCGCCGTGGTCTTCACGCCATAGGCTTCCGAGTCGAACATGCCGGGGTTCACGCGGATCGGCTTGCCGTCCTTGTAGCCATAGGCATAGTCGCCCATGCGGGACTGCGGCACCCGGATGAATGAGTGCTTCAGGCCCAGGCCCGGAAAGATGCGGTGCTCCATCAGGTTGTCGAACGGCTCACCCAGGCTCCGCGCGGCCAGATAACCGAACAGGCCGATGCTCGGGTTCGAGTACTGCCGATGCGTGCCAGCCGCGTACGTCGGCTTCCATTCCTTGAAGTACGCCAGCATCTGGTCAGAGGTGGTCACCGCATCGGGGAACTGCAACGGCAGCCCGCCTGCCGTGTACGTCCCGAGTTCCAGCAGGCTGATCGCATCGAGGCTGCTACCCGCCAATCCGGGCAGGTACTGGCTAGCCTTGTCTGAGAACGATATGGCGCCACGCTGCGCCGCGTATGAGGCGAGCGTCGCCGTAAACGTCTTGCTGACCGACCCGATCTCGAACAACGTGTGTTCGGTGACCGGGGTGGCGTCCGCCTTCGATGCCAGGCCGAAGTTGAAGACCTGGGACTTGCCGCGGACTGTTACGGCCACGGCCATGCCGGGTACTTCGTACTGCGCCATGACGGGTCGGACGGTATCTGCCACCAGCCGCGCCAGACGATCCTCCCCGACGGGCACACCATCACCCGCGGCATGGGCGCTGGCCGTGCAAAGCGCCAAGGCGGCGGTAACGGTTCGAAGGCGGTAGGACGCGAAAATTTTCATGGTGGAGGCAAAAAAATCAATGGCGTGAAATGGTATAGGAAACTCGTACAATGGCACGGTCGCTGGCTTGCGTCGACCCATTGCCCGAAGCTGCCCATGCTCAATGGTCTGAACCTGAACCTGATCGAGATCACTGGCCTGCTCGTTGGCGGCCTGGCCCTGTTCCTGTTTGGTCTGGATCTGATGACCCGAGGCCTCAAGGCGATTGCCGGCGCGCGGCTGCAATCGCTGCTGGGCACCCTGACCGCCAACCGCTTTCGCGGCGTGCTGGCCGGCGCGGGCATCACGGCCCTGCTGAACTCCTCGACGATCACCACGGTGCTGCTGGTGGGCTTTGTCTCCGCCGGGCTGATGACGCTTCAGCAATCGATCCCGGTGATCATGGGTGCCAATATCGGCTCGACGCTGACCGCGCAGATCATCGCTTTCAACATTTCGGCGATCACGCCGTTTATGCTGGCTGGCGGCTTCCTGCTGCAAGGTTTCGCCAAGCGAGAGTTGCTGCAGCAGCTTGGCGGCGTGGTGCTCGGGCTCGGCCTGCTATTCCTTGGGATTGAATTCATGGGCGATGCCACGCGCCCACTGCGTAATTTCCAGCCGTTCATCACGGCGATGCAGGAAATGCGCAATCCGTGGATCGGCATCCTGATCGGCGCAGTCTTCACTGCCATCGTGCAAAGCTCGGCGGCCACGCTGGCTATCGTCATCGCGCTGGGTAGCCAGGGACTGATTCCGCTCGAATCAGGCATTGCGCTGATACTGGGGGCCAACGTGGGCACTTGCGGCACGGCGCTGCTCGCGTCGATCGGCAAGTCGGCCGAGGCGGCCCAGGTGGGCATCGTCCATCTGCTGTTCAACGTGCTCGGCGTGCTGTTCCTCGTCTTTATCATCCCGCAGTTCGCGGACTTCATCCGCGAAATCTCTCCGTCCTCGCCGGAGTTGACCGGCGCCGCCCGTCTGGCCGCCGAAACCCCGCGACAGGCCGCCAACGCCCATACCGTATTCAGCGTGTTAAGCACCGCCGTGCTGATCTGGTTCACCGGACCCATCGGCAAGCTCGCCCAACGGCTGGCGCCACCGGCGCGCGAAGGCTGGCAGGACCCTGGCCTGCCGCGATTCCTGGACGACACGCTGGCCGGGATGCCGGCGCTGGCCATCCCCCGTGTGCAGCTTGAACTGGTATCGCTGGGCAAGCAGGTCCAGGAACTGGTCGAACATAGTGCCGCGCTGGTCGTGGAAGGCGATTCGCAGGAGCTCGTCACGCTGACCGACCAGGACAAAGCTGCCGATTCGCTGAGCACGGCCATCCTGACCTATATCGGACACCTGTCGGACGCGGTTCACAACGATGATGAAGGCCATCAGCTTGTGGATCTGGCGCGGATCGCCACGTGCCTCGACGCCATTCGGGAGGTTGCCACCACCAGCATGCTGGCCCTGAGCCAACGACGGCTGTCGCATGGCGCGGATGCCGCATCGCTACGCAATCCAGAGTCGGCGGGCTTCGCGGCGATGGTGTCCGAATACCTGGCGCTGGCGGTGGAGACAATCGCGCATCCGGACACCGAAGTCGCCACGCGCATCGTCAATGCCAAGCCGGAAATCGAAGCGCAGGCCGGCGTCGCGCGGCAGGCCATCATGAGCGCCCTGCCATTGCGGAGCGCCGTGGACGCGATCAACTTCCGACTTGCCAACGACATGATCGAACAGCTCAATGAAGTGGCACGGCTGTCGCGGGCCATCGCCAAGGCGAGCGGGACACTGAACGAAGTGAAGATGTCCGACACGCCTCCAGAGCCGGCTGCTGTCGGCGCGGCTGTGGCCTAGTCCTGGGCCTGATCCCGGTCTTAATCCTTGGTGAACTCGCAGAACCGCAGGCGGTTGCCGAACGGGTCGGCCACCTGCATTTCGCGGCCCCAGCCCACTGCCTCTACGCCGGGCCGCGCGTATCCGTACTGTTTGGCGATCAGTTCGCGCTGCAGCGCGTCGATGTCCTCCACCGGAATGAATACAGCGGACCCGGGCGTGGCATCACCATGATGCTCGCTGAGGTGCAGTGTCAGCCCGGAGCGCCTGACCTGCATGTAAAGCGGAAGGTCCGGCTCGAAGCGGTGCTCCCAGTCGACCTGGAAGCCAAGGAAGTCGAGGTAGAACTCCCTGGCTTTCTCGACCGAGAAGATCCGGAGAATGGGAATGGCTGGCGAAAGTACCATGGGAGGCGCTCCATGCCGATACATTGGCGTGACAGAGAAAGTGGCAATCATGCCACTTCTCATTGCTTTTGCACGCCGGCCTGCCGACTTTTACTGTATTTTATGAAATCCGTATAATTATTCCATCTGGATAATTCACGCTAATTCACATCAGGCGCCCGATGAGCAACATTTACCAACGGCCGGAACTCGCCAAACAGATGGCCAGGCAACTTCTGCAACCAGGGGTACTGGACGAGGGCCTGCGCTCGGGCCTGTTCCTTTCCGGCCTGCGCCGCACGGGCAAGACCACGTTTTTAATCAACGACCTGATTCCCGCGCTCGAAGACCTTGGCGCGATCGTGATCTATGTGGACCTGTGGAGCGACACGCAGCGCAGCCCCGCCCGACTGATCCTGGAAGCCGTCAAGAAAACACTGACCGAGCTGGAGTCCCCGTCTTCCACGATCCTTCGCAAGCTCAAGCGTCTGGCCAGTGCCGACATCGCCGCCTTCGGCTTCAAATTCAGCTTCAAGCTCGACACCCTCGGCGAGGCTGGCGGCGCGACGCTGGCCCAGGCGCTGAAAGAAGTCGTCGATCAGGCCGGCGCCGATGTCGTGCTGATCGTCGACGAAGTGCAGCACGCCATCACCTCGGACGAAGGCAATCAAATGCTGCTGGCGCTCAAGGCCGCGCGTGATGCCATCAATCCCCGCCCCGGCACCACAGGGCATTTCCTGTTCGTGGGAACCGGCTCGCATCGCGCGCTGGTGGGCGAACTGACCGCGCGACGCAACCAGGCCTTCGCCGGCGCCACGTCGGTCGCTTACCCGGTGCTCGACCGGGAATATATCGACTATCTGCTGGCGCGCCTGTCCTCCGAGGGCTTTACCGCCCTGCCCTCGCCCGACGTCGCCATCAAGGCGTTCCAGGCGCTTGGCCATCGGCCCGAGGAGATGATCCGGGCGCTGCGGCAATTGCATTTCCACCTGCCCGAGGGCAGCAATCCCGACGAGCACCTGCCGACCATCGCCAACACGCTGCGTTCGGCGGCTGCCGACGTGGAACTGATGAAGCTCGAACAACTTGGCGGCCTGGCAACCGCGATCTTCGACCGCATTGCCACCACGCAAGGCGACGCACGGGGTTTGTTCTCGGCCGACGCGGCCGCGGCGTACTCCTTGGCAATAGGCCGGGAAGTGAAGGTCGAGGCAGCACAGCCGGTGGTCAACGAACTGATGGCAAGCAACCTGATCATGCGCAAAGGGCACGGCCTGTACGGCATCACCGACCCGTTCGTGCAGGAGATGTGGCGCGAACGGAAGTCGCTTGAAGGAAAACTCTGACCATGCCCAAGACAAGCACGGCCGGTTATGGCGAACAGGCCAGCACCCTCGTCGTCCAGTACGAAAGCATCACGTTCGAGGATGTCCATCGCGACGTGCTCCACCTGTTGCCGGCGCCGCCGGCCCGCATTGTCGATGTCGGCGCGGGCACCGGGCGCGATGCCGCCGCCCTGGCACGGCGCGGCCATCAGGTCGTGGCGGTGGAACCGACCGCAGAACTACGCGAGGCTGGCCGCAAGCTCCACGCGGATGTGGATATCGACTGGCTCGATGACACCCTGCCCGCGCTGGCCAGGCTGCGCGAACGGCCGACGCGCTTTGACGTGATCATGCTGACCGCCGTGTGGATGCACCTCGATGCCGACGAACGCGTCCAGGCAATGGGTGCCGTCGACGCGCTGCTGGCCGATCACGGCCTGGTGTTCCTGTCCCTGCGGCACGGCCCGGTGCCCGCCGGCCGGCGCATGTTCGACGTGTCGGCCGCCGAGACCATCGCGCTGGCGGAGCCATACGGCCTGCGCAGCGCGCATTGCAGCCAGCGCAGCGGCCTGATGGATCGCACCGACGTGCATTGGACCAATCTGGTCCTGCAGCGCTAAAGCCAGCGCGCGGCGAGGGCCGTCCCGAAACCCGGGTATCCAGGGCGACCCTCTCCAAACAACGGCGCTCAGGCCGCCACCGATGCCCGCTGTCGCGCCACCTCGGCCTGCGGGGCATTTGCCTGGTCCGCGTGAAGCGTGAAGTCGAAGCGGATCGACGCAAACGGCTTGTCCACGCCCAGCGCAGCCATTGCCGCCGCATCGCTCACGCGCGTGATCGGCGGTACCAACCCTTCGCGTGTGGCAAAAGCGAAGTCATCCCACAGGTACGGATCGCCATCGATGTTGATCTGCGTGGTCAGCTTGCGATGGCCCGGTGCCGAGACGAAGAAATGGATATGCGCCGGACGGGTGCCGTGGCGGTCGAGCTGCTTGAGCAGGCGGTCCGTTGCCCCATTCGGCGGCACGCTGTAGCCCACCGGCATGATGCTGCGGAAGCGGTAGCGGCCCTCGCCATCGGTCACGATACTGCGACGCAGATTGAACGCGCTCTGCGTCGGGTCGAAGTACGAGTAGTTGCCGAGTGCGTTGGCGTGCCAGACCTCGACCACGGCATTGGCCAGCGGCTGCCCCGCGCCATCCTTGACCTGCCCTTCCATCACCAGCACTTCGCCCTCGCCCGTGCCGTCGTCCAGGCGCGCCTCGCCCTGCGCCACCGGCGCGCCTGCCACGTAGAGCGGGCCTTCGATCGTGCGCGGCGTGCCGCCGGCAATGCCTGCCTGGCTTTCGGCCTCGTCCATGCGCAGGTCCAGAAAGTGATCGAACCCGAGCCCCGGCGCGATCAGGCCCAGTTCGCCCGAGCGGCCGGCTTCGGCCAGAAAATTGAGGCCGGACCAGAATTCCTCGGGCTGGATATCCAGGTCCTCGATCATGTGGAACAGGTCGCGCACCATCCGATGCACGATGGCCGCGATGCGCGGATTGGCGTGCTGACCGGTGGCTTCCTCGATGCGGTTCAGAACGGTGTCGATCTGGATCTTGTCCATGGTTGTCTCCTTTGTGGTGGAAATACTTCAGAGTGAGCGGAACAGCGGACTGCGGGTGGCCTGGCTGGCGTCTGCCGCCGACAGGAACTTCTCGGTGAAGATGTCCTTCTCGAACAAGCGCCCCTGCATCAGGGCGGCGATGCACGACTCGATCATCGGCGGTGGCCCGCACAGATAGGCCCGCCAGCCACGGAAGTCGTAGCCGAAATGACTCCCGGCGGCCTCGTGCACGTAGCCGCGCTCGCCGGCCCATGCACTGCCTTGCGCCTCGGCCGACAGCACGGGCACATAGGTGAAGTTGTCGTGCTGGGAGGCCAGCGCTTCGAAGGCATCGCGGTAATACAGTTCGTCAGCGGTCCGTGCGCCATGCACGAGCACGATCTGGCGCTGGTCGCCGGACTCCAGCAGGTCGAGGATCATCGAACGCGGGCTCGACAATCCCGACCCGCCAGCCATGAACACCAGCGGGCGCGGATCGCTCTTGCGCACGAAGAAACGCCCGAGCGGCCCCGATAGCTGCAGACGCTCGCCCACGGCAAGTTGCTCGTGCACGTAGGTCGTGGCGCTACCGCCCGGCACCAGCCGGATATTCAGTTCGATCTCGTCCGCCGATGGCGCCGACGCGATCGAGAACGCGCGCGGCGTCGCTTCCTTGCCGATCCATACGTTGACGTACTGGCCCGGCTGGAAGCGCAGCGCATCGCCCCCTTCCACACCCTCCACCCGCAGGAACACACCCTTGATGGTGGGCGTCAACGCTTCAATGCGCGTGACTTCGGCGGTAAAGTCCATCAGCGGCAGGAACTGCGCGTCGGGCTCGGGATCGATGTCGGCCTCGATCGTCAGGTCGGACATCGGCGTGGCGCAGCAGGCCAGACACTTGGCCTCCTCGCGCTCGAAGTCCATCAGCGCGAACGGCGATGCTTCGCCGTGCTCGATCTCGCCGTCCACCGTCTGCACCTTGCAGGTCCCGCACAAGCCATGCCCGCAGGCATGGGGCAGCCACACGCCGGCGCGCAGGCAGGCGTCAAGCACGGTCTGTCCTTCGGCGATGTCGATGGTCTGGCCGAGCGGCTCGATGGTGAGCTGATAGGTCATGGCAACCTCCTGCAGCAAGTTCAGTTGGCCGAGCCGGCAATGCCCGGCAGGCCCGGGGTACGCAGGCGCAGCAGCGACTTGTGGCCAAGCCCGTTGTCGACCAGGCTTGCGGCCGCATCCGGCGTGAATGGCGTATCGCCACGCAACCACTGCACCTGCGCCCAGTCGATCCGGGCGCCTTCCGGGTGCGCGCCCAGCAGCGGCACGATGACATCGGAGACCAACGCGCCGAACGGCATGTCGGGCGGCAGCGGCAGCGTGAACGGGCTGCAGAACAACCGGTGCTGGTCCCATCCGAAGTACACAAGCTGGTTGCCGTGGAAGTTTTCGATCCGGTCGCGGACCTCGCCGGTGTAGCCCGGTTCCAATGCGATGACTGGCATGATCTGGTCTCCTTGTTTACGAACGGTTGTTGCCTTGCCCGGTCCAGCGCTCCCAGTTCGCGCGGTCGGGCGAATCGGCGTAGTCGCCGCGATCCTCGGGCTTCAGGTGGTACCAGTCGAGCACCTCGGGCAGCGTTGGGCCGCCGCAGTTGCCCTGGAAAATCTGATGCACTGGCAGCCATGCCTGCACGTACTTCTCGGGCTCACCCTGGAATATGTCCCGGCAGCCATCCGAGCAGAAGTGGTAGTGCTCGCCGTTGTGCTCCGCATGGCGATAGCAAATCTGTGTCGGGTCGTCGGGTTCGGTGAAGGCCATCGGGATCTGGCACACCTGGCACAGCATCGGCAGGCCCGGGTTGGTCCAGCGCTGGCCGGCCTCCTGTTGCTGCTTCCAGTAGTCGAAGCGCGGCCGGTAATGCGTGTCGAAGCTGTCGGGATACTTCTGCGCCAACCAGTCCATTTCGTGCGGCTCGGGCACCCATGTGTGGATGGCCGCGGCGTGGTTGAAGTTGTAGAAGATCGACCATGCGATGTGCGACAGGTGATCCTTTTCCTTGGCGGCCTGCTCGTGATACTTGGGCATCCGGATGCCATAGCGCGCCAGATCGGCAAACAGCGCCCCACCGTTCTGCTCGAAGTAGATCTCCCACGCCTCCTTCCAGCTCATCACGCGCTTGGGGCACATGTAGTCCATCATCATCGCCACCAGCGTCAGCAGCCGGTAGCCGCGCCAGAACCATTTGTCGATCCACTTCTGGATAATCGGCCGGTTGGCAGGGTCCTGCTCGAGCATGAACTTGACCACCTCCAGGCCCAGCGTCATGTGGCGCGACTCGTCGGACTGCGCCGAGAAGCCGAACGTCACCGTGGCCATGTCCCCGTTGTAGGCCGCGCCGGACATGAACGGCATGAACAGCAGGTTGGTCAGCACGTATTCGAACGAGAACGAGATCGCCGTGATGAACTCGAACGGCCCGGCGGTCATCGCATCCTCGAAATACGACTTCGGCACGGACAGGTACCAGAGCCGGTCATGCAGATGGCGCCAGTCGGCAAAACCGTTGAAGAACTTGTTGTAGTGGCTGATCGTGTGGATCTGGGTCTGGCAATGCCGCAGTTCGTCGATCGATTGCATCTGGCACGCCACGCGCGCCCCAACGCCGCGCAGATTACGGCCCGCCATGGCGAAGCCACGGTGCGCCGCGTACTCCAGCGGCGACACCCCGGTCAGGAACAGCTTCAGCGCGTTGATGTAGCGGGCGTCGGTCACGTTGAGCTGGCCGTTGTTCTGCTGGAACGCGTCGATGATCGCGTAGAGCTTGCGCTCCTTCTCGGACTGGAATTTCCAGTACGCATCCATCGTCAGGCGGAACGGGTCTTCCCAGCCGTCCCAGTCATGGATCACGATGCCTTCGAACTTGTCGTGCGGAAACACCTTATCCATCGGCTGGTACGTGGTCTCCCAACCGAGGTCGCGGGTCAGTACCGCGTACTTCTCCTTGAGCGAGAGCTTCGGACGGGTCGCCGCGCGGGCGGCGGAGGCGATGGCAGTGGCGGTTGTCATGGTTTGTCTCCTGTCTTGGGGTTCTGGCTCAGCGCCACGCCAGTACGAACTGGTCTTCGGTTTCGTCGATGTTTCCTGCAAGGGAAATCAGGCCAAGCTGCAGCTCCTGCACGTCCCAGGGGCGGCCGATGCGCTCCTCCACGCTGGCGCGGCGGATCTCCAGCCGCCCCGGCGCGTCGATCTTGACCATCGCCGGGTAGTGGTTGACGGTGGCGTGCGGGTTGTCGGCCTCGATCGCCTCGATCACCGGGCGCATGTCGTCGTTGGTCTGGAGGGCGATGAATACGATGGCGTCGCTCATGGTTGTCTCCGTCATTGACGTGCCAGGCCCAGACCGCTCAGGCGCTTGCCCAGCGCTTCGACGGCATTGGCCAGTTCGGACTCGGCATCCTCGCCGAACAGCCGGTGCGCCAGCGGGCGCAGCGCGTGCGTGAAGCGATCGAGCCAGCCGAAGGCGTACCCAGCGATAACCGCCGCGTTCTCCGGGCTTTCCTGTGCGGCCGTTTTCACGGTGGCATCGACCCAGCGCGTGGTCTCGGCGTACCAGGCGGACATGAAATCGGTCACGAGCGAAAACGCGGGCCAGGTTGCGGAGAGGCGCGCGTCGAACTGCTGGTAGACCAGCGGATAGATCAGACCATCGAGCACCAGGTTCTGCGCCACGTGCTGCTCGAACCAGTCATCGCGCACCAACAGGTCCTCCGCCGCGTGTCGCAGCGGCTGCCAGGCCATGTCTTCCATCCAGGCGGCGCGGGCCTGGTCCACGGCGGCCTTGTCGCCGATCAGCAGCCCGATGCGGGTCAGGTACTGCGCGATACCCAGGCGGTCCATCGTGTGATACATCGCGGCCTGCGTGATGGCCGACCCGAAACCGTAGGCGGTAATCGACGCGTTGTTCATGTTGGCCGCCCATTCGACGTGGCGCAGCGGCACCACGCCCAGCGTGAGCAGCTCGCGCACATCGTCGGGCAACCGGCTCAGCAGCCCGCGCTTGTCCACGAACTCAAGGTTCTTCTCCATCGTCTCCTGCTGACGGGCGCGCGCATTGACGTAGCCGCCGTAGAAGTACTGGCGCGGGTCCTTCAGCGCATACCAGTCCTGCATGACCACGCGGGTGCGCCGGGCGTCGTACAGCTCGTATTGCGGCTGCCATAGCGGCCGGTAGTGGAAGCTCGTGACCGGCTGCAGGTCGTACATCGCCTCCTGATAGCGCGTGGCCGGCTTGTCGGCGCCGAGCCGGCGCGCGATATGCGCGAAGGTCTGCCGGATCGGAGTGACGCTGGCGTCAGTCCGGATATCGATTTGCATGGTGGTTGTCTCCTCGGATGTCGAGTGGGGGCGTTTTTGGGTATCACTGCAGCAGCTCGGCCCGCTGCTCGGCGCAGAACGACTGGAACTGCTCGGGCGGCATGACCAGTTCGACGTAGATCTGTGGATCGCCGATCGAAAACTCGAACTCCACCCAACGCTCGCTGCGCCCGGTCACGCGCACGTAGCGCGGGGCATGGTGATGCCAGTGACCTTGAAGTGCCTGAGGGGGATATGTCATGTCTCGCTCCTGGTGCGCCGCACATCGCGGTGCGTGTGCGTTGTCTCGTGATTTCAGGTGGGAGAGCTATAGCGAATGGCGTGCCAGGCGATGCAGACCGTTGTGGCGCAAGGGCTTGCGGCCAATCGGCCGCATTCTGGCCGGCCAACCCGCTTGATGATTTGATGAGGTGATTCAGGCGGATTTGATCAAATGATCAAATCGTCTCGCGCTGCGCCGCAGCACGCGCTCCTGATGCGGGATTTCCGGGCTCCGGCAACGCCGGATGCCGTGCTAGGCTACGCAAAAACGAGGCTCGAAAGCCCGCCGGAATCTGGAGTGACAAGGATGACAACACCCCCCGCGCAGCCGCCGTTCGAGCTGGCTTCGCTACTGACCATCGACGCCAAGGCCGCGCAGATTCGCCTTGGCCAGTCGCGCATGGTGCTGATGCACACCGAAGCGCTGAGCTACCTGCGCAAGGAAATCCTCGATACGCTCGGCGTGGAGCGCGGCAAGGGGCTGCTGATCCGCATGGGCTATGCACAAGGCATGCGCGATGCCGAGATGGTCAAGCGCGAGCGCAGTGAAGAACTGGCCAGTTCGCCCAACGATGCCTTCCTTTGGGGGCCGCAGTTGCACATGCTCGAAGGCGTCACGCGCGTGGACCCGGTTCGCCTGGAGATCGACCGCGACACCGGCCACTTCTATGGCGAGTTTCTCTGGCAGGACTCATGGGAGGGCGAAGCGCCCGTGATGGAGTCCCTGCCCCGCGAGGAGTCTGGCTGCTGGGTGCAGCTTGGCTACGCATCGGGCTACAGCAGCACGTTCATGGACCGGCTGGTCATCTACAAGGAAACCGAATGCGAGCGGCGCGGCGACAGTCTCTGCCGCATCGTCGGCAAGCCGGCCGAGACGTGGAACGACCCCGACTACCTGAAGTACTTCGAACCCGACTCCGTCATCAGCGACCTGCTCACCCTGCAGCAGGAAGTCAGCACACTGCGCGAAACACTGTGTGGCGCGAACCAGGGCAACCTGATCGGCCAGTCGCCGGCGTTCCGTGAAGCCTTCAACCTGCTTTCCGCCGCAGCAGACAGCCATATCACCGTGCTGCTGACGGGCGAGACCGGTGCCGGCAAGGAGATGTTCGCGCGCTGGCTGCACGATCACGGCCCGCGCGGCGAGCAGCCGTTCGTCGCGGTCAACTGCGCGGCGATCCCGCACGAGTTGATCGAATCCGAGCTGTTCGGCGTGGAAAAAGGCGCCTACACGGGCGCCCAGCAGTCGCGCCCCGGCCGCTTTGAACGCGCGCATGGCGGCACCCTGTTCCTCGACGAAATCGGCGACCTGCCGCCGGCCGCGCAGGTCAAGCTGCTGCGCGTGCTGCAGAACAACGAAGTGGAACGGCTCGGTGGCGTGGAGGCGCGCAAGGTCAACGTCCGCCTGATCGCCGCCACCAACGTCAATCTGGCGCAGGCGATCAAGCACGGCCAGTTTCGTGCTGACCTGTTCTACCGGATCAGCACCTATCCGATCTCGATCCCCGCCCTGCGCGAGCGCAAGGAAGACATCCCCGAGCTCGCCCAGTCATTCATCCAGCGCTTCAACGCGCTGTATCAGAAGCAGGTGCGCGGCTTGAGCACGCGGGCGCGCGATGCGCTGGTGCAATACCCGTGGCCCGGCAATATCCGCGAACTCGAAAACATGATCGAGCGTGGCGTCTTGCTGGCGCCTGCCACCGGGATGATCGACGTCGCTCATCTGTTTGCCAGCCAGCAGGCTGCCGGTAGCGAGGAGCCCAGCCAGGATGCCGACGCGCTGATCGAAAAACTGCTCAACCAGCAGGTGTCCCTGCCGCAAATCGAAGCCAAGCTGATGCAACTGGCGATGACGACGACGCGTGGCAACCTGTCGTCGGCGGCGCGGATGCTGGGGATCACGCGGCCGCAGCTGGCGTATCGGTTGAAGAAGTAGGGTTGGGACAGTTGGCCCAGCCCGCTCGACACCCGAGTTATTAAGTATTTACCCTAGGTTTTCATATAACCAGAAAAGGGTAAGGTGTCGTCCCATGCAGACCCGACCCATCACTCTGACCGAGCGCGTCATCCAGCAGTTGCGTGGCGAGATTGCCGACGGCACGTTTCCCGTGGGCGCCCGGCTGCCGACCGGCAAGCAACTGGCCGAGCGCTACGGTGTCAGCGCTGCCGTGATCCGCGAGGTGACCGAGCATCTGCGGTCGCTTGGGATGGTCGAAAGCCGCCAGGGTCTGGGCAGCACTGTGCGTTCCCGCGTCAGTGACAGCGGTTTCCGTCTGAGCGGCGGCGCCGATAACACCGATCTGGCCGATATTTTCGAGCTGCGCCTTGATCTGGAAAGTGCCGCTGCCGCGATGGCCGCGTTGCACCGGACGGAGCAGGACATTGCCCGCATGGGCGCTCTGCTCGACGCACTGGCGGCCCAGCTTGATGATGCCGATCACGGCGTGGAACCCGATATCCAGTTCCATATCGCCATCGCCACGGCCACGCACAACAAGTACTACCTGCAGCTACTGCAGTACATGACGCTGCAATTGCATCAGGCGGTGCGCACCGCGCGCCTGAATTCCAGCCGGCAGCCAGGCCTGCCCGAGCAGGTCCATGCCGAGCACGTGGCGATCTTCGATGCGATCCGCGCCCGCGATGCCGCGCAGGCCCGCCTGCACGCCGCCGCGCACCTGCGCAACGCCGCCGCCCGGCTTGGCCTGCCCATGCGCCAGCCCCGCTGACGATTTCGCCCGATGCCCGCTTAACTTCTACTTATCTCCGCCTTTTCCCGACCGCAGATCATGTCCGATACGAACTTCGCGCAACGCCTGACCGAAACCCTGGGCCCCGACGTCGTGACCACCGCACCCGACGACGTGGCACCCTGGCTCTCCGACTGGCGTGGCCTCTACAAGGGCCAGGCGCAGGCGGTAATCCGTCCGCGCACAACCGAACAGGTGGCGCAGGCGCTGGCGCTGTGCCAGCAGGCTGGTGTGCCCGTGGTGCCGCGCGGTGGCAATACCGGCCTGTGTGGCGGCGCCGCTCCGGACGGCAACCAGACCAACGTCGTGCTCAGCCTCGATCGCATGGACAAGATCCGCTCGATCGACACGATCGCCAACACAATGGTGGTCGAGGCTGGCTGCATTCTCGGCAACCTGCGCCGTGCCGCCGAGGACGCCGACCGCCTGTTCCCGCTGTCGCTGGCCGCCGAGGACTCCTGCCAGATCGGTGGCAACCTGGCCACCAACGCCGGCGGCGTCAACGTGGTGCGCTATGGCATGACGCGCGAACTGGTGCTCGGCGTGGAAGCCGTGCTGCCGAACGGCGAGATCTTTCACGGCCTGCGCACGCTGCGCAAGGACAACACCGGATACGACCTCAAGCAGTTGCTGATCGGCTCGGAAGGCACGCTCGGCATCATCACCGCCGCCGCGCTGCGCCTGCTGCCGCGCGCCGATTCCCGCGCCGTGGTGCTGGCCGCGGTGGAATCGCCCAAGCAAGCGCTGGAACTGTTCTCGCTGCTGTTCGCGCGCTGCGGCGCACGGTTGCAGGCCTATGAGTTCTTTACCGGCGCCTGCCTGGATCTGGTGCTGACCCATGTCGAGGGCATTCATGCCCCGTTTGCAGAACGTTATCCGGCCTACGTGCTGGTCGAGATCGCGGACACAGCGCCCGAGGATGTGCTCAACGCCCTGCTCGAATCGGTCATCGGCGATGCGCTCGAACAGGGCCTGTGCCTGGATGCCGCCGTCTCGGCCTCACTGGCGCAGTTGCAGAGCCTGTGGCGTCTGCGCGAGGAAATCTCCGAGGCCCAGCGTGCCGACGGGCTGCACCTGAAGCACGACGTATCCCTGCCGATCGAAGCCATTCCGGACTTCATGACCTCGATGGAAACCCGTCTGGCCGCGCGTCACCCGGGCGTCCGCCCCTTTATCTTCGGCCACTTCGGCGATGGCAACCTGCACTACAACCTGTCCCGTCCGCTTGGCGCCGATCCGAAATGGGCGCTCAATGAAGGCAAGGCCGTCAGCGAGGACGTGCTGGAAGAGGTGGCCCGCTACGATGGCAGCATCAGCGCCGAGCACGGCATCGGCCAGCTCAAGCGGGAGTCGTTCCTGGCGCTCAAGGACCCGCTCGAATTGCGCCTGATGCGAGCCATCAAGCAGGTATTCGATCCGAGCGGGATCATGAATCCGGGCAAGCTGCTCTAAATTTGGGCCAGTCATCGGCCATTTTGCGACCCTTGTAACGGGCCGCCTGCCGGCCACCGCCACTCGCTATACTGGGGGCCTTTCTCGGCATTCGTCCGTTTTCGCGACGCATCTTAAATTGGCTGATCCAGACCTGAGCAAGCTGAAAATCGATCGTAGCGCCATGGCGCCCGCCCAGCGCCGCCGCCGTCCCTGGCTGCGCTACGCGATCATCGCGGTGGTGATCCTCGTGCTGGCCGGCATCGGCCTGAAGCTGGCCGGGCCCCAGACCGTGGAAACGGCGACGGTCACTTCGGCATACCCGTCGCAAAACTTCACGCTGCTCAACGCTACGGGTTACGTGGTGCCACAGCGCAAGGCGGCGGTAGCATCTAAGGCGCAGGGCCGGCTGGAGTGGCTTGGTGTGCTGGAAGGCTCCCGCGTCAAGAAGGATGAGATCATCGCGCGGATCGAAAGCCGCGACGTCGAGGCGTCCGCCGCGCAGGCGCGAGCCCAGGTCCAGGTAGCCGAAGCCAATCTGGCATTGCAACAGGCCGAACTGCGTGACGCCGATGTCAATCTGCGCCGGTCGAAGGAACTGCTTGCGCCGGCAGCGATTTCCCAACAGCAATACGATTCCGATCTGGCGCGCTACAACAAGGCGCGCGCGTCGATCAGCAATTCGGAGGCGTCGATCACCTCGGCCAAGGCCAATGCCCGCGCCGCTGAAGTGGCGGTGGAGCAGACCGTGGTTCGCGCG
Organism: Cupriavidus sp. Met-2; assembly: GCF_049843575.1. Taxonomy (NCBI): domain Bacteria; kingdom Pseudomonadati; phylum Pseudomonadota; class Betaproteobacteria; order Burkholderiales; family Burkholderiaceae; genus Cupriavidus; species Cupriavidus sp. Met-2. Next base: position 37,783 of record NZ_JBBHZL010000002.1, read on the forward strand.
CCGTTCGACGGTGTGGTGCTGATCAAGCATGCCAACGTCGGCGACAACATTACCCCGTTCTCGGCGGCCGCCGACACCAAGGGTGCGATCGTGACCATCGCCGACATGTCCACGCTCGAAGTGGAAGCGGACGTAGCGGAATCCAATATCGCGAAGATCACGGTCGAGCAGCCCTGCGAGGTTCTGCTCGATGCCCTGCCGAACCTGCGCCAGGAGGGCCGCGTGTCACGCATTGTCCCGACCGTCGACCGGTCAAAGGCGACCGTGCTGGTCAAGATCCGCTTCGTCGATCGCGACCCGCGCGTGCTGCCGGACATGAGCGCCAAGATCGCCTTCCTTTCCAAGCCGGTGGCACCTGCCGAAAACAAGCCTCTGACGGCCATCCAGCCATCGGCCGTGGTCGAGCGCGACGGCAAGCCCGTGGTGTTCCTGGTGCAGGACGGCAGGGCAAAACAGGCGCCCGTGACGCGCGGCGCGAAGATCGGCGAACTGCTGGCCGTTCAGGGCGTGAAGCCGGGCGATGTGGTGGTGCTAGCGCCGTCCGAGAAGCTGGGCGACGGCAGCAAGGTCTCCGTCGCAAAGAAGTGACCGGAAGGAAGTGACCGCCATCATGTCCGCCGCTCCCCTCGTTTCGATCCGCCATTTGGCCAAGTCGTATCAGCGCGGCGCCCAGACCGTACCGGTGCTGTCCGATATCTCGCTCGATATTGCCGAAGGCGACTTTATCGCGCTGATGGGACCGTCCGGATCCGGCAAGAGCACGCTGCTGAACCTGATCGCCGGCATCGACCGGCCCGACAGCGGCGAGCTGATCGTGGGCGGCGTCGATATCTCCGACCTGCCCGAATCCGCGCTGGCCGACTGGCGAGCGGCCCATGTCGGCTTCATCTTCCAGTTCTATAACCTGATGCCGGTGCTGACAGCGTTCGAGAACGTGGAACTGCCGCTGATGCTGACCCGGCTGTCGCGCGCGGAACGGCGAGAGCGTGTGGAACTGGTGCTCCGCATGGTCAATCTGGCCGACCGGATGGATCACTACCCGTCCGAGCTCTCCGGCGGCCAGCAGCAACGCGTGGCGATCGCGCGGGCACTGATCACCGACCCGACGCTGATCGTCGCGGACGAGCCCACCGGCGACCTCGACCGCACCTCGGCCACGGAGATCCTGACGATGCTCCAGCGGCTCAACGCCGACGTCGGCAAGACCATCATCATGGTCACGCACGATGCCCATGCCGCCGAAGCGGCCAAATCGCTCGTCCATCTGGAAAAAGGCGAGCTGACCAACAGCGTCGCCACCACGGCATCGCGCTGATCATGTACCTGGCCAAGCTGATCACCCGCAATGCCATGCGCCACAAGCTGCGCACGGCGCTGACCGTGCTCGGCCTGGTAATCGCCGTACTGGCGTACGGGCTGCTACAAACCGTGGTCGATGCGTGGTACGCGGGCGCTTCGGCCGCATCGAATGCCCGGCTGGTGACGCGCAATGCGATCTCGCTGACCTTCACCCTGCCGCTGAGCTACGAGAACCGCATCAAGGGCGTGGACGGCGTGACCATGGTGGCGCGGTCCAACTGGTTTGGCGGGGTCTATCGCGACCCAAAGAACTTCTTCGCGCAGTTCGCCGTTTCCGACAACTACCTCGATCTTTACCCCGAATTCATCGTGCCGCCTACCCAACGCGCCGATTACGAGCGCGACCGCCGGGGCGCGCTGATCGGGAGGCAGTTGGCCGACCAGTACGGCTTCAAGATCGGCGACGTCATTCCAATCAAGGGCACGATCTACCCCGGCACCTGGGACTTCGTCGTGCGCGGCATTATGGAAGGCCGCGACGAAAGCACGATCACACGCCAGATGGTGTTCCACTGGGACTACCTGAACGAGACCGTACGCAAGAAGACTGCCCGCCAGGCTGACCAGGTCGGTGTTTACGTCGTTGGCGTCGACAATCCGGACAACGCGGCGACCATCTCGCGCGCCGTGGACAACGTGTTCAAGAACTCCCTGGCGGAGACGCTGACCGAAACCGAGCAGGCCTTCCAGCTTGGCTTTGTGGCGATGTCGAACCAGATCATCGCCGCGATCCGGGTAGTGTCCTACGTAGTGATCGTGATCGTCATGGCGGTGATGGCCAATGCCATGGCGATGAGCGCGCGCGAACGGATCACCGAGTACGCCACACTCAAGGCGCTCGGCTTTGGGCCGGGCTTTCTGTCGATGCTGGTATTTGGCGAGTCGCTGATCATCAGCGCTTTTGGTGGCGGGCTGGGGATGCTGCTGACACCACCAGCGGCGCGATTCTTCAAGCAGGCCGTGGGCGGCGTCTTTCCGGTCTTCACCGTGTCACACGACACCATGGCCATGCAGGCCGCGTGCGCACTGGTGGTCGGCCTCGCGGCCGCCATCGTCCCCGCGGTGCAGGCGGCGCGCGTGCGCATCGTCGAGGGCCTGCGGGCCATCGGGTAATTCGGATGGTCATCCCGCTCCACTACATCGCACGCAACGTCTGGGCACGGCGCCTGACCACCACGCTGACCGCAGGCGGGCTGGCGCTGGTCGTATTCGTATTCGCGACCATGCTGATGCTCGACGCCGGCCTCAAGCGGACGCTGGTGACGACTGGGGAACGTGACAACGTCGTGCTGATCCGCAAGGGCGCCGAAACCGAGATCCAGAGCGCGATATCGCGCGATCAGGCGGCGGCCATGGAGATGCATTCGGCCGTTGCGTTGACCCCGGAAGGCAGGCCGATGTCGTCACGCGAGGCCGTGGTGCTGATCTCGCTGACCAAGACCGGCTACACCACGCCTTCCAATGTGGTGATTCGCGGCATTACCCCGCTGGGGGTGGAGATGCGGCCGCAGGTCAGGCTGACCCGGGGACGCATGTTCAAGCCGGGTTCGTCGGAAATCATTGTCGGGAGCAGCATCGCCAAGGGTTATGACAACGTCAGCATCGGCGACCATCTGCGATTTGCCCAGCGGGACTGGACCGTGGTTGGCCACTTCGACGCCGGCGGCAGCGGGTTCGATTCCGAGATCTGGGGCGACGTGGACCAGTTGATGCAGTCGTTCCGACGCACCAGCTATTCCTCTATGGCGGTCCGGTTGGCCGACTCGGACGCGTTCGATCGTTTTCGCGCCGATATCGACGTCGACCCGCGCCTGGCCAATGAAGCCAAGCGCGAGCAGCAGTTCTACAGCGACCAGTCGAAGGCGCTATCGGCGTTTATCAACATCCTGGGGCTGACGCTGACCACGATCTTCTCGGTCGCCGCGATGATCGGCGCGATGATCACCATGTATGCGTCGGTGGCCAACCGCGTCGGCGAGATCGGCACCCTGCGCGCGCTGGGCTTCCAGCGCATCAACGTGCTCGCGGCCTTCCTGATCGAGGCCGTGCTGCTCGGCCTGGTTGGTGGGGTCGCCGGTCTGCTCTGCGCCTCGCTGATGCAATTCGCGTCGTTCTCGACCACGAACTTTCAGACCTTCGCCGATCTGTCGTTCCGCTTCGTGCTGACACCCGGGATCGTGATCAAAACACTGCTGTTCTCGATGACGATGGGCCTGATCGGCGGCTTCCTGCCGGCGCTCAGGGCGTCGCGGCTGAATATCGTGGATGCGCTGCGGGCGCGTTGAGCCGACCCGCTGCCTTCTCCCGCTGTCTTCCCGCCTGCTTTCTCCCCCTTACCCCATCACCTCCTCGCAAACCTCCAGCCACGCCCGCGCGGCGTGCGACAGGTAGCGCCCCGGGGACCAGATATGGGCCAGCGCCCAGTCCACGGTCGGCTCGGTCAGCCGGGCGACGGCAAGCTTGTCACGGGACTCCAGGCGCGAGAGCAACGGTTCGGGCAGAAAGGTCGTGCCGAGCCCCGCCGCAGCCATGGATGCCAGGAAGTCCCAGTGCCCGCTCTGCGCCACCACATGGGGCTCGAAGCGAGCATCGGTGAATGCCTGCCGCAGCATCCGGGTCAGCGAGAACTCGTCGGTCAGCATGACCAGTGGCTCGTCGCGCAGCGCCGCCAACGTGACCGTGCGGCCACTTGCCCAGGCCGCGCGATGCGGGCCCACCGCCCAGATCGGGTACTTGGCGAACTGGCGCGTCTCCAGATTGAGCCCGCTGTCTCCGGGCAGCACCGTGGCCCCGACTTCGAGTTCGCCATGCGCCACCTGCTGCTCCACGATCTTCCCGCCGTGCTCGGAGAGATTCAGTTGCAGATTGGGATATCGTCGTCGAAACGCGCTGACGGCCGGGGAAAAGAACAGATTGACCATTGGCGGTACGCCGACCGTCAATTGACCGCGCCCAAGTGACGAAAGATCCGCCACCTCGAGCGTCAGCCGATGCACCACGCCGAGCGCTTCCTGGCCACGGTCATAGACCACCTTGCCAACGTCGGTCAGGCGCACGGTCTTGCCCTCGCGAATCAGCAGTGGCTGCCCCACTTCGTCCTCGAGCTGCTTGACCATCTTGCTGATGGTCGATTGCGTGACGAAGAGCGAAGATGCGGCCTGCGTGAAGCTTCTCAGGCGCGCGGTCTCCACGAAGTAACGCAGCGCACGAATGTCGATCGGCATGATCCGTTCCCATGAAAATTCCGACTACAGACCGGAATTTTAAATCATGTTTGGAATGTTCGCAGGGCCGTTACACTTCCGCTCCTACGCCCCCACCGAGGTCCGGTCGCACCGGCCCCACACAAATCATGGCTAGCTGGCCGAATGCCCGACAGTGGCTGTTTTCGCTGAAGGCATTCGCTGCCGCGATGCTGGCGCTCTACATCGCACTGTATTTCGGCCTGCCGCGCCCCTACTGGGCCATGGCCACGGTCTATTTTGTCTCCCATCCGCTGACGGGCGCGACGCGCTCGAAGGCCGCCTATCGCGTGGCCGGTACCGTGCTCGGCGCCACCGCGGCAGTGGCGACGGTGCCGCAACTGGTCAATATGCCGATCGTGCTGATGGGCGCGATCTCCCTCTGGATCATGGTGCTGGTCTACCTGTCGCTGCTGCAACGGTCACCGCGCAGCTACGTGTTCCTGCTGGCCGCCTACACGCTGCCGATCGTCGCGCTGCCGGCGGTGATGCACCCGGGCGACATCTTCGACATCGCGGTGGCCCGGATCGAGGAGATCGTGATCGGGATCGTCTGTGCCGGGCTGGTCGGATCGATCGTCTTTCCCGCGAAAGTGGCGCCAGCGCTGCGAGACCGCATCCGCATCTGGCTGCACGACGCGGCCGCATGGGCCAACGATATCGTCAATGCCAGCCCCCGTGCCGATGCCAGCCGTCACCGTCTGGCCGCCGATATGCTGGCGCTCGACCAGTTGATCGCGCAGCTTTCGTTCGATACCGACAGCCAGCAGACGCTGCACCACGCCCGCGCGCTGCGTGCGCGGATGTCGGGGTTGATGCCGATCCTGTCGGCGCTGGAAAGCGTGCTGCATGCACTGCGCACGACACCCGAAGGCAGCGAGCGCGAAGCCCTGACCCGTACCGCCACCCATCTGCAGGCGCAGTTCAACCGGCTGATGCGGACCTGCGAGAGGCTGCAGCACGGCATCAGCGACCACCCGCCCGACCTGCCCCCCGAGGAACCGGCAGGCGCCGAGCAGGCCGCGGACGAGGCGGCCGCGTATCACGACCACGCCATGTTGCTGTTCGGCGCGGTGTCGGCCGGACTGGCGGTGTTCTGCGTCGGGCTGCTCTGGATCTTTTCGGGCTGGGAGGATGGCGGCGGCCCCGTGGCCGTGGCGTCGATCGCAAGCTGCTTTTTCGCGACCATCGACGAGCCCCGTCCGGTGGCGCGCATGTTCCTGCGCTGGAGCGCCGCGTGCCTGCTGATTGCATCGTTCTACCTGTTCATGGTGATTCCGCACGCGCAGACGTTCGAGACCCTGGTGGGGATGTTGTCCGTGCCCTACCTTGGCATTGGCATGTTGATCCAGCGGCCAGGATTCAATCTGATCGCGATGCTGCTATCGGTGAATACGGCGTCGTTCGCCAACGTGCAGAGCGTCTACGACACAAACTTCCTCGGCATCTTCAATACGAGCCTGGCCAATGCGGCGGCCATGCTGTTCGCACCGGTCTGGGCGATGCTGGCGCGGCCTTTCGGCGCCCATGTGGCCGCGCACCGCCTGCTGCGCGCGAGCTGGCAGGACCTGGCGCACGCCGCCACGTGGCGCGCTGCGGACATCCATACGCAGCTTGGCGCCCGGATGCTCGACCGGCTGGGCCAGTTGATGCCACGCCTGGGCGCCAGCCGGGGGCGGCTGGCATCCGATGGGTTTACGGAGTTGCAGATCGGCTACTGCACGCTGGCGCTGCAGCGCGCGCTGCCGTCATTGCCGCCAGCTGCGCGCAAACCCATCAGGCGGGTGTTGAGCATCGTGGCACGCCACTTTCGGGCGCGCGCGCGCGCCGGGCATGTGGTACCCGTGCCGATGCCACTGCGGCAGTGGCTCGATACCTCGATCGGACAGGTCATGGCGGCGCGTGGCGATAACCAGCAGATGGCGGCTGTACTGAGCGCGCTCGTGGTGCTTCGCCTCACGATGCAAACGCATGAAAAAAACGACTGATCCGGAGATTTTTAAATCATCACCGGAATACTTCCGACTCACTACACTTCATCCCGTGCCGCACCTCCCCCCAAGTACGGCACCGCTCACAAGGCGTACCGGACGGCGCGTCTCGACAACACCCCCATCCATCCTGCCCGACGCGTCGTCCACCTTCAGTTGAAGTTCACCAGCACAAGAAAATGTTGAAAGCCCTGATTGCCACGACCATCACAACGACTCTTCTCGGCGCCAGCGCGCTGGCCGTGGCACAACCCCCGCAAGGCCTGCAAGACCGAGGCGTACCCGCCGACCGTTATGGCTATGAAATGCACATCGGCAAGCGTGACCCGTACACCGATGGCGCCCACGGCATCCGTCAGCGCGACCCGTACACCGACGGCGCGCACGGCATCCGTGAACGCGACCCCTATACCGATGGCGCCCATGGCTCGGCCGGCATGAATCTGGCCGGCCTGGACCGCACCGGCGTATCCGCCCCGCCGGCGCACAGCGCCTGAAGTTGAAGCAGCAAGAAGTAGAAGCAGAGCAGTAGAAGAAGCAGAAGCACGCAGTAGCAGTAGCAGTAGCAGTAGCAGTAAATAGCAGTACGTAGTTCTTGTGGTCAGTCTTTTCCGGCGTCGCGCCTCCTCGTTCGACGCCGGAACCTCTCCTCTCGAAGCCTCAGCGCTTCGTCATCGCCTTCAGCCATTCCCCGATCGCATCGAGCAGCAGTCCGGAGCCATGCTCGCGCGATCCTGCATCGTCATAGCCATCGAGAAACGCACCCTGCTCGGTCATGACGAGCCGAGTACCCTGCCCCGCCCGCTTCAGTTCGAAGGTGGCCAGCGAGACCGAGATCTTGCGTTCACCCATATGCATCTCGTAGCTGTAGACCAGCCGCTCGTTGGGGATCACGTCGAAGTACACCGCGTCGAACGTGGACACCAGGCCGTTCTCCCAGCGCCCCTGCAGATGCTCGCGGCCACCGGGCCGCACGTCCATCGTGCGCTTGACCTCGGTATAGCTCGGGCCACCGTTGAACCACTGTGCCTTGGCGACGGGATCGCTCAGCGCGCGGAATACCAGCTCGGGACTTGCGTCGTAGGTGCGCTCGATCGTGAAAACGCCATGCGCCACCGACCGTGCCGGCGTGGCGGCCGCGATCCGCGCCACTTCCTTTTCCAGCCGGTCCAGCGTCTGCGCCCAGCCTTCCTCCGCGCCGCGCGTGAAATTGCCGGCTGACGGGTCCAGCGCCGTGTAGCGCTGGGTCACCGACATCTCCGTGCCACCGCACACGGTCTCGAACGTGACCGAGGTATTGGCATTGAACAGCGCCACACCCGCTTCGGTTACCACGGTCATGTCCAGCACCAGACGCGAATGAGGAATGATCTCGACGTAGTGGCCGCGAATCCAGTGCGAATAGTTGCCATCGAGCGATCGCATCCAGAGATCGAACTTGCCGCCCGGCCGGAATTCGACTTCGCACTCGGGAATCGTGAAGCCCTGCGGACAGAACCAGTGCTTCAGGTGCTCGGCGGCGCTCCATGCCTGGAAGACGAGGTCGCGCGGCGCGTTGAATGCCCGCGAGACGGTCAGCGATTCGCGATCCGCCGCGGCAGATGCCTGGGTCTTCGTAGTTGCCTTGGATGTTTCAGTTGCCGTTGCCATCGGATGCTGCCTCCTTTTTCATGGTTTCGAGGTACTCGCCCAACCGGTCGAAATGCCCTTCCCATTCAGCGCGACGCGCGTTGATCCACTGCTCTGCCTCACTGAGCGCTTTCGGCGCCATGGTGCAGGTGCGTACTCGCCCGACCTTCTCGGTCCGGACCAGACCGGCCTGTTCAAGCACGGACAGGTGCTGCATCACCGCCGGCAGCGACATCGCCAGGGGCCGCGCCAGTTCCGTCACCGAAAGCGGCCCGCGTGCAAGCTGCGCGAGCATGGTGCGCCGCGTGGTATCGGCCAGCGCCTGGAATGTGGCGTCCAGGGCGACGTGGGGATCGGAATAGTTAAGCATGAGCTTTAGTATAGAGAGCCACGATAGTTAAGCAAGGACTTTAGTGATTGAGCGGCAAAAAAGGCGGGACGCCGTATCCCGCCTTGATGACTGACCAACTGAACACGTCCGGCCCCATTTATCCGGGCCATTTGTCCGGCCCGTTTGATTACCGTCTTGCTTTGGCCTTAGCGCTTCCGCCACACGTTCAGCGGATCTTCGAACGCCGGCGCATCGGCTGCATCGGACCTGTCCGCCAGGGGTTTCGCCGCCAGCAGCATCGTCATGGCCTGCGCATGGAGTTTGTCCAGGCAGCCCGAGAACATCTCTGCTTCATCCTCATTCAGGCAGCCCGCCAATTCCCGATTGAAATCGCGCGCCCGCGCGAAGGCCGCCGCGTACACCGACTCGCCCGCTTCAGTCAGCCTGAAGGCTGCCGCGCGCCGGTCGCCCTCGCGCGAATCCCGGCGTACCAATCCCTTGTCAATCAGGCCATGCACCGCGCGGCTGGCCAGCACCTTGTCGAGCCCCGCGCTGGCTGCCAGTTCGGTCAGCCGGGTGCCTGGCTGTTCACCGAGGAATGCCAGCATCCGCCACTCGCGGCGACTGACGCCCGCTGCGGCCCGCAGATGCAAGCCGCTCGCGGCCATCGCCACGCGGCTCAGGTGATAGAGACGGTAATTGATGAAGTCGACCAGCCGGCCCGGCGCCTGCAAGGTGCCTGAAGTTTCCTGCGCCATGAATTGTCGAGATTTCCGAGATAGTTGATTTTGTTAACTAATACCCTCGATGCTAGCTTTCGGGGCATACCGAGAACAATCACCACTTCCCCTGAGGAGACACAAGTGAGCCTGTCCCAGCCCCTGCATCTGCCGGCCCTGCTGCGCCGCCTGTGCGCGACGATCGGCGCCGCCACCGTCGTGACTGCCGTGACTGCCGTTTGCACCCTGACCCTGCCCGCCGCCCATGCCCAAAGCGACAAACCGATCCGCATCCTGGTGGGATACCCGGCGGGTGGCACGGCCGATCTGGCGGCACGGCTGGTCGGCGACAAGCTGCGCGAGGAGCTAAAGCAGACCGTGGTCATCGAGAACAAGCCCGGCGCGGGTGGCCGGCTGGTTATGGACTATGCGAAATCGCAGGCCGGCGACGGCAACACCATCGTACTGGCCAACTCGGCGGTGATGACCATCGCGCCGCTCGTCTACCGCAAGCTCAACTACGACATCGCGCGCGATTTCACGCCAGTGGCGCAGGTCGCCAATTTCCAGCTTGCGCTGGCAACCGGACCGGGCACGCCGGCTAAATCCTTCAAGGATTATGTGGCCTGGCTCAAGACCAATTCGGTCGATTCGACCCATGCAGCCTACGCCTCGCCCGCACTCGGCAGCATTCCCCACTTCTTCGGACTGATGATCGGCAAGCAGGTTGGCGTGTCGATGCTGCACGTGCCGTTCAACGGTTCCGCGCCGCTGATGACCGCGCTGATCGGCGGTCAGGTGCCGGCATCGGTGGATACGCTGGCCGATCTGACCGAAATGCATCGCGCCGGCAAGATCCACGTACTGGCCACCTCGGGCACGCGCCGCTCGGCCGCCCTGCCCGACGTGCCGACGTTTACCGAGCTCGGCTACAAGGACATCGAAGGCGTGGGCCGCTACGGCTTCATCGCCCCGGCGGGCACCTCGCGCGCCACGATCGACCGGCTCAATGCCGCCGTCGCGCACGCCATTGCGTCGCCCGACCTCCAGCAGAAATTCCTCAAGCTCGGGCTCGAACCGCAGAGCGGCAGCGCCGACGCCTTCGCTGCCGTGCTGGCCGGCGACGCCACTCGCTGGGGTCCGGTGGTCAAAGCGTCGGGCTACGTCGGCGACTGAAGACGACCGGCGACGGCGAACCCAATCCGTATCAGAGCAACAAACATGTCAGTCCGTAACGTCCTGTTCATCATGTGCGACCAGCTACGCCGCGACCATCTCGGCTGCTACGGTCATCCCACGCTGCGCACACGCAATATCGACGCACTGGCCGCGCGCGGCGTGCGTTTCGACAACGCCTTTGTCACGTCCGGCGTCTGCGGCCCCAGCCGCATGAGCTTCTATACCGGGCGCTACGTCAGCAGCCACGGGGCCACCTGGAACCGCGTGCCGCTCTCGATCGGCGAAATCACACTGGGCGAGTACCTGAAGGATGGCGGTCTGGCGCTGGCCCTGGCGGGAAAGACCCACGTGATGCCAGACAGCGCCAACCTGAAGCGCCTGCATCTGGATGGCGGCGCGGAACTGGAAACGCTGCTGCGCAGCGGGCACTTCGTCGAAGTGGACCGGCACGACGGCCACCACGCCGAACCGCGCAGCCCCTACGCGGACTGGCTGCGCGCGCAAGGCTACGACAGCGCCGATCCGTGGACCGACTATGTCATCAGCGCCCAGACGCCGGATGGCGAGGTGGTATCGGGCTGGCACATGCGCAACGCAGGGTTGCCCGCCCGCGTGGCCGAGCCCCATTCCGAAACGGCCTATACCGTCGATCGCGCGATGGACTACATCGGCGCGCGGGGCGATGACCCGTGGGTGCTGCACCTGTCGCTGGTCAAGCCGCATTGGCCGTACATCGCCCCGGCCCCTTACCACGCGGCCTACTCGCTCGATGACTGCCTCCCGCTCAACCGGGACGATGTCGAACTCGAGCATCCCCATCCGGTGCTCGACGCGTACCGGACCCAGGAGGAATGCGCCAACTTCATGCGCAAGGAGGTGTCGGATACGGTTCGGCCGGCCTACCAGGGCCTGATCCAGCAGATCGACGACCGCCTTGGCCAACTCTGGGAACTGCTCGAACGCACCGGCCGCTGGCAGGACACGCTGATCGTCTTCACCGCCGATCACGGGGATTTCCTCGGCGATCACTGGCTGGGCGAGAAGGAGCAGTTCTACGACACCGTGCAGAACGTCCCGCTGATTGTCTACGACCCGTCAGCCCAGGCCGATGCCACCCGGGGCACGGCCGACGCCCGCATGGTGTCCGCCGTGGACGTGGTGCCGACCGTGCTCGACAGCCTCGGCATGCCGGCCTTCGATCACCGCGTGGAAGGCCGATCGCTGCTGGACCTCACGCGCGCGCGCACCGATGTCTGGCGTGGCTTCGTGGTTTCCGAACTCGACTACGGCTATCGCGGCGCGCGCGTGGCGCTGGGCCGGCATCCCGGCGAGTGCCGCGCCTGGATGGTGCGCGATACGCGCTGGAAGTACGTCCACTGGCAGGGATTCCGCCCCCAATTGTTCGATCTGCTGAACGATCCGAACGAAATTCACGACCTCGGCGAGGACCCCGGGCACGAATCGGTCCGGGCTCAGATGCGCGGCAACCTGCTCGACTGGTTTTGCACGCTGAAGCCCCGCGTGACCGTCACCAACGAGGAAGTGGCGGCCAAGACCAACGTCTACAAACAGGCTGGCGTGTTCTTCGGCGTATGGTGAATCGGCCACACGGCGCGGGTCAGGAAATGACCCCGCGCCGTGCATCGGCTTGCAAATCAGCGTATTCTGGCAAACTTGTCATTCGCGCGTGGCAGGCGTAGTGTTGCGCATCCTCGCGCGCCAAATTGTGGCGCCCCCGCCCCATCTGATTGTTGACGGATGAACCAGAAGACCCATAAATTCCCGGATGAACCACCGCTGCCGTCCACCTGGGACGCGCGCCTTGCCCGCCATCTGGTGCGGCCTCTTAAAGACACCCGCGTTACCCCGAATCACCTGACCACGTTGCGCCTGATCATCGGCCTGGCAGGTATCGCCTGCATCGCCCAGGGCAGCTACGCCTGGACCAACTTCGGCGCGCTGCTGGTCGTGATTTCGAACTTCGTCGACCATACGGACGGCGAACTGGCCAGAATTAGCGGCAAATCGAGCAAGATCGGACACTTTTACGATCTGGCGAGCGATGCGCTGATCACCGTGCTGCTGTTCGTCAGCTTCGGCATGGCAGTGGCCGCGCAAGGCGCGGGCGACGGGCTCGGTTCGGTCTGGCGCGGTACCGTGGCAGGCCTTGCGGTGGCGCTGATCTTCTTCCTGCGGATGCGTATAGAATCGCGGGTTGGCAAAAGTGGAACGAAGCAGGCATCGGCCGGCGGTTTCGAGACCGAGGATGTGCTGTACCTGCTGCCTCTGGTCACACTCGCGGACGGCATTGAACCGTTCCTGACCGCGGCCTCGATTGGCGCTCCACTGTTTGCCGTCCTTGTCATCATCGATTACTGGCGAGTCATGCGGCGCCCCCAGCCAGTCGCGACAACCACGGAATAACGAGCACGCCCATGAGTGAGCACGCCTCCAGCGACATTGCCCTCGCCCCGCCGCCAGCCAGACCGGCCACCAGCCAGCCCGACGCCGCCGTCGCGCACGCGATCGAGCAACTCGACACCCCGGCCCTGCGCGCCGACTTCGAACGCCAGGGCGCGTTCCTGTACCTGGACAAGTTTCTCGCGCCGGACGAATGCGCCCAGCTCGTGGCGCTGACTCGCGCCATGCAGCCCGGCCTGAACCGCAACTACCTGCCCGGCCACAAGCAGGGCGGCAGCGTCAGCCGCCACACCATCGACGAGCAGGCGCCGTTCATCGCCGACCTGTATCGTTCGAAGGCCCTGATCGGCTGGCTCGAAAAGATTACCGGCGACAAGCTCCAGGTCTACCCCGACACTGATCCGCACGCCTACGCACTCTATTACTACACGCGCCAGGGCGACCATATCGGCTGGCACTACGACACCTCCTATTACGACGGTCGCCGCTACACACTGCTGATCGGCGTGCTGGACGATTCGTCGTGCCTGCTCGAGTACGAACTGCATACGCGCACCCCGGAGATTCCCGACGAGCCCGGCGCGGTGCAGATTCCGCCGGGCGGCATCGTGCTGTTCGACGGCGACAAGCTGCGCCACCGCGTCACGCCGGCCGGCCCGAATGAAACCCGCGTCTCGCTGACGTTTGAATACGTGACCGATCCCGGCATGCGCCCGTGGCTGCGCTTCATCTCGAACATGAAGGACGCCGTGGCGTACTTCGGCTTCCGGCAGGTCTTCCGGCGTCTGCTTGGCGGCGCGAACTCCAGTGGAAAGTAATTCGCGTGAGTCGTGCAGCATTCCTCCTGTTCTCGATCGGCGCGGCACTGTTCGTCGGTCTGCTTGCCTGGCAAGGCTTTGACGCGGTCACGACCACGTTGATGTCCGCCGGGTGGGGCCTGGCCGTGGTGGCCGCGTTCCATCTGCTCCCGCTGTTGCTCGATGCCGGCGCCATCGCCGTGCTGCTGGACCGCAAGACCCGTCATGGCACGTTCTGCAGCGCGCTGCGCGCCCGCTGGACCGGCGAGTCGGTCAACAGCCTGCTGCCAGCGGGCCAGATCGGCGGGCCGGTACTGATGGTGCGCTACCTGTCCCATCGCGGTGCGCGGATGCGCGACGCGGCGGCCGCCATCACCGTCAGCACCACCACCCAGGCGCTTTCCCAGATGATCTTCGCGTTGCTCGGCATTCTGTTGTTCGGCGCGCAGGGCAACCTGTCGGACCAGCGCACCCCGATCATCGTCGTCACCGTCATCCTGGCCGCCTGCGTGCTGGTGTTCTGCGTGCTGCAGCGGCGTGGCATGTTTGGCCGCGTGCTGCGCATGGCGGCCAAGGTCTTCGGCAAGCAGAACTGGGATGGCCTGGCCCTGCGCGCCGACGCCGTGGATCAGGCGATCCGCGAGATGTATCGCGACCGTCGCAAGGTCGCAGTCAGCTTCCTGCTGAACCTGGCGGGCTGGATCGCCGGTACCGGCGAGGTCTGGCTGATCCTGTACTTCCTGGGGCACCCAGTGGGCTGGCATGAAGCCCTTCTGCTGGAAAGCGTGGGCCAGGCAATCCGGGGCGCGGCATTTGCCATCCCCGGCTCGCTCGGCGCACAGGAAGGCGGCTATCTGCTGCTGGCGCCACTGGTGGGCCTGCCGCCCGATGCCGCGCTGGCGCTGTCCCTGGCCAAGCGTGTGCGCGAGCTGGTGCTTGGCATCCCGGGGTTGATTTATCTGCATTTCAGCGAACGCAAATTCCAGCGCCGCCGCGCCAGGGCGGCGCTCCAAGGCACCGACTAAGAAGCTGTTTCAAAATGAAGCGAAGCGGTTCTGGCTAGGCGGGGGGCCGCAGACAGTACAAGTCGTACGGCAGGGCCCCGCAACGACGCCAGAATCTTTTTGAAACGGCTTTTAAGCCCCCAGCAGTTTCTTTGCATGTGAGAACAAGTCAATGCGAGCAATCATTCTTGCCGCGGGCCTTGGCCTGCGACTTCAGCAACAGCCGGGCAAGCAGTTCCCGAAGTGCCTGTTGCGTTTTGACGGCGTCACGCTGCTCGAGCGTCATCTGCGTATGCTCGATGCCGCCGGCGTGACCGAAGTCGTGCTCGCGCTCGGCTTCGAGCCGGAACAGGTGCAGGCCGAGCTGGCCCGCCTGAACCGCTCGGCCGAAATCGTGATCAATCCCCGCTACGACCTGGGCAGCGTGCTGACCGTGCACACCGTGGCGGATGCCATGACGCGCGGTGGCGACGTGCTGCTGATGGACGCCGACGTGCTCTATGACGAGCGCATCATGAGCAAGCTCGTGGCCGGCGAGACCGTCAACCGCCTGCTGATCGACCGCGATTTCGAGGCTGGCGACGAGCCCGTCAAGCTGTGTCTGAAGGATGGCGTGCCCGTGGAACTGCGCAAGCAGCTCATGGCCGATCTCTCGTATGACGCGATCGGCGAATCGGTCGGCTTCTTCCGTTTCAAGCAGGACTGCGCCCAACGTCTGGCCGAAATCGTCAAGGGCTATGTCGATGGCGGCCGCGCCAACATGCCGCACGAAGAAGCGGTACGCGACCTGCTGCTGGAACGCTCCCACACATTCGATACCGCTGACGTCACCGGCGCGCCCTGGATCGAGATCGATTTCCCGGGCGATGTGGCCCGTGCCGCCGAAGAAGTCCTGCCCCAACTGCAGCCCGTAGGAATCGCCCAATGAACGCCCACGACCCGAACCTCCTCGCCACCTCGCGCAGCGCCCGCCTGCGCCAGATGCTGCGCTCGAACGAACTCGAATTCATCATGGAAGCCCATAACGGCCTGTCCGCACGCATCGTGCGCGAGGCCGGCTTCAAGGGCATCTGGGCCTCGGGCCTGGCCATCTCCGCCCAGTTCGGCGTGCGCGACAACAACGAGGCTAGCTGGACCCAGGTGGTCGACAACCTCGAATTCATGGCCGATGCCAGCGACCTGCCGATCCTGCTGGACGGCGACACCGGCTACGGCAACTTCAACAACGTGCGCCGCCTGGTGCGCAAGCTCGAGCAGCGCGGCATCGCCGGCGTCTGCATCGAAGACAAGATCTTCCCGAAGACCAACAGCTTCATCGGCGGCGAGCAGCAGCCGCTGGCCGATATCGACGAGTTCTGCGGCAAGATCAAGGCCGGTAAGGATTCGCAGGCCGACGACGACTTCTCGATCGTCGCGCGTGTCGAAGCGCTGATCGCCGGCTGGGGCATGGAAGAAGCCCTGCGCCGCGCCGAGGCGTACCGTCAGGCCGGCGCCGACGCCATCCTGATCCACAGCAAGCTGTCGAAGGCCGACGAGATCGTGACCTTCGCGCGCGAATGGGCCGGGCGCGCGCCGCTGGTGATCGTTCCCACCAAGTACTACAGCACGCCGACCGACGTGTTCCGCAAGGCCGGCATCAGCCTCGTGATCTGGGCCAACCACCTGATCCGCGTGGCCGCATCGTCGATGCAGGCTGTGGCCCGGGAAATCCACGACAGCCAGACGCTGGTCAACGTGGAAGACCGCATCGCCACCGTCAACGAAATTTTCCGCCTGCAGGATGCCGACGAATACTCGGCCGCCGAGAAGATCTACCTGACCGGTGGCCAGGCGCCCAGCTCCGCTGTGGTGCTTGCGGCCGGACGCGGCAAGGGCCTGGAGGCCCTGACCGAAGACAAGCCCAAGATCATGCTGCCGGTAGCCGGCAAGCCGCTGCTGCGCTGGCTGGTCGACGGCTTCAAGAACCAGGGCATCAACGACATCACCGTGGTGGGCGGCTACAAGGCCGAGGCGATCGACGCGGCCGGCATCAAGCTGGTGCGCAACGAGCGCCACGCCGCCACCGGCGAGCTGGCTTCGCTGGCGTGCGCCGCCGATTCGCTCGAGACCGACACCGTCGTCTCCTATGGCGACCTGATGTTCCGCAGCTACATCCTGCGCGACCTGCTGGAAACCGATGCGCCGTTCAGCGTGGTGGTCGACTCATCCGAGTCCGCCCCGTCGAACCAGAGCGTGCGCGATTTCGCGTGGTGCTCGGCCGCCGACGACCGCGACCTGTTCGGCCAGAAGGTGCTGCTGCGCAAGATCTCCGACACGCCGGCCGCTACCGACGGAGAGCCGCATGGCCGCTGGATCGGTCTGCTCAACGTGCGGGGCGAAGGCCGCGCGCGCCTGCAGAAGCTGCTGGCCGAACTGCGTCAGCGGCCCGACTTCGACTCGCTCGACATGCCCGACCTGATCAACGCGCTGGTCGAAGCCGGCGAGAAGGTCGAGGTCCGTTACGTACATGGCCACTGGCGCGGCGTAAACGACCTGGAGGACTTCCGCCGGGCCGGAGACTTCGCGCACACGCAAACGCCGTACGCGCTGGGCAACAACGACGGAGAGACTGCCCGATGATCGAGGCCGTCCAGTTCGTGGAAGCCGCGCGCGAGCGCGGTTTCGAGTGGTACGCGGGCGTACCGTGCTCGTACCTGACGCCGTTCATCAACTACGTGGTGCAGGACCCTTCCCTGCATTACGTGTCGGCCGCCAATGAAGGCGATGCCGTGGCCTTTATCGCTGGCGTGACGCAGGGCGCGCGCAATGGCGTGCGCGGCATCACGATGATGCAGAACTCGGGCCTTGGCAACGCGGTGAGCCCGCTCACCTCGCTGACGTGGACGTTCCGCCTGCCGCAGTTGCTGATCGTCACGTGGCGCGGACAACCCGGCGGCGCGTCGGACGAGCCTCAGCACGCGCTGATGGGCCCGGTCACGCCTGCCATGCTCGACACGATGGAGATCCCGTGGGAGCTGTTCCCGACCGAGCCTGATGCCGTGGGCCCGGCGCTGGACCGCGCCATCGCCCATATGGATGCCACCGGCCGGCCGTACGCGCTGATCATGCAGAAGGGCAGCGTGGCGCCCTACCCGCTCAAGACGCAGACGCCACCCGTGGCGCGCGCGAAGGCAACGCCGCAAGTGTCGCGTTCCGGCGCCACGCCGCTGCCAAGCCGCCAGGAAGCGCTGCAACGCGTGATCGCCCACACGCCGGCGGATTCCACCGTCGTACTGGCCTCCACCGGCTTCTGCGGTCGTGAACTGTACGCGCTCGACGATCGTCCCAACCAGCTTTACATGGTTGGCTCGATGGGCTGCCTGACGCCGTTCGCGCTGGGGCTGGCCATGGCGCGTCCGGACCTGAAGGTCGTGGCCGTCGACGGCGACGGCGCGGCGCTGATGCGCATGGGCGTGTTCGCCACGCTCGGCGCGTATGGCCCGGCCAACCTGACGCACGTGCTGCTGGATAACAACGCACATGATTCGACCGGCGGTCAGGCCACGGTATCGCACAACGTCTCGTTCGCAGGTGTTGCCGCGGCGTGCGGCTATGCCTCGGCGATCGAGGGCGACGATCTCGACATGCTCGACCGCGTGCTGGCCAGCGCCGCCACGGCGACATCGGGCCCGAATTTCGTCTGCCTGCAGACCCGCGCCGGCACGCCTGACGGGCTGCCGCGTCCGTCGGTGACGCCGGTGGAAGTCAAGACGCGCCTTGGCCGCCAGATCGGCGCCGACCAGGGCCATGCCGGAGAGAAGCATGCTGCTGCTTAACCCGGGCCCCGTCACGCTTTCGGAACGCGTGCGCCGGAGCCTGCTGCAAACCGACCTGTGCCATCGCGAAAGCGAGTTTTTCGACCTGCAGGACGAAGCGCGCGATCGGCTGCTCAACATCTACGCGCTCGACCCCGCGGCATGGACGGCGGTACTGATGACCGGCTCCGGCACGGCTGCGCTGGAAAGCATGATCGCGGCGATGGTGCCCGCCAACGGCAAGCTGCTGATCGTGCAGAACGGCGTGTACGGCGAGCGCATCGCGCAGATCGCCGCGCAGTACCAGATCGCGCATGCGCTGGTGAAGCACGATTGGATGGAAGCGCCCGACCTGGCCCGCATCGACGCGGCGCTGGCCGAAGATCCCGCCATCACCCACGTGGCCGTGATCCATCACGAAACCACGACTGGTCGGCTGAATGACCTGTCGGCGATCGACCGTCTGTGCCAGGCACGTGGCGTGCGTCTGCTGGTGGACACGGTGAGCAGCTTCGGCGCGGAAGCGATCGACTTCAGCGGCAATATCGACGCGGTGTGCTCCACGGCGAACAAGTGCCTGCACGGCGTGCCGGGTGCGGCTTTTGTGATTGCGCGCCGCGCCGCGCTGACCCATGCGGCAACCCGTACGTACTACCTGGATCTCGTTCGCCTGGCAAAGCTGCAGGACCAGCGCAACACGCCGTTCACGCCGTCCGTCCATGCGTACTACGCGCTGGTGGAAGCGCTGCGCGAGCATCAGGAAGAAGGCGGCTGGAAAGGTCGTCACCAGCGCTATGCGGCGCTGGCCGAACAGGCGCGCGCCGGTCTGGCCGCGCTGGGCATCGAGGCACTCTGGCCCGCCGAGCAGTCGTCGGTGGTGCTGCGCGCCTACCGCCTGCCCAACGGCGTCACGTACGAGCAGCTTCACGACGGCCTAAAGGCCCGTGGATTCGTGATCTACGCTGGCCAGGGCGGCCTGTCTTCGCAACTGTTCCGCATCTCGACGATGGGCGCGATCACGGCAGCCGATATCGACAGGCTGATCGAGGGTTTCAAGGCGCTGGTGCAGCGCTGAGCCCAAGGTGGTTCTTCTCCCCTCTCCCCGCCGTGCGGGAGAGGGGGAAAACAACACGCGGAGTCGTTCGCTACAACTGCGATTCCACCGGCAGCATCCGCAACACGCCCTGCTTGATATGGTCCCAGGCGTTCATGTCGGGCTCGCTGCGATACGTGCGCAGGATGCCGTCCTCCTGGGTCACCCACACCATCTGCTCCTTGCCGGTCGCGGGATCGGTCTCGAGCACGACCTGGTAGGCGACGTCGAGCAACGCGGCGTCGATCACTTTGCCGAACATCTCGCATAGCGGCGCGCTGTCGACCACGATACCCATTTCGGTATTGAGCCGTGCCGAACGCGGATCCAGGTTCAGGGATCCGATAAACAACTGGTGTCGATCCACCATGTAGGTCTTGGCGTGCAGGCTGGCGCGGCTGCTGCCGCCCGGGCCGCTGCGGTGGGACTTTCTTTCCTTGGCCAGTTCGGCGTAGGCCGATGGCTTCAGTTCGTACAGGATCACCCCTGCCCTCAGCAGGGCCTCGCGCCTCGGCGCGTAGCCCGCGTGCACCGCCGTCACGTCCGTCGCGCCATACGAATTGGTCAGGATACGAACCTGGACACCCCGCTTCTGCATCCCGGTCAGCCAGTCCATGGCGTCGTCGGGCGGCACGAAGTACGGGGATATCAGCGTCAGGTCATGCTTGGCGCTGTCGAGAATCTTGCCTAGCTGCGGGATGGCGTGCGTGGAATCGTCGTCGGGCGGCAACTGGATCTTGGCCGCCTTGTCGGCGATAACCGTCGCTCGGCCCCAGAAGGACGGCAGCGTGCCCTGGTGAAGCGCATGCACGACCCCGGACTCCAGCACGGATTTGCCATACGGCGTCGCACTCACGGCGATAGCGCGATCGTCGACGGCGTTGCGCAGTTTCTCCTGCTGCTCGGCGGCCTCCTTGCCCGTGAGCGGCTTGTCCAGGGTCGAGATCGGATAAGCGGCTTCGTTGTTCCAGTAATCGTCGAACACGGCCGACACCTCTGGCACCACCGGACCGGCCGCCAGAAGATCCAGGTCGCTGAAATCGGTTTGCGCCGCGCCGTAGTACTCGTCGCCGACGTTGCGTCCGCCGACGATGGTGAGCTGGTTGTCGGCAGTCATCGACTTGTTGTGCATCCGCCGGTTGATCCGGCTGAAAGCGGTGACGTACTCGAGCAGGCGCACATTTCGGCTGGCGAACGGATTGAACACCCGCACCTCGATGTTCGGATGCGCGTCGATCACCTGCAGCATCTTGTCCTGCCCGGCCAGATGAATGTCATCAAGCAGCAGCCGCACCCGCACGCCACGATCTGCCGCGGCCATGATGGCGGCCAGCAGCGTCAAGCCGGTATCGTCCGTTTCGTAAATGTAGTACTGGATATCGAGCGAGCGCTGCGCCACGCGAGCCAGTGCGATACGCATGGCAAACGCATCCGTACCTGCGGCCAGCGGATAGAACACGGACTCGCCCGGATGGGCGGCCAGTTGTGGCGCCAGTTCTCTGGCTATCGCCGTATCGCTGGTATCGCGCAGCGCCACTTCGGGCTGCAGTTCCGGCCGCTGCGGCAAGCCCGCGCAGGCCGTCAGGAACGCCGCGATCATGACAACCAGGAAACGACCAAACAGACCCGCCAATCGACGCGTGTCTCCCATTCGCCCCTCTCACCCGTAAATGTTGTGAATATGTCGCGCCGCGTTACGCGTACCTTGCCTGTCGACCGCCTCAAACCTGGGTCTCCAGCCGCTGGATCGGAATGACCGTGCGGCCACCGCACTCGCGCAGCAGATCGCGCAGATCGCGGATGACCGGGAATACCTCGTGATTCCAGTCCTCACCCTGGCGGTCATGGGCCTCCTGCTCGCGCTCGACGATCCAGCGGTCTTCCTTGAAGATCCGCTCGGTGAACCAGACCAGTAGCGGCCAGGCCAGGTCCAGCGCGAAAGGAATGCCAGGGCGGCGGATCGACAGCATACCGAACGTGCGGTTGGTGCGTTGCGCCGCGTCCAGCGGCACATAGGCGATCCAGAGATCCATCACGAGCGTGCCACTGCCAGAGCGGATTTTCAGCGTCTGGTACGGGTAGCCGGTGCGGACGGTCATCACGTCCTTATTGCCTTCGCCGCCTTCCTTGCTGAAGACAAGCGCCTCACCCATCGGCTGCTTGCCGCCTTCGCGCGAGAAGGTGTAGTCCACCTCCACGAAGTCGGCGCCACGGCGGCGGCCTAGCGACCGCGCGCGCATCATGCCCATCTGCCGCCGATGCAGGAACTGATGGTTCATGTCCATCAGGTTTTCGTGCATGAAGGAATAGTGACACTTGACCTCCCGGCCAAAGCGTCGTGTCTTGTAGTGTTTGTCCGCCACCGAGGCGAATTCGGGCAGCGGCTGCTGTCCGGCCAGCGCCGGATTGCCCGGAAAGACAAAAATCAGGCCCGCGCGCTCTTCGCACGGATAGGCGCGCACGCCGTTCGGCAGGCGCTCCTTGCCCAGGTAAGGCACGTCGATGCAGCGTCCCGAACAATCGTATGTCCAGCCGTGATAGCAGCAACGAATCGACTCGCCATCCACCACGCCCGCGTGGAGCGGCACCTGTCGATGGGCGCAGCGATCCTCCAGCGCGAAAATCTTTCCGGTTGCGGTGCGCACGAGCACGATCGGGTCGCCGGCGAACTGGACGCCATGTGCCTGGCCGGCCTTGACTTCGCGGGACCAGGCCAGTGGATACCAGTGATCGGGGTGAATCGGCACGCGGCGAAGGTCCCGTGTGGCGGCCTCCGTCCGGGTTTCCGCTGGCGCGGCGGCCGGCGCGCCCGAAGGCGCGGGATCGGCGGTACGGTGGTCAAGCGCGGACTCTGCTGCGTACATGCGTGGCATCTCCTTGCGTCCTGGAACCCGAGCCACCGGGATTCGGGTATCGAACTCGCCGAGTCTACCCGATTGCGACACCACCAGTCTGTCGGCATTTCTCTGACCGGCCGTCCAAGTGCCGCAACGCAACAACCACGCCGCGGAGGGTATGTATGTTGTCGATGCAAGCCGTTGACCACAGCCCGCCTAGATCACCCCGCCCTCGCGCAGCCCGGTCAGGTCGGCGGCCGTCAGTCCCAACGCGCCGTAGACTTCCGCATTGTGCTCGCCGACCCCCGGCCCGCTCCTGGCTGGCGGTGGGGTGTGTCCGGCGAACCTTGGCACCACGCAGGGTGCCGGGATCGAGCCCAGGTCCGGATCGGGCAGCCTGACGATCGCCTGCCGTTCCTGAAAGTGCGGATCGTCGACGATATCGGCGATCGAGAAAATCTTGCTGAACGGAATCTCGTGCGCCTCGAGGGTGCTTGCCACATCCGCATAGGCATGGCTGCCGAACCACCTGGCGACGACTTCATCGAGCGCGTCCAGATGGCGCACCCGCGACGGGTTGGTGGCGAAGCGCGGGTCGTCGGCCATGCCCGGCTGCCCGATCGCCTGACACAGGCGCCGGAAGATCGGGCCCGACGATGCCACCAGCGATACCCACTGGCCATCGGCCGTGGCATACATGTTCGACGGCGCGGTATACGTGGCGCGATTGCCCGCGCGCTGGCGGACCTGGCCAAGCTGCTCGTACTCGACCGCCAGCGGCTCCAGCAACCGGAACAGCGCCTCGGTGGCGGCCAGGTCGATTTCCTGGCCCGGCATGGCCTCGTTGCCAGGCCGGCGACGTTCGGCGATGGCGCTGGCAATCGCGAACGCGCCGAACAGGCCGGCCACCATGTCACCCATCGGGTAGTTCATATGCAGCGGCGCCCCGCCCGTCTCGCCGGTCAGGTTCGTGAAGCCGCTCATCGCCTCGAAGATCCGCGCAAACCCGGCGCGCTGTGCGTAGGGGCCGGTCTGCCCGAAGCCGGTCAGGCGCAGCACGACCAGACGCGGATTGGCACGCCGCAGCGTGTCGATATCGAGCCCCCAGCGATCAAGCGTACCGGTCCGGAAGTTCTCCACGAGCACGTCGAAGTCCGGCAGCATCCGCAGGAACAATGCGCGCCCGGCCGGCTTGCGCACGTCCAGCGTGATACCGCGCTTGCCGCGATTGGTCACCTTCCAGTACAGCGCCAGATCGCCCTTGACCGGAGCCAGCCCGCGCAGCGGGTCGCTCCCATCGGGCAGTTCGAGTTTGACGACGTCTGCGCCCATGTCCGCGCACAGCGTGCTGGAAAACGGCGCGGCGATGACGGTGGCCATGTCGAGGATGCGTACCCCGGCCAGCGGGCCACCGGGTTGTTCTGCTTCGGGATTCATGCGATTGCTTGCGGTTGACTGCGGATTCACGGGCGCAGCCCGTGCTGGAAGATGCGACGTGCCAGCGTGGCACGATGCAGTTCGGACGCACCGTCGTAGATCCGGAACGGGCGTAGTTCGCGCTGGATCATCGAGACCGGGGTGTCATCGGAAATGCCGAGCGCGCCCATGATCTGCACCGCGCGGTCAGCCACGCGCCAGACCGCTTCGGACACGAAGATCTTGGTCATCGCGGAGTCGTGCTTGACCGATTCCCCGGCGTCCATCTTGCGCGCGCAATCGCGCACCATCAGCCGGCTGGCATGCAGGTCGATATGCGAATCGGCCACCATCGCCTGCACCTGCTGCAGATCGGCCAGCCGTTGCCCGAATGACTCGCGCTGCGCGGCGTACTGCTGCGCGATCTCCATCGCACGCGACGCGCGGCCGATGAAACGCATGCAGTGCGACAGCCGGGCGGGCTCCAGCCGCGCCTGGGCATAGGCAAAGCCCTGCCCGACCTGGCCAAGCACCGCGTCGTCATCGACCACGCATTGCTCGAATACGATCTCGCCGTGGCCGCCCACCTGATAGCCGTCCATCCCCGCGATGTTCCGCACGAGGCGGTAGCCAGGGTTGTCGGTATCGACGATGAACATCGTGGCGCCGGTACCGGCCGCCTCATCGGTGCGCGCCAGCACGATCGCGAACGCCGCATCCACGGCCCCGCTGATGAACCACTTATGGCCGTTGATGACCCATTTGCCGTCCTGACGCGTGGCGGTGGTACGCAGCATCGACGGATCGGAGCCCGCGCCGGGCGCCGGTTCGGTCATGGCGAAGCACGAACGGATCCGGCCCCGCACCAGCGGCTGCAGGTAGCGCGCCTGCTGCGCGGCGTTGCCGTGGCGCATCAGGTTGATCATGTTCGGCTGGTCGGGCGGCGCGCAATTCAGCGCCGGAGCGCCAAGGAAGCTGCGGCCGGCTTCCTCCAGAATCTCGGCACGCGCCTGCCAGTCGAGCCCGAGCCCGCCGTGCTCGGGCGGCAGATGGGGGGCGTAGATGCCCGCCTCCCGGGCCAGACCCTGCAGCCGCCGGACCACGACGTCAAGGCGCTGCACGTCGTGCGCCAGTGCAGGGTCTTCGCTCGGGATCGCGTGCTGTTCGACGAACCGCCGCACCTTGCCGCGCAGCTCCGCAACATTGGTTCCCATGGCCATCATTCCAGCGTGGTGCCGGTGGACTTGACCAGTGCGGCCCACCACGCCGCATCGGTACGAATCTGTTGTCCGAACTGCTCGGGCGTATCGCCCACCGGCTCCGCGCCCAGTTCCACCAGCTTCTTGCGCAGTTCGGGCCGCGCCAGAATCTTCACCATCGCCTGGTTAAGCTTGTCGACGACCGGACGCGGGGTATGCGCAGGCACCATCAGGCCTTTCCAAGCGGTCACGACATAGCCCTTGAGCCCGGCTTCCTGTGCCGTCGGCAGGCCCGGCGCCGCCGTAGCGCGTTTTTCGCTGGTCACAGCCAGCGCGCGCAGCTTGCCCGACTGAACGTGCGGCCAGAGCGCCGGCATATTGTCGATCAGCAGTGTGATATGGCCAGCGATCAGGTCTGCCACGGCCGGGCCGCTACCCTTGTATGGCACGTGCTGGAGCTTGATGCCCGCGGTCTGGTTCAACAGTTCCCCGGCCAGTTGCGCGGGGCTGCCGTTGCCCGGCGATCCGAACGAAAGCTGGTTCGGGTGCGACTTGGCGTAGGCAATGAACTCCTGCACGTTCTTGACCGGCAGCGACGCATTGACCGCCATCACGTTGTGCTCGCGCTCGATCATCGTCACCGGCGCCAGATCGCGCACCGGATCGTAGGACATCTTCGGGTAGAGGCTCGGATTGATGACGGTCGGCCCGGCGGCGGCCAGCAGCAGCGTGTAGCCGTCCGGCGCCGCCTTGGCGACGATGTCGCCGCCGATATTGCCACCCGCGCCCGGCCGGTTGTCGACGATTACCGTCTGGCCCAGTTCGTCGCGCAGCGGCTCGGAAATCAGCCGGGCGACGACATCGGTGGACCCGCCCGGCGCGAACGGCACCACCAGCCTGATCACCTTGTTCGGATAAGGGGTCTCGGCGTGCGCCGGGGCCATGCCGAAAAACAGGCCGAACGACATGCCGGCCGCCGCGATCAAGGGCTTGATCATGATTGTCTCCGTGAATCTGGGTTTTGGGGTCTGGGGTCTGGGGCCTGGATAGCCCGCTCAGCGCTGGCCGCCGGCCTGGGCAAAGGTCCGCTTGGCGATGTTGATCTGGTGAATCTGGCTGGTGCCTTCGTACAGGCGGAACAGGCGCACATCGCGATAGAAGCGCTCGATGCCGTAGTCGGCGATGTAGCCGTAGCCGCCAAACAACTGCACACAGCGGTCGGCCACGCGGCCGCACATCTCGGACGCGAAGTACTTGCAGATCGACGCCTGCATCGTCACGTCCTCACCCAGATCTCGCTTGCGTGCCGTTTCCAGAATCAGCGCCCGCGCCGCGTGGATATCGGTCTGGCAGTCGGCGATCATGGCCTGCACCAACTGGAAATCGGCCAGCACCTGCCCGAACTGCTTGCGCTCGGTGACGAAGCGCACCGCGTCTTCGAGCATCCGGATCGCGGGCCCGGTGCACAGCGCCGCCAGATGGATACGCTGCTTGTTGAGCACCTTCATCGCGGTGCGGAAGCCCTTGCCTTCCTCGCCGCCGATCAGGTTGACCGCCGGCACGCGGCAGTTGTCGAAATGCACCTCGGACACCGGCGATCCGGCCTGGCCCATCTTCTGGTACGGCCGGCCCGTGCTTAGCCCCGGTGTCTCGCGCGGCACGATGAAGGCCGAGATCCCGCCTGCGCCCAGATTGGCGGGATCGGTACGTGCCATGACCGTGAACAGGCCAGCAATCGGCGCATTGGTAATGAAGCACTTGGTGCCGTTGAGGATGTAGGCATCGCCGTCGCGCACGGCCGTGGTCTGCAGCGCCGTGGCGTCGGAGCCGGCCTCGGGCTCGGTCAGCGCAAACGATCCGGTGAGCTGCCCGCTGGCCAGCAGCGGCAGATAGTGCTGCTTCTGCGCGGGCGTGCCATCAGCCACCAGCGCTTCGGAGCCAATGCCGGTATTGGTGCCGACCCGCGCCCGAAACGCCACCGAGCACTGCGACAACTCCATCGCCGCCAGAACCAGTTCCTCGGTGGTCATGCCGGCGCCGCCGTACTGCTCGGGAATCGAGTAGCCGAACATGCCCTGCGCGGCCATGGCGTCGACCAGATCCTGCGCCACCTCGTCATGTTCGGCCACCTCGGCCTCGCGCGGCACGAGCTTCTCGCGCACGAAGCGCCGCAGGGTCTGCAGAAAGGCATCGAAAGCTTCGGGGTCCCGGATCATCGTCTCGCTCCACCATGATTTTTGATGTCGAGGAGCGTACGCGCGCCTCCCGAATGTCGGCACCGTTGTTTCGCTATCTTGAACAACCATTGCGCAATCGGCACATCGCTTCGGTAAGATGAACGCCAAACCAAACGCCAGATGCCAACGCGCCCCCATCACCCCGATCCCGCCTTTGCCACCACGCTGGCCCACGGCCTGGCGTTGCTGCAGTGCTTTCGCGTGGGCGAGACCGTGCTCGGCAATAAGGAACTGGCCGATCGCACCGGTCTGTCGAAAGCGACCATCAGCCGGCTGACCTACACGCTGGCGGCGCGCGGATTGCTGCTCTACGACACCCATTTGCGCCGCTACCGGCTGGGCTCGACCGCGCTCTCGCTTGGGTATCCACTGCTGGCCAGCCTGCGCGTGCGGCAGCTGGCCCGGCCGCTCATGAAAGCGCTGGCCGATCAGGTTGGCGGCTCCGTATCGCTGGGGCTGCGCGACCGGCTGCGCATGGTCTACGTCGAAACCAGCCGAGGTCACGACGCGATCGCATTTCGTCCGGACATCGGCGCATCCCTGCCGATGCTGGCCACGGCGATGGGCCGGGCATGGCTGGCACGGGCACCGGAAGACGTGCGCCACCGCCTGCTCGACGCGCTGCGAGAGGCCGAGCCGGACGACTACGAACGGCTGGCGGGTGCCGTGGATACGGCCATCGAGGAGTTGGCGACGCTCGGCTTTACGCGGTCACGTGGCGACTGGCAGCGCGACGTTCACGCCGTGGCCGTGCCGATGCGGACTCCCATCGACGGCGAGATCCTGGTCTTCAACTGCGGCGTGCCCGCGGTGCGCATGACGCCCCGGAAGCTCGAACGGGAGATGGGGCCGCGCCTGCTGAAGCTGGTGGCGCAGGTGGAAACACTGGTGGCCTGGGAGTGACGATGAGCGCCACCGACATCCCTCCGGACGACGCCCGCGACCGCCAGTTCGCCACCACGCTGGCCAACGGACTGGACATCCTGCTGGCCTATCGGGCAGGCGAATCGCTGCTGGGCAACAAGGACTTTGTGCAGCGCACCGGGCTGTCGAAGTCGACCGTGGCACGTCTCACCCACACGCTCAGCGCGCTCGGCTATCTGCGTCATGACACCGCGCTTGGCAAATACCGGCTGGGTGCACCCGTGCTGGCGCCGGGCTACCCGCTGCTGGCCAGCATGCCGATTCGCCAGATTGCGCGGCCGCTGATGAAGGCGCTGGCCGACGAAGTGGGCGGCGCGGTCTCGCTCGGCATCCGCGACCGGACGCAGATGATCTACGTCGAGACCGCGCGCTCGACGGACAACCTCGTGGTGCCGCCCGATATCGGCGCGGCACTGCCAATGCTGACGACGGCCATCGGCAAGGCCTGGCTTTGCCGCGCGCCGGCAGAACTGCGCGACCCGGTGCTGAACCGCCTGCGCCTGCAGGACCCAGACGCTTTCGCACGTGGTGCGCCGGGACTGTCCCAGGCACGCAAGGACCTCGAGCGGCTGGGCTACTGTACGAACCGCGCCGAGTGGCGCCATGACGTGTTCGGCTTTGCCGTTCCTCTGTGCAAGCCCGTTGACTCGCAGTGGTTCGTGATCAACAGCGGCATCCGGGCGCAGCCGGGCAGATTCCATGCGGTCGAGCAGTTTGTCGGCCCCCGGCTGGTGACGCTGGCCCACAACCTCGAAGTGCAGCTGGGGCTACGCTGATTCCCGTTCCGGCACCCCGCCGGGACGGGAAAATACAACAGACGAGACGGCCAAAGCGGCCAAAGCGGCCAAAGCGACCTGGGCGGCAAATGCCGCTTTGGCAACAAGGGCTTGCTTGACGACTCAATGGATCACTGGGCATGATTCGGCCTCCCATAGTGTAAATACGAATTGTTCGTATTTACACTATCAACAAGAACCGAACGAGCCAGCTCCAATGTCATCCCGCCAGTTCCCGGCCGCCCGCCCCGTCCACCGGCAGCCTGTCCCGTCGCGCCTGCGCGCCACAGTCTTCATCGCCCGCGTGGCGGTCATCGCGGGCCTGCCGCTTGGCGCGTTCGCCCAGACCGGCCAGACCGCCCAGACCACGCAAACCGCACAAACGGCACAAGCCGCCCCGGAACAGGCGCTGCCGACTGTAACGGTGAGCGCCGCGCAGGAAATCGACGTCGGACCGCACCTGGACAAGCCCATGACCAGTGGCGCGCTCGGTTCCCGGAAACAGCTCGACACACCGTTTTCGACCACGGTCATCACCGGCGACGACCTGGCCGAACGCCAGGTCACCAAGCTCGGCGACGTGTTCTTCACCGATGCATCGGTCTCCGACAACAGCAACGCGAACAATGCATGGGCGTCCTACCTGACCGTGCGCGGGCTGCAGCTCGACTGGCAGAACGGATTCAAGATCAACGGCATGCCGTTCGTGAGCTACGGCATCACGCTGCCCTACGAACAGCTCGAACAGGTGGAACTGCTCAAGGGCGCATCGGGCTTCATGTACGGCTTCGGTAACCCGGGCGGCACGGTCAACTACATTACGAAGAAGCCGACCGACGTCTTCACGGCCAGCGCGGAACTGGGCTATCGCTCGTCCCACCTGTGGAGCGAGCATGTCGACGTCGGTGGCCGGGCCGGCCCGGACAACATGTTCGGCTACCGACTGAACCTGACGCACGAGGAAGGCAAGCCGTCGAACGCCGTCGGGCTGAACCGCAACTCCATATCGCTTGGCCTGGACGCCCGCATCACGCGAGACCTGACCTGGACCTTCGACGGCATCTACCAGGACCGCAGCACCTTCGGCCAGACGCCCACCTTCACCACATACAGCCTTGCCCCCGGAAGCCAGTTGCCAGGCGTGGTCAGCGGCCGGGGTGGCCTGTTCGCAGGCCCGGACCAGCACTTCTACTCCAACCTGCAGTTCTACTCCACGGGCCTGCGTTACAACCTCAACACCGACTGGACGGTCAGCACGATCTACAGCTTCAGCAAGCAGTCGCGCAGCCGCAACGAGTCGAGCCTGAGCCTGATCGACAGCAACGGCGACTACACCGACCTGCGCTACGACGGCGCAGAGGGACACCAGTTCAACCAGTGGACGACCATGGTCGAAGGCCGCTTTCGTACCGGCCCGTTCTCGCACCAGTTCGTCGGCGGCGTGACGTGGCAGAACCAGGTCAACCGCTACAGCAGCAACCCGGTGTCGCTGAGTCTGGACCCAGGCAACCTGTCGCAGCCGTACACCGGCGTTTACTACAGCCAGGTTGCGTTCAACAAGTACCGTGCCAGCGACATCACGCAAAAGGCGCTGTTCATGAGCGACACGATCCAGTTGACCGAGCGCTGGTCGGTGCTGGGCGGGCTGCGCTTCACCAACTACGAGCAGAACAGCTACGGGACCGACGGCACGCGCACCACCCACTATGACAAGACCGGCCTGCTGACGCCGACCGTCGCGCTGATGTTCAAGCCGATGCCGAGCACCACGCTGTACGCCAGCTACGTGGAAGCGTTCGACGGCGGCACCACGGTCGGCACGACGTTCGCGAACGCGGGCGCGCAACTGAATCCGGTCAAGAGCAAGCAATACGAAATCGGCGCGAAGACGGATCAGGGTCTCTGGACCGGCACGGCGGCGCTGTTCCGCATCGAGCGCGGTGCCGAGTACACCAACTCGCAGAACGTGCTGGTGCAGGATGGCCTGTCGATCTACCAGGGCGCAGAGCTGGCTGGAGCCGCGCGCATCGGCTCCCAATGGGAAGTGGGCGGCAGCGCGATGTATCTGGACAGCTACTACGACAAGGGCCAGACCTACAACGGCAACCGCGTGGCCGGCGCGCCCAGCTTCATCCTGACCGGCCGGCTGGCGTATCGCATTCCGTACGTGCCGGGCCTGAAGGTGGGCATCGACGGCAAGTACACGGGCACAACCAAGCTGCGCCCGGCCGGCGACCTCACGCTGGGTGGTTACACGATCTTCAACCTTGGCGCGACCTACAGCACGCGCGTGGCGGGCAAAGAACTGACGCTGCGGGCAGCGCTGACCAACCTGACCAACAAGCGCTACTGGGGCTTCCAGTACGCGGAGTACATCCAGCCGGGCGATCCGCGTGCGATCAGCGTCAGCGCAAAGATCTCGTACTGAGGGGCATACGCGACGTCAGGGAACCGGGATGTCGCGCCGGGCATCGCCCGCGTATACAATCCCGGTTTTTCTGACTTGATCGAGCCGCCCCATGACCACCCTTGGAACGCCCCTCTCCCCGTCCGCCACCAAAGTCATGCTGCTAGGCTCAGGTGAGCTGGGCAAGGAAGTGCTGATCGCGCTGCAGCGCCTGGGCGTGGAGACGATCGCCGTCGACCGCTACGAGAACGCGCCGGGCCAGCAGGTGGCCCACCATGCGCGCACGATCACGATGAGCGACGGCGAACAGCTCAAGGCACTGATCGAAGCCGAGCGGCCGGATCTGGTGGTGCCAGAGATCGAAGCCATCGCCACGCCAATGCTCGAAGCCCTGGAAGCGGCCGGCGTGGTTCGCGTGATCCCCACGGCTCGCGCCGCCCGCCTGACG
This sequence comes from Cupriavidus sp. Met-2, assembly GCF_049843575.1. Taxonomy (NCBI): domain Bacteria; kingdom Pseudomonadati; phylum Pseudomonadota; class Betaproteobacteria; order Burkholderiales; family Burkholderiaceae; genus Cupriavidus; species Cupriavidus sp. Met-2. The sequence continues at coordinate 69,586 of NZ_JBBHZL010000002.1, forward strand.
ATGGACCGCGAAGGTATCCGCCGCCTGGCCGCCGAGACCCTGGGCCTGCCCACCAGCCCGTACAAATTCTGCGATTCGCTCGAGGAACTGCAAGCCGCGATCGACGGCGGCATTGGCTACCCGTGCGTGGTCAAGCCCGTGATGAGCAGTTCCGGCAAGGGCCAGAGCAAGATCGACGGTCCCGCGGACGTCAAGGCCGCGTGGGACTATGCCATGGCCGGCGGCCGCGTCAGCCACGGCCGCGTGATCGTCGAAGGCTTTATCGACTTCGACTACGAAATCACGCTGCTGACCGTGCGCGCCGTGGGCGCCAATGGCGAAGTGGAAACGCATTTCTGCGAGCCGATCGGCCACGTGCAGGTCGCGGGTGACTACGTGGAAAGCTGGCAACCGCACCCGATGCACCCGAAGGCACTGGAAACCTCGCAGCATATCGCGCGTGCCGTGACCGCCGATCTGGGCGGCCAGGGCCTGTTCGGCGTGGAACTGTTCGTCAAGGGCGAGCAGGTCTGGTTCAGCGAAGTCAGCCCGCGTCCGCACGACACCGGCATGGTGACGATGATTACGCAGTGGCAGAACGAGTTCGAACTCCACGCCCGCGCCATCCTCGGCCTGCCCGTCAGCACCGCGCTGCGCGCGCCCGGCGCGAGCGCCGTGATCTACGGCGGCGTTGAAGCTGAAGGCATTGTTTTCGATGGCGTGGACGAGGCGCTGCGCGTGCCGCAGACGGAACTGCGCCTGTTCGGCAAGCCGGAGTCGTTCACGAAGCGCCGCATGGGCGTGGCGCTGGCCTACGCCGAAGACGTGGATACGGCACGCGAGCGCGCCAAGGAAGCGGCGGGCAAGGTCAAGCCGCGGAAGGCGTAAGCGCTGCGCTTTGCTGACTCCCCTCTCCCGACGACGGGAGAAGGGAGAAGGGACAGGGAGAAATCCCCCCTACGCCACCCTGTCGGCCCGATCCGTCGGGGCCGATGGCGGCTGGCGCATCCCCGAGTCCGCGGCGGCCACGGCCAGTGCGGCGTGCTGGTCGGCCATCGTCGCACCGCTGCGCAGCCCGCTCAGATCCGCGCCTGATGGCGCCTGATACACCCGCAAACCCAGCTCCGGCAGAATCGCGAACAGGTGGTCGAAGATATCGCCCTGGATACGTTCGTAGTCCGTCCAGTTCGTGAGCGTGGTAAAGCAGTAAATCTCGATCGGAATGCCCTGCGAGTCCGATTCCATCATCCGCAGGTTCAGCAGCAGATCGTGATGAATTTCCGGATGCGCGCGCAGGAAGGCGATGCCATAGGCGCGGAACGTGCCCAGGTTGGTCAGCCGACGGCGGTTGACCGGATCTGTGTCGGCACGCAGGATCTCCCGGTTGGCCCGATCGACCTCCTCCTGCTTGACCTCGAGATAGTCATGCAGCAGCTTGAACCGCATCAGCGCCCTGACCTCCTCCTCGTCCAGGAACCGCACGCTGGTGGCATCGATCCGGAGCGTCCGTTTGATGCGGCGCGCGCCGGACTCGAACATGTGCCGGTAGTTGCGGTAGCTCTCCGAGAACAGCTTGTAGGTTGGCACCGTCGTCACGGTGTTGTCCCAATTCTTGACCTTGACCGTATGCAGCGCCACGTCCATGACGAAACCATCGGCATTGGACTGGGGCATTTCGATCCAGTCGCCAATGCGCAGCATGTCGTTCGAGGTGAGTTGAGTGCTGGCTACCAGGGACAGCAGCGTGTCCTTGAACACGAGCAGCAGCACCGCCGATAGCGCGCCGATACCGGACAGCATCCAGAGCGGCGAGCGGTCGATCAGGATCGACAGCACCAGCACACCGCAGACCAGCCACAGCGCGAGCTGGGCCACCTGGATGTAGCCCTTGATCGAATGCGTCTGCGCGCTGCGGCTGCCGGAAAACACGGTCTGCCACGCATCGAGCACGCCAGACAGCATCAGGAACACGCTGATCCAGGTGCCCGCATGAGCCAGCCGCTCGATGGCCGCCGAGAACTTGCCCAGGTTCGGCACCTGGCTGATGCCGACCGTGACCACGGCCAGGAACACCGCGTAGCCCAGCCGGCGATAGGTCCGGTGGCGCAGCAGCGCCCCGGCCCAGTTGCCGTGGCCGGAAAGACTCAATACGCGATAGACCACCCGGCCGACCACGCGCGCCACGAGCCATTGCGCGATGCCGGCCAGCAGGACCAGCGCCAGGACGTACAAGGTGATCTGAGCCCACGGGTGGGCCGGGATGCGTTGCTCGAACAGTTCAAGCAGGGCGTCGAAGGTCATGTGCAGTGAAGCGGTACGGGCTGATAAATACGGGCTGACAAGCGCCAAGTCTACTATTTCTGCCCGCCCCGCCCACATTTGGCGTTCGACGTCCGCCGCGTTCGACGCACGCGCGTTCTGTCTATTTCACGTGTGGCGCGTACATTGCCATCAGTTGCTCGTCGGTGAAGCCCCACTGCCGGGCATCCTCGAAGGCAATGACGGAATCCTCGCTCTGAGTCAGGTCGAGAACCTCATGCGGCAGCGGCGCCGACTGTGACACCGAATAGAACGTCATCACGCGGGGCCGCAGCGGTTCGTTCGCGTTCTGCCCGCAGACCACCGCCAGGCGTCCCGAGCGCAGCCGCAGCACGGTGCCCAGCGGGTAGATACCGACCGTCCGTGTAAACGCCTTGAACACGCGGCGATCGAACAGCGTGTCGACGCGCACGGCGATGTACTCCATCGCACGCGCCGGCGACCAGGCCAGGTGGTTGGGCCGCGGCGATGTCAGCGAGTCGTAGGTATCACAGATCGCCGCGATCTTGGCGTGCACGCTGATTTCATTCTCGAACAGACCGAAGGGATAGCCCTTGCCATCCACCCGTTCGTGGTGATGCACGCACACGTCGAGCGGAATGTTCGTATACAGCCGCGCCTCGTTCAGGATACGGTACCCGGCCGATGGGTGCCGCCGCATCTGCTCGTACTCGGCCGGCGACAGATCCCCCGCCTTCATCAGCAGTGACTCGGGCAGCGTCAGCTTGCCGATATCGTGGACCAGCCCGGCCAGGCCAAGCTCGCGCACTTCACCGTCGGGCAGTTTCAGCGTACGGCCCACGGCGATCATCAGCGCACAGACCGAGTACGAATGCAGGTACGTGTAGTCGTCCTTGGCCTTGAGCCGCGCCATGGCCAGCAACGCCTGCGAATGGCGCGAAAGCGATGTCGATGCCGAATCCACCAGCAGCAGCGCGCCGTTGGTCTCGAGCGCGTGTCCCATCCGCACGTCGTTGAAAATCGACCCGATCACCGCCCGGCCCGACTTGATCAGCTCGCGCGCATGTTCGAGTTCGTCCTCGAAACCCGACTCGGGCTGTGCATCCACCTCCGAATCGGCAACTTCCGGCGTGCTCTGCATCGGCAGGTTGCGCCCCTTCAGGATGTCGATCCAGACGTCCTGCACATTGGCCGCCAGGATCTGCTCGATCTGTTCGTCGCTACTGACCAGAAAGCGCGAGCGCCAGAATGGATGGTTGATCCATGGCCCGCCCAGCCTGGACACAAACATGCCCACCTGAAGCTGTTCCGCCTTGATTCTTCTCAGCATGTCCTTGCCCCCCATGAACTGCGGCGGAGCAGATGCCCCGCCATCCCGGAACTTTGGGCTCTTGTCAGGCCCTCGTCATTTGCCGCCTATATCGGCAGATTGCGGCGGAACTTTAGCCCGGCGATTGGAGGCATCCATCTGGTGGCCACGTCAAAGAACAGCGACAATGCGGAACGGATCATCGCGGACATGTCTGTATTTGTTGGCTAGCCCGCATACCCGCCCGCCAATTTGCGTGAATACTTGAGAATCGCGGCGCCCTGCCGTTATTTGTCGTCGAACACCGATATTGCGTCCTTCTTCGCCTGATGCATACCCATTACGACAACCTCAAGGTCTCCCGCGATGCGCCCGCAGAAGTCATTCGGGCCGCATATAAATCGCTTAGCCAAAAGTACCACCCGGACAGGCACGCCGATAGCGAACAGGCCAATCGCATCATGCGGCTGCTGAACGCCGCGTACGACGTGCTGAGCGACCCGGCCAAGCGCGCCGAGCACGACCAGTGGATAGCATCGCAGGAAAAGCTGGACGCCGAACGCAGGCAGCGCCAGGCCCAACAGGCGGCAGCATCCCGTGCCACCGCGCAGGCCCCACGCCCACAGGGGCGCCCCGCGCGTCCGGCACAGTCGGCGCAGGCATCGGCACGGGCCACCGGAGCCGCCGCACCCGGCCAATCCGCTGCCGACTCCGCCCAGAAGAAGCGACGCAAACCCCGACAGGACGGCCAGCGCCCGGGCGAGCCGCTGGCCAGGAAATGGTCGCTCCTGCTCTATGCGGGCATCGGGGCCGCCATTGTCGTGCTGCTGGGAGACTGGGCCACGCCAACTCAGCCGGCCGTCGACAAGCCAGGCGCGGCGCTCGTCCAGCCGGCCGCGGCGGCGTCAATCGTCACCCCCGTCCCGGCTGACCTGCCGCGCGAGGCCCAATATTTGCGTCCGAGCCTGACTCCGCGCGGCCTGCCCTGGCCAACCAATTCGGGCTACCTGCCCGGCTATCCGGTGCTGAATACAAGCGGCCTGTCGACGCTGACCGTCGACAACTCACGCGGTCCGTCCGACGTGCTGCTCAAGCTCGTGGCCGTCAACGGCGGCATCCCGGTGCCGGTACGGACGACTTTCATCCCTGTCGGGTCTTCGTTCACGATGGACGCGATCACGCAGGGCAGCTATGACGTGCGCTACCAGAGCCTGGACACCGGGGAGATCTACCGGTCGGAGCGCTTCGTGTTCGAGGAAATGCGGGAGGCAGGCAGCACCAGCGCTGGGCGCAACGTGCTGACGCTGTATGCGGCCCCCGGAAAGTCGCGGTCGGTCACGATCACCGAGCGCGAATTCCCGTAATGCAAACGCCGCCCAGATGGGCGGCGTCTGGAAACGACTGCGTACCTGACAGCCTGACTACTTCGCCTGACCAGCAGGCGGCGTCCAGGGCTTCGGCTTCGGTGCCGGCGGCGGCACCGCGCCATACAGCTTCTGCCAGCGCGACTTGAGGCCGTCGGCAATCTCTTTCTGGTTGTACTGCTCGGCAAAGTCGATCACGGTCATGTTCTGCTGGTTCTTCAGGCGCATGTCCGCGCCTTCGTCGAGCAGCAGCTTGACGGTATCGATATGCCCGCCGCGCGCAGCCATCATCAGCGGCGTGGTGCCGTTCGGGCTTTCCGCATCGATGTAGGCCGCATGATCGACCAGATACTTGACGACATCGTTGTGCCCATTCGTCGCCGCGTAGTGCAGCGGCGCCCAGCCCTTCTTGTTAACCTCGGCCTCCATGCCGTCGACCATCAGCTTGACCATGTCCAGTTCGCCCTGAAGGCTGGCCATCATCAGCGGGTTCTCACCCGCCGGATTGGTCTTGTCAAAGTCAATGTTCTTGGCCTTGATCAGCGCCGTTGCCGCCTTGGTCGATTTCTCGCGCAGCGCCACCACCAGCATCGGATCGCCCCGGTTGTCGACCAGATTCGGATCCACGCCACGCGCCAACAGCTTCTGCACGGTGTTGGCGTCATCGAACTCGACGGCCTTGCGCATATCGTCGGCCGGAGCGGCCACACTCGCACAAGCCGCGCAGATCAGGGCCATTGCGGCGACCCCGCGTCTGATCTTAAAGTCAAGCATGAGAATTCCTGTCTATGTGCTTGAATAAGCGGAAAAAATTATCTGTAGTTTGTTCTGCGATCGTCTCCACGGGAACATCGCGCAGCTTGGCGATGAACTCGCCCACGTAACGCACCCAGGCCGGCTCGTTCGTCTTGCCGCGGTACGGCACCGGGGCAAGATAAGGCGAATCGGTTTCGATCAGCATGCGGTCGAGCGGGACCTTCTTCGCGGTTTCTTGCAGGTCAGCCGCGCTCTTGAACGTGACGATACCCGAGAACGAAATATGGAAGCCTTCGTCCAGCGCCTGCCGGGCGATGTCCCAGGTCTCCGTGAAGCAGTGCATGACGCCGCCAACCTCACCTGCGTTTTCCTCGCGCATCAGCCGCAGCGTGTCGTCCGCCGAGGATCGCGTATGGATGATCAGCGGCTTGCCAGTCTGGCGGGCCGCGCGGATATGGGTGCGGAACCGCTCACGCTGCCACTCCATCTCCGCGATGCTGCGACCATTGAGACGGTAGTAGTCCAGCCCGGTCTCGCCGGTACCAACCACTCGCGGATGCGCCGACAGCGTGACCAGCCGCTCGAGTGTCGGTTCTTCGGCGCCTTCCTCGTAGTCAGGATGCACGCCGACTGAGGCATACAGGTTCGGATGCTGTTCGGCCAGCGCCAGCACGCGCGGAAAGTCCTCGAGCGTCACCGAGATGCAGAGGGCGTGCGACACCTGATTGGTCCGCATGTTCTCGAGCAACTGCGGCAGCCTTTCGGCCAGCTCTGGAAAATCGATATGGCAGTGGGAATCAACAAACATGGGGATATCTCAATCGAGCCGACGTCGGGCGATCATCAGGTCTCGCTCGACGCCACGGTCACCGGCCCGGCATCGAACGACGATACCCGCGGCAAAACCAAAAACATTCATAAATTACAACAAGTTGCGACTAATACTTCGCGCAAGACAGCAACTCCAGATGGACTACAGGGTCTGGGTCGGTCGCCCGGATTCAATCGTCTTGCCAAGAATCTCTTCCACCGCGCGCTTCAGCGAACGGCCAATATCGTCGTCCGGGAGATGCACCCCCACGCCGGGCGTCTTCATCGGCGTGCCGACCGGCGTGATCCACGCGACAGTACCTTGCACCTGATACTTCTGCGGGCGATCCAGCAGCGACAGCACCAGGAATACCTGCTCCCCAAGCCTGAACGGCCGGTTCGAAGGCACGAAGATCCCGCCGCGCGCCAGGAACGGCATATAGGCCGCATACAGCCCTGCCTGGTCCTTGATCGACAGTGACAACACGTTCGGGCGGCCGGTCGTCGCAGGATTGGGAATCGTGGCGGGACCGACCGCTGGTCGTGTCGGCGCCGCTATGGCTGGTGTGTTCATCTTGACCCCTTGTTGCAGCGTTGCCCGCTTTGTGCGGGCTATTTGAAATTCGCTTTGTTCGACTTGTACCACGTGTGCGGCACGATTCCTACCGCGAGACGCACGCTAACGGAACAATTGTCGGTAATCGAGCAACACCGACTCCATCACGAGGCGCGCGGCCAACGGATGGTTCTCATTGCGACGATGTCCGACCAGCCGCGCGGCGAACGCCTGCAGCCGATGCGCGTCGGTTGCGCTGGCGCAGCGGGCCAGTGCCGTCTGCTCCTTCGGGAAGTAACGTGCGGCACCCGTACCCAGGCAGAGCGCCAGCAGATCGTACGTCCAGCGTTGCAGGGTGCCGAGCACGGCGGGAACCGGCAGCTTCTGCAATTGCTCCGCGGCGGCCAGGGCATCCAGCGCAGCCGCGCTACCGAGCTGGCCGACCAGCCAGCGCTGCAAGGGCTGTTCCTCGGCCTCGGCCGCGTGCAGCGCCGTCAGTGGCGCCCCCCAAGCCAGCGCCAGTTGCGCCTCCACATCGGCCACCCCCTGTCCGCGCAGCCAATCGAGCGCATCCGCGCTGGTCGGCCGCGTCATCGAGAATTGGCGGCAGCGGGACAGGATCGTCGGTAACACACGGTCGATACGATCCGTGACCAGCAGGAACACCGTGGACGGCGGCGGCTCCTCGAGCGTCTTGAGCAGCGCGTTGGCGCCTTCAGTCTGCAGCGCGTCGAGCGGATAGACCACCACCACGCGCAAACCCGCGCGGTGCGTGCCAACACCCACCGCTTCGATCAGCGCCCGCACCTGCTCCATGCGGATGATCTTGCTCGGCGCCTTCTTCTTGCTGCCGCTCTCGCCGTCGCCTTCGGCCTCTCCAGCGCCGGCTTCCAGTGCCTCGGGCCGAACCACCGTGAAATCGGGATGGTTGCCCTGACCAAACCAGTGGCAGGCGCTGCAGGTATTGCAGGGCTGGCCATCGGGCAGCGCGCTTTCGCAAAGCAGGCCCTGCGCGAAGTGCAACGCCAGATCGCGCTTGCCGATGCCTTGCTGGCCGTGAAGCAGCAGCGCGTGCGGCAGCCGGTCGCGTAGCGCGGTCAGCCGATGCCAGTCATCTCGTTGCCAGGGATAAAGCATTCAGGTTCAATCAGTTAGCGCAGCCATCTCATGTATTGTCGGAGTCAATGACATCGACATCACCACATGGATATAGCCATTAAAAATCAAAGCGTTGCAATAATTTCTTCAAGCGCCACACGAATCTCGTCGATCGAGCGCGTTGCGTCGATGACCCGAAAGCGCTGTGGCGCTTCCGCCGCACGGCGCAGATACTCAGTGCGGGTGCGTTCGAAGAAGGCGCGGGACTCGGCCTCAAACTTGTCGGGCTCACGGGCCCCGGCCAGACGTGCGCTCGCGGTTTCCAGCGGAACGTCAAACAGCAGCGTCAGGTCGGGCTGAAGACCGCTCTGCACCCACTGCTCGAGCGTGGCCAGCCGATCGAGCGCCAGCCCGCGGCCACCGCCCTGATAGGCAAACGTGGCATCGGTGAAACGATCCGAGATGACCCAGTCGCCGCGCGCCAGCGCGGGCTCGATGACTTCGGCGATGTGCTCGCGGCGCGCCGCGAACATCAGCAGCGCCTCGGTTTCAAGATGCATCTTCCGGTGCAGCAGCAACTGGCGCAGGTCTTCGCCCAGCGGCGTGCCGCCCGGCTCCCGGGTAGTGACGACATTTGCGCGCGCGCGCAGGTGCTCCGCCACCCACTCGATATGGGTGCTCTTGCCCGCGCCATCGATGCCCTCGAAGGTGATGAATTTTCCGCGCATGACCTTATGGTTTGCCGCGCTGGTACTTGTCGACCGCGCGATTGTGTTCGGGTAGTGAATTGGAGAAATGGCTGCTGCCGTCGCCGCGTGCCACGAAATACAAGGCGTCCGATGGCGCCGGCGTCGTGGCTGCGGCCAGCGACGCCAGACTCGGCAAGGCAATCGGCGTCGGCGGCAGGCCCGTACGGGTGTACGTATTGTACGGGGTGTCCGTCAGCAAATCCCTCTTGCGCAGGTTGCCGTCGAATTGCTCACCCAGGCCGTAGATCACGGTCGGATCGGTCTGCAGCATCATGTTCTTGCGCAGACGGTTGACGAACACGGCCGCGATCATCGGGCGCTCCGCCGCCTGCCCCGTCTCCTTCTCAACGATGGATGCCATCACCAGCGCCTCATACGGCGTCTTGTACGGCAGGTCGGGCGCGCGTGCGTTCCAGGCCTCGTTCAGCCGCCGCTGCATGGCGCGATAGGCGTGCTTGTAGAGTTCGATATCGCTGCTGCCGCGCGCGAACAGATAGGTATCGGGAAAGAACAGCCCTTCCGGCGCGGATTCGGCCGCGCCGATCGCGTGCATCAAATCGGCGTCGGACATGCCCACCGTGTCGTGCTTCAGCGCAGGGTTGGCATCCACGACCGCGCGCATCTTGCGGAATTCCCAACCCTCGATGACGGTCACGACGTAGTGCGTGACCTCGCCCCGGGCCAGTTTGCCGATCACGTCCAGCGGCGTGGCGCCCGTCTCGAACTGGTAGCCCCCGGCCTTGAGGTCCGGGCCGTGGCCGGTGATGCGGACCAGGATCTGGAACAGGCGCGGATCCATGGCCACGCCACCGCGCTGGATCTGCCGACCCACGCTGAGAACGCCGGAATTCGGCTTGATGACGACTTCGATGGGGGATGTGGTCAGGCCGAGTGGCTGGTGGGCCCACCAGGCAAAGCCACCGGCGGCGGCCATGGCGAAGACCACCAGAACCCCGACCAGGCGCAGGAACAGACGTTTCATGTAGTAGCAAGCAAAGACCGGCCGCGATGTCCCCGCCGGCGGGTCGGGATCATGGTGGCAGCCGGCCGGAATGGCGACAGGCCCATATAATACCGGGAGCCTTGTGGCCGATGTGTCACCGCAAGTTACGAGAACGCGCCGCGCACGGCGCCGCCCCTAATTCATACGCCATCCAGGACCGTCTGCATGTCCTCCACCGAATTTCCGTCCCTCGACCAAAGCCTGAAATCCCTGCGCGCCGCTGGTATCGTCACCGCGCCGGGCGGACTTGGCCTGATCCGCGTGGCTGGCGACGATGCCGCCACTTTCCTGCACAGCCAGCTCACCAACGCCGTTGAAGACCTGACCGCGAGCACGGCGCGCCTGGCCGGCTACTGCTCGCCCAAGGGCCGGCTGATGGCCAGCTTCCTGATGTGGCGCGACGCCGATGGCATCGTGCTGCAACTCTCCGCCGACATCCAGCCGCCAATCCAGAAGCGCCTGACCATGTTCGTGCTGCGGGCCAAGGCGAAGCTGTCGGACCTGTCCGCCACGCACGGCATCCTCGGCATCGCCGGGGCTGGCGCGGAAGCCGCGCTACAACAGGCCGGCCTGCCCACTCCCCAGGCACCGCTGGCCACTGCATCCGACGACAACGTGACCGTGATTCGGCTGGCCGATGCCGACGGCGAGCCGCGCTGGCAGGTCGTCGCACCGGCCGCGCGCATCGAAGCCCTGCAGCAATCGCTCGGTGCTACGCTGGCCATCGCCTCGCCCGCTTTCTGGGACTGGCTCGATGTCGCCTCGGGCATCCCCCGCATCGCCGCGGCCACGCAGGAGCAGTTCGTGCCGCAGATGATCAACTTCGAACTGATTGGCGGCGTGAATTTCCGCAAGGGCTGCTATCCGGGCCAGGAAGTCGTCGCTCGTAGCCAGTATCGTGGCACGCTCAAGCGCCGCATGTGGCGCGTGCGTGGCACGGGCGATGTCCCGGCGGCGGCGGCGGAGATTTTCCGTCCCGAGGATCCGGAGCAGCCGTGCGGTATGCTGGTCAACGCCGCGCCGGCGCCCCAGGGCGGTTGGGAAGGACTGGCCGAATTGAAGATCGACGCCGCCAATGGTGCGCTGCATCTAGGTGCCGCAAGCGGACCGGCCGTGTCCACGGGTGCGCTGCCGTACGAAGTGCCACTGCCAAACGAGGCGGAAGCGGCCGGGTGACCGCCACGGGAGCATCGTCATGAGCGATCATCTCTACGTCTACTTCAAGGTGCCGGACGACCGGGCCGCAGAGGCTCTGCCGCACTGGCATCGCTGGATGGAAACGGTCGCCGAGGCGACCGGAGTTGGTGGTACGCTGATGCGCAGGCCGGAAACTCGCGCCGGCCTGCAGACATGGATGGAGTGTTACGCCGACGTCCCCCCTGCATTCGACGCCGCGCTCGATGGGCTCTGGCGGCAAAGCGGGCTGACGCAGTGGGTTAGCGGCGAGCGGATGAGCGAGCGGTTCGTCGATCTCGACGTACTCTGATTTCGCGTCCGCGCCGCCGCGCGAGTCACACGGCTTACGTGATTCGCGCGATGCCGAACCAGCTGTAAAGGAAGGAATATGTGTCTCATTCTGGTTGCCTGGCAATCTCACCCGGACTACCCCCTGGTGGTTGCCGCCAACCGCGACGAATTCTATGCCCGCCCCGCCGCGCCCGCGGACTGGTGGCGGGATGCCCCCGGAGTGCTGGGTGGCCGTGACCTCGCTGAGGTCATCGGTGACGCCGGCACGTGGATGGGTATTGCCGGCGCCCAGCACGGACAGGACAGCCCTGTCGGCGCGCGGTTCGCCGCGCTGACCAACTATCGCGCGCCTTCGGAAAAACGTACCGATGCCCGCTCGCGCGGCGAGCTGGTGGCGCATTTCCTGCGCGGCGATCAGACGCCGGCCGACTATCTGCACGACCTGGCCGGGGACCACGGCGCCTACAACGGCTTCAACCTGCTGACCAGCGATCTGCATGACCTCTGGTGGTACAGCAACCGTTCGAAGTCCCGCGTGCCGCAGCGGCTCACGCCGGGCCTGTATGGCTTGTCAAATGCGCTCCTCGACACGCCCTGGCCCAAGGTGCGCAGCCGCGTGGGCGCGATGTGCGAAGTCCTGGCAGCCGATCGCGGCCAGATCGGATCGAACGTGGAGTCGTATCTGCAGTTGCTTGCGGACGATCGGCAGGCGCCCGACTGGGAACTGCCGAGCACGGGCGTCGCACCCGAATGGGAAAAGCTGCTGTCGTCGGCATTCATCCGTTCGCCGAACTACGGCACGCGTGCCAGCACCGTGCTGCGCGTCATGCATGACGGCCGCTTCGACTTCGTCGAACGCAGCTTCGATGCCGATGGCCAGACCGGTGAGGTCTCCTATCGCGGACGACTCAATCTGGCACGCGACACCGGCACAGTACCCGCGCCGCGCTGACTGTCTTCAGGCGGATCAGCAGATCAGCGGATCCGCTTGCGCATCTCGATGTGCGGAATGCCGGCTTCCTCGAACTCGTCACCCACCTGCTCGAAACCTACCCTCGTGTAGAACGGCGCTGCATGAGTCTGGGCGTTGAGGATCAGTTCGGGATAGCCCAGTTCGGTGGCCTTGGCCATCAGCGCGTCGAGCACCTTCGCGCCCACGCCGGTACCGCGCGCGGACTTGAGTACCGCCATGCGGCCAATGTGGCCATCCGGCAGCAGGCGGCCAGTGGCCACCGGCACGCCATCCACGGCGAACGCCAGCGCGTGCCAGCTCGGCGCATCCATCTCATCCCACTCCAGTTCTACCGGCACACCCTGTTCCTCGACGAAAACGGCGTATCGGATTGCTCGGGCGCGCTCGCGGGCTTCTTCCCAGAGGCAGACCAATACGGGGGCGGCGGTTGGCGTGAATGCGGACATGGTGATGAGCGGTTCGAAGAGCCTGAAATGAGGCGCAATGATACGCCCGGTGGCATCAAGGCGCCGAGCTACGTTGTGCGATTACCGGCCATGTGACGCACCACCATAGGGATTACCCTCCTGCCATCCTTCCGTGAAATTTGTATGATGACCTGACTACCCGATGACGTGATGACGATGTTCCAAAAGATTCCTGCCCGTGCGCTGACCGACAGCGTTGCCGAACAACTGCTCGAGAAGATCGAGGACGGCATGTTTCCGCGCGGCGCCAAGCTGCCCACCGAGGCCGTGCTCTCCGAGGAGTTCGGCGTGAGCCGTACCGTGATCCGCGAGGCCATCGCGCGACTCAAGTACGAAGGCCTCGTGGAATCGCGCCAGGGTAGCGGCGTGTTCGTGACCGAGCAGGCCGGCATCCGCCCGCTGCGCATCGACTACACCGACGTGGGCACGCTCGAATCGGTGCTGCAGATCGTCGAACTGCGACGCTCGATCGAAGCCGAAGTGGCCGCGCAGGCCGCCCGGCGCCGTACCGACGCGACCATGGCCAATATCGATGCCGCGCTGGCACGCATCGACGCCGAAGTGGCCGCTGGCGGCGATGGCGTCGATGCCGACGTCGGCTTTCATCGCGCCATCGCCGAAGCCACCGGCAATCCGTATTTCCTCAAGACACTGGCATTCCTGAGCCAGTACCTGGAAACGGCCACCCGCGTCACGCGAACCAACGAAGCGCGGCGCGAGGATTTTTCGCGCCAGGTTCGGGAGGAGCACCAGGCCATTGTCGCCGCCATCCGCGCCGGCGACCCCGATGCCGCGCGCAACGCGGCCCAGAACCACATGTACAACGCGGCGCGCCGGCTCTCCCAACTGGGCGAGGACGATTCCGCCGCTGGCCACCAGCCGGCAGGCCCGTCGCACTAACGCAGCAATACGCAGCAATACGCACCAAAACGCACCAAACACGCATTCAGGAGTTATCCATGTCCAGGAATATTGGCGTCATCGGCTTGGGCGCGATGGGCTACGGCGTGGCGCAGTCGCTGCTGCGCGCCGGCTTCAACGTTCATGCATTTGATTTGCGTGACGAGGTGCTGCGCCGCTTCGCGGAAGCCGGTGGCACGCCCTGCGGGAGCCCGGCCGAACTCGGCGAGCGTTGCGACGTGGTGATCACGCTCGTCGTCAACGCCGCGCAGACGGAAACCGTGCTGTTCGGCGACCAAGGCGCCGCGTCGAAAATGGCGGCAGGCAAGCTCGTCATTGCCAGCGCCACCGTGCCGCCCGGATTTGCCGAAGCGCTCGGCAAGCGCCTGGGCGAACGTGGCCTGCTGATGCTCGATGCCCCCGTGTCGGGTGGCGCGGCGCGCGCGGCCAGCGGCGAGATGACGATGATGACCTCCGGTCCCGCCGAGGCCTACGCCATGGCCGAGGACGTGCTGGCCGCGATGGCCGGCAAGGTCTATCGCCTGGGCGACGCGCATGGCGCGGGCTCGAAGGTCAAGATCATCAACCAGTTGCTGGCGGGCGTGCATATCGCCGCCGCAGCCGAAGCGATGGCCCTGGGCCTGCGCGAAGGCGTGAACCCCGACGCGCTCTACGACGTGATCACGCATAGCGCCGGCAACTCGTGGATGTTCGAGAACCGGGTGCCACACATCCTGGAAGGCGACTACACCCCGCTGTCCGCAGTCGACATCTTCGTCAAGGACCTCGGCATGGTGCTTGATACCGCGCGCACCAGCAAATTCCCGCTGCCGCTCTCGGCCGCCGCGCACCAGATGTTCATGATGGCGTCCACCGCCGGGCACGGCGGCGAAGACGATTCGGCCGTGATCAAGATCTTCCCGGGCATCGACCTGCCCGGCCCGAAGGCCAGGTAACCCAAGGCAAAGGAGTCAGACGATGAATCGTCCTCTGCTCGGCTGTATCGCCGACGATTTCACCGGCGCCACGGATCTGGCCAACACGCTAGTCCGCAATGGCATGCGGACCGTGCAGACGATCGGCGTGCCGGCGTCCGCCGTGGAAGCCGATGCCATCGTCGTGGCACTGAAATCGCGCACGATCCCGGCCAGCAACGCGGTGGCGCAGTCGCTCGCCGCACTGCGCTGGCTGCGCGAACAAGGCTGCCGCCAGTTCGTGTTCAAGTACTGCTCGACGTTCGACTCCACCGACGCCGGCAATATCGGCCCCGTGGCCGAAGCCCTGCTCGACGCGCTCGGCAGCGACTTTACGATTGCCTGTCCGGCCTTTCCGGAGAACGGCCGCACGATCTTCCGCGGCCATCTGTTTGTGGCGGACGCGCTGCTCAACGAATCGGGCATGGAGCACCATCCGCTTACGCCGATGACCGACGCCAACCTCGTGCGGGTGTTGCAGGGCCAGAGCCAGGCCAAGGTCGGTCTGTTGCGCTACGACACCGTCGCGCAGGGCGCAAATGCCGTGCGCGCGCGCATTGACGCGTTGCGTGGCGAGGGCGTGAAGCTGGCGATCGCCGATGCCATTTCCGATACCGACCTGTTCGCGCTGGGCGAAGGTTGCGCCGCGCTGCCGCTGATCACGGGCGGCTCGGGCATCGCGCTGGGCCTGCCCGAGAACTTCCGTCGCGCCGGACTGCTACCTGCGCGCACCGACGCCGCAGAAGTCCCGCCCGTGCATGGTCATGGCGTGGTGCTGGCGGGCAGCGCATCGCGTGCCACGAACGGCCAGGTGGCGCACTGGATCGCGCAGAAGCGCCCCGCCCTGCGGATCGATCCTCTGCGTCTGGCGCGTGGAGACACGGTCGTGGAGAACGCACTGGCCTTCGCGGGCAATCACGACGAGCCGGTGCTGATCTATGCCACCGCCCAACCCGATGAAGTCAAGGCCGTGCAGGCCGAACTCGGCGTCGCACGCGCGGGCGAGTTGGTCGAGCACGCGCTGGCGAGCATCGCCGCCAGCCTCAAGGCACGCGGCACGCGGCGCTTCGTGGTGGCCGGCGGCGAAACCTCCGGTGCCGTGGTGCAGGCGCTGGGCGTGCAGTCGTTGCGTATCGGTCCGCAGATCGCGCCAGGCGTGCCGGCGACGGTCACGCTGGACGATGCGCCGCTGGGACTGGCACTGAAATCCGGCAACTTCGGCGGCGAGAACTTCTTCGATGAAGCGCTGCAAGCGCTGGGAGCACCGCAATGAGCAACGAGAGCGCATTGCGCGAAGAGATCTGCCGCGTCGGCGCCAGCCTGTTCCAGCGTGGCTACACGGTGGGCACGGCGGGCAATATCAGCGCACGGCTCGACGACGGCTGGCTGATTACGCCCACTGACGCCTGCCTGGGCACGCTCGATCCGGCCAGGGTCGCCAAGGTGTCGCCCGATGGCGGCTGGGTGTCGGGCGACAAGCCGTCGAAGACGTTGACGCTGCACCGTTGCGTCTACGACAACAACCCGAACGCGCACGGCGTGGTGCATACGCATTCCACGCATCTGGTGGCCCTGACGCTGGCCGGTGTCTGGCATCCGGACGACGTACTGCCCCCGATCACGCCGTACTACGTGATGAAGGTCGGCCATATCCCGCTGATTCCGTATCACCGCCCCGGCGACCCGGCGGTAGCCGCGCGCGTGGCCCAACTGGCCAATGAGGTGCGCGGTGTGCTGCTGGCACGGCTAGGGCCGGTGGTGTGGGAAGACAGTGTGTCACGCGCTGCCTATGCGCTCGAAGAGCTCGAAGAAACGGCGAAGCTTTGGATGATGCTCGGCGAAAAACCTGCCCCGCTGGACGAGGCCGCGCTGACGGAACTGCGCGATACGTTCAAGTCGAGGTGGTGACACACGACTGATTTGTTTTTCCCCTTTCCCGCACAGTGGGCGAGGGGCCGGGGAGAGAGACAGCGCACCCCCAGGGCAACTCCGCAAAACAAAGCCCCTGCCCTCTCCCAAACCCTCTCCCGCCATGCGAGAGAGGGAGTAAACCGGCTGCATTTTCAATACACGTGGAGACTTCCAATGACCGCTTCCAACCCCGCGGTGGGGACCCCTGTTGCCGACACCCGGCTGGACGCCGACGGCACCATCGAGAAACGCGCCTACAACAAGGTGTTCTGGCGCATCATGCCGTTCCTGATGCTCTGCTACGTGATCGCGTATCTCGACCGCGTCAACGTCGGCTTTGCCAAGTTGCAGATGGCGCAGGACCTGCAGTTCTCGGAAACCGTGTTCGGCCTTGGCGCTGGCCTGTTCTTCATCGGCTACTTCCTGTTCGAGGTGCCCAGCAACCTGCTGATGCACCGCATCGGCGCGCGCATTTGGATCGCGCGGATCATGATCACCTGGGGCATCATCTCGGCCGCCTTCGTGTTCGTGCAGACGCCAACGCAGTTCTACGTCATGCGCTTCCTGCTGGGCCTGGCCGAAGCGGGCTTCTATCCGGGCGTGATCCTGTACCTGACGTACTGGTATCCGTCGCACCGCCGCGCCAAGATGATCGCGCTGTTCATGTCGGGCATTCCAGTGGCCGGCATGTTCGGCAATCCGCTGTCAGGCTGGATCATGGACGCGTTCCACAACACCCATGGCTGGACCGGCTGGCAATGGATGTTCCTCATCGAGGCCCTGCCCGCCTTCGCGATCGGCATCGCTACGATCTTCGTGCTGCGCGATGGCATCGACCGCGCTCCGTGGCTCAGCCCCGATGAAAAGCACGTGCTCAAGCGCAATATCGAGGACGACGAACGCGCCGCGTCGGCTGCGGCCACCACGGGCGGCCAACGCCACGTGCATTCGCTGGGCGCCGTGTTCCGCGACAGCCGTGTGTGGTGGATGTGCCTGATCTACTTCTGCTTCGTGACCGGCCAGTACGCGCTGACGTTCTGGATGCCGACGCTGGTCAAGGCCAGCGGGGTGACGGGCAACTTCAACATCGGCCTGCTGTCCGCCATCCCGTTCCTCTGCGCCATCGTCGTCATGAACATCCTGGGCCACAGCGCCGACGCGCGCCGCGAGCGCCGCTGGCACCTGATCGTGCCGGCACTGATGGGTGCCACGGGCTTTGCGATTGCGGCGTCGTTCACCCACAATACGACCGTGGCCATCGCAGCGCTGTCGCTGGCCGCCGCTGGCGTGCTGACCTGCGCCCCGCTGTTCTGGTCATTGCCGACCGCATTCCTGAGCGGCATCGCCGCCGCCTCGGGTATCGCCGTGGTGAACTCTGTCGGCAATCTGGCAGGCTTCGTGTCGCCGTATATGGTCGGCGCGCTCAAGGACATGACGCAAAGCACGCAATTGCCGATGTACGTGCTGTCGGCGATCCTGGTCGTGGGCGCCCTGCTGGTCTGGCTGACCCCGGCGAAGCTCGTCAATCGCTGATATCGAATCTGAGGCTCAAGGAGACCTGACATGCCGCGCTTCGCCGCGAACCTTTCAATGATGTACACGGAGCACGACTTTCTGGACCGCTTTGCCGCCGCCGCAAAGGACGGGTTCCAGGCCGTGGAGTACCTGTTCCCGTACGACCATCCGGCCGCCGAGATCCGCAAGCGGCTCGACGACAACGGCCTGACCCAGGCCCTGTTCAACGCGCCGCCCGGTGACTGGGGCGCGGGCGAGCGTGGCATCGCCGCCCTGCCCGGCCGCGAGACCGAGTTCCGCACTGAGTTCGCGAAGGCCCTCGAATACGCTGCCGTGCTCGGCAACGACCGCGTGCACGTGATGGCAGGCATCGTGCCGGCCGACGCCGACCACGCCCGCTGCCGCTCCATCTATCTCGAGAACCTGGCCTATGCCTCTGCCTCGGCCGCGTCGCATGGCATCACGGTGCTGATCGAGCCGATCAACACCCGCGACATGCCGGGCTATTTCCTGAACCGCCAGGACGAAGGCCAGACCATTTGCCGCCAGGTGGGCGCGGCCAATCTCAAGGTCCAGTTCGATTGCTATCACTGCCAGATCGTCGAGGGTGATATCGCGAAGAAACTCGAACGCGACTTCGCTGGGATTGGCCATATCCAGATCGCCGGCGTGCCCGAACGCCACGAACCCGATATCGGCGAACTGAACTACCCGTACCTCTTCGACGTCATCGACCGGCTCGGATACACGGGCTGGATCGGCTGCGAATACCGCCCGCGTGGCGGCACGTCGGAAGGTCTGGGCTGGATCAAGCCCTGGCTGAAGCGCTGATCCGGGCCTGTCACGGCCGTTTCCGCTCCGTACCGACCACGCCAATGATGAACACTCCGCAACCATGAACGTACTGATTACCGGCGGCGCCGGCTTCCTGGGCCTGCAACTGGCCCGTCTGCTGCTCAAACGCGGCACGCTGAACCTGGATGGCAAGGCTGTCACGATCGACCGGCTCACGCTGCTCGACGTGGTGGCGCCGCAGATTGACGATGCCCGCGTGCGCGCGGTAACGGGCGACCTGTCCGATCCCGCCGTGCTGGCGCAGGCCATCGACCGCGATACCGGCGCAATCTTCCATCTGGCCGCCGTAGTCAGCGGTCAGGCCGAGGCCGATTTCGATCTGGGAATGCGCGTGAACCTTGACGCCTCGCGCGCGCTGCTAGAGACGTGCCGCCAGTTGGCGCATGCGCCGCGTGTGGTGTTCACCAGCTCGGTCGCGGTCTATGGCGGCAAGCTGCCCCCGGTGGTGCAGGACGACACCGCGCTGAATCCGCAATCCTCGTACGGCGTGCAGAAGGCCATCGGCGAATTGCTGCTGTCCGACTACAGCCGACGCGGTTTTGTCGATGGCCGCGTGCTGCGGCTGCCGACGATCAGCGTGCGACCCGGTAAGCCGAACGCCGCGGCGTCGTCGTTCGCCAGCGGCATCATCCGCGAACCGTTGTCGGGCGTGGCGGCAAATTGCCCTGTAGCACCGGAAACGCCGCTGTGGCTGCTCTCGCCGCGCGGCGCGATCCAGGCGCTGGTCAACGGCATCGAACTCGATGGCGCGCGCATCGGCAATCGTCGGGTGGTGAATCTGCCGGGACTGTCGGTCACAGCGGCACAGATGGTGGAAGCACTTCGGCGCGTGGCCGGTGACGCGGTGGCCGATCGCGTGACGTGGGAACGCGAAGAGCGCATCGAGAGGATCGTCGGCACGTGGCCAGCGGCGTGGGATGTGTCGCGCGCGCGCGAACTGGGTTTCGAGAGCGACGCGAGCTTTGACGACGTGATTCGGGCTTATGCGGAGGATGCGGCGGTCAAGCTCTGATCCGGTGAGGTCGCGGTTGACAGGATTGACAGGCTTGCCCTCTGCCGCTCGCGGGAGAGGGCAAGCACATCAAACATCATCCCAACTCACGCAGCAGGCTTCACAATCTCCCACGCTTCGATCCGCTCCCGCACCGATGCCGGGATCGGCGCCGATTTCTGCGTCTTCGGATCGGCGCAGACATAGACCACCTCCCCGGTGATCAGGTGCTCGTCGCCGCGATACATTTCCACGCGGAACACCATGCTCGACCGGCCCAGCCGCGCCATGCGGCCGCGAATATCGAGCATCTCGTCAAACCGTGCCGATGCGTGGTACTCCAGCGTGGACTTGATCACGAAGATGTCCACGCCATGGGCGCGCAGCAAGTCCTCCGGATAGCGCACGCCAATCGCGCGCCAGTACTCGGTCGAGCAGATATCGCAGTAAGTCAGATAGTGGGCATTGAAGACGATCGATTGCGGATCGACCTCGGCCCAGCGCACGCGCAGCGGCATGCTGAGATGAAAATCCTCTTTGGCCATGGGGGGCGAAGCTCCAATGAAAAAACGGGCGCCCCGTGGGACGCCCGTGTTCTACGTACCTTACTGACCCTTGCCCAGGCCCAGTTTCTCGATGATCGCGCGTTCGCGCTTGACCGTATCGGCGGCAAACGCCTGATACTGGCTGCTGCTCATGTAGTTCGGCTCCATGTCGAACTTGGCCAGCGATTCGCGGTAGTTCGGCATCTCCATGGCCTTCTTGAACGCGTCATGCAGCTTCTTCACGATCGCCGGGTCCGTGCCCTTGGGGACGACCAGACCGAACGGCGAAGCCTGGACGATGCCCATACCCAGTTCCTTCAGCGTCGGCACGTTCGGGAAGCGCGGCGAGCGCTTCTCGCCCCAGGTGGACAGCAGGCGCAGCTTGCCGGATTCCACGTACTGGGCCCATGCCGGGGTATCCGCCACCGACATCACGTGGCCACCCAGCAGCGCCTGCATCGATTCCGAGTTGCCCTTGTACGGGATATGCGAGAACTGCACGCCCTGGCGCATGGCCAGGTCTTCCATCGTCAGGTGGAGCGTGGTCATCGTGCCCGGCGAACCGTAGGTCAGCTTGCCCGGATTGGCCTTGGCGTAGGCGATGTAGTCCTGCATCGTCTTGATCGGCGAATCGGCCGGCACGACCAGGCCAAACGAGTAGCCCGCCAGGTTGATCACATAGGTCAGGTCCTTGACCGGATCCCAGTTGATCTTGGTGGTGTACGGCAGACGGAACACCGGCATGGACACCTGGGCCAGCGTGTAGCCATCGGGCTGGGTCGACTGCATCATCTGCGCGGGCAGCACGCCGCCGGCGCCGGGCTTGTTCTCGACGATCACGGGCTGGCCCAGGATCTTCGATGCATTTTCGGCCAGCACACGGAACGGGATGTCCGTCGAGCCGCCGGCGGTATAGCCAACGACCAGGCGGATCGGACGTTGCGGGAACTTGTCCGCCTGGGCGTGAGCCGGCATGGCGGCAAAGCCGGCCGCGAGAGTGGCGGCGAGCAGGCTGGCGCGAGCGATAAATTGGCGGCGTTGCATGTGTTGAGTCTCCTTCTGCTACAAGAATGCGCGATTGCGACTTGGTTTGAATCGTGAATCGGGGCTTCCCGCCCGCTTTTCTATGAACGGGTCAGATACTCGAAAGAGCCCAATGGCGCGAGGCCGGGGCCCTATATCCCGAACGCCCTTCGCAGGGCGGCCGTGGCATCCGCATGGGCGCCTGCCACCGCGCCGATAAAACGTCCGAGCTTGAAAAAATCGTGAATCATGGTGGGGTAGTCGGTCAGGCTGGCCACCACCCCCGCCGCTTCCAGCTTCGCGGCATAAGCCACGCCCTCGTCATGGAGCGGATCGTACCCGGCCACCGCAATCCAGGCCGGGCAGCAGCCCCGCACGTCGGCACCTTCGCCGCCCCCGTCCAGCGGAGCAAACCGCCAGTCGTCACGGCTGGCGTCGACATCCAGGTACTGCGAAAAGAACCACTGGATCATCTCGGCGGTCAGCAGATAACCCTCGGCCAGCGCACGATGCGATGGCGTATCCTGCCGCGCGCAGGTGCCCGGATAGATCAGCATCTGCAGCACCGGCGCCAATCCGTGGTCCCTGGCTTCTACCGCGCAAGCCGCCGCCAGCGTTCCGCCAGCACTATCGCCGCCCAGCGCGATGCGCGTGGCGTCGGCGCCAATGCGCGCGGCTTCCTCGAACACCCAATGCAGGACATCGAAGGCATCGTTGGCCGCCACCGGAAATTTCCACTCCGGGCCCAGCCGGTAATCGACTGACAGCACCAGGCACTCCGCGCCATTGCAGAACACCCGGCACAGCGAATCATGGGAGTTGACGCTGCCCACCGTGAAACCACCGCCATGGAAGTACACCAGAAGCGGCAGCGGATCGGCCCAGCTTGCCTCGCGCGGTGAGTAAAGCCGCACCGGAATGGCATGGCCGTCGCGCGCGGTCACCTGAAAATCCTCCACACCGTGCACTGGCGCGGGCGACAGGTCCAGAATCGGCGCGCTCTTCTCGTACGCGATCTTGGCGTCAACCGGGTCCATCGTATGGATGGCCGGCCGCTTTGCTCGCGCGATCAGGTCGAGCAACTGGGCGACCTGAGAGTCCAACGGCTGCGCGGGCATGTACTGGTGTTCTATTTCTGAACGGTCGTTCGATTTCCATATCATGCCAGTGATTCCGTAGAGCAGCATTACGTATTCAAGCGTTTATCCTCGCACAGACACACCTTTTGCGCGATGATCGGCCACACAGCGAAACGCCGTTTCGCGGCGTATGCTTGAGAACGGGCGCCATGTCATGGCCGCCCTAACCCGGAGACCAGGAGACACCATGACAGGGGAACACTTGCAGGTCGTGCACGGCGATATTACCCGGATGGAAGTGGATGCCATCGTCAACGCGGCCAATAGCGGCCTGCTGGGCGGTGGTGGCGTCGATGGCGCGATTCATGGCGCGGGCGGCCCGGCCATCATGGACGCATGCCGCGCGATCCGTGATGCGCAAGGGGGCTGCCCGACCGGGGAAGCCGTGATCACCACCGGAGGCCTGCTGCCAGCACCCTATGTCATCCACGCCGTGGGGCCGGTCTGGCATGGTGGCAGCAAGGAAGAGGAGACGCAGCTGGCGAGCGCCTACCGCAACAGCATCCGTCTGGCGGGCGAGCACAATCTGCGCACGGTGGCATTTCCGAACATCAGTACCGGCATTTACGGCTTCCCGCGTGAGCGGGCCGTGGACATCGCCATTGCCGCGGTGCGCGAGGCACTGCCGAAGTCCCCGTCCATCGAGCAGGTCACCTTCGTATGCTTCGATGACGAGAACTATCGGCTCTATCGGGAGCGCTTGAGCTAAGCCCGGCGACAGGACCGGGAAGCTACGGGACTAGGGCAACGCACTGCGGATCAGCAGGTTCACGCGCTCCGGCTGTTCGTGGATGATCCAGTGCGTGCCCTCCGGAATGCGCTCGAGCCGCATGTCTGGCACGAATTCCTCCAGCCCGTCGACTAGCGATTTCGGCAGCGCCCGGTCGCTCTCGCCCCAGATAACCAGCGTGGGCACCCGCACGATGTACGCGGATGGATCGAGGCGCGAGATGTCGGGCGCCGGTTCTCCCGGCAAGGGCGGGTGCATCGGCGATGCCCGGTAGTAATTGACACCGCCCGTCAGCGAATGCGAGCCGCCATCGCCCGGTTGTGACCACGCCGCGTGATACTTCGCGCGAGTCTCACCCACGAACCACGCCGGCACCGTGGAGGCATCGCCGGTCAGCATCTTTTCCAGCAATGCGAAGTCGTTGGCGGCCATGGCCTGTTCTGAACCCGGCTTGCGCAGCCAGTTCATATAGGCCGAGGCCTGCTGCTGTGCCGGGTCACTCGCCAACGCCCGCGCGAACACATAGGGATGCGGCGAGTTGATGATCACGAGCCGCTCGACCGCTTCCGGGAACTGCGCCGCCAGGTTCCAGCAGAGCGCGCCGCCCCAGTCATGCGCGACGATGACGCACCGCTCATAGCCCAGCACGCGGATGAACTGCACCAGATCCTCGACCAGATGCTTGGGCTTGTACGCTGCCACATCGGCCGGCTTGCTGGACAGATTGAACCCGCGCAGGTCCGGCGCGACCGCAAAATGCGTCTGGCCGAACTCTGCGAGCTGGTTTTCCCACTCGTACCAGAACTCCGGAAAGCCGTGCACGAACAGGATCAGCGGCCTGCCCTGCTCGCCCGCACTCGCGTAATGCAAGCGCGTGCCGTTGGGCAGGTTCGCAAACTGCCTGTGGTGGATCACGGCGGGTGCGGTCATCATGGTCTCCCTGGCGGTCTCGGCCATATCGGTTGTCCGGTTCGTCCTGTTCGTGTTCGTGTACGCAAGTTCCTGGCCAGCTTAGCCGCGCAGCGCGGCGATCAGGCCCGCCCGCACTTCGCTCTTGTCACCGAACGGATCGCCCGGATTGCGCTGGTTGACGATCTCCTCCATGCGCCGCTGGACGGAATCCAGCGATTGCGGGTGGGAGTAGATATAGAAACCGTCCTCGCGGATCGCATCGAACGTCATCTGCGCCACGTCGGCCGCGCTAACCTTGCCCGAGTTGACCGCCTTGTCGGACAGCGCCTGCGACACCATCTGCGAGCGCGTGGGTGGTTGATCGTTGGCCATATTGGCCGGCCGGTTACGCTGCGACTGGCTGATGCCGGTGGGCACGTAGAACGGGCACAGCACCGAGCAATGCACCTGGTCCGTGACCAGGCTCAGATCCTGGTAGAGCGTCTCGGACAACGCGACCACCGCATGTTTGGAAACGTTGTACACGCCCATGGCCGGCGGATTCAGCAGGCCCGCCATCGACGCGGTATTGACGATATGCCCCTGATAGCCCGGGTCCTTGCGGGCCGCCTCCAGCATCAGCGGCGTGAAGATCCGCACGCCATTGACCACGCCGTAGAGGTTCACGCCGAGCACCCAGTCCCAGTCTTTCTGCGTGTTTTCCCAGATCAGGCCGCCCGCGCCCACACCCGCGTTGTTGAACAGCAGGTTGACCTCGCCGAACGCCGTCATCGCGGCATCGGCCAGCACCTGGACTTCCTCGGCCTTCGACACGTCCGTGCGCAACCCGATCACCTGGGCGCCCTGCGATTTGAATTCGGCCACGGTGCTGTCCAGCGAGTCCTCCTGGACGTCCGCCAGCACCAGCTTCATGCCCAGCGACGCACCGATTCGCGCGAATTCCTTGCCGAATCCTGAAGCACCGCCGGTAATCACTGCCACCTTGCTCTCGAACTGCTTCATGAAACGTCTCCCTCTACTTGTCGTTCGTAGTGAACGTAGTGTTCGTAGTTCTTGTCTGGATGGGCTATGCCTATGCCTATGCCGCTTGCACCTGGTAATGCTGCCTCGGGAAATGCACGTTGACGGCACCCGCGCGCGGGTCTTGCCTGCGGATCGTGACCACATCGGCGGTAAGCGTCATGAGCACCCCGGCCACCGGGTCCTTCGCGTAGTCAGTTGGCGTAACGGTCACCGCATCACCGGCGGCGAATCCGCTATCCGGCTGGATCGTCGTGTCATGCGCCAACGGATCATTGTGAAGTGCCTCGGCCAGCGCATCCTCAGCCGGTATCACGCGCACCTTGCCGTGTCCGTAGGCCTGCATGCGCGCATACCACTCCTTGACCAGCGGATAGGCATCGAGGATCGCGGCCAGTGCCGTGGCGCGGCGGATGAACCAGATGTTGTGGTACAGCGAGAAATCTGCCACTGACAGCATCGGGCCAGCCACATGGAGCACGCCGGCCGCGAACTGTTCCTGCAGCCGCGCGAAGGTCTCGTGCAGCATCGCGTCGGCTTCAGGCAGTGGCATACGTAGCGCATTGGTATCGCCACGCATGGCCTTTCGATCGGCGACGAAGGCCTGGATCTGGTCCTGCGTCAGATGCGCGAGCATGGCCTGCACGCCAGCAGGCTGCATGGTGTAGGTGACCGATGCCGTAAACAACACGCTGTCGAACCAGGCAGCCATGACGCGGGACGCCGCCGCCTGGTCGGGCGGATACAGCGGCGGCAGCGACGCCATCCGGTCCAGTACCTCGCAGATCAGCGCCGTATCGCAATAGACGTCGGCGCCGATCTGCATGACCGGCGTGCGCCGGTACCCGCCGGTCAGCGCAACCAGATCTGGTTTTGGCAGGATCGGGGGAATCTCCACTGCGCACCAGGACAGATCCTTCGCGCCGAGCAGCAGGCGGATCTTTTCCGAGAAAGGCGACGTGGCGTACTGATGAAGAATGATGTCGGGCATCCGCGCCTCCCGTTGGAATCAGTCGAGCAGGTCCGGCTGCTCCTTCACGATGCGCGCATAGAGCGGCTGGAACTGGAACCACCCCGCCTGCGACGTGCCTACGATCGAGTACGCCTGACGTGCGGCGGCGTCGCTGATCGCCTTCGGCACGTCACCGGTACGCGCAGCCGCGGCCTCCGCCAGCAACTGCACCTGGCACGACCGCTCCATCGTAATGAACCACCACGCGGCTTCGTCGACGGTCTTGCCGACGGTCAGGAGGCCGTGGTTCTGGAGGATCGCTGCCTTGTTGTCGCCTAGCGCGTTGGCAATACGCTGACCTTCGTCGAGCTCCACCACCACGCCACCGAAATCGTCATACAGCGCGTGGTCGTTGTAGAAGGCGCAGACGTCCTGCGTCAGCGGATCGAGCTTGCGCCCGAGCGTCGACCACGCACGGCCAAAGGTACTGTGCGAGTGCGCGGCGGCCACGGCATCCGAGCGGGTCTGGTGCACGCGCGAGTGGATCGCGAATGCGGCGGCGTTGACCGGATAGTCGCCCTCCACCACGTTACCGTGGTGGTCGCAGCGGATCAGGTTCGACACCTTGACCTGGCTGAAATGCACGCCGAACGGATTGACCCAGAAGGTATCGCCAAACTCGGGATCGCGCGCGGTGATATGGCCGGCCACGCCTTCGTCGAAACCGAACTTGGAGAACAACCGGAATGCTGCCGCCAGCCGCTGCTTGCGATGCAGGCGCTCCTCGGCCGGCGTGGCGAACTGGGGCGGGCGCGGCAGGTTGCGATAGCGGGCCTTGACCTCTTCCGAGAGACCGGCGCCGATCTCATCCTTGGCTTGCGGGGCATTCATGGTTGTCTCCTGTGCTTTCTTTGTCTATTTGTCTATTTGCGGGGGTGTACTGCGTCGAAGGCGGCTTTATGCCAGCTTCACGAGCTGCTTGCCGAAGTTCTTGCCCTTGAGCAGCCCGATGAATGCCTCGGGTGCGCTGGCCAGACCTTCGGCAATGCTCTCGCGGAACTTGATCTTGCCCTGCGCGACGTAAGTACCCAGTTCCCGCAGTGCCTGCGGCCAGAGTTCCATATGCTCGGACACGATAAAGCCCTCGATCTTCGCTCGCGCCACCAGAATCGCGCGCGGATTGCGAATCGGCATGTCCTGGCCGTCGTAGCCAGCGATCAGACCGCAAACCGCGATGCGCGCGAACGGGTTCAGGCGGGACAGCACGACGTCGAGGATGTCTCCACCAACGTTCTCGAAGTAGCCATCGATGCCCTTCGGCGTGACCGCCTTGACCATCGCGTACAGTTCCTTCGCGTCCTTGGCCGCCTTGTAGTCCACGCAGGCATCGAAGCCAAGCTCGTTGACCACGTAGTCGCACTTTTCCTTGCCGCCGGCCACGCCCACCACGTAGCAGCCGGCCAGCTTGGCAAGCTGCCCCACCACGCTACCCACCGCGCCGGACGCCGCGCTGACGACAACCGTCTCGCCGGCCTTCGGCGCGATGATCTTGTTCAGGCCATACCAGGCCGTCACGCCGGGCATCCCCACCGAACCCAGATAGGCGGACAACGGAATGTGCGTGGTGTCGACCTTCTGCATCATGCCGCCGTCGCTCACGCCAAGCTCCTGCCAGCCGAACATGCCGATGACCTTGTCACCGACGTTCCACTTGGGATTCTTGCTGGCGATAACCTCGCCGACGGTACCGCCGATCATCACTTCATTGAGCGGCTGCGGATCCGCATACGACTTGCTATCGCTCATGCGCCCGCGCATGTACGGGTCGAGCGACAGGAAATGATTGCGCACCAGCACCTGGCCGTCGGCCAGTTCGGGGACCGGCAGTTCCTCGATACGGAAATTGTCGGGGGTGACCGCTGCTTCCGGGCGCGAAGCCAGGACGATGCGCTTGTACGTTTGCTTCGACATGATCGGTTCCTTCGCTCGTTTGAGGTTAGAGAGGTATTGCGCTGGCGCGACGGGATCAGCCGTCCGCGCCCGAATCGGCCGCGCCAGATTCCCGCTTGGGTGGCACGCGCTTGATGTACTTGAACGTCCCTGATGCCTTGGCGACGATCTTGCCTTCCGCGTCGACAATCTCGCCCTCGCAGAACACCATGGTCGAGGTGCGATGCACGGCCAGGCCGCGCGCGAACACCTTGCCGCGCCCGGGAGCCATGAAGCTCGTCTTCATTTCGATCGTGACCACGCCACGGCCTTCGGCATCCAACGAACGTCCGGCGATGGCCATCGCCACGTCGAGCAGGGTCATGGTCACACCACCGTGGGCCATGTCCCAGCTGTTCTGGTGGCGTTTCTGCAGGTCGAGTTCGATCTCGCTGCGGCCGTTCTCCATAAAATTGCAGAGTACGCCGAGATCAGCGAGGAATGGGATGGTGAGTTGGCGTTGCGTCATATCCTTGGGGGCAGTGAAAAACAGATTGCGCAATTATGCTCTTTGTCTCCTTCCCTTTCCCGCATGCGGGAAAGGGAAGCAGCCGCGCGTGATCAGACTGCGCTGACGCCCCCATCTACCGCCAGGATCTGGCCGGTGATGTGCTTGCCGGCATCCGAGGCAAACAACAGTGCCGCGCCCTTCAGATCGTCGTCATCACCCAGGCGATGCAGCGGAACCCCTTCGCACATTTTGTCCACGCCCATGCGGTCCAGCGACCCCTGCGTCATCTTCGACGGGAAGAAGCCCGGAGCCAGCGCGTTGACGGTGATGTTGTGCTCGCCCCACTCGCCCGCCAGCGTGCGCGTGAAGTTGACCACGGCGCCCTTCGAAGTGTTGTAGGCAATGGTCTCCATCGAACCCGGCGGGTTCCCGGCCAGGCCCGCGATCGACGCGACGTTGATAACCCGGCCACTGCGACGCGGAATCATCGACAGCTTGCCAATCCGCTGCGTCAGCAGGAACAGGCCACGGATGTTCAGGTTCATCACCTTGTCCCAGGCCTCGACCGGATGATCCTCGGCCGGCGCGCCCCAGGTGGCCCCGGCGTTGTTGACGAGGATATCGACGTGTCCGAGCTTCGCCAGCGCCTCATCGGCCAGCCGGGCGATTTCGGCATCGCGCGAACCATCCGCGGCGATCCACTCCGCCGCAATGCCACGCGACTTCAGGTGTTCCTGCGCGGTCTGGAGCTCATCGGCCTTGCGGGCCGACAGCACCACGCGGGCGCCCTGTTCACCAAGTGCTTCGGCAATCTGCAGCCCCAGGCCGCGCGATCCGCCAGTAATCAGCGCTGTACGGCCCTTGAGGTCGAACAATTGCTGGATGGTCCTCATGTTGTCTCCCGTTTTATCCTTCTTCGCCGCTACACAAATGAAGCGAAGCGGCTCTGGCTAGACGCCAGAATTGCCTCTTGGCGGCTTGCGTTCAGAACCAGGCGTCCTGCATGTCAAGCGTCGTACGATCGAGCGATGCAAGCAGCTCGAGTTGCGGGTACACCTTCGGCAACTCGAAGTTGAAGAAGAACGCCGCCGCAGCCAGCTTGCCGCGATAGAAATCGGCATCCTCGCCCTTGGCGTTCGACAGCGCGGCCTGCGCTACCAGCACCTGCTCAAGCCAGATCCACGCCATGACGACATGGCCGAATGCCTCCAGATATACCGACGCGTTGGCCAGCGTGACATTCGAATCTCCGGCCGCCCACAGCGTGCGCGTGACCTCGGCCAGGCGCGCGGTCGCAGCGCCAAGCGCGCGGGCCTGCTCGCCCAGCGTCTTGTCACCCGTGGCCTGCGCCCGCTGGCAAGTGTCCTGCACGCGCTTGCCGAGCAACTGGAATGCGGCGCCGTCCTGCATCACCACCTTGCGGCCCAGCAGGTCCAGCCCCTGAATACCGTGCGTGCCTTCGTGGATCGGATTGAGGCGGTTGTCGCGATAGAACTGCTCGACGTTGTACTCGCGCGTGTAGCCGTAGCCACCATGCACCTGGATGGCCAGGCTATTGGCTTCCAGGCACCACTGCGACGGCCAGCTCTTGGCGATCGGCGTGAGGATATCCAACAGCAGCGACAGTTCGCATTGCCGCTCGGCCTCGCCGGCCGCCTTGGCCGCGTGCTCGTCGTCGACCAGCCGCGCGCAGTACAGGTTCAACGCCAGACCGCCTTCGACGTAGCTCTTTTGCGCCAGCAGCATCCGACGGACGTCGGCATGTTCGACCAGCTTGACCTGCGGGCTCGCCGGATCCTTGCCCTGCGGCCCCACCGGGCGGCCCTGCGGACGATTGCGCGCGTAGTCCAGCGCGTGGAGGTAACCGGTATAGCCAAGTGCCACGGCGCCGAGGCCAACGCCAATGCGCGCCTCGTTCATCATGTGGAACATGCAGGCCAAGCCCTTGTGCGGCTCGCCGACCAGATAACCGATCGCACCCGCCTTGCCATTCGGGCGGTACTTCATGCCTTCGCCGAAGTTCAGCAGGCAGTTGGTGGTGCCTCGATAGCCCATCTTGTGGTTCAGGCCCGCCAGCACGACGTCGTTATGCTCGCCCAGCGAGCCATCCTCGTTGACGAGGTACTTCGGCACGATGAACAGCGAGATACCCTTCACACCCGGGATCAGCTTGCCATCCGGGCCCGGGATCTTGGCCAGCACGAGGTGGACGATATTGTCCGAGAGCTCGTGCTCGCCCGCCGAGATCCACATCTTGTTGCCGCGCAGCCGATACTGCTGGCCCAACGGCGACTCGCCTTCGTAGTCGGCGCGGGTGGTGATGTCCGATAGCGACGAACCCGCCTGCGGTTCCGACAGGCACATCGTGCCAAAGAAGCGACCTTCCAGTTCGGGACGCACGAACGTATCGATCTGTGCCGGGGTGCCGTGCGTGAGCAGCAGGTTCGAGTTACCGATCGTCAGGAACGGGTACGAACTCGTGCCAACGTTGGCGGCCTTGAAGTAGGCGAACGCGGCCTTCTCCAGCGTGACGGGCAACTGCATGCCACCGTACTCATAGTCCTGGCCGGCGGCCATCAGGCCCGCATCGCAGAAGGCCTTCAGCGCGGTCTTGACTTCGGGGATGATCGTGACCGTCTCGCCATCGAAATGCGGCTCCTGGGCATCGCTTTTCTTGTTGTGCGGGGCGAACAGATCAGTGGCGATTTTCTCGCACGTATCCAGCGCGGCGTCGAACGTCTCGCGCGAGTGATCGGAAAATCGGGGAATCTGTGTCAGTTCCTCGGCCTTCAGCCATTCGTACAGAACGAAGTTGAGGTCACGACGGGAAAGAATCAGCGACATGGAATAGGAAGCTCCGGGCTGAAACGAAAGGCGGCTTGGCCTTCAGTATGCGGTGGGGGAAAAGCGCCCCTCTCCCGCCAAGCGGCAGAGGGGTTGGGGGAGCATGCGCTGCGGCGCGGCTTGCGACAGATCGCCGCCTGAACCGGAAAGCTCGCTCCCCCGCCCCTCTCCCATTGCATGAGAGAGGGGGAACACAGTGTGTGCCCGAGATGCCTTACAGCACTTCGAACAGGCCGGCGGCACCCTGACCACCGCCGATGCACATCGTCACCACGACGTACTTGACGCCACGGCGCTTGCCTTCGATCAGCGCATGGCCGACCAGACGCGCGCCCGACACACCGTACGGGTGACCCACGGCGATCGCGCCGCCGTTGACGTTCAGGCGATCCATCGGGATGCCCAGCTTGTCGGCGCAGTACAGCACCTGCACGGCGAACGCTTCGTTCAGTTCCCACAGACCGATGTCGTCAACCTTCAGGCCAGCCTTCTTCAGCAGCTTCGGCACCGCAAACACCGGGCCGATACCCATTTCGTCAGGCTCGCAACCCGCCACGGCAAAACCACGGAAGACGCCCAACGGCTGCAGGCCCTTGGCGGCGGCCACGCGTGCGTTCATCACGACGGCTGCCGAGGCGCCATCCGAGAACTGCGAGGCATTGCCAGCGGTGATCACGCCACCCGGCATGGCCGTGCGGATCTTCGACACGGCTTCCAGCGTGGTGTCGGCACGGATACCTTCGTCGGCGTCGATCGTGACTTCCTTCGTCATCAGCTGGCCGGTGGCCTTGTCGGCCACACCTGCCAGCACCGTCATCGGCACGATTTCGTCCTTGAACTTGCCGGCTTCCAGGGCAGCGGCGGCACGCAGTTGGCTCTGCACGCCGTACTCGTCCTGGCGATCCTTACCGATGTTGTAGCGCTTGGCCACGTTCTCGGCGGTCTGCAGCATGCTCCAGTAGATTTCCGGCTTGTTCTTGTTCAGCCAGCTTTCCTGAATCATGTGGCGGTTCATGTCCTGCTGAACGCACGAGATCGACTCCACGCCGCCAGCGACGAAGATGTCGCCCTCATCTGCGATCACGCGCTGCGCGGCCATGGCAATGGTCTGCAGGCCGGACGAGCAGAAACGGTTCACGGTGGCGCCTGGCACGGTCACCGGGCAACCAGCTCGCAGGGCGATCTGGCGCGCGATGTTGGCGCCGGTGGCGCCCTCGGGGTTGGCACAACCCATCAGCACGTCTTCCACTTCACCGGCTTCGATCTTCGCGCGGGCGATGGCGTGCTGTACGGCATGACCGCCCAGGGTCGCGCCGTGGGTCATGTTGAAAGCGCCCTTCCAGCTCTTGGCCAGCCCGGTGCGGGCGGTGGATACGATGACTGCCTCGTTCATGTGTTGCTCCTCGGTATCTTGGTGTCTCTTGCAAACTTGCGAGAAATATTCGGTGTATTCGGCTTTCGTTGCGTGACGCTTCAGGACTCAGGGAGCCAGGGATTGTGCGTACCGGCACCAGACCGCAGTGCGTCGGCAGTCGTGCGACGAACACCGGCCGCAGCCAGTTCTCGCCATGCCCGGTCGAGCGATCCGTTCAGATCGATCGCGCGGCAGGCATCTTCCACGACCACCGCCTCGAAGCCCGCTGCGCGCGCATCGAGCGCGGTCCAGGCCACGCAGTAATCCGTTGCCAACCCGACGCAGACCACCCGGCGAACGCCCTGCTCGCGCAGGTAGCCAGCCAGTCCGGTCTTCGTCGCGCGGTCCGCCTCCATGAACGCGCTGTAGCTGTCCACGTTGGCGTGGTGACCCTTGCGGATCACCATCCGCGCGTGCGGGATGCGCAGGTCTGCATGCAGCGCGGCGCCGAGCGTGCCCTGCACGCAGTGATCGGGCCACAGCACTTGCTCGCCATACAGCAACATCATGGTCTGGAACGGCGCGGTACCGACATGGCTCGTTGCGAAGGACACATGACCGGCGGGATGCCAGTCCTGCGTCAGCACCACGTGCTCGAATGCCGGCGCCAACCGGTTGATGATCGGCACGACTTCATCGCCGCGCGGCACGGCCAGCGCGCCCCCCGGCATGAAGTCGTTCTGCACATCGATCACCAGCAGGCAATCCTGCGCGCCATAAGCCATGATTCGCGTTATCCCTTTGCGTTCACGCGGTCGCGATCAGCCGTTGAAGCCCTTGCCCTCGTCTGCCAGCTTCTGCAGCAGCGGCGCCACCACCCACGCTTCGCCGTGGTAACCCTTGGCATAGCGCTTCATGGACTGGGCCACGTTGTACAAGCCGACCTGGTCCGCGTACAGCATCGGGCCACCACGGAACAGCGGGAAGCCGTAGCCGGTCAGGTAGACCATGTCGATGTCCGACGCCTTCGAGGCAATGCCCTCCTCCAGGATCTTGGCGCCTTCGTTCACCAGTGCAAACACCAGACGTTCGACGATTTCCTCATCCGAGATCTTGCGGCGCGTGATGCCGAGCTCCTTCGAGTGCTCGACGATCATGTCGTTGACCTGCTTGTTCGGGTACGGCTTGCGATCACCAGCCTTGTAGTCGTACCAGCCTGCGCCGGTCTTCTGACCGAAGCGGCCCATCTCGCAGAGCTTGTCCGCCGTCTTCGAGTACTGGATGTCCGGCTTGTCCACGGCGCGGCGCTTGCGGATCGCCCAGCCGATGTCGTTGCCAGCCAGATCGCCCATACGGAACGGGCCCATCGCGAAACCGAACTTCTCGATGGCCTTGTCCACCTGCTCGGGCAGCGCGCCTTCGTCCAGCAGGTAGCCGGCCTGGCGGCTGTACTGCTCGATCATGCGGTTGCCGATGAAGCCGTCGCAAACGCCCGACACCACGGCCGTCTTCTTGATCTTCTTGCCGATCTGCATGACGGTGGCCAGCACGTCCTTGCCGGTCTTCTCGCCGCGCACGACTTCCAGCAACTTCATCACGTTGGCCGGGCTGAAGAAGTGCATGCCGACCACGTCCTGCGGACGACGCGTGAACGAGGCAATCTTGTTGACGTCCAGCGTGGAGGTATTGGAGGCCAGGATCGCGCCGTCCTTCATCACTTCGTCCAGCTTCTTGAAGACGGTTTCCTTGACGCCCATTTCTTCGAACACGGCCTCGATCACGAGGTCGGCGTTCTTGATGTCGTCATAGGACATCGTGGTGGTCAGCAGGCCCATGCGCTGCTCGACCTTCTCCTGCGTCAGCTTGCCCTTCTTGGCGCTGTTCTCGTAGTTGCGGCGGATCGTGGCCACGCCGCGTTCCAGCGCTTCCTGCTTCATTTCCAGCATCGTCACGGGGATGCCGGCGTTCAGGAAGTTCATCGTGATGCCGCCACCCATCGTGCCGGCGCCGATCACTGCAACGCGTTCGATCTTGCGCACCGGGGTGCCTTCGGGCACATCGGGGATCTTGCTGGCGGCGCGCTCGCCAAAGAAGGCGTGACGCAGCGCGCGCGATTCCGGCGTGCCGACGAGGTACATGAAGCCATCACGCTCGTCCTTCAGGCCAGCCTCGAACGGCTTCAGCGAAGCCGCCACGGCATCCACGCACTTCAGCGGGGCCGGGAAATTCTTGGCCACGGCAGCCACGGTATTGCGGGCGAAGGCCAGGAAGCCTTCGGCGTTCTCGTGGCGCACCTTCAGGTCGCGCACCTTCGGGTACGGTCCCGGCGCGGCAGCCACGCTCTGGGCGAACTTGACGGCGGCAGGCAGCACGTCGCCATCGACGATCTCGTCGAACAGCTTCGAACCGGCGAACTTCTCCGACGGAATCGCGGTGCCGGACACGATCATGTTCAGCGCGTGCTCCAGGCCGATCAGACGCGGCAGGCGTTGCGTGCCACCAGCGCCCGGCAGCAGGCCGAGCTTGACTTCCGGCAGCGCGATCTGGGCGCCCTTGGCGGCCACGCGATAGTTACAGCCCAGCGCCAGTTCCAGGCCGCCACCCATGGCGACCGAGTGAATTGCCGCCACGATCGGCTTGGTGGAGGCTTCCAGGGCGCGGATCACCGAGTGCAGCGTCGGCTCCTGCGTGGCCTTGGGCGTGTTGAATTCGCGGATGTCGGCGCCGCCCGAGAAAGCCTTGCCGGCGCCGGTAATGACCACTGCCTTGACGGCCGCGTCATCCAGCGCACGGGTCAAGCCTTCGACGATGCCAAGGCGGGTGCTGTGACCGAGGCCGTTGACGGGGGGATTGTCGAGTGTGATGACGGCTACGCCGTCCTGAACCTGATACTGCGCTGTCATACGCGTTCCTTTGGTGTCTGGATATTGTCTCGGGATTCGAATTCTCGAATGAAGGGGTACTGCCAGGACCGCGGGTTGATCGTGTTATGCCCCGCAATCCCTTGCCACACAAGCCATCTGGCTCGAAAGCGGATCAAGCATACACAAAATAGCACGGTCGTTCAATTTCATTTTTCGACCGCGCAAACCGCGTTATGCGCGGCCTTCATGCCGGCTTTATCCGGCGTTCATGGTGATCCTGCGCGCGGCCCAAATCCCTCAGGGGGAACCCGTAGAAACGCCCCATCCCTATGCCTGCCACGCCACTTCCGAGACGAATTCGACACCCTGCACTACTTTATTTGATACACGCCTCGAATCCATCGAATAAGGCACGGTAGACTCGCGCCTTTCGTTTTTCCGGGGTGATCCGGCCGGTCCACAAGACCTAGTCCAACCACACCCCTCCGACGATCCAGCGACCCTGATGTCCCATCCACACCCCCATCAACACCCGGTCGTCGAGCACGACGACCTGCACCGCAAGCTCAAGGCCCGCCACCTGACGATGATCGCCCTGGGTGGTGCCATCGGCACCGGACTGTTTGTCGCCTCGGGCGCATCCATCGCACAGTCCGGCCCCGGCGGCGCCCTGCTGGCCTACTGCCTGATCGGCCTGATGGTGTACTGCCTGATGACCAGCCTTGGCGAGCTCGCGGTGCACATGCCCGTGGCAGGATCATTCGTAACCTACAGCGCCCTCTACGTCGACGAGGGCTTTGGCTTCGCACTTGGCTGGAACTACTGGTTCAGCCTGGCCGTGACAATTGCCGTCGAACTGACCGCAGCCCAGTTGGTCATGCAGTATTGGTTCCCGGAGGTACCGGGCATCTACTGGAGCGCGGGCTTTCTGGCACTGATGTTCGCGCTCAATGCGTTCTCGGTGAAGGGCTTCGGCGAGGCCGAGTACTGGTTCGCCATGATCAAGGTTGTAACCGTCGTCGTTTTCCTGTGCGTGGGCGTGCTGATGATCCTCGGCATCCTCAAGGGTGGGCCACAATCGGGCTGGCACAACTTCACGACCGGCGAAGCCCCATTCGTCGGTGGCCTCCCCGGGCTGTTCGCGGTGGCGATGATTGCCGGCTTCTCATTTCAAGGAACCGAGACGGTCGGCGTGGCGGCTGGTGAAGCCGCGGACCCCGGACGCACGATTCCGCGCGCGATCCGACAGACGTTCTGGCGCATCCTGCTGTTCTATGTCGTTGCCATCCTGATCATTGGCGTGCTCATTCCGTATACCGACCCGAACCTGCTTCGCAATGACGTGACCGACGTTGGCGTCAGCCCGTTTGCACTGGTATTCCAGCACGCTGGCCTGGCTTTTGCCGCGGCGCTGATGAACGCCGTGGTGCTGACCGCGCTGCTCTCGGCGGGGACATCGAGCATGTATGTTTCGACTCGGATTCTCTATGGCTTGGCGGTCAGCCAGCGCGCCCCAAGGGCTCTAGCCAAGCTCACCCCGAACGGCGTGCCATTCAACGCGCTGCTGGTGACCACGGGCATCGGCGCGCTGTGCTTCTTCAGTTCGCTGTTCGGCGACAAGGCCGTGTACCTGTGGCTGCTCAACACATCGGCAATGACCGGCTTCTTCGCGTGGCTCGGTATCGCCGTCAGCCACTATCGTTTCCGCAAGGGTCTGCTGTACCAGGGCTACAAGGTCAGCGATCTTGCCTACCGCTCTCCGCTCTATCCGTTCGGCCCGATCTTCGCTGGCGTGCTGTGTCTCGTCATCGTGGGCGGCCAGAACTATCAGGCATTCACTGACATCCCCGGCCGTTGGCAAGAGATCGTCTCGACCTACATTGGCGTGCCAGTCTTCCTGGCGCTATGGCTCGGCTACCGCATCGTACGCGGCACGCGCATGATCGACTACGAAGACATGCCGTTTGAACTGGTAAAGAAGGACTGATCGCCGACGCTTGCTGGCGTCACGGCACCAAAAGCGCTAGCGCCCGCATTGCGGGCGCTTTTGCCTGGGGAACGAGATCACTCACTGGCTTCGCTTCAGCAGCTCATACATCGCTCCACCCATGGTTCCTACGGATACCAGTGTCAGGACGGTGAGAAAGCGATCCATGACCTTCGTGAAGAACACCTTGTCTTCATGCATCCTGCTGAGAAATCTAATCATAGTTACTCCTGTCGAGTTGGAAACTACAAGGGCAAGTTCGGCCTGACTAGAGCCACGTAGCCCACAAAATGGACACCCCCGCTCATACAGGTGAGCCAGACCCAGGAACGTGGGATCCTTTGCGCTTGCGAATGCGCCAGAACGTCACGCTGATGCGCATCCATGGTGGCAAACAGCACAAGCACGGATGCCGCAACGATCACCACTACGTGGATCGCCATGACAAACCAGATGTAAGGCCGAAGAGCATCAGACACTCCGGGTACCTCGAGCGCGGTGGCCAGCAGGTGGCAGGCGCTGGCGCTCATCGGAATCACGGCCCAAAGCAATTGACCACCTTTGATGGCGTGCCAGACGATGCCCCGGCGATGCGCGCGAAAGAAACTCGGGACGCGAGCCAAAGGCAGCAGTGCTAACGGTGCGCCCAACGGCAACGCGACGTTGAACACAAACCAGCCGAATAGCTCGATGACCCCGTTCATATGAACCTTGAAGTGTGAGAATGGCGTGCCAGGCACGCAACCCGTACGCCGACGCGCGTCGACGACACGGGCAATCCTAGGCATCGTGGCAACGAGGGCCAAGTGCCAGAGTCTCAAAATGATGGCGGGGTGGATTGCGATTGCGCAGGGTCAATCGCGCGGCGTCAGAGCAGCTCGGGGGGACAAGAACGCCAGCGCAGTCTGACGCGCATGGCAAAGCGCCTTGCTCACCTGCGTGAGAAAGACGCTTTGAATCTACAGCAGTGGATTGAACAACAGCCGGGCCGGCCATCGAGGCGCGACGCCGATATGTATCTGGTCTGGGATCTGAATCCCGGCTCAGCACCTACACCTCCAGCCACTCCTTCCGTATCTGCGCATTCGCCTTCAGTTCAACGGGGGTCCCCTCGAAGACGATATGGCCGTGGCCCATCACATAGACGCGCTGCGAAATGTCGAGCGCGATCGCCAGCTTCTGCTCGATCAGCAGCACCGAGATGCCGCGTTCCTTGAGCGTCTTCAGAAAATCTCCCACCAGCGTGACGATCATTGGCGCGAGGCCCTCGGTGGGCTCGTCGATCAGGACCAGATCCGGGTCGCCCATCAGCGTGCGGCATAGCGTCAGCATCTGCTGCTCGCCGCCAGACAGCACGCCGGCCGGCGTATTCTCACGCTCCTTGAGCCTTGGGAACATCTGATACATATCCGCGACAGACCAGCGTGGCTTGGCCTGTCGCGGATTGCGCTTCTCGCCGAGGGTCAGGTTCTGCCGCACGGTCAGCGTCGGGAAGATGTCGCGATTCTCCGGTACGTAGCCGATCCCCGCATGTGCGATCTCGAACGTGCGGCGCCCGAGCATTTCCTCGCCCCGGAACTTGACCGAACCCTCCGCCTTCACCATGCCAAGTATCGCCTTGGCCATGGTCGACCGCCCCACACCGTTGCGGCCGAGCAGTGCGACGATTTCGCCCTGATCCACATGCGCATCCACGCCGTGGAGGATATGGCTCTTGCCGTAGTAGGCGTGCAGCCCGGTGACTTCCAGCATCCGCGTGCTCATCCGTGCGCTCCCTCGGTGGCCGCCTCATCCAGCGTGGTACCCAGATAAGCCTCCTTGACCTTGCGATTGTTCCGAATCGCCTCGGGTGTATCGGTGGCGATGACCTCGCCGTAGACCAGCACGGAGATCCTGTCCGCCAGGCCAAACACGACGCTCATGTCGTGCTCCACCATCACCAGCGTCTTGCCGACGGTGACCTTCCGGATCAGTTCCACGGCATGGTCAGACTCGGAACGGCTCATACCAGCCGTCGGCTCATCGAGCAAGATGACCTCGGCCCCGCCGGCAATCGTGATGCCGATTTCCAGCGCGCGCTGCTCCGCATAGGTCAACAAGCCGGCCTGCGTATTGCGCCGATGCTCCATGCCGATCAGTTCGAGCACTTCCTCTGCACGCTCGCGCGCGTCGCGCAATTCGGACAGGCGATGCCAGAACGAGTACTTATAGCCGAGCGACCAGAGCACCGCACAACGCAGGTTCTCGAACACGGACAGCCGATGAAAGATGTTCGTGATCTGGAAGCTGCGCGAGAGCCCCATCCGGTTGATTTCGAACGGCCGCAGTCCGGCAATGCTCTGCCCGTTCAGCTTCACGCTTCCCGAGGTCGGCGCGAAACGGCCGGAGATCAGGTTGAACGTGGTGGACTTGCCCGCCCCGTTCGGCCCGATCAGCGCGTGGCGCTCACCTTTGCCAATGGAAAGGGTGACGCCCCGGATAATCTCGGTCTGGCCGAATCGCTTGCGGACGTCGGAAAGTTCAAGTGCGGGCGTCGTCATGCGTGTCCTCCGGTTTGCGTCTGGATCGCATCGAGCTGTGCGCGAACCTGCCCCGCCGCCCAGCGCCACGCCGCATACCCCAATGCCCACAGCGCCGCAGCAACAATCCATGGCGCGAACGTGCCGGCATCGAAGCCGATGCCCACCAGCGACATTTCCGTGCCATTGGCGCTATCGACCTGCACTTTGTACACCATCTCGACCGTCAGGATCAGCGCGGCCAGCAGCACCGCGCCGGCCACTGCAGCCCGCCCGTAGTACGGCAGCATCCGGCCGAACTGCTTCTTTGCCACCAGTGGCATCTGCATCATTAGCAGGCTGGCAATGCCGCCCGGCACGAACATCACCATCATCACAAAGAACAGGCCCAGGTAGAGCAGCCATGCCTTGGTCAGATCGGACAGTGCGACGGCGAACAGCGTGAACACGATGGCGCCAATCACCGGGCCGAAGAACACCCCCGCCCCGCCGATGAACGCCGCAAGCAACACGCCGCCCGAGCGCACGGCGCTGACGTTCTCCGCCGAGACAATCTCGAAGTTGATCGCTGACAGCGCGCCGGCGATGCCGGCGAAGAACGCCGACAGGATCAGCACCAGATAGCGCACCCGCTGCGTGTTGTAACCGATGAACTCCACGCGCTCGGGGTTATCGCGCACGGCGTTGGCGATACGGCCCAGCGGCGTATGGGTCCACGCATACATCGCCACCATCGACAGCAGGCACCATGCGGCGATCAGGTAATACACCTGACGGCCGTGGCCATATGTGATGCCGAGGAACGGCTCGCCGACCACCCGGTTGGTCGAGATACCGCCCTCGCCACCGAAGAAGTCCGGGAACATCAGCGAACTGGCAAAGACCATCTCGCCAATCCCCATCGTGATCATGGCGAATGTGGTACCCGACTTCTTCGTGGTCACGTAGCCGAAGATCACGCCGAAGAACGCGCCGGCCAGCCCGCCCACCAGCGGCAGCATCGACACCGGCAGCCAGACCTTGCCCGCGCCGATCATGTTCAGCACGTGCACCGCGATAAACGCGCCAAGCCCGGAATACACGGCGTGCCCGAACGACAACATGCCCGTCTGCCCAAGCAGCATGTTGTACGAAAGCGCGAAGATGATCATGATGCCCATCTGCGACAGCAGCGTCACCGCGAAGCCACCGCTGAAGATCAATGGCATCACCAGCATCAGCACCACGGTCACGCTCCAAATCAGCCAGCGCAACAGGTTCATCGGGCGGTAGCGCATGGTCCGCCCCGTGACCACCGGATCGGAGGATTGTTGCATCGTCGTCGACTCCATCGCTCAGCTCTCCCGGGTACCCATCAGCCCGCGCGGGCGGAAGATCAGCATCACCACCATCAACACGTAAGGCAGCACCGGCGCCACCTGGGCGACTGTGAGTTTCCAGAGCGAACTGAGCGGCGTGGCATCGGTGACTGTCATGCCAAGGCTGCCGAGCAGCCCCGCCATCGAGGCGTCGATCGTCACGGCGAAAGTCTGCAGCACCCCGATCAGGATCGAAGCGATGAACGCCCCTACGAGTGACCCCATGCCGCCAACCACGGCCACGACAAACACGATCGACCCGACCGCGGCCGCCATCGACGGCTCGGTCACGAACGCATTGCCGCCGATGACCCCAGCCAGGCCGGCCAGCGCGGCACCGCCGCCGAAGACCATCATGAAGACACGCGGCACGTTGTGACCAAGGGCCTCGACCATCTCGGGATGGGTCAGCGCCGCCTGGATCACCAGGCCGATGCGGGTACGTGTGAGCACCAGGTAGATCGCCACCAGCATCCCCAGTGACACGAGCATCATGAACGCACGGTACTTCGGGAACGACGAAGTGAAGACGGTGAAGAGCGGGCCATCCAGTACCTCGGGAATCCGGTACGGCACAGCGGCCAGGCCCCAGACAAGCTTGACCCCTTCCTCGATCAGATAGGCCAGCCCGAAGGTGAACAATAGTTCAGCGACGTGACCGAACTTATGGACGGTACGCAGGCCGAAGCGCTCCACCAGTGCCCCAGCGCCAGCCACCAGCAACGGCGCAAAGATCAGCGCGGGCCAGAAGCCAACCTTGGTGGCAATGGTGTAGGCGAAGTACGCGCCCAGCATGTAGAAACTGGCGTGCGCAAAGTTCAGCACACCCATCATGCTGAAGATCAGCGTCAGCCCCGATGACAGCATGAACAGCAACAGCCCGTAGCTGACACCGTTCAACAGCGAGATGACAAAAAATTCCACGGCAACTCCTCGGCACCGGAGCATGGCCCGACAAAATCCGCATTGTCCAGGGTTCCCGCGCGAACGGGAACCCTGATCTGCCCTTCCTTCTCTTTGTCTTCCCGACTTAGTTCGGCCGTTTCATCTGACAGGAAGTCGGCTGCGCGGCCACGAACTGGTCGAGCTGCGCGTTGGTCTTCCAGCCATAGCCGGTGTTTTCCTGGTCAAACTTGATGTCCTTGCCGTTGACCTTGGTCCAGGTGGCCACCACCAGCGGTTGCTGGGCCTGGTGGTCGGTGTTACGCATTTCCACCGTCCCGTTCATGCTCTCGACCTTCATGCCCTCCATCGCCTTGGCCACCTTGACCGGGTCCGTGGAACCAGTGTCCTTCATGGCCTTGGCAAGGAAGGCAACGCCCGAGTAGGCCGCCATCACATAGAAGTCGTCGTTGTACTTCTTCTTGAAGCCTTCGACGATGTCGCCACCCTTGAAGGTGGGATTGTTCGGGTTGTAGTAGCCGACGTACTTCACGTGCTCGGCGCCGGAGGCACCCATCGCCGTCGGCACCCCGGTGGTGGCCGCGTAGTACGTGTAGTAGTTGACCGGCAGGCCGGCATCCTTGCCCGCCTTGATCAGCAGCGCAAGGTCGCTACCCCAGTTGCCGGTGATCACCGTATCGGCGCCGGACGCTTTGATCTTGGCCGCATACGGCGCGAAGTCCTTGACCTGCGCCAGCGGGTGCAGATCCTCGCCGACGATCTGGATGTCAGGACGCTTGCGCTTCAGGTATTCCTTTGCCGCGCGCGCCACCTGGTGGCCAAACGAGTAGTTCTGGTTGATCAGGTAGACCTTTTTGACGTTCGGGTCCTTGGCCAGATACGTCGTCAGCGCCTCCATCTTCATGTCGGAGTTCGCGTCGAGCCGGAAATGCCAGTAATTGCACTTGCTGTTGGTCATGTCCGGGTCCACCGCGGCGTAATTCAGGTAGACGATTTCCTTGCCCGGATTGCGCTCGTTGTGCTTGGCCACCGCGTCTTCCAGCGCCAGCCCCACGGCGGAGCCGTTGCCCTGGACGATATAGCGGATGTTCTGGTCCACGGCCTGCTTGAGGATGGTCAGGCTTTCCTGCGGCGACAGCTTGTTGTCAAACCCCACTACCTCGAACTTGTGCGCGCCCGCCCAGTTCTTCTGGTTAGCCACGTCGGCCACGTACTGCCAGCTCTTGAGCTGGTTCTGGCCCACGGGGGCCATCAAACCCGAAAGCGGATCGATAAACGCGATCTTCACCGTATCGGCTGCAGCCACTCCCGATACCAGCGCGGAACCCAGTGCCACAACTGCCGCCACCCCGGTTACCAGCGGACGCAACTTGGTCATACCTGTCTCCTTCACTTGTTGTCATTGGCGATGAGTGACCGGCCACACCCTCCTCGCGTGGCCGGTCACCGGCGCGCGGACTCCTTTCCCTGAGCCCGCGCAAATGCCTGCTGCTACCTGATCAGATGAATATCCCGCTGCGGTCGACCTCGATCGGCCTCAGGCGGTGGGCAGCTTGTAGTCCTTGAGTTGCTCACGCAACTTGAGCTTCTGCATCTTGCCGGTAGCCGTGAGCGGAATCTCGCTGACGAACAGCACATCGTCGGGAATCCACCATTTGGCGACCTTGCCCTCGAAGAACCCGAGCAGTTCCTCGCGCGTGATCTCCATGTTCGGGCGCTTGACCACCACCAGCAGCGGTCGCTCGTCCCATTTCGGGTGATACGCGGAGATGCAGGCGGCCATGTGCACGGCCGGATGCGCGGCAGCGACGTTCTCGACATCAATCGACGAGATCCATTCGCCGCCGGACTTGATCACGTCCTTGCTGCGGTCCGTGATCTGCATGTAGCCCTCTTCGTCGATCGTGGCCACGTCCCCGATGGGGAACCAGCCATCCACGAGCGGGCTGTTGTCGTTGCGGAAGTAATGGTCGATGACCCACGGGCCGCGCACGTAGAGGTCGCCGAAGGCCTTGCCGTCCCACGGCAGTTCCTTGCCTTCACCGTCGACGATCTTCATGTCGACGCCATAGATCACGCGGCCCTGCTTCTCCACGATCTTGTGACGCGCCTCCTCAGGCAG
This sequence comes from Cupriavidus sp. Met-2, assembly GCF_049843575.1. Taxonomy (NCBI): domain Bacteria; kingdom Pseudomonadati; phylum Pseudomonadota; class Betaproteobacteria; order Burkholderiales; family Burkholderiaceae; genus Cupriavidus; species Cupriavidus sp. Met-2. The sequence goes on from NZ_JBBHZL010000002.1 coordinate 114,255, forward strand.
GTCCAAATGGCGCGCCAGCAGCTTGCAGGACGTGCCCAGCGGTGACATCTCGGTCATGCCCCATGCGTGGATGACTTCCACGTCCAGCGCTTCGAGCGCGCGGATCATTGCGGGCGGCGCCGCCGATCCGCCAATCACGGTGCGGCGGAACGTCGAGAACTTCAGCTTGTTGGCCTGGACGTATTGCAGCAGGCCCAGCCAGACCGTCGGCACGCCGGCGGAGAAGGTCACGCCCTCCTGCTCGAACAGTTCGAACAGCGAAGCACCGTCAAGCTTCGGCCCGGGCAGCACCAGCTTTGCGCCGACCAGCGGCACCGAGTACGGCAGGCCCCAGGCATTGACGTGGAACATCGGCACGACCGGCAGAATCACGTCGCGCGCGGAGCATCCGAGCGCGTCGGGCAGTGCCGAGGCGTACGAGTGCAACACCGTCGAGCGATGCGAATACAGCGCGCCCTTCGGGTTGCCCGTGGTACCGGACGTGTAGCAAAGGCTGGACGCCTGGTTTTCGTCGAACTGCGGCCACTCGTAGTTTCCGTCCTGGGCGTCGATCAGGTCTTCGTAGCAGATCAGGTCGACCTTCGACTCGGCCGGCATGTGGGCGCGGTCGGACATCATCACCCAGCCCTTCACGTTCGGGCAATGCGGCGCCACGCCCTCTACCAGCGGCAGGAACGTGCTGTCGAAGAACACGTACTGGTCGTCGGCATGATTGACGATGTAGGCGATCTGTTCCGGGAACAGGCGCGGGTTGATCGTATGACAGACGGCGCCCATGCCGGACACCCCGTAGTAAATCTCAAGGTGGCGATAGCCGTTCCAAGCCAGCGTGCCAACGCGTTCGCCCTGCTGCACGCCCAGCGCGCCAAGCGCCTGTGCCAGCTTGCGCGCGCGCAGTTCGCAATCGCGGTAGGTATAGCGATGCAGGTCGCCTTCGGTTCGTCGCGAGACGATTTCGGTGCTGCCGTAGTAGCGCGCAGCGTGCCGGATGATGGAGGAAATGAGCAACGGTGCGCTCATCATTTGTCCCATCAAAGCCATGAAACTGTCTCCAGTCTTGAATGATCAGTCTGAAAAACGAACAATCGTGCTAATTTTTGGCCGATTGCTCCCATACTCCGCGAAAACAGAAACCGGTGACACTTATGTGTGATGGATCGCGCGAGCGCCGCGCTCGATGGCAGCGCTCCGGCCCCTGTCATGCATAGGATTGATGTCCGCTATTTGCATCGCTATTTGCGTGGTCTGCGATACAGCGGAGACCCTTGGGCTACAGGGGGAAACCGGTGCAAGTACAATACTGCGAGGCCAGATGTGTCTCAATATGTCGTTTTCCCCTAGCACCATGCACTTGATGCATGTGCACTCATACTGGGCATTCGGCAGCGCCATCATTGAGCGGTCTGACCGATGCGGAGCCCTGCCATTTTTGGCTGCCCCTGATGCCCAACGAACCCACTGACGTCTTGCCCCCGACCTCCTTCAACGTACCTTTTGGCACGCGCCCCGGCATTGCCGCGCTCGGCGAGCGCTTCTTCACGCGACTCACCCCGACGCCACTGCCTTCGCCTTACCTTGTCAGTGTCGCGCCAGCCGCTGCGGCGCTGCTGGGCTGGAACGAGACGGACCTGCAGGATGCGGTCAAGGACCCGGCTTTCATCGACAGCTTTGTCGGCAACGCGGTACCAGACTGGGCGGACCCGCTGGCCACCGTTTACTCCGGCCACCAGTTCGGCGTCTGGGCCGGACAGCTAGGCGATGGCCGCGCAATCCGGCTGGCCGAAGCGCAAACGCCAGGCGGCCCGTGGGAGATCCAACTGAAGGGGGGTGGACTCACCCCCTACTCTCGTATGGCAGACGGCCGCGCGGTCCTGCGTTCCTCGATTCGCGAATACCTGTGCTCCGAGGCCATGTACGCGCTCGGCGTGCCGACCACTCGGGCGTTGTCGATCATCGGCTCCGACGCGCCGGTACGTCGCGAAACCATCGAGACCTCTGCCGTGGTCACGCGGCTGGCGCCAAGCTTCATCCGTTTCGGGCATTTCGAGCATTTTGCCGCACGTGAAGACCATGCGTCGCTCCGGCAACTGGCCGATTTCGTCATCGACAACTTCTATCCAGCCTGCCGGAACGCCGCGAATCCGTACCAGGCCCTGCTGCGCGAAGTGTCCCTGCTGACGGCCGACATGGTCGCCCACTGGCAAGCGGTGGGCTTCTGCCACGGGGTGATGAACACCGACAACATGTCGATCCTGGGCCTGACGATCGACTACGGCCCATTTGGATTCCTCGACGCATTCGACGCCAATCACATCTGTAACCACTCCGACCAGCAGGGCCGCTACGCCTACAGCCAGCAGCCACAGGTCGCCTTCTGGAACCTGCACTGCCTGGCGCAGGCGCTGCTGCCGCTCTGGCGCGACGCCAATGCGGCGGACCCCGAGGCCGAGAAGGCAGCAGCGGTGGAAGCCGCCCGTGAGGCGCTCGACCCGTTCCGTGACCGCTACGCGGAGGCATTCTTCCGTCACTATCGCGCCAAGCTTGGCCTGCGCAGCGAACAGGAGCAAGACGAGACGCTGATGACCAATCTGTTCCGTGTACTTCACGAAAATCGCGTGGACTACACATCGTTCTGGCGCAATCTTTCGCGCGTTTCCTCGCTGGATAACTCGCACGATGCACCGGTACGCGACCTGTTCCTCGATCGCGCGGCCTGGGATGCGTGGGCAGCTGAGTACCGCGCCAGGCTCCAGAGCGAGCAGTCGGACGATGCGGCACGCACGACCGCCATGCTGGCCACGAATCCGAAGTACGTCTTGCGCAATCATATGGCCGAGACGGCAATCCGCGCCGCGCGCGACAAGGATTTCTCCGAAGTGGATCGCCTTATGGCCGTTTTGTCGAAGCCATTCGACGAACAGCCCGAAGCCGAGTCATATGCAAAGCTGCCGCCCGATTGGGCCTCCGGCCTTGAAGTCAGCTGTTCGTCGTAATCCAGACCAAACGCCCCCAAGAATGCCGCACTACCAGGAAGCACGATCATGACCACGACCAAGACCGACGCCGAATGGCGCTCCCAGCTGTCCGACATCGAGTACCGCGTCACGCGCGAGGCCGCCACCGAGCGCCCGTTCACCGGCCAGTACTGGGACCACTGGAACCAGGGCATCTACCATTGTGTGGGCTGCGGCACGCCGCTGTTCGAGTCGGCCACCAAATTCGACGCCGGCTGCGGCTGGCCGAGCTATTTCCGCCCGATCAACGGCGAAGTGATCGCCGAACACACCGACCATAGCCATGGCATGACACGGGTGGAAGTCCGCTGCAAGGAATGCGGCAGCCATCTGGGCCACGTCTTCGAGGACGGCCCCGCTCCCACCGGACTTCGGTATTGCATCAACTCGGCTGCGCTAAAATTCGATGATCGCGATCCGGAAGATCGTGGGTGACGACACCCGCACTCCGGTCGCATGACCGATCTGCCAGGCGGCGGATCGCCCGCGGGCCAGCCTGATCGCCGATCCGCCAACCTTATCGCATCCGCATGAAATTTCTTTTCGACCTGTTCCCGGTCATCCTTTTTTTCGTCGCCTTCAAGCTGTTCGGCATCTATCCCGCGACGGCCGTGGCGATCGGCGCGACGGTGGTCCAGATTGCCTGGGTTCACTTCCGTCACGGCAAGGCCGAGCCCATGCAATGGGTCAGCCTGGCGATCATCGCCGTATTCGGTGGCGCTACGATCCTGCTGCATAACGAGACCTTCATCAAGTGGAAGCCGACGGTGCTCTACTGGCTGTTCGCGGTCACCCTGATCGGCTCGGTCATCGGATGGCGCAAGAACCTGATCCGCGCCATGATGGAAAAGCAGGTGACGCTGCCCGAACCGATGTGGGGCCGCCTCAACGTCGCATGGGCGGGCTTTTTCGCCGTGATGGGCGTGCTCAACCTGTATGTGGCGTACCAGTTTTCGACCGACACCTGGGTCAACTTCAAGCTGTTCGGCAGCATGGGCCTGATGCTGGTGTTCATTGTGGCGCAGAGCATCTGGCTGTCGCGCCATATCCAGGAAACCCCGTCCGAGTAAGCCACCGCGCCGCGGACTCATCGATTCAGAACAGAACAGAAGGAAATCCGGATGGCAGCCGATCCCGCCACCATCGAAGCGCTGCTCCAGGCAGCGCTTGATCCCACCCGCCTGGCCGTGCGCGACGACAGCGCCGCCCATGCCGGCCATGCAGGCGCTGCCTCTGGCGGCGGGCACTATGACGTGCTCATCGTCAGCGAGCGGTTCGGGGGTCACTCTCGCGTAGCCCGGCACCGTATGGTGTATGATGCGCTGCGCGAACTGTTCCCCTCGCAAATCCACGCGTTGGCTGTCAACGCGTACACCGACCAAGAATATCAATCACGCGAAGCAACCCGCGACGCTACTCGCAACTCTCAGACCTGACCCCATGAAGACCTCCGTCCTCTCGTTCAGCCTGGCGGCTGTGCTTGCTGCTGGCAGCCTGCCCGCATTCGCCCAGAACGCTGCCGTTGTGAATGGCAAGCCGATTTCGTCGGCCAAGGTGGACAAGCTGATCGCCAGCACTGGCCAGCCGGAAACTCCCGAACTGCGCGACCGTGCGCGCAACATGCTGATCGACCGCGAACTGCTGCTCCAGGAAGCCAACAAGCGCGGCATCACCCAGCGTGACGACGTGCAGGAGCAACTGGAACAGGCCCGCCTGAACGTGCTGGCCGGCGCGGTATTCGAGGACTACGTGCGCACCCACGGCGCCAGCGATGAAGAGCTGCGCAAGCAATACGAGAAGATCAAGGCGCAGTTCGGCAACGGCAAGGAATACCACGTCCGTCACATCCTCGTGGAGAAGGAAGCCGACGCCAAAGCACTGATCGCCAAGATCAAGGCCGGCGCCAAGTTCGAGGATGTGGCCAAGGCCCAGTCGAAGGACACCGGCTCCGCCGCGAACGGTGGCGACCTGGATTGGGCCAACAGCAGCAGCTACGTGCCCGAGTTCTCGGCCGCGATGACCAACCTGAAGAAGGGCCAGATGACCGATACGCCGGTCAAGACCCAGTTTGGCTGGCACATCATCGAACTGGTGGACACGCGCGACGCCAAGATCCCGTCGTTCGAAGAAGTGAAGCCGCAGCTTCAGCAGATGATGATGGGCGATCAGGGCTGGCAGCGCGAGCAGTTCCAGGCGATGATGAAGTCCCTCAAGGACAAGGCGAAGATTCAGTAATCTGTTGCCAATCCGATAAAAAGCCGGCGCTAATGCGCCGGCTTTTTCATTTGGAGCACTCTGGGCAGCCTTGCACGGCACGTGTTTGATCTTGATACGGGTGGCGGGTTTCCACTTGGCAACGGTCCCGGTAAGATCAGAACCCATGCGTTCCGGCGCAGGCTTCATGACTTCCATGGATCTCAAGCAATGGGCGTGACCAGCGGCTATTGGCAAATGTGGCACATCTTCTCCAGCGGCATGGTCTATTGCGCGTTGGGAATGCCCAATATCGAATGTACCGGCGGTCGATGGCGTAGCCTGCTCCCTCACCTCCCCGTGCGTGACCGCTATGCGCAAGCGAAACTGCTACAGGCCACGGTCGCCTTCATGGAAATCCGCGGAGAAGTCAAAATTCCCCCTGGGTCCGATCGCTTGCGCCTCCTCTATTCCCGGTACCTGCCCTGGAGCGCCCGCCTGCAGACGCAGGAGTCCGCGCCTACGCCATCCGCCTCACCGCCATCCCCTGCGGACCAGCCCAGTACGGCTGTAGCTTGAACTCGCATCTCACCGTCTGACCGTCTGGCTGTCTGACCGTAATGCAGACGGCGGCTCCAAAAGAAAAAGGCGCCCGATAATCGGGCGCCTTTGGCATGGGCTGGATAAGAACTTAGCCCACCCACTTCCGTGCGTTACGGAACATGCGCATCCACGGGCTGCCACCATCGGCGATCTGCTTCCACGCGTCCGGCGCCCAGCTCATCGTCGCGGTACGGAACACCCGCTCCGGGTGCGGCATCAGCACGGTAAAGCGGCCATCGACCGTCGTAACCGACGTGATGCCCTCCGGCGAACCATTCGGGTTCAGCGGATACGTCTGCGTCGCAGCACCACGGTTGTCGACGAAACGCAGGGCCACGTTTGCCTTGGCAATGTCGCCTTGCTGCGAGAAATCGGCAAAACCTTCACCGTGCGCCACGACGATCGGAATGCGGCTGCCTTCCATGCCGGCGAAGAAGATCGACGGCGACTGCTGCACTTCGACGGTCACGAAGCGTGCTTCGTACTGTTCCGACTGGTTACGCGTGAACTTCGGCCAGGCGCCGGCACCCGGAATGATCGGGGCCAGGTTGCTCATCATCTGGCAGCCGTTGCACACGCCCAGCGCGAAGGTGTCCTGGCGATTGAAGAACGCCGCGAACTGTTCGGCCATCTGGCCATTGAACAGGATCGTCTTGGCCCAGCCTTCGCCCGCACCCAGCACGTCACCGTAGCTGAAGCCACCGCAGGCCACGAAGCCCTTGAAATCGGCCAGGTTCGCGCGGCCGGCAATCAGGTCGCTCATGTGGACATCGTGCGTGTCGAAGCCCGCCAGATCCATGCTGTACGCCATTTCGATCTGCGAGTTCACACCCTGCTCGCGCAGGATGGCCACGCGCGGCCGCGCGCCCGAAGCGATGAACGGCGCGGCGATGTTCTCGGCCGGGTCGAATGTCAGCACGGGGCTGATGCCGGGGTCGCCGGCATCGAGCACCCGCTCGTACTCGCTATCGGCACAGGCGGGGTTGTCGCGCAGACGCGCGATACGCCAGCTCACCTCGGTCCACGTACGCTGCAGATCGGCACGCGCGGCGCCGAACACCTTCTTGGCATCGCGATAGATCTCGACCTGGTCGTTTGTGTTCGGCTTGCCGATCACGTGGCTGCATGCCGACAGGCCTGCCTCGCGCAGCACCGCGAACACGGCGTCGCGCTCTTCCAGGCGCACCTGGACCACGGCACCGAGTTCCTCGGAGAACAGTGCGCGCAGCGTCTGGTCATTGCGACGTTCCGCGACCTGCTGCGCCCAGTTCTTGGCGTCGCCGTAATCCTGCTCGCCATTCGGATCGAGCGTGAGCATGTCGACGTTCAGCGACACACCGCAGTGGCCCGCGAACGCCATCTCCGCCACGGCAGCCATGAAACCGCCGTCCGAACGATCGTGATAGGCCAGCAGCTTGCCCTCACGGTTCAGGCGCTGGATCACATTGAAGAAGTTCTTGAGGTCTTCCGCGTTGTCGACGTCAGGGGCGCTATCGCCCACCTGCTGCGTCACCTGGGCCAGAATGCTGCCGCCCATGCGGTTTTTGGCACGCCCGAGATCGATCGCGATCAGCACGCTCTCGCCCAGGTCCGTGCGAAGCTGCGGCGTCAGCGTGCGGTTCACGTCGTCCACCGCCGCGAATGCGGAGATGATCAGCGATACCGGCGCTACCACTTCCTTGTCGCCATCGGCATCGGACCACTTGGTGCGCATCGACAGCGAATCCTTGCCAACCGGGATGCTGATGCCCAGCGCCGGGCACAGTTCCATGCCAACGGCGTGCACCGTGTCGTAAAGCTTGGCGTCTTCACCGGCCACGCCACAGGCAGCCATCCAGTTGGCCGAGAGCTTCACCTTGCCCAGGTCCTTGACCGGTGCCGCTGCCAGGTTGGTCAACGCTTCACCGATCGCCATGCGGCCCGAGGCCGGCGCGTTGATCACGGCCAGCGGCGTGCGCTCGCCCATCGTCATCGCCTCGCCAGCGGTGCCCTTGTAGTCGAGCGTAGTCACGGCCACGTCGGCCACCGGCACCTGCCACGGGCCCACCATCTGGTCGCGGGCGTTCATCCCGCCCACCGTACGGTCACCGATCGAGATCAGGAACGACTTGTTCGCCACGGTCGGGTGACGCAGCACGTCACGCACGGCTTGTTCCAGCGAGATGCCGGTCACATCGACGGGCGGGAGCTCCCGCTCCACGCGCGTGACGTCGCGATGCATGCGCGGCGGCTTGCCCAGCAGCACGTCCATCGGCATGTTGACCGGGAAGTGTTCCTTCAGCGCGGCATCCACATGGGAGTCGACAAGCTGGAGTTGCTTCTCCTCTGTAGCGATACCCACCACGGCGAACGGCGAACGCTCACGCTCGCACATCGCCTGGAAAAGCGGCAGACTGTTCGGCGCGATCGCCAGCACATAGCGCTCTTGAGACTCGTTGCACCAGATCTCGGCAGGCGACAGGCCCGACTCTTCCAGGTGCACCTGACGCAGGTCGAAACGCGCGCCACGGTCAGCGCCGTCGACGAGTTCGGGGAAGGCGTTCGAAATGCCACCCGCGCCAACGTCGTGGATCGACAGGATCGGGTTCTCATCGCCAAGCTGCCAGCAGGCGTTGATGACTTCCTGCGCGCGACGCTCCATTTCCGGGTTGCCACGCTGCACCGAATCGAAATCGAGATCGGCGGTGTTCGTGCCGGTCGCCATCGAACTGGCCGCGCCGCCACCCATGCCGATACGCATACCCGGGCCGCCCAGCTGGATCAGCAACGTGCCAGCCGGCAGCGGGTCCTTGTGCGTGTGCGAACCGTCGATGTTGCCAATACCGCCGGCGATCATGATCGGCTTGTGATAGCCGCGCACGGTGCCACCAACGTTCTGTTCGTAGACGCGGAAGTAGCCGCCCAGGTTGGCGCGGCCAAATTCGTTGTTGAACGCCGCGCCGCCGAGTGGCCCGTCGATCATGATCTGCAGCGGGGATGCGATGCGGTCCGGCTTCCCGGTCACAACCGGCTTGTCGTCCGGATTGCGGTGGGACACCGGCTGGGCTGCGTCACGCGCGTTTTCCCATGACTCGACGGCATCGGGCAGCATCAGGTTCGACACCGTGAAGCCGGTCAGGCCGGCCTTGGGCTTGGCTCCACGGCCAGTTGCGCCTTCGTCGCGGATTTCACCGCCTGCACCCGTCGACGCGCCAGGGAACGGCGAGATCGCGGTCGGGTGATTGTGCGTTTCCACCTTCATCAGCGTGTGGGTCAGCGCCTCGTGGCGGCCGTACTTCTGGTCCGCGCCACGCGGGAACCAGCGCTCGGCGACGTCGCCTTCCATGACCGCCGAGTTGTCCGAGTACGCCACGATCGACCCCTGCGGGTTCAACTGGTGCGTATTGCGGATCATCGCGAACAGCGACTTGTCCTGGGACACGCCATCGATGGTCCACGTGGCGTTGAAGATCTTGTGGCGGCAGTGCTCGCTGTTGGCCTGCGCGAACATCATCAACTCGACGTCGGTCGGGTTGCGTTCGAGCTTGCCATAGGCGTCCAGCAGGTAATCGATCTCGTCCTCGGACAGCGCCAGGCCCATTGCCGTGTTGGCGTCCACCAGCGCGCTGCGGCCCGCCGAGATGTCGATGAACTGCAGCGGCTTGGCCGGCAGTTCCTGGAACAGCGCGGCGGCCTCTTCACGGCTGCCGATCACCGTTTCGGTCATGCGGTCGAACAGATGTGCGGCCACAGCGGCGCGCGTGCCGGCATCCAGCGTCTTGCGGCCGCGCAGCAGCCCCTTCTTGCAGATGACCGTGATTTCGATGCCGCGCTCGATACGGTGAACGTGGGTCAGGCCGCAGTTGTGGGCGATATCGGTGGCCTTGCTGGCCCACGGCGAGATTGTGCCGAAGCGCGGGATCACGACGAAGCGGTCGCCCTCGGTCTGAGCGGTGAACGGCGCGCCGTAGGTCAGCATCGCGCCGATGCGGGTCTGATCCTCGGCGGCCAGTGGTGTGTCCGAATCGACGAAGTGCACAAACTGGCCGTGCACCGATTCAATATCGGCGTCGATCTGTTGGAGAGCGGCAAGCAGACGTTGCTGACGGAAGGCAGAAAGCGCCAAAGCGCCGGGGAAGCACGAGAAATGCGCCATGATCGTAACGGTCGGGAGGCGTAGGAGGGTCGGGGCAGGCGGCCGCCGACACTGCTGAATGGAATGCCGGCTGGCGGGAATCCGCTATTGTACCTTGTCGGCGACCGCTTTTTGCATTGCGCAATCGGGTACCGACGGACATTCCGGGAGAAAGCGGTCAAGGACGGCCTGACCGACGTCATTATCGGCAGGCCAAGCCTCGTTATAGAGCACAATACGTCACATTTCTAAAGAGAGGTGGCGGAGCGCGCCGCCTGCTCGTAGAGACCGGTCAACACACGCAGCAGGCGTGCCAGTTCGCCGATCTCCAGGTTTTCCTCGCTACCCTCCGTGAAATTGCTCGTCAGGCACTGCTCGCGGATCTCGCGGTACCTGGCGCAGGCGTCGGCACCGGCCTGCGTGGTGGCGTAAGTGGCCTCCTTGCCAACCCGCTCTCCGGCCACCAGTCCCAGCCCCACGAGCTTCTTGAGCGCGTATGTCACCAGGTGGGTGTCTTCGACGTTGAGCACGAAGCAGATGTCCGCCAGCCGCTTGGCGCGTCCGCGATGATTGACGTGGTGCAGTACCAGCACGTCCAGGAACGTCAGGTCGCGCACGCCAGCGGCACCCATGCAGCGCACCACCCACCGGCTGTAGGCGTTGTAAGCGGTATTCAGCCCGAACTCGAATTCCGACAATTCCGGGCTACGCACCGAAACCAGATGCGACGACGACACAATGTTGACGCCGGCGGCGCGCGCCAGTGGCGCGGCCGGTGAGGGGCTCGCCACTGGCTCAGCGTTGGCGGGGCTGTCCGAAACGGGCTTGCGTGCCATGAAAAGCAGTCTCCTGGGGTGCGATTTTGGATCATTGGGCGCCCGGATTTGGGCGATTTACGCGACAGTTTATCGGCAATTCGAGGAGAAATCCGCCGCCATCACGTGCTGCCGGGCTGTCGCCCCACGGACGCGAAGATTTGCAGAACCGATCTAAAATTTTTCGACGGCCAGTCTCGGACGGTTTTGAATCCGGCACGATACGACTTCCCGTCGCACAAAAGCCATCACGTTCCAGATCGGGCACCGGCCATGGTCACGTATTGAAGAACAATCAACATGCACTCCGCCTCCGATACCGGACAACTGGTCCCGTCCGACAGGTTCCTGAGCCGGCTATGGCTTGCGCTCATCAGGCGCCCTCGCCGCTTCATTCTGATTGCGTTCAGCGCCGCCATTCTCCTGATTTTGCTGCTCATCTTCCGAGGCATGATGCTGTCGCGCGACGCGGAGATCGAGTCGGTCAGGCAAATGCAGGCGGTTCGTGCCGTGAGCATCAACGCGCTGCTTCAACTGGAGGCGGAGCGCCTGACGAACATCCGGAACTACGCCGAGCACCTGATGCAGATCCAGGACGAATTGCCAGCCCTCTTCGCCCACGACATCCAGACTGCCTTCGAGCACCGCAATGACGATGTCTGGGCGCTGCGGACACGTGACGCGGCGCCCGTCTTTGGCGTCAGCGCGGCGCAGCTCACTGGGCTGGATGGCTTCTTGCGCGACGATGCCAAGCTGATCCCGAGCATGGCGGTCGCAATCGCGCTCAGCCATATGTTCAGTGCGGGACACAACGAACCCGGGCTCCGGGAACGCATTGCCTATGTGTCCGGCAACGGCATCATCGTGGCTTACCCGGCCATTAGCGAACAGGACGTTAATCCCACCCTGCGGAGCCTCGCCTCCGCCGCGTACTTTCGCAATAACCTCCCCTTGGCCAATCCAACGCGAAAGCAGCAATGGAGCATCGCGCGGTCTATGGACGACATTGGCGAATCGTCACTATTCCTGAGCGCTCCTGTCTATGCCGGCAACGCGTTCAAGGCCGTTCTGATCCTGGAGATTCCGCGGCACAGTCTTGACGAGTCCCTCAACGTTGCCCCCCATCACGACGTCAACAACTACCTGGTGGACCACAACGGCGCGCTCATGGGCGCCAGTATGCGAAACGTGCACCGGGGCGAAACGCTCGCCTCCGTGCTCATCAACAAATGGCCAGCGGACAAGCTCGCGGTGGCATTCAGGAGCGATGCCGGCATCCTGAGCAACGAGCATGGCAGCCGCCTCATTTATCGCAAGCTCGGAAACAGCGGCCTGATCATGGTCGACGAGGTCTCCACCCGTGAACTGCTACAGGCAAGCGTCGCCCGCCTGAGCGGCGCCATCGGCGCCGGCGCTGTCGCCCTGGGCCTTCTGCTCTGCTTCACGCTGGCAATTGTCCATACATTGTTCGGGCACTACATTGCCCGGGGCGAAGCCCTCCGGACCCTCGCCGAAACCGATGCCCTGACCGGGTTGGCGAACCGTCGCGTGTTCGCATCCCGATTCGCAGACGCCTACGCATGGTGCAAGCGGGACGCCGTTCCGGTCTCGCTGATCATGCTCGACATCGACCGTTTCAAGAAGATCAACGACCGCTGGGGACACGCCAGCGGAGACGTAGTACTGCGTACCCTGGCGGACGCGCTGCGCGCGAATGTCCGGAATGTCGATCTGCCGGCGCGACTTGGCGGCGAGGAGTTTGCCGTCCTGTTGCCACGCACGGGTATCGCGGATGCAGCCAACCTGGCCGAGAAGCTTCGCCTGGCCCTGCAGGCATTGGTCTGCGAACCGGTCGACAGCGACGACACGGCATCCATCCGTTTCACCGCGTCCTTCGGCGTGGCGCAGATTGCGCCGGACGAACCGGGCAACCTCGACTCGCTGCTGATGGTGGCGGACCAACGCCTCTATGCCGCGAAGGCCGGCGGCCGGAACAAGGTCGTCTGGGATGAGCCGCAGCCGGAGGAGATGGCTAACGAGAAGCCCGTCAAGGGGACCTGATCTCGTCTGCCTGATCGCCCGGGCGATTCGATCCTGGCATCGAATGGGGTTTTTTGCCGCGCGTGCGGATATAGCGTCCGTCCCTATGTCCCGCCGATGCGCTTCTTGCTACCCTTGTCGGATTCTTGAGCTTCTTGATTCACACAGGCAATGCGTGAATGTGATTTTGCTCCGCGGCGCCTGTCACTCTCGTCTCGCCCACGCAAACCGTCATGCTGCCTGACATCGCCTCCCTGAACGCCGCCGTCCGCGCCGGCACCACCAGCCGCGCCGACCTGCTTGCCGAAGCCGCCACCAAGGCCACCAGCGCCGCCGGCCACGCGGTCTATCTCCATACCACGTTCGATGCCGCCATCGAGGTGGCCCGCGCGGCCGATGCCGCCGACCGCGCCGGCAAACCGCTCCACCCACTGGCGGGCCTGCCTGTATCGGTCAAGGATCTCTACGACATCGCGGGCGAGGTCACGCGCGCCGCGTCTGCCGCCCGCCAGGACGCCGCCCCCGCAACGGCCGATGCCACCGTGGTGGCCCGGCTCCGCGCGGCCGGCGCCGCGCTGATCGGCCGCACCAACATGACCGAGTTCGCCTTTTCTGGCGTCGGCATCAATCCCCATTTCGGCACGCCGGTCAACCCATGCGACAGCTCGGTTGCACGGATTCCGGGCGGATCGTCGTCTGGGGCGGCGGTCTCGGTCGCCATCGGCACGGCGGTGGCCGGCCTCGGCAGCGACACGGGCGGCTCGATCCGCATTCCCGCCGCGCTATGCGGCATCGTCGGCTTCAAACCCACATCGCGCCGCGTGCCGCTGACGGGCGCGTTCCCGCTGTCCTACACGCTCGATACCGCGTGTGCGATGGCGCGCACGCTGACCGATTGCATCGCCGTGGATAGCGTCATCGCCGACGTCCCGTTCATTCCGCAAATGAAGGCCTCCACGGCGATCCACCTGGCGATTCCGCGCCAGCTGGTTCTCGACGATTTGGACGAGCCGGTCTCGAAAGCCTTCGACCGTGCCATCGGCCGGCTTTCCGCGGCCGGCGTGCGCATCGAGCACGTGGACATGCCCGAACTGACCGAACTGGCCAGCCTGAATGCCGCTGGCGGCTTTTCGGCGCCCGAGTCCTACGCGCACCATCGCGCGCTGCTCGCCATCCACCGCGATCTGTACGACCCGCGCGTGGTGACCCGCATCGAACGGGGCGCGGCGATGAGCGCGGCGGACTACATCGCACTGCACCGCGCCCGACTCGACTGGATTGCCCGCATGGAAGCTCGCATGGCACCGTTCGATGCGGTGGTCTGCCCCACGGTGCCAATGGTGGCGCCGCCGATCGCTCCGCTGGTGGAAGATGACACCCTGTTCTTCCGCACAAACGGGCTGCTCCTGCGCAATACGTCCGCGTTCAATTTTCTCGACGGCTGTTCGGTGTCGCTGCCCTGCCATGCGCCCGACGAACTGCCCGTCGGCCTGATGCTTTCCCAGGGACCGATGCGCGACGCGCAGCTGCTGGGCACGGCGCTTGCATTGGAATCGCTCGTGCACCCCTCACGGCGCGGAGGCTGAGCCGCCGCCGCACCGCGACACGCATTACCGCATTACCGCCGAGATCACCAACAACCCGGGAATCGGCGCAGGTAGTTCCAGGAGGATAGTCAAACCCGCGTAGTCGGGCAGGCGCCCGCGCGCAACATCAGGGAGAGATGGAAATGCGAGTCAAGGTATTGGCAGTTGCGGTGACGATGGCGGTGACAGGCGTTCTGCTGACCGCCACGGCGGCACGGGCGGATACGAAGTGGGACCTGCCCACGGGCTATCCGGCCACCAATCTGCACACGGAAAACCTGCAGCAGATGGCCAACGATGTCGACAAGGCCACCGGAGGCAAGCTCAAGATCGTGCTGCATCCCAATGGCTCGCTGCTCAAGGCCAATGAGATCAAGCGTGGCGTGCAGACCGGCCAGGTGCAGATGGGTGAAATCCTGATGTCGACGCTGGCCAACGAAAACCCGGTTTTCGGCGTCGACGCGGTGCCTTTCCTGGCCACGAGCTATGGCGATTCCTACAAGCTCTGGCAAGCCTCGCGAACCGTCACTGACAAGATACTCGACCGCCAGGGCATGAAACTGCTCTACGCGGTGGCCTGGCCGCCGCAGGGCATCTATGCGAACAAGCCCCTGAACAGTGCGGCGGACATGAAGGGCCTGAAATGGCGCGCCTACAACCCCGCAACGTCGAAGATCGCCGAGCTGGTCAGCGCCCAGCCGGTGACGATCCAGGCCGCTGACCTGGCGCAGGCGCTTGCCACGGGCACGGTCAACTCGTTCATGTCGTCTGGCGCAACGGGCGTCGATACCAAGGTATGGGAGTCGGTGAAGTACTTCTATACCGTCGATGCGTGGCTGCCGAAGAACATGCTCGTCGTCAGCAAGAAGGCCTTTAACGGGCTCGACAAGCCCACCCAGGACGCCCTGCTCAAGGCCGTGGCCGATGCCGAGAAGCGCGGCTGGCAGGTCTCCGAACAGAAGACGCGCGAATATCTGGCGACGCTCTCCAAGAACGGCATGACCGTGGCGCCGCCTTCGCCGCAGCTCAAATCCGACATGCAGAAGGTAGGCGAAGTCATGGTTGCCGACTGGGCGAAGAGCGCCGGCGACGATGGCAAGGCCATTCTCGACGCCTACAAGAAGTAGATCCGAGCCATTTGCGAAAGCAGGCCCGCGACAATCCATCGTGGCGCCCGCCTGCTTTCGCCCGTGCATTGCAGCAGGCGCGCGCCGCTGATCGCGCGCGCCCTCCCATCGCCGTTCCCGCGTCACAGGTAGCCCGTCATCACCATGGAAGCCCCCATCCTCCGCAAGCGTTGGCTCGACCATCTGCTTGACGTCTGCGCCGCGCTCGGCGCGCTCTGCATCCTCGCCGTCTGCATCGTGATGATCGCGATGTCGATCTCGCGCGAGACCTCGATCACGCTCAAGGGCGGCGACGACATCGTCGCGTGGCTGTGCGCCGCTTCCGCCTTCCTCATCCTCGGTCAGACGTTTCAGCACGGCGGCATCGTGCGCGTGGAGATGCTGCTGGAAGCCGTCGGCACCAAACGCCGCTGGCTACTGGAAGTCATCTCGCTCACCATCTGCCTGATCTTCGCCGGCTATGCGGCGTGGGCGCTCGGCTCGTTTGCCTGGCAAAGCTGGGATATCGGCGATGTGTCCCAGGGGCAGATCGTGATTCCGCTCTGGATTCCGCAGAGTTTCGCGGTAATCGGCGCGCTAGGTTTCCTGCTGGCCGTCGGCGACGAATGGCTGCGTGTGGTACGCCGGCAGAAACCGCGCTACCAGCTCGCGCAGGAGGCCAAGCTGGCCGCTGGCGACTTCGGGGAGACCGTCTGATGAGCACCGTTCTCGTTGCCCTGATCCTGCTGCTGGTGATGATCGCCTTCCTGGCGATCGGCGCGTGGATTCCCGTGGCGATCGCCGTGACCTCGTGGGTCGGCCTGGTGATCTTCTCCGACCACGACGCGCTGGTTAACCTGGCCAACTCCTGGTGGTCGTCCAGTGCCTCCTACACGCTGGCATCGCTGCCCCTGTTCGTGTGGATGGGAGAAATCCTGTTCCGCACCAAGCTCTCCGAGCAGATGTTCAATGGCCTCTCCCCGTGGCTCAACTGGCTGCCGGGCCGTCTCATGCACGTCAACATTCTCGGCTGCGGCATCTTCGGTTCGGTGTCGGGGTCGTCGGCGGCCACCTGCGCCACGATCGCCAAGTCGGCACTGCCCGAACTGACCCGACGCGGCTACGACGAGCGCATCACACTCGGCTCGCTGTCGACGGCGGGCACGCTGGGCATTCTGATCCCGCCATCGATCACAATGGTCGTGTATGCGGTGTCCGCCGACGTCTCCATCATCCGCGTGTTCCTCGCCGGGTTCCTGCCGGGCCTGTTACTGATGATCCTGTTTTCGGGATACATCGTGGTCTGGGCGCTGATGAATCCTGAGAAGACCCCTGCGGCCGAGACGTTCGGCTGGTCGGCCCGGCTCGCGTCGATCCGGCAGCTCATGCCCTGCATCATCCTGATCGCGTTCATCACGTGGATCATGATGGCCGGGTACTCGACGGCTACCGAGGCTGCCGCGTATGGCGTGGTGGCATCGCTCGCGCTGGCCTGGGCAGGCGGCTCGCTGACGCGCAAGGCATTCTGGGAGAGCCTGATGTCGGCCACCCGGCTGACCGCGATGATCATGTTCGTGCTCGGGGCGACGTCATTTCTGTCGGTCACGATGAGTTTCACCGGCATTCCGCGCGCACTGGCCGAATGGGTGGCGGCGCTGCACCTGTCGCCGTGGGCGCTGATCGCCGTCCTGACCATCATCTATATCCTGCTCGGCACGGCACTCGACGGCATCTCGATGATCGCGCTGACCACGGCCACCGTCCTGCCGATGGTACAGGCCGCCGGCTTTGATCTGGTATGGTTTGGCATCTTCATCGTGCTGCTGGTGGAAATCGCCGAGGTCACGCCACCCGTCGGATTCAACTTGTTCGTGCTCCAGAGCATGACCGGCAAGGACAGCAACTACATCGCCAGGGTGTCGTTGCCGTTCTTCATGATGATGGTGCTGGCGATCGGCATCATCACCGTGTGGCCCAGCGTGGTGACATGGCTGCCAGACGTGGTCATGGCGAAGGAGCTCAAATAGCGGCACTTCATCCTGAAGGGGGCAAAGCTAGCGGATGCACGTGATCATCATCGGCGCCGGCGCAATCGGCGTCTGCTCGGCCTGGTACCTGCGCCAGGCCGGCTTCGAAGTCACTGTACTGGAGCGACGCGGCGCCCCCGCGCAGGAAGCCAGCTTTGGCAACGCGGGCGTGATCGCCCCCGGCTACGTCACGCCCTGGGCGGCGCCCGGGATGCCCGGCAAGATTGTGCGCTCACTGTTCCAGCACGCCTCGCCGGTCGTGTTCCGCCCAAGCGTCGACCCCGCGATGTGGCGCTGGATCGTGCGCTGGCTGCGCGAATGCAACCCCGAAAGCTATCGCACCAACAAGCTGCGGATGCAGCGTGTGGCGTTCTACAGCCGCGCCTGTCTGCACGAGCTTCGCTCGGCGCTCGAGATCGAGTACGAGCAATCACGTGGCTACCTGCAACTGTTTCGCACACAGCGCGACCTTGATCTCGCATCGCCTGCATTGGCGCTGCTGCGCGAGAACAACGTCCCGCATCAGCTCATCGACGCCGCCGGTTGCCGGCGTATCGAACCCGGCCTGACCGACGACACGCCACTAGCTGGCGGCCTGCACCTTCCGGAGGATGAATCCGGCAATTGCCCGATCTTCGTGCGCAGACTGCACCAGCACGCGGAAGCCGCGGGGGTGCGGTTTCGCTTCCAGACCGAAGTTGCCCGGTTGCGCAGGACGGACGGCCGCCTGACAGTCGAACTCGCCGCGCTCCGTGGCCATGCCCGGGAAGTGCTCGATGCGGACCGCGTGCTGCTTGCCGCCGGCGTTGGCAGCGAGACGCTGCTGCGCCCGCTTGGGCTGCGCCTGCCGCTCTACCCGGTCAAGGGTTACTCGGCCACGGTCATGGTGACGGACGAACTACAGGCGCCGCTAGGCGCCCTGATGGACGAATCGTTCAAGGTGGCCATCACGCGCATGGGCAATCGACTGCGCGTGGCGGGCACCGCGGAGCTTGGATCGCGCAAGCTCGATCTGCGGCCGGCCGCGTTGCAAACCCTGATCAAGGTCGCGCGCGACTGGTTTCCGGTAGCCGGGCACTACAATGCCGCCACGCTCTGGGCCGGAGCGCGACCGATGCTGCCTGACGGCCCGCCCCTGATCGGCGCCACCCGCGTGCCGGGCCTGTTTCTGAACCTCGGCCATGGCTCGACGGGCTGGGCGATGAGCTGCGGATCGGGCAAAATTGCCGCGGACCAGATCGCCGCGAGCGCCGGCCAAGGCGACGGGCCAGCCATCGACATGGATGGGCTGACACCCGAACGTTACCGGCTGGGCCCAGCCTGATACCGATATGAGCACGACTGTCTCGCCTTCGACATCCCCGGACCCCGACGCGACGCCGGACCGCATCGCGCTGGATCCCGCCGGCACGGACGTTACGCCGCTTTACGACCTGACGACGATCCGTCGCGTGGAGCACGCCGGGCTGGCCGCGACCCCGCCTTTCACGTTGATGTCCCGCGCGGGCGCTGCGGCAGCGGACTGGCTGCACGCATGGGTGCCGAATGGCCGCATCCTCTGCCTGGCTGGCCCTGGCAACAACGGCGGCGACGCGCTGGTCGCCGCCCTGCGCCTGCATCAGCGCGGACGGCTCGTGGAAGCCTGGCTGATCGGCGAAGCCGACCTGCTGCCCGCCGATGCGGCCCGCGCCTGGCTCGAGGCCCGCGCCGCCGGCGTGCCGCTCCTGGCGCTGCCCAACGATGCCGATACCGGGATTCCTCCCTGGCCGAACGGATGCGCGGCAATCGTCGATGGATTGCTGGGGATAGGACTCAACCGTGCGGCCGACGGCAATATGGCGCGTTGGATCGACCATCTCAATACCTCGCACCTGCCGGTATTCTCGCTCGATATCCCGAGCGGATTATTCGCCGACACCGGCACCGGCGACCCGGCGGTCCGGGCACAACGCACGCTGACGTTCCTGGCTGCCAAGCCGGGCCTGCTGACCCTGGATGGCCGCGATTGCGCTGGCGAGGTCGATATCGCACCACTCGGGCTCGACTATCCGCCAGCCGAACATCCCGTGGCGGTGGTCAATCAGCCGCCGGGTTTTTCCCATTCGCTGCCGCGACGTGAGCACGCGGATAACAAAGGCAGCTTCGGCAGCCTGGCAGTGATCGGTGGCAGCCATGGAATGACCGGGGCCCCATTGCTTGGCGCGCGCGCCGCCCTGTATCTGGGCGCCGGTCGTGTCCATGTGGGATTCCTCGCGCAACCGGCACCCGCCATCGACCCGGTCCATCCGGAGTTGATGCTGCACGCCGTGACGGAGCTTTCGCCCGGCGCGATGTCCGCCTACGTGGTCGGCCCCGGGATGGGCACGGGTGCCTCCGCGCGCAAGCAACTGACGCAATTGATCGATATCTGCGCCAACGCGGCGACAGCCGCACCGCTGGTGCTCGATGCGGATGCGCTCAACCTGCTGGCTACCGATGGCACGCTGGCCCAGCAACTTGTCGAAAGCGGCGTGGCACACGTGATGACGCCCCACCCTCTTGAGGCCGCGCGACTGCTGGGCAGCACCGTGGCCGATATCCAGCGCAACCGGCTGGCGGCCGCCACCGCGCTGGCCACGCGGTGGCAGGCCACGATCGTACTCAAGGGCTCCGGGAGCGTGATCGCGTCCCCAGACGGCGCGCCGCCCGCGATCAATCCAACCGGCAATGCCGCGCTCTCCACCGCGGGCACCGGTGATGTCCTGGCCGGAATGATCGGCGCCCTGATCGCCCAGGGCATGCCGATCGTCGCCGCCGCGCGCGCGGCGGTCTGGATTCACGGCCGCGCCGCCGACAGGCTAGTAGCGTCGGGCACGGGCCCGGCTGGCATGACTGCCAGCGAGCTCTATCTGCCCGCCCGGGATATTTTCAACGCGTTGCTGCGCGGTGGCGGCGCGTGACGTCCCGTCAACGCCACCAACAATGCCGCGCGAATCACGCCAGACGCCATCCAGGTGATCTCAGGTGATGCGCGCGGCGCGGCACGCGTCGGACAATTGCCGATAGGGGGCGTTGGCACCCTCTGCTAAGGTAACGACATCCCGACGTCGGAAACCGTCAATCCCGCAAGCCTCGTTACTTTTTGCTGCCACTTCCGGAATTTGCGATCACATTCTGACGATATACTTGCTGGCGCCTGCCTCGTGCGGGCGTTCGTGCCCGATTTCCCCCAAGAACGAATGCCGACTGACCTCCAAGCCTGGAACGCCCTTCGCCAACACCATAACGTCGTCCGCGAGACGCCGATGCAGCAGTGGTTCGCCGAAGCCGGGGCTGCCCAACGGGTCGATACCTTCTCGCTGGAAGCCTCCGGCCTGTATCTGGATTACTCGAAGAACCGCATCACCGGCGAAACCCTTGCGCTGCTGATGAAGCTTGCCGAGGAAGCCGGCGTGCCGGCGCGCCGCGATGCCATGTTCGCTGGCGAACATATCAACGCCACCGAAGATCGTGCCGCGTTGCACGTCGCGCTACGCGCCCTGCCCGACGCGCCGTTCAAGGTCGACGGGGCATCGGTCATGCCCGCCATCCACGATGTACTCCGCCGGATGCGCGAGTTTGCCGGCCGCGTGCGCAGTGGCGTTTGGACCGGCTCCACGGGCCAGGGGATCACCGACATTGTCAACATCGGCATCGGCGGCTCTGACCTGGGCCCGCGCATGGTATGCCGCGCCCTGGCGCATCTGGCCGACCCGCGCGGACCGCGTGTGCACTTCGTTTCGAATGTGGATGGCACCGAGCTTGCCGAAACGCTCCAGCGCCTGGATCCGGCACGCACGCTGGCGATCATCTGTTCGAAGACGTTCACCACGCTCGAAACCATGGCCAACGCCTGCAGCATGCGGGACTGGTTCCTGCGCCACGGCGTGGCCGAGAATCAGCTCGCGCGGCACTTCGTCGCCGTGTCGACCAATCGCGACGCGGTGGTCGAGTTCGGCATCGACCCGAACAACATGTTCGAGTTCTGGGATTGGATCGGTGGCCGGTTCTCGCTGTGGTCGTCGGTCGGCCTGTCGATTGCGCTGGCCGTCGGCTTCGACGCCTTCGAGGACCTGCTGCTCGGCGCCCGCGCGATGGACGATCATTTCCGCACTGCACCGCTCGCCCAAAACATGCCGGTGGTGATGGCGATGCTGGGCATCTGGTATCGCAATTTCCACGACATGCCGACGAGCTGCATGGCGCCCTATTCGACCTCGCTCGAACTGTTTCCGGCGTTCCTCCAGCAACTCGAGATGGAGAGCAACGGCAAGTCGGTCCAGCTCGATGGCCGTCCGGTGGACGCGGATACCGCGCCAGTGGTCTGGGGCACGGCTGGCACCAACGGCCAGCACGCCTATTTCCAGATGATCCACCAGGGCTCGCAGATCGTGCCGGTCGATTTCGTCGCGCCGCTGGTGCCGCCGCGCGAACTGCCGGGCCATCACGTCAAGCTGCTGGCCAACTGTTTTGCGCAGGCCGAGGCATTGATGCGCGGACGCAGTGCGGAAGAACTCCAAGCGGCCGGCGTCGACGCAGCACGCATTCCGCATATGGTGTTCGAGGGCAACCGCCCCAGCAACATGCTGCTGATGGAAAACCTGACGCCGCACGTGCTGGGCGCGCTGATCGCGCTCTATGAGCACCGCACCTTCGTGCAGGGCATCGTCTGGAACATCAATTCGTTCGATCAGTGGGGCGTGGAGCTCGGCAAGATCCTGGCGCGCCCGATCGAGGCCGAACTCAGTGGCAATGCCACGGAAGCCCACGATGCATCGACCGCCGCGCTGATCGCGCGGGCACGCCGCTCACTGGCGCGCAGTTAACCCCGTCGACACCGCTCAGACGCCCACATCCATGAACTCATCGCTGGCTACACGGCCAGCCTCGATCGTCAGGATGCGGCCGCATCGCGCCGCCACCGAACGGTCGTGCGTGACCAGCACGAGTGTCGATCCCGCATCGCGATTGAGCTCGAACATCAGCGCGATGACCGCCTCGCCCGTGGCGGTGTCCAGACTTCCGGTCGGCTCGTCCGCAAACAAAATATCGGGCCGCGCAACGAAGGCGCGCGCCAACGCCACACGCTGCTGCTCGCCGCCGGAAAGCGTGCGTGGATAATGGGACAGCCGCTGACCGAGCCCAACTCGCTCCAGCATGTCGACGGCCCGCTCGCGCACGTGATCGGTCTCGCCACGCAACTCGAGCGGAAGCATTACGTTCTCCAGCGCGGTCAGATGGCCGACCAGCTGGAACGACTGAAACACGAAGCCAACGTGACGCCCGCGCAGCGCGGCACGCTGGTCTTCATCGAGCCGGAACAGATCCTGACCATGGAGCCGGACCGATCCCGTGCTCGGCAGATCGAGCCCGGCAAGCAGGCCAAGTAGCGTGGACTTGCCCGACCCAGACGCCCCGACAATGGCCAACGTTTCACCCGCTGTGACGGAAAACGTTACGTCGTGCAAAATCGTCAGCGAACCGGTCGTATCGGCTACGGTCTTTCCTAATGACTCGACGGCAAGAATGGACGTGGACATGCGAGAGAGGATGACAAACAGTAGGCGCCGGCAATGGCTGGCGGCGTTGGGTATCACACTGGCAACTGCCGTCATGACGGCAGTGCCGGCGCACGCGCAATCTGGCAACAAGCCCGCGCTGCTGGTACTGGGCGACAGCCTGTCCGCGGAGTACGGCATTGCACGCGGCACTGGCTGGGTCAGCCTGCTGCAGGACCGCCTGAGCAAGGAGCGGTTCGATTATAGCGTCGTCAACGCGAGCATCAGTGGCGAGACCACAATCGGTGGCAAAACTCGCCTGCCTGACCTGCTCAAGCGACACAAGCCGGCGGTGGTAATCGTCGAGCTGGGTGCCAACGACGCCCTGCGCGGCTTCCCGTTGCAGACCACCGAGGCCAATCTGAGAACGATCGTCAGCGATGCCCAGCGAGCTGGTGCCACTGTGCTGCTCGTGGGAATGCGAATCCCGCCGAACTATGGTCAGGATTACACCGAGCGATTCTTCGCACTCTACAGCAAGCTGGCCAAGGAAAAACGGGCCGCGCTGGTGCCCTTCCTGCTGGACAACGTGATCTCGCGTCCCGAATGGTTCCAGACCGATCGGATTCATCCGACCTCCGCTGCACAGCCCACGTTGCTGGACAATGTCTGGTCGCAGTTGAAACCGTTGTTGAAAAAGGCGGCGTAGGCATCGGACCTTAGGCCGAGCTGGACTTCCCGGTCCGCACCACGGCATCCCGAGCTGATCGGCAAGACCACATGCAAAAAAGCCCCTGCAGGCTCGCAACCGCAGGGGCTTCTTTACATCGCAGGTGACGTCGCGTCAGTGTGCAGCAGGTGCGCTCGCTGCCGCGTCGTCCGTCTTGGCCGGATGCAGGATCTTCACCTTCGCACCGGCCTTGAGCACGTCATAGAACGCTGCCAGTTCCGTCTGGCCGGCCATCTGGCCCAGTTGCTGCGCGTCAGCCTCACGCTGGTTTGCGTTGGCCTGCGGCGGCGTGCCAACCTTGGCGATACGGTAGATCGCGTACCCATCCGCGCCGAGGTCCACACCCACGAGCGAAGGCAGCTTCGAGGCATCGGCACGCATGATCGAATCGACAGCCTTCGGCGACACGCCATCAGCCTTGGCACGCGACACGGTCACCATCGAGCCGAAGCCATCAGCGCTGCCGCTCTTCTTCAAGGCATCAAGACGGGCTTCGCCATCCTTGCGTGCCAGTTCCGCCGCCTGCTGTGCGACGTAGGCCTGACGCACCAGCGCCTCTACCTCTTCGAACTTGCGCGCGGCGGCCGGGCGATAGTCGACGATGCGCGCCGACACCAGCGTAGTCGGGCCGACTTGCACGGCTTCCGTATTGCGCTTGTTCTTGATGGCGTCATCGCTGAACAGCGCCTTGAGCACCTTCTCGTTATTGAGCGGGTTGTCCTTGCCCAACACCGGATTCGGCGTACGCGTGACATTGTCCGCAGTCTGGATCGTCAGCTTGAACTTGTCGGCGGCGGGCTTGAGGCTCTCGGACTGCTCGTACACCATGTTGCCGAACGCATCGGCCTGCTCGGTATACGCCTTCGCGGCAAGCTGCTTCTTGAGTTCGATCTCGAGTTCGGGACGCACTGCCTCGAGCGGCTCGGTCGCTGCCGGCTTGATACCCGTCAGCTTGATGATGTGATAGCCGTAATCGGTTTCCACAACATCGCTGATCTGACCATCCTTGAGCGCAAACATCGCGTCTTCAAACGGCTTGACCAGGGCACCACGACCCATGAAGCCAAGGTCACCGCCCTTCTCCGCCGAACCAGGATCCTGCGAGTTCTTCTTCGCAACATCGGCGAACGTGTCTGGATGCTTGCGCAGGTCCTCCAGCAGCTTCTCGGCCTTCTCCTTGGCGGCCTTGCGATCTGCCTCCTTGCCATCCTTCGGCGCGGCGATCAGGATGTGGCTGGCGCGACGTTGCTCGTCAGTACGGAAACGTTGTATGTTGCTGTCGTAATACGACTTCAACTGATCGGGGGTGATCGTCTGGCTGGCAGCCAGGGCATCACCCGACAGCACCAGATACTCGACCTTGGCCTGCTCGGGCATCGTGTACGCTGCCAGATGGGACTCGTAGTAGGCCTTCAGCGCGGCGGCGTCCGGCGTCACCTTGGCCGTGAAATCGGCCGGCTTGATCACGATGGCCTGCACATCACGCTGCTGGTCGCGAATCGCGATCAGGCGATCGAGCAGCGACTTCGGCACGAAAGCTGTCGTACCGATGGCACCACCCAGTTGCTGCGTGGAGAGTTCGAAACGCATCCGTGCGTCGAGCTGCTCGGGCGTCATACCTTGCGCCGCCAGCAGCTGCACGTAGGCCTTCTCGTCGAACTTGCCGTCCGCCGTGCGAAGCTGGGCGATGGCGGGAATGCTCTGGATCGCAGCAGCGATCTGCGCATCGGAAACCGTCAGGTGCTTCTTCTGAGTGGCTTCCGAAATAACACGCTGCTGGATCAACTGGTCCAGCACGGCCTGCCGCGCGGCAGGGCCTTCGAACATGCGCGGATCGTAGTTGTTGCCCAGCATCTGGCGCATCCGTTCGCTCTGGTCGCGCACCACATTGTCGACTTCCTGCACGGTGATGGCCCGGCCGTCGACCTTGGCAGCATCGTGCGAGCTGTCCATGAAGCGCGAATAGCTCTCCACGCCGAAGAATACGAACGACGGGAAGACAAGCACCAGCAGCAGAAGGAGCATCAGGCGCCGGTTGTTGCGTACGAAATCAAGCATGCTGATCCGGTTAAAGGGGTGGCTCGAAAGTCAAACCTTGCGATTCTATCAAAAGCGAGGAGTTGTACTGCTTGAATGTGCGTCGAGAGATCATGCGAAACCGCAATCTGTCGATCTTGCTGGAGTGGTCGCGCCAGCGAAGCGGAGGTCGCACAGGTGACTCGCCCCACTCCGATGCCAGAGGCCCGCCTGCAAGCCAGAATTGCGGACACAAAAAAGCCCGCTGACGCGGGCTAATTTTGTTGGCGGAGTGGACGGGACTCGAACCCGCGACCCCCGGCGTGACAGGCCGGTATTCTAACCGACTGAACTACCACTCCGTGTCGGCCCCCCAATCAGTGGCAACGCATCGCAATGGTGAAGTGGTGGGTGCTGAGGGGTTCGAACCCCCGACCTACGCCTTGTAAGGGCGCCGCTCTACCAGCTGAGCTAAGCACCCACTAGACCATCGCAAGCTGCCGCCTGCAGGGTAATCTCGCTTCGCACGATTCGGCGGTTACTGCTTCGTTGCCGCTGTTTGCGTTGCGAGGCCGCGATTGTAATACGAGACTTTTCGATTTGCCAAGCATTGATTGCAACAATCTTCTGCGCACCGCAAGGCACACGGCGCCGCGGGCATTGCGCAAACAAAAACGCCGCAGGTTTGACCCTGCGGCGTTCCTAACTACATCTCAGACTGACGTGTGCGTCGATCAGTGATGGATACGCTCCACCTGGGACGCGGCCTTGTCCGCCACCTCGGCCGGCTTGGCATCTTCCTCAGGCAGCGGCTCGGGCTTTCGCTCGAGCGCCAGCTCCAGCACCCGGTCGATCCAGCGCACCGGCATGATCTCGATGGCGTTCTTCACGTTGTCCGGAATGTCAGCCAGATCCTTGACGTTCTCTTCGGGGATCAGCACCAGCTTGATACCGCCGCGATGGGCAGCCAGCAGCTTCTCCTTGAGACCGCCGATCGGCAGCACCTCTCCGCGCAGCGTGATTTCACCCGTCATCGCCACATCGGCACGCACCGGGATGCCAGTCAGCACCGACACTAGCGCGGTCGTCATCGCGATACCGGCCGACGGACCATCCTTCGGCGTGGCGCCCTCGGGCACGTGGATGTGGATGTCGCGCTTCTCAAACATCTCATCCGCGATACCCAGACGACGCGCCCGCGAACGCACCACCGAGCGCGCGGCTTCGACCGACTCCTTCATCACATCGCCGAGCGAACCGGTGCGCGTGATGTTGCCCTTGCCTGGCATGATCGCGGCTTCAATCGTCAGCAGGTCGCCGCCGACTTCCGTCCACGCCAGACCCGTCACCTGACCCACCTGGTTTTCCTTGCCGG
The DNA here is from genome assembly GCF_049843575.1 of Cupriavidus sp. Met-2. NCBI lineage: Bacteria > Pseudomonadati > Pseudomonadota > Betaproteobacteria > Burkholderiales > Burkholderiaceae > Cupriavidus > Cupriavidus sp. Met-2. The sequence goes on from NZ_JBBHZL010000002.1 coordinate 141,390, forward strand.
CTAAACCGAAGTCGTACTTGCGCACGCCAAGGAATTTGTCCAGGTTCTCGGAATCCACCTTCACCGCCGTGGACTCCTTCTTCAGGAGCAGCATCTTCACAACCTTGCGAGCGATCTTCGACACTTCGCGTTCCAGCGAACGCACACCGGCTTCTCGCGTGTAGTAGCGGATGATGTCGCGGATTGCCGCTTCGGTCACCTCGATCTCGCCTTGCTTCAGGCCGTTGTTACGGATCTGCTTCGGTAACAGGTAGCGCGTAGCGATGTTGACCTTTTCGTCCTCCGTGTAGCCTGACAGGCGGATCACTTCCATCCGGTCCAGCAGCGGCGGCGGAATGTTCAGCGAGTTCGACGTCGCCACGAACATCACATCCGACAGGTCAAAGTCCACCTCGATGTAGTGGTCCTGGAACGTGTGGTTCTGTTCCGGGTCCAGCACCTCGAGCAGCGCCGACGAAGGATCGCCACGGAAATCCATGCCCATCTTGTCGATCTCGTCGAGCAGGAACAGCGGATTGCGCACGCCAACCTTCGACAGGCTCTGCAGGATCTTGCCCGGCATCGATCCAATGTACGTACGACGGTGACCGCGGATCTCGGCCTCGTCACGCACACCACCCAGCGCCATACGCACGAACTTGCGGTTCGTGGCACGCGCAACCGACTGACCGAGCGAGGTCTTGCCGACGCCCGGAGGGCCAACCAGGCACAGGATCGGCGCCTTCACCTTGTCCACGCGCTGTTGCACGGCAAGGTACTCGAGAATCCGTTCCTTGACCTTCTCGAGGCCATAGTGGTCTTCATCGAGCACGCGCTCGGCGTTAGCCAGGTCGTTGTTGACCTTGCTCTTCTTGCGCCACGGCAGGCTGACCAGCGTGTCGATATAGTTGCGCACGACGGTGGCCTCGGCCGACATCGGCGACATCAGCTTGAGCTTCTTGAACTCGGCGTCGGCCTTCTTCTTGGCCTCCTTGGGCATGCGGGCGGCCTTGATGCGCTTGTCCAGTTCTTCCAGATCAGCGCCTTCCTCGCCCTCGCCCAGTTCCTTCTGGATCGCCTTGACCTGCTCGTTCAGGTAGTACTCGCGCTGGCTCTTTTCCATCTGGCGCTTGACGCGGCCACGAATGCGCTTTTCCACCTGCAGGATGTCGATCTCGCCCTCGAGCTGCGACAGCAGGCTCTCGAGACGCTCGGTCACCTTGACCATCTCAAGGATCTTCTGCTTCTGCTCGAGCTTGATCGGCAGATGCGCGGCGATCGTATCGGCCAAACGACCGGCCTCATCGATACCGGACAGCGACGTCAGGATCTCAGGAGGGATCTTCTTGTTCAGCTTCACGTACTGGTCGAACTGGGACACGATCGCGCGGCGCAGGGCCTCGGTCTCGGCCGATTCAACCGGTGCGGGCGGCACAGGCACGGCTTCGCACATGAAGTGCGAATCGTCCTCGCTCACCTCGGTGATATTTGCACGTTGCGTACCCTCCACCAGCACCTTCACGGTGCCGTCGGGCAGCTTCAGCATTTGCAGGATATTGGCGATGCAGCCGACCTCATACAGGTCATCCGCGGTGGGCTCATCTTTGGCCGCAGTCTTCTGGGCCACGAGCATGATGCTCTTGCCCGACTCCATCGCAGTCTCAAGCGCCTTGATGGACTTCGGGCGTCCCACGAACAGCGGGATCACCATGTGCGGAAACACCACCACGTCGCGCAGCGGCAACAGTGGGAGGCGAATCGGCTCAGCCGGGAGGAGTTGTGTTCCGGACATCATTTTCCCCAGTCAGTCATTTAAGGCGTAAATAGGGTCGCGGAATTCGATTGCAAGATGCCCATCATCGAATCTGTACGCAGAAAAACATGCTGCAAACTGCACTTGCGACCCCCAGTGAAACAGCATACCCGCGTTTGCTCCCGTTCGTTTGTGGAATTGAAGAAAAAAAGCCGTTCGCTTTGCTGCGAACGGCCGCTTGAAATTTGCCGGTGTGGTCGAGGCCACCCATGTGCGGCGCGATCGTCAGTTAGACCCCGCCACCTTGGGCTGCTGCTCCTCATAAACCAGGAGCGGCGCTGCGTCGCCGGTAATCGTGTTCTCGTCGATCACGACCTTCTGGACGCCCTTGTAGTTGGGCAGGTCATACATGACATCCATCAGCGATTGTTCAAGGATCGAACGCAGGCCGCGCGCACCGGTCTTGCGGCGAATGGCCTTGCGAGCGATCGCGGACAGTGCGGCCGGGCGGATTTCCAGCTCCACGCCTTCCATGGCCAGCAGCTTCTGATATTGCTTGACCAGCGCGTTCTTCGGCTCGATCAGAATCTGCATCAGTGCAGCCTCATCCAGCTTCGCTAGCGTAGCCACCACCGGCAGACGACCGATCAGCTCCGGAATCAGGCCGAACTTGATCAAATCCTCGGGCTCGGTCTGTGGCAGCACTTCGCTGACTTCCCGCTCTTCCTTGCTCTGCACCTGGGCGGCAAAACCGATACCGGTCTTGTCCGAGCGCTGCATGATGACCTTCTCCAGGCCGTCAAACGCGCCGCCGCAGATGAACAGGATATTGGTGGTATCCACCTGCAGGAAGTCCTGATTCGGATGCTTCCGGCCACCTTGCGGCGGCACCGAGGCCATCGTGCCCTCGATCAGTTTCAGCAGCGCTTGCTGCACACCCTCGCCGGAAACGTCGCGGGTGATCGACGGGTTGTCCGACTTGCGCGAGATCTTGTCGATTTCGTCGATGTAGACGATACCGCGCTGCGCCTTCTCCACCTCGTAATTGCAGTTCTGGAGCAGCTTCTGGATGATGTTCTCGACATCCTCGCCCACGTAGCCGGCTTCCGTCAGCGTCGTCGCGTCCGCGATCACGAACGGCACGTTGAGCAGGCGGGCCAGCGTCTGGGCAAGCAACGTCTTGCCGGAGCCAGTCGGCCCGATCAGCAGAATATTGCTCTTGGAAAGCTCGACATCGTCCTTCTTGCCGAGGTGCTTGAGGCGCTTGTAGTGGTTGTAGACCGCTACGGCCAGAATTTTCTTGGCCTGATCCTGCCCGATCACGTACTGGTCAAGGCTCTCGCGAATCTCGTGGGGCGTGGGCAGATCCGATCGCGTGGCGGCCGTGGCGTCCTTGTCGGTCGCGGAGGCCTCGTCACGGATGATCTCGTTGCACAGGTCGATGCATTCGTCGCAAATGAACACCGACGGGCCGGCGATCAGCTTCTTCACCTCATGCTGGCTCTTGCCGCAGAAGGAGCAATAGAGAAGCTTCTCGCTGGATGAACCTTTTTTGTCCGCCATAGGAATCAGTCACATTAGCAGTGTGTTCCCACCTGGCGGGAGACCGGGCGGGAAACGCATTAAACGCATCATACGCCAAAACAATTGGCACAGTCGGCGGCAACCCCTCCATGTGGGGCAAAACGCAAAAACGAGGCATACAGCCTCGTTCCGGTGTAGCCTTCGCCATTTACGGCGAGCGGATTCGTACAGCCTACGCCCGGCGTTACCGGGCGCCACCCGGGGCAATCCTTTCTGGATCGCACCCGGAATGGCCTACCGGCAAACCGGCCGATCCGTCTCAACTGCGACGGGTAATCACCTTGTCGATCAGACCGTAATCCACGGCCTGGTCGCCGCTCATGAAGTTGTCGCGGTCAGTATCGCGCGCGATCTTCTCCACGGGCTGGCCGGTCACCTCAGAAAGGATGCTGTTCAGGCGCTCGCGCAGATACAGGATCTCGCGTGCCTGGATTTCGATGTCCGAAGCCTGGCCACGCGCACCGCCCAACGGCTGGTGAATCATGATTCGCGAGTTTGGCAGCGCGCTGCGCTTGCCCTTGGCGCCTGCTGCGAGCAGGAATGCACCCATGCTGGCCGCCATGCCCATGCACAGTGTTTGCACATCGGGCTTGATGAACTGCATCGTGTCATAGATCGCCAGACCGGCCGAAACCGAACCGCCGGGCGAATTGATGTACAGCGACACGTCCTTATCAGGATTCTCGCTTTCGAGGAACAGAAGCTGGGCCACCACCAGGTTGGCAGTCTGGTCGTTCACTTCGCCGACCATGAAGACGACACGTTCCTTGAGCAGGCGCGAGTAGATGTCGTACGCGCGCTCGCCCCGGCCGGACTGCTCGACGACCATCGGCACCAGACCAAGACCCTGGGTCTCCAGAGCAGAAGCCTGCGTGGTGGCGAGACGATCAAGCAAATCATTGCGGGTCATGCAGGTTCTCCAGATATTCAGGAATGGCGTCAATCGGCCAGCGCGCGAGGCCGATTGACGCAAGCCGGCACCGCGCCATACTCGCGCGGATTCCGGCTTATGCCCAACCTCAGGCTTGTGCGGGCGCGGCGGTGAGTTCTTCGAACGACACCGTCTTGTCCGCGACCTTGGCCTTGTCGCACACGAAATTTACCACGTTGTTTTCGAGCACGTAGGCTTCCATCTCGGCCAGACGTTGCTGGTCACCGTAGTACCAGCGCATGACTTCCTTCGGGTCTTCGTAGCTCTTCGCGAAGTCCTCGATTTCGGCCTTGATCTGGTCCGGCTTGGCTTCCAGGCCATTGGCCTTGACGATCTCGGCCAGGATCAGGCCCAGCTTCACGCGGCGCTCGGCCTGTTGCGTGAACATCTCGGCCGGAATCGGCATGTCCTTGGCGTTCGGCATGCCACGTTGCTCGAGGTCGCGACGGGCCATTTCCACCAGGCGTTCCTGATCCTGCTCGACCAGCGCCTTCGGCACGTCCAGCTCGCTAACCTTCAGCAGCGCTTCCATGACCTGATCCTTCAGCATGGAGTGCGTGCGGCGCTTGACTTCGCGCTCGAGGTTTTCACGGATGTCGGCGCGCATCTTTTCCACGCTGCCGTCAGCAATGCCAAGCGACTTGGCGAATGCATCATCCACTTCCGGCAGGTGCGCCCACTCGACCTTCTTCAGCGTGACCGTGAATTCAGCGGTCTTGCCGGCCACTTCCTTGCCGTGGTAATCGGCCGGGAACGTCAGCGGGAACGACTTGCTTTCGCCCACCTTCAGGCCCAGCGTAGCTGTTTCGAACTCCGGCAGCATGCGGCCTTCGCCCAGCACGTACACGAAGTCCTCGGCCTTGCCGCCAGCGAACTCGACGCCGTCGATCTTGCCGACGAAGTCCAGCGTCACGCGGTCGCCGTTCTGGGCAGCCACGTCGGCGCCGCCGTCACCGTGGGCACCCGCATCGCCACGAGCGTGGAAGTGCACGCGCTGCTTGCGCAGGATGTCGACGGTCTTGTCAATCTCGGCGTCGCCGATTTCGGTCTTGGTGCGGGTCACTTCGGCCGACGCGAGGTCGCCAATCTTGACCTCCGGATACACCTCGAACGTGGCTTCGAAAGCCAGTTCGTCGTCAGCCACGCCTTCGGTCTTGATGTCGAACTTCGGCTGACCGGCCACCTTCACTTCCTGGGCCTGGGTGATGTCGAAGAACTTGCGGGCAGCCTTGTCGAAGCGCACTTCGAACTCGACTTGCTGGCCATATTGCTTCTCGACCATCTTCATCGGCACCTTGCCCGGGCGGAAGCCGGACATCTTCACGGTCTTCGACAGACGAGCCAGGCGTTCCTGGGTTTCCTTCTGCACTTCGGCCTTGGGAATAGCCAGGGTCACCTTGCGGTGAAGCTTGCCGAGGTTTTCAATGACGTTCGACATGGTCGTTAATCCAATCCAGAAATGTTGTTGTCAGCGCAACCGCCTGCATATCGGTCCACCCGCGACTGGCGCCGACGAGCGGGGGTCTCCGTGCAAACGGAAAACGGGGATTATCGCACGGTTTTGATTCGCTTCCGGCAGTTTTTACCCTAGCCGGCCGCATCCACCCCAGGCCCCGCCGATTCGGGCGCCTGCGCGTGACCGTGTCGGAGCGCGCGCAGCAGGAGCCGTGCGGGATCGATCGCATCTGCCAGATCGGCCTCGAGCGGCAGTGGTTCGCCCTCGATCTGGCTGGCGATCAGCTCCGCACACAAGGCTGCCCATGTGAGGCCCCGCGAGGCATATGCAAGGGCCGCATACAGACCGGGAAGCCGCGGCAGATCGCGTAAATGCGCGCCACGCAACGCAGCGGCACGGGACAGTGCCTGCGCATCGTCGGCAATGCGCCCGACAAGCGGAAGACGGTTATACGTGACCGTGCGCACGCCGACGTAACCCTGCAGCGTGGCGGGGTCGATCTGCGCGATTTGTGACGCCCGGTCCGGCAGCATCGATGCCAGACGATCGAGGTTGGCAGCGTGCACTTCCGGACGCTCGACCAGCGGCCCTTCGTCCGCTTCATAACTCGAGCCCATCCTTGCTCCGCCCGCCGCGTCACGCGGCAGTAGGTAACCACCGCCGGTCACGACGCAATCGGGCCAACCACCCAGCGCCTCTGCCTGCGCGGGTGCCAGATCCGTCAGTTGGCCACGCACCCGGCGCAGCGCCAGGAACTGGCCCGAGGTCAGTCGATCGGCTTCGTAGGCATTGGCGAGCACCAGAACCGGCGCTGCGGCCAATACCCCACCGTCATCGGCAAGCGCCTGCCACGCATCACCGATCCGCCTGATCGCTGCCACGCGGCAATTGAATAGCGCATCCACAGCCGCACCAGCTTTCGCAAGCTGCGCGCGGCAAATGTCGGGCGGCGCCACCCAGCCTCCCTTCGGAAACCACAAGCCGCCTCTCGGAACCGTTGCGCCATGCTGCTCCGTAGCCTCTTGCGGCGACATCCAGCGCACAAATGACTCCGGAAACCGAAGCTCCGCAAGTGCGGCTTGCTGCGCCGCGTTCTCAGCATCATCCTCGCCGATCTGCAGGACGCCAGTGCCGTGCCATCCCACGGGATAGCCAGCCGCCTCCAATGCGCCCCACGCGCGCAACGCATGAAGGTTTCCAGCACGGGACAGTCGTGAAAGGAAGCTGTCGTCGGCGGACACATGCGCATGCATCGCCGCGGCACGGTGGCTCGATGTCTGTCGCGCCGGTCCGTCATGCGCGTCGAGCAATGTCACGCGCCAGCCACGCGCAGCCAGACGTTCGGTCACGGCGCATCCCGCCAGCCCCGCTCCAATGACGATGGCATGTCGCTCGGCCCATTGCGCTGCCTCGGGCGGCGCATGACGGCGGTTCTTCCAGACGGGCGCGAAACGCGCCACGGTCATGTCTCGCTTGCCACCGAATCCGGGCGCCTTGTGCGCCTCGAACCCGGCCGCCTTGAGCCCGCGCCTCACGAATCCCGCCGCTGTGTAGGTCGCGAGCGTCGCACCGATGCGGGCGAGACGCGCCAGGCCGCGGAACACGGTGTCGGACCACATCTCTGCGTTGCGCGATGGCGAAAACCCATCGAGGTAGAACGCATCGGCGCCGAGCACAAGCTTCGGCAACATCGTTTCCACGTCGCCCAATGCCAGCGTCAGCGTGACCGCCCCACCCTCGAACGACAGCCTGTGCAAGCCGGGCAACGCGTCAGGCCATTGTTGCTGCAATTGGTCGGATAACGGCAGCAGATCACCCAGGCCAGCATGTGCATGTAATCGCGCCAGACCTTCGCGCGTGAAGGGATGTTTCTCGATCGACACGAAATGCAGCCGTCGGCAACGCTGCGGATCGCTACGCCATGCCTGCCAGGTGGCGAGGAAATTCAGGCCCTGCCCAAACCCCGTCTCGACAATGACAAACTGCTCGCGCCCGGCCCAGCCTTCGGGCAGACCATTGCCACCGAGAAACACGTGATGTGCCTGCGCCAGACCTCCACGCGCGCTGTGATAGACATCGTCATAGCGAGGCGAATAGGGAGTACCGTCATTGGACAGAATGGGCTCGGCGGGCTCGAGAACGCGCGTCATGGCAAGGATTCATACGGCCGGAAATGGCGGCGGATGGTAGCATAGCGCCCTCCCCGCGCACCGCCCTGAAAATGCCTTCAAGGCCGTATTTGCGCGAAGTTTGCGCGCCGTCATTCCCTCGCCATGCTCAGTTATCGTCACGCCTTCCACGCCGGCAATCATGCCGATGTCCTCAAGCACGCCGTCGTTGTCCAGTTGCTGGACTACCTGACGCAGAAGGACAAGGCGTTCTGGTACATCGACACCCACGCCGGCGCCGGGCTCTATGCCCTTGATCACGCCTACGCGCAGAAAAAATCGGAGTTCGAGACCGGTATTGGCCCGCTTTGGCGCGCCGCCGCGAACGGCCAGCCGATGCCTGCCCTGCTCGACGCCTACCTGGAACAGGTACGTGCGCTGAACGAGGACGGCAATCTCAAGCACTATCCAGGTTCGCCGTGGCTGGCGTGGCAAATGCTGCGCGATGCGGACCGCCTGCGCCTGTTCGAACTGCACAGCACCGAGATCCAGGTACTGCGCGACAATTTCCGCGGCGCGGGACGCAAGGTCATGCTCTATGACGGCGATGGCTTCAATGGCATCAAGGCTATCCTGCCGCCCCCGCCCCGCCGCGCACTGGTGCTGATCGACCCTTCTTACGAAGACAAACAAGACTACGCCCGTACGCTCGATACGCTCAATGCTGGCCTGGAGCGTTTCGCCACGGGCATCTATGCGATCTGGTATCCCGAGGTGCAACGACGGGAATCAACCCAGCTACCGGCCCAGCTGAAGCGCCTGCCGCTCAAGAGCTGGCTGCACGTCACACTGACAGTCAAACACCCGGTCGCGGGCGGTCTGGGCTTGCATGGCAGTGGTATGTTCATCGTCAATCCTCCCTGGACGCTCAAGGCAGAGCTCCAGGAAGCCATGCCGAAACTGGTCGAACTGCTTGGTCAGGACGGCGGCGCGAAGTTCACGCTCGAGTCGCTGGATGGCTAAATCTGCACTTTGACTATCACCATAAAGTGCTTCATGCAAATCTTTCTGACTGTAAGTTGGATAAAATTAACTCATTCGAGTTAATCCCCTCGTACGTAGGGCAGACGGCGAGAATACATTATCAGACAATCAAAACCGTCGTGATTGACCCCACGATAATTCATCCCGGCCCGCCTGCTTCGCGCAGCGGGCTTTTTTTTCGACTTTGAACATATGGGACGATAGGCTGCGTGTCTCGATGCGCCAGACTTGCAGGCGCAATCAGATTTCCAGTCTCTAGTCGCATGAACCGATTGATCCCAGTTTTTCTTGCCCTTGCCTCGGCAGCCTTCAGCGCAGGATGCTCATCCTTCGATTTTTGGCGCGGCACCTACGAAGGTGCCCGTAGCCACGATGCCGCCGTGAATCCTATGACTCCGGGAACGGTAAGGCAGACGCTTCCGCCCTATGAGGATTATGCGCGGGAGCGTAACCGGGCGCGTGGTGGGAATTCGTCTATCCAGGACCAGTAACTGGGCGGTAGCTCGCTCCCCCACCCTAGTACCAACCATGGCGTGCCATGCCTCGCATTGGAACCGCGCCCATCCGCAGATCTCCCGCAAGAAGCACCATCCGAGACAGAGCAAAACCCGCCAGGCTTGCGCAAGGCGGGTTGATCTCGACAAATCATCGCAACGAATCAGCGGCGATCAGTAGGGAACATTGTTTTGGCCCATAGCACCCAGAAGAAACCGCGGTTGACAGGCAAGAACATGAGCGCCGCCTTCACTGCCGTGCCGCAGCCAACGGCTGCGGTACAAGCACTCCAACCTGCTGCGTGGCCGCCACGCGAAGTCGCCCAATAGCCTCAGACAACTCCACAGCCTCGCGTTGCTTTGGACCCAGTGGATCCACAGAGCAAATCGACACGCGTGCCATGATCTCTCGCCACTGGACAGCAGTAGGCGGTACAGCACCGCGGGCGTTCACAAAACCGCGCAACCAGCTCACAAACTCAACTTCACTCACTTCGAACCTCGACCATCAATGCCGGGGCATCACTTATCGATGCTCCCGCTTATTCAGCCACCAAAATTCTGGACTGGACGAGGTTCATTAAAGGCAAGGAACGACGACCGCCACATAGGAACTTTCCCAAAATACATCAACGCATTTCCGAATGATCTGGCCCTGATCAGTCGATCGTGCGACGCGCATAGCTAACGGCTTGCATCGACCAATTGATGCCCCGTACTTGCCGCCACACCTGAATGTTCCGAGCCGTCAACGCCCCCTACATCCCCCAACGATCCGCCAGCCTCACGACGCCCCAGAGCGCGAAGAACACAACGAAATAGGCGAACATTGCAAACTCCCTTAACTGGTTGGTACAACTTCATTTCAGCAACCAGCATGGGCGGATCCAACCATCCAACTCCGAATTGATCCCAGGAATCGTCCTATTGGGGGACCATCGGCCACGCCAACGCCGAGACAACCACTGCGAGCGTCCATGTACGTGAGCCATACCCCGTCCAGTGCCAGGCGCTCCGACCAAGGCCCTAACGCCATGACAAGAACCCGAAGCATCGCCCTTGCCACCCTTCTCAGCATTTCATCTCTCGCCCATGCCACTCCCAGCATTCAGGTTGGCTTCTCCCCGGAGGGTTCAGCGCGAGAGCTTGTTCTGAAGACTATCGGTAGTGCGCAGCATTCCATTCAGATGCTCGCCTACTCGTTTCAAGCTCCTGACATCATGCAGGCGCTGGTTGATGCCAGGAATCGAGGCGTGGAGGTGCGCGTGGTAATCGACAAGAAGCGCAACCTGGGCAAGACGAGCTTGGCAGCCATGGACCTTGTGACCCGCAATGGTGTGGAACTGCGGACCACCGACCATTTCCATATCCATCACGACAAGACGATCATTGTCGATGGCAACACGGTTGAAACAGGTTCCTTCAACTTCGCGCCATCTGCCGAGACATCCAACTCCGAGAATGTGGTCGTCATTCGAGACATGCCCGAGGTTTCACGCCAGTACATCGAACATTGGCAATCACGCTGGAATCTGGGGAAACCTTATCCAGCACGATAACTGAGCCGCCCGGGAGCCGTGGAGGCTGGTTGCTTCAAGTTAATGGCGGTTCAGAGGCAGGGATTTGAAGCTGTCGATAGTTGACTGCCTCAGCTTCGGCTGGCGGGATGTCATCCTGATCCTTTCGCGGGCGCCAGCACGCGGTCACCTATTCAGGTTATTTTCGGACGTCATCGAGCTACCTATTCTCCAGCAGACGCAAGGGTCGCGGCGCAATGCGCCCGTCAAAGGCCTGCGACGCTAAAGAAAGGAAGGGCGATGAGTGCCTATCTGGCTCCAGCAGGCGCGAGTGCAATCACGCCGACTTGCGCCCTGCAGGGCGCGGTTGCGATCGCTGCATTTGCCTCGAACGCGCTACTGTGCCGCGTCGCACTGTTCACTTACTCCATCGACGCAGCGACATTCTCCGATATCCGGCTGCTGGCCGGAGGCGCGACGTTACTGGTCGTGACGAAGCTGAAACCGGAGTACACCCGGCAGCCCAATCCTGACCCTGACTGGATCTCAGCTACAGCGCTGGGGATTTTCGTGATCCTGTTCTCATTGTCGTATCTATCCCTCGGCGTCAGTTTCGGTGCGCTCGTGTTGTTCGGGACGGTACAACTGACGATATTTATTGCCTGCCTTCTCAAAGGCGAGCGCTTCCACCGCGTGGCGCTGATGGGCTATCTCCTGGCTATTGCCGGACTGTTATACCTGACCACACCCGGCATCGGCGTTCCGCGATTCTCCGGCTTGCTGATGATGGTTGGGGCGGGCGTGGCATGGGGGATCTATACCTTGCGAGGCAGGCGAGCCGCAAGTCCACTCTCGGCAACGGCAGGAAACTTCCTGCGCGCGACTCCGACCTGCATCGTCCTCGGTTGGATGCTTCACGGCCATGCCCACGCGAGCGTAGCCGGGGTTGCCCTCGCTGTGGCGTCAGGGGCTGTGACATCTGCTGTCGGCTTTGTCGTGTGGGCGTCGGTAATCCGAAAGCTGCCGGCGATGTCCGCGGCCACCATCCAGCTACTGGTGCCACCCGTTGCAGCACTTGGCGGCGTTCTGTTCCTGCAGGAACCCGTAAGTACGCGTCTTGTTGTCAGTTTCGTTGCCGTCCTGTTCGGCGTCTGGCTGGCAGCGTCGGTTGGTGCAAGGCACAGCGTCACGGCTCGACGTTAGCGAAGCCTCCATGGGGAAGATGCATTCAGTTTGCGGCCGGCTTGGCTCGCCGCAGCCCATTTACGCGTCAGGTGCCACGATGAAAGCAGCAATTGGCTTCACCTTCGCCTGCTGGTTGTCGGGTGCAATCCTTATTCTTGTGGATTCCACGGCCGCAATCGCGCTGAGTGGCGCGCTAGCCCTGGCAGGGTTGGATCTGTTCGCACCTTAGCCAAGCCGCTGCAATCCTCTGTACGATCTGCGCTGGATTTCTTGCGCAGGCCGCATGTACCGGGCGAACTCGATGCCAGGCGGCTACGCTCAATTGCCCGCAACGGCACCACTCTGCAATGCGTTATCGCAACTTGCCGAGCCACAGCGCGGTGAGCGTCGAGCGATTTCGAACGTTGAATTTTGCGTAAATTGATTTGATATGGACGTGAGTCGTGTTCGGACTCTGCTCGAGCTTCTGCGCGATCTGCTTTTCCGTCAGTCCGTCGAGCAGCCCCAGCAACACCCTTCGCTCGGCCGACGTCAGCGACGCGTCGGCGATGAGCAGGCCGTGGCTGAGCAGTTGCTGCCGGTAGTACCACCTCAGCCCGTGCATCACGAAGCCCAGAAGCTCGAGATCCGGTGCAGAAAAACGGGGGGCTTGCAGATCGCGAAACACGAAGAGATGAATCCGCACATCATCGTTGAGCGAACAACGCACCTGGATGCTGTCGGCGTGACCAACTTCGAGGTAGTGACGGCGATAGTGGGCACCTTCAAACCATTCGGCGGGCATCGCCTCGAAGAGAAGATTGGCGCGGAATGGCTCATCCCCCGACATGGCCACGACATGTGACGAGTCCACGTTGCCGGACCATAGCGTGTCGAACTGCTCCTGCACGGAAGCAACCATCGCGGGGACAGGATGCAGGAGGCGAACAAGGCGTGGACGCCAGCCAAACAAGGGGTCCTTTCGCGCGACCGCAGGTAATCGGACAACGACAGCCCAAAGTGCATTCTGTGCCGTGACCATTGCACAGAGCGTGGTTAACAAATGGGTCAGCGCGTCATCGGCTTCGCCGGCGGAGAACTCGGCCAGCCGGTCCCAGAGTGCAAAGACGTCATCGCGGTGCGATACGTTGGCGGAATCCGAGAGTGGATGCATGGCGTCCCCAGGAAGAATGGGCGAATCACCAATCTTCGGTGATCTTGGGCTCTCCAGACAATATCACCCCGAGCGCGCTTGGCTCCAGCGCGAGCTTGGGCGGGCCGGCGCAGGATGCAGTGCTTCTCGACCAGATGAAACGTGCCTTGTATTTCACATATGGTGCGGCCCGGCGCTTGGGATAAATAGCCTTTGACTTCCGATTTCGCCTTACCTATCTTTCTCGACGCCATATACGACTGTCGAACTCGCCTCCCACTCCGGAGGCCGGCGACTTTCGGAGGTGCCGGTAACGCGCATGCCCATCGGGCAGCGCGTCCCGGGTTTCATTGCGTTCGTGTTTTCCTAGATCTCCTTTGAGTACCTCAGCTCTCCGGTCGCATGAAATTCATATTCCAGGCAAAGGTCCTCCCCTCGGGCAATGCAACGGCCGTCGAGGTCCCGAAGGATGGCATTGAGTCGTTCGGCGCGGGCGCGCGACCACCGGTTGCCATCTCCATCAACGGCCACAAATGGCGAAGCAGAATTGCCGTAATGAATGGCAACTGCTTGGTGGGTATCAGCGCGGCCAACCGGCGAGAAAGCGGTATCGCGGAGGGCGACCTCGTCGACGTTCAAATAGAACTCGACGAAGAGCCGAGAACGCTGCCGGAACCGACAGACCTTTCTGAGGCCCTGAGGAAAAATAAAGGCGCCAGAGCCGCCTTTGATAGTTTGCCGTTTGGGCTCAAACGGAAGCACGTCGCTGCGATTGAGGATGCCAAGTCTCTTGAGACGCGGCAGCGTCGCATCGCCAAGCTCGTCAGCGAACTGCAGCAAAGTTCGGCCTAACCTTTCGCCACACACCGACGCGCAAACGGTTGCTACCGCTCAGCGAGACGAGTATCGACGCGGTTTAGCCCTCGTCGCTGCTGCAGGATGACCGGCATCTCGCTGCAGCGCAGTCGGCAGTTCGGTCTTCAGCAATTCGATCCACGCGCGCGTTTTCGCCTCAAGAAACTTCCGCGACGGCAGCATCAAGTAGACGCCGATAGCCGGGGAGCGCCACGCGGGCAGTACGACGCGTAGTTCGCCGTTGCGGATGTGGTCCACAGCCGAAAAGATCGGCAGCAGCGCAATGCCCAGCCCGCTGCTCGCGGCGTGGAGGACAACGCCGGGGTTGTCACCCACCAGCGGGCCGCCGGCGTCCAGTGTGAAGCTCCGTGTGCCGTCCGTCAGCGTCCAATCGGGCGTCGTGGACGGGTTGGCGATGCGCAGACAGGCATGTGCTGCAAGTTCCTCAACGGATTTCGGCGTGCCGCGCCGCTTCAGATAGGACGGCGCCGCGCACAGCAAACCGTAGGTTTCCCCAAGGGCCTGCGCCACCAGGTTCGAATCGGAGAGCCGTTGCGCCAGGTAGACGCTGGCGTCCACGCCTTCGGCAATCAGGTCCGGGGCGTATTGGGACGTGCCGTACTCCACGGCCACCTTCGGATACCTCGCACAGTACATCGACACAAGCGGGACCACATAGCGTTCGCCAAACGCGGCCATGCAACGCACCCTGAGCCGTCCGTCTGGTTCGACATTTGCGCCGCCCACCCCGCTTTCCGCCTCGGCCACCAGCTCGAGAATGCTCCGGCACTGGTCAGCATACCGCTCGCCGACGCTGGTCAGCGCCAGCCTGCGGGTTGTCCGTTGCAGAAGCTTGGCCTGCAGGCGCTTTTCCAACTCGGAAACCAGCCGCGAGACCTGCGCCGTCGTGAGCGCCATTTGGGCGGCGGCGGCCGTAAAACTGCCCGCATCGACGACACGCAGAAACGCTGTCATCGCATGGAGCAATCCATAGTCGAGATTCTTACGCATGACGTAACAGAGTTTCTGAGTTGGCTGTATTTTTACATCGAATCGGAGTTTCTACTATCGATCCGTGCTCGGTTGCACAACCTCGTTGCCCTGCTACGAAACCGCGGTGAACGAGGATTCGATGGTGGTTCGATTTCGGAGTGTCAAGCATGAACGGTGCGGAAAGTCTGTTGCGTTCGCTGGTGGCGTGTGGCGTGGAGGTGTGTTTTGGCAATCCGGGCACGTCGGAGATGCATTTCGTGGCGGCGCTCGATGCGGTGGATGGCATGCGCCCCGTCCTTGGCCTGTTCGAAGGCGTGGTCACTGGCGCGGCCGACGGCTACGGTCGCATGGCAGGAAAGCCTGCCGCCACGCTGCTGCATCTGGGTCCGGGCCTGACCAATGGCCTGGCCAACCTGCACAACGCGCGGCGCGCATCGAGCCCGATCGTCAACATCGTCGGCGACCATGCAGCCTCTCATTCACGCTACGAGGCACCGCTGACTTCCGATATCCAGGGATTCGCGCGGCCGGTATCGCAATGGATTCACGCATCCGCAAGCGCGCTGACGGTTGGCGCCGACGCCGCGCGCGCCGTGCAAGCGTCGATGGAGGCACCCGGCCAGGTGGCCACACTGATCCTGCCTGCGGATACCGCCTGGAGCCAGGCCGATACCGTCGCGGCGCCGCTGCCGCTGCCGAGTCGGGCGCCGGTAAGCGGCGCCACCATTGCGAACATCGCCGCGCTCGTCCAGCGTGGCGTGAAGACGGCGTTCCTGCTGCGCGGTGACGCTTTGCAGGAACGGGCCCTGCACGCCGCAGGCAAGATCGCTGCGAAGACGGGTGCCCGCCTGCTTTCCGATACGTTCGCCCCGCGCCTGCAGCGTGGCGCCGGGCGTGTGCCCGTGGAGCGCCTGCCGTACTTCGCCGAGCAAGTCGTGGAATTCCTGGCTGGCACCGAATTGATCGTGCTGGTCGGCGCGCAGCCACCGGTCAGCTTCTTCGCCTACCCGGACAAACCAAGCTGGCTGACGCCGGAAGGATGCCGGCTGGCGGTGCTCTCCCATGCGCACGAGGACGGCACCGGCGCGCTGAAAGCGCTGGCCGACGTGCTCGGCGCAACAGGTTCGATCGCGGGGCACAGCGTACGCAAGCACATGGAGCCTCCCGCCAGTGGCTCCCTGACCCCCGAATCGATCATGCGCAGCGTGGCCCGGCATCTGCCCGAGCACGCCATCGTCACCGAGGAGTCGGGCATGGCGATGGCGTACTACGGCCTGACCGAATCGGCCGCGCCGCACGATTTCCTGACCCTGTCTGGCGGGGCCATCGGCAGCATGATGGCGCTGTCGATCGGTGCCGGCATCGCCTGCCCGGATCGCAAGATCGTCAACCTGCTTGGCGACGGCAGCGCGATGTACACGGTGCAGTCGCTGTGGACGCAGGCTCGCGAGCAGATCGACGTCGTGAACGTCATCTACGCGAACCGCGGCTACAAGATCCTGAACAACGAACTGAAGCGCGTCGGCGCGTCACAGGACGGTGCACGCGCCGCGTCGATGTTCGATCTGCAAGATCCATCGCTCGACTGGGTGGCACTGGCCGCGGGCATGGGCGTGGAAGCGGTCCGTACGGTCTCGGCCACGGACTTCGACGCCGCGTTCGCTTCCGCGATGCAGCGCCGCGGGCCGATGCTCATCGAGGCGCTGATCTGAGCGCGATGCACTGGAGCCATTCGCGGGCGGCGAATCGAACCTGCCGATGCGAGCCCCGTATCAGCCCGAATCGGAAGCAGCGATCAACGGCCTCGTTGCCGGCTGACCCACACCCTTTCGTCGACCGAAGAGAATCGATCATGCCAATGACCCACGTATCCATGCGCAAAGGCCAGCCTGCGGCGTTCCGCGCCGCGGTGTTGGAAGCCATACACGAGTCCCTGCAAAAATCGCTCGATGTACATCCGGAGGCGTTCTTCATGACCATCAGCGAACACGAAGATGCGAACTTCCACGCCAACATGACGTATCCGTTCGTGCGTTCGGCAAACCTTCTGCTCATCCAGATCACGCTGACGGCGGGCCGGTCTACCGGCGACAAGCAGCGGTTCTATCGCAATCTCGTCGCACGGCTCGAGGCCGGTTCCGGCATCAAACCGGCCGACGTGTTCATCAATCTGATCGAAGTCGCCAGCGAGAACTGGTCCCCCGGAAACGGGCTACCAATCGCTACTGCGCTTCAGCCAGACGCAGCTCATGGACCAGGCTGACAAGCGCGCGCAACCGTGCGGGCACGAAACGATGGCCTGAGTAATAGAGTCTCAGCCCGCCAAACGACGGGCACCACGGAGCCAGCACGGGCACCAGGGCACCGGTCTTCAGTTCGTCTTCGATGAACCACTCGGAGATAAAGCCGATGCCCAGTCCGAGCAGTAGCGCCTGCCTGATGGCCGGCATCTCGTTGAGCGCAATGCGAACGGGCAAGTCCATCTGCAACTTCTGCCCCTTGTGCTCCAGCTCCCACTGATAGATGCCGCCGTGGGACATGCGCATGCCGATGCTCCGATGCTGGAGCAGATCGCGTGGGTGTCTGGGTGTACCGTGGTGTTCCAGGTATGCAGGCGTTGCCACCACAAGCATGCGGACGTCGCGCGAAAGGGGCACGGCGATCATGTCTTGCGGGACGGATTCGGCCAGGCGGATGCCTGCATCGAACCCTTCTGCCACGACGTCGATCATGCGCGACTCGCTCACGATGTCTATCCGCACATCGGGATAGCGCTGCGCGTACACGTTGAAAAGCGGCGCCAGCAGCAAATTTGCCGCGCCCTGCGGCGCATTGATGCGCAGCGTGCCACTGGGCACGTCCGGGCCGCTGCCGGCTTCCTCGCCTGCGCTCTTGATTGCCGCCAGCGCGGGGGCAATGCGTTCCACATACCGCAAGCCGGCGTCAGTCAGGGCAACGCTGCGCGTCGATCGATTGAACAGACGCACCTTCAGGCGCGCCTCCAGTCCAGCCACCGCGCTGCTCACGGCGGTGGTGGACATGCCCAGCTCCTGCGCGGCACCACGAAAGCTGTTGCGGCGCGCCACGGCCAGCACCGCTTCCAGTTCGGTCATTCCTGTTCTGTGCATGGATTATCCTGAATTTAAGGATGCATCATCAACCATAACACTGCTTATCAGAACAATAAACCAATCCTAGACTACGTGGCATCCCACTCGAAGAGAGGTCATCATGCAACGCATTGCGCATATCTATATCAACGGAGAATTCGTCACGCCGCACGGCGACGAATGGTTCGATCTCTACAACCCGAGCACCGAGGAAGTCATCGGCCAGGTGCGGCTGGGTGATGCGCAGGACGCGCGGCGCGCCATCGCGGCGGCCCAGGCGGCGTTCCCCGCCTGGTCGCGCACCACACGCGAGGAGCGCATCGCAGCCCTGCACCGTATGCACCGGGCCGTGGCAGCGCGTGAAGACGAGTTGATGGAAGCCATCCTGCTGGAGTACGGCGCACCGCAGGTGCGTGGACGCTGGATGGCAACCTACCCGGCCGATGTCATTGCTCAGGCAATCGACACACTGGAGTCCTTCGCCTTCGAAGAGCATGTAGGCTCGGCCAAGGTGATCCAGGTACCTGTCGGCGTTGCCGGCCTGATCACACCATGGAACAGCAATGCGGGCTTCATCTGCAACAAGCTGGCCACCGCGCTAGCGGCAGGCTGCACGGCGGTCATCAAGCCCAGTGAGATGAGCGCAATGCAAACCCAGATCGTGGCCCAGGCGCTACACGAAGCCAGCCTGCCCCCGGGGGTGTTCAATATCGTCAACGGCCGAGGCGAGATCGTCGGCGAGGAGATTGCGCGCAATCCTGGCGTCGCCAAGATCTCGTTTACCGGCTCATCCGCAGTCGGCCAGCATCTGGTGGTCACCGGTGCGGAGACCATGAAGCGCGTGACCCTGGAACTGGGTGGCAAGTCGCCCACGATCGTGCTGCCCGACGCAGACTTTGCCACCGTCATGCCGCTGGTACTGCAGGCCGGTTTTGCCAATAGCGGCCAGGCTTGCATTGCCGGGACGCGTATCCTCGTGCCGCGCAACCGCCTGACCGAATTCGAGCACATCGCAAAGGAGGCGGTATCGCATGTCCGATCCGGAGATCCACGCGATACCGACACCGACATCGGCCCAATGGTGAGCCAGAAGCAATGGGAACGGGTGCAGAACTACATCCGTATCGGACAGCAGGAAGGTGCGACGCTGCTGGCCGGTGGCGAAGGCCGGCCCGATGGCATGCATGCCGGATGGTTCGTGAAGCCCACCCTCTTCACGCATGCCAACAATCAGATGCGCATCGCGCGTGAGGAGATCTTCGGCCCCGTGCTCACAATCATCCCCTACGACGATGAGGCCGATGCGATCGCCATTGCCAACGACACGCGCTATGGCCTGAGTGCCCTGGTGCTGGGCACGAATCTTGAAAGCTGCGAACGTGTGGCGCGCCAGATCGATTCAGGCCGCGTGCTTGTCAACACCTTGGCCCACGAGCCGCGCGCACCGTTTGGCGGCTTCAAGCATTCCGGGCTCGGGCGAGAGATGGGCCGATGGGGCATGAGCGCGTACCTGGAGCCCAAGACGTTGCTTACCTGAAGCAACGCTTGGGTCCGACGCTTGGGTCTTCAGCGGAAGTTCTCGCGCACCATTTCCAGTACATCCGCGCCGCGTCCGTTGAGGATGGCGCGCACGGAGTACATCGCCATGCCGATCACGGGGCCGGCTTCCAGGAAGGGTGGCTTGACCAGTTCCAGCGGATTGACGATGACATTGAGAAGCGCAGGGCCGGGTTGCGACAGCCACTCCTGCACCGACGCGTCCAGCTCAGAGGCCTTGCGCACCGTCTTGCCCCAGAGGCCGATGGCCTCCGCCACCTTGCCGAAGTCTGGGTTCTTCAGTTTCGTAAAGGTGTCGAGCATGCCCTCGGCCTTCTGCTCGATCTCCACGAAGCCAAGCTTGCTGTTGTCGAACACCACGATCTTGATGGGCACCTCTTCCTGGATCGTGGTGAGCAGTTCGCCGAACAGCATCGTAATGCCGCCGTCGCCGCACATGGCGATGACCTCGCGATCGGGGCATGCCTTCTGCAGGCCCAGTGCGCTGGGCAAGGCGCTCGCCATGGTGCCGTGCAGGAGGCTGCCGAAGATCTGGCGTTTGCCGTTGGCGTCGAACAGACGCAACGCCCACACGATCGGACTGCCATCGTCAGCGCAGATCAGCGCATCGTCGGCGGCGTGCTTGTCGATGATTGACGCGAGGTACGAGCCGGGAATGCTGTCGTTGTGGCCCGGGATGAGAGGCTTCCTTGCCGCTACCATCGCTTCGGCATAACGCTTGATGTATTTCTCCTGGAATGACGCGTCCTCGTGCTGGTCCAGATGCGGCAGCAGTGCCTGCAGCGTAGTTTGGATGTCGCCTACCGCGCCCAGCGTGATGGGGTGGCGTCGGCCCAGATGCGTTGGGTCGATGTCGATCTGCACGATCTTTGCCCCATCGGGATAGAACTGGCGCCACGCAAAATCCGCGCCGAGCAACAGCAGCGTGTCGCATTCGAGCACCGCGTTATAGCCGGCTTCGTTCCCCAGGATGCCCGTCATGCCGATGTTGTACGGATTGCCCGGTTCGAGCCAGTTCTTCGCGCGCGAGGTATGGGCGACCGGCGCCTTAAGCCTTTCCGCGACGGCCATGATCTCGGCGAGCGCCTGCTCGCAGCCGGACCCCGCATAAATGGCAGTCTTCCTGCCGGCATTCAGGACCTCTGCGATGGCTCCGATCTCCGCGTCATTCGGCCGGATGGATAGACGACTGTGGTGAACGCGATAAGGGAAGTCCTCCTTCACTTCGCCATGTGAAATATCCACCGGCACGATCAACACGGCAACGCCGCGCCTGGCCAGTGCGGTCTGACAGGCCATCGCGGTTTTCCTGCGGGCCTGTTCGGGCGTCAGGATCATGTCGCAAAACACCGAGCATTCCTTGAAGACCGACTTGAAATCCACCTCTTGAATGAACTCGAAGCCCATCTCGCTCATCGCTACCTGACTGGCGATCAGGACAGCCGGAGCGCGATTGCGATTGGCCTCGTACAGGCCGTTGATGAAGTGCAGACTGCCTGGGCCGCAGCTTCCGGCGCACGCTGTCAGGTTGTTGGTGTATAGCGCCTCAGCGCCTGCCGCAAAGGCGCCCGCTTCTTCGTGACGAACACCGACCCAGTCGAGGAACTTCGATCGAGGTGTTCGGCAATCAGGTTGAGGGTGTCGCCGACAATGCCATAGCAGCGCTTGACGCCAGCCTGTTCGAGTACCTCTACGATGATCTCCGCAACTTTCTTGCCCATTCTTATCTCCTCTACGCTGGAACTGGAAAGCTGGCGAGGGTGCTCTTCGCCATCTTGACACCCCTATGGCCCCGGAGATCGACGAACATTCTTTGGTTCGCCAGTGGAAAGCCGACCTTGCTGTGCCTAACGTCCGTCGCTCGTGAAAGCCAGGCCGCGCTACTGCGTCAGATCCGTGACATGCCGAGAGCATCGGGGCAATCCAGAGCAGCGCACGGGGCAGCTGCTCCAACCCACCTGTCGCACCTACGACGACGATCCCCTTCACGGTATCGCAATGCGATCGGCGGTGCCTTCGCCGGCAATGTTGGATGGCATAAGCTAAGAGTCAATTGGGACGCCCGAATCTATCGGCGTTGCGGGACTGACAACGGCCTGGAGCGCCAAGGCACAGTTCATCAGTTATCAGCGTGTACAGGCAAGGCGCAGTCCAAGTCGTCGTTCATTCTCGCTAGCAACCTGGGCTTTGGGTTGGGGTGCCATCGTTTTGCCCACGCCGGACGTTTCGAGTTTAGATAGCCTCATCCGATGCGTCCAAGACCTACTATTTATCTGTCCGATACTCTTGAGGCATGAAATGGAACTGAGGCATCTACGCTATTTCGCGTGCGTCGGCGAGGCGGAGCACTTCGGGAGAGCAGCGAAGCTACTCAAAATCGCGCAGCCAGCGCTTTCGCGACAGATTCAGGATCTGGAAGCGGAGTTGGGCGTCGCGCTCTTCGATCGCTTGCCGCGCGGGGTACGGCTAAATGCTGTGGGACGCTCATTTCTCGACGACGCTCGTCGTATTCTGCGCGAGGTGAATGAGGCGAAGCTTCGGGTGGAGCGGATCGCCGCCGGTCAAACCGGAACGCTGCGAGTGGGATTCGGTGAAACCCAAGCGTGGCATGGTGCCGTACCTGACTCGCTGCGCGCGTTTCGTGAACAGCACCCGACTGTGGAACTTGAACTCCATGCCATGGCTTCCAGTCGTCAGGTTGATGCGGTCAGCTCGGGAAACCTGGACGCAGGATTCATCTTCAGCTTGACAAAGCCGCCTTCGGAGTTCGCGCATCGAAAGGTCGCCCGGCACAAGCTGGTGCTGGCCGCGCCGAAGGATCATCCCATCATGTCGCTCGACAGCGTGCGATTGCGCGAACTCCGCGATGTTCCCTTTATCTGGTTCCATCGATGGGTCTATCCACGCTTCCATGATCGCCTAATCCGCGCGTGCCTTCGCGACGGGGCTCTGGCGCCACAAATTGTTCAGCAGGTCACAGATCACGCGACGATGCTGAGCTTGGTATCTTGTCGCCTCGGTGTCGCCTTCGTCAGCGAGGCGACGCGGTGGCAGTGCCCGGCGGGAGTGGCCCTTCGCCCTGTCGACGACTTGAACTTTTCGTTACCGTTCTATTTGATCTGGAAGAAAAACAATTCCTCGACACTACTGCGTGAGTTTCTGGAGAACGTCTGGACGGTAACCAATGCGCGTGATAGCTGACGGCAGCGTCTTGTGACCGCGATTAGCGAGAATTGCCGCCACCTCGAAGCTGTCGGATGTCTCAGAAGGGTCGCTATACAACGTTCGCGCGTCCAGCAGCCAGTTGACCCAGAGAACTGGAGAATCAGCCCACATAGCTGCCGCCTCGCCCCCAATCTACGTCGGAAGCCCGAGTACTTCCGCTCGATTTCGCTGCGGGAGCCATATGGCTTACAGCGCCCTCTTACCGAGGCCGTTGGCGCAAGCTCGCAAATCCGGTTGGCTCCCACTCCCGCGTGGCCAGGAGCATGCCGATCCCACGACGCTGCGCCAGAGGCGCAGACGCGGACTCATCGTGTAATAGCGCAACACGGGCCCGAAGCCGTTGCAGTTCCAACCGCAGTTGCTCAAGCGCCGGGCCCGTCAACATGGCGTGCGCAAACTCCATGGTCTGGCCCGGCGCATTAAAGGGGCTGTCGAGAAAGTCGTTCAGCCCCTCCTCCCTGAAGAAATGACGAATCGGGCCATCAGGCAGCCAGTCAAAATCGCGCATGACGCGCAGGCGGATCCGGTCGCCGGGCAGGAGGGTAATCAGACCCATTCGGTCAAGCACAAGAAGCCGCTCCACACACTCCGCACGGGTGATCTGGTAAGCAGCGACGATCTCTTCCGCCGACCAGTGGTTTAACGCGCAGACTGCAACCAGCAGCAGCTTGCGGTCTAACACCAGTTGCGCCTCCTGTTCCCGGGTAAGCCGCCGCAATACCGGCAGAGCGGCGGCGGCCTCCTGTGCGAGTTCGGCCAACGTAAAGCCAAGAAGCGTGGCGAGCTGGGCTAATCGGTCCAGGTTCAGCCGTTCACTGGCGAACAGCCGCTTGACGCTGGCTTCGGATAGGGCGAGTGCTTGCGCGACATCGCGATAGGTCAGCCCTTGCGCCTTGAGCTGGCGCTTGATTGTGGCGACGAGTTGTTCAACCTCGCTCATGGTTCTCCCCCGAACGCTAGAAGGAATCGGAGCCACGTATCAAATTTTGATACTCGACGGCCATCCAATCGCCACTCTGGCAGAGATTTTCACATTTTGCGATACCCCATGCGATGCTGTGTCCATCGATACAGCGCTGCCAGGGAGATCAATCATGCAGATCGATTCCAACGTTCTGGACCTTGCCACGACGCTCCAGGTTGGCGATATTGTCTTTATCCGCGTTCGAGCCCGCCCCTTTCGTGAAGTTGCCACCGCCACGGCCTCGTGGACAAATCACGTCGGCATCGTAGTTGCCAACTCGGGAACCGGAACGTCGATAGCGGAAAGCACGTTCCCGCTCAGTCGAACCACCTCCCTCAAACGCTTTGCTGCGCGCTCCGAACATGGGCGAATTGCCATTGCGCGGCTGCGGCAGCCGCTGACGGCCTCGCAGCAACTCCGACTGTCTGAGGCCGTGCGCCACCGCATGGGCATCTGGTACGACACTGGTTTCAACCTTCACTCGCGACGCCAGTTCTGCTCTCGTTTCGTGCGAGAAGTGCTGGCGGAGTCAGCCGACATCGGTGTCGGCGAAGCTGAGACATTCAAGGCACTGCTGGCGCGTCAGCCTGACGCCGCGCTTGGCTTCTGGCGGTTGTGGTACTTCGGCCGGATTCCATGGGAACGGGAGACGGTCACACCTGCCAGCCTCCTTCGCAGCCCCGCACTGGAACTGCTTTTCGATGGCACCGTCCAGCCAGCGCATGCTGCTGCCAACCGGTCCGGAGGAGCAAAAGCATGATTTCCGTCATTCTTATCGTCTTTGCTTGCTGCTTCGTACTGGAGCGCATTGCGCCAGGCTGGCCCCTGCCGCGCGTGCGCACATGGCCTATTCGAGTCCTGCTGGTCAACGCCGTCCAACTCGGCGTTGTGTTGCTCGCCGGCATTAGTTGGGAACGGTGGCTGGCATCGTGGTCGCTGTTCCGCCTCTCGGACCATGTTTCGCCGGCCGCCGGGGGGCTCCTCGCCTACTTCATCGCGACCTTCGTCTTCTACTGGTGGCATCGCTGGCGCCACGAGTCGGACTTGCTCTGGCGCCTGTTCCACCAGATCCATCACAGCCCGCAACGGCTTGAGGTGATCACGTCGTTCTACAAGCACCCCGCTGAGATGGTTGTCAATTCAATAATCGGCAGCCTGTTGGTCTACACGTTGCTTGGCCTGTCGCTTGAGGCGGGCGGCGTCTATACGCTGTGCACTGCGTTGGGTGAATTCTTCTATCACACCAATGTCAGGTCGCCACGTTGGGTCGGATTTGTGTTCCAACGGCCAGAAATGCATCGCATCCACCATCGTCATGGGCATCACCGGAACAACTACGGTGACATCACCTGGTGGGACATGCTCTTCGGCACCTATGAGAATCCGGCCGAATGGCGGGACAGTTGCGGCTTTGATAACAACCGCGAACAGCGGCTGACGGAGATGCTGGCCTGGCGTGATGTCCATGCTGATAAGCGGCCGGATTCGCGGTGATATGGACTAGCGGCTACAGCAGACTTGACCCGGGTCGTCCACGAATAGAGTCCAGCAATGCTCCCACAGCGGCGTGATTGGGCCCGCCATGCTGAACATCGCGGAGGAAGCCGGGCGAACAAGATCGGCCAGAAGCCGACGACGAGCAGCCGGCGGGCGAGTGTCGCGTCTGAATCGCGGAGCGGCCGTTGTATTCACTCGGCCGATTTCGAAGCATTGGGTGCCCCAGTCCTCGCCACAAAGCCGCAGCCTGTAGCGTCGCCGAAACACCCCGGCTCCCTGAAACTGGTAGCCAATACTGGCCTTCCCTTTGGGCCAATTGAGTCGCCCATCAAGACCGGATAGGTTGGGAAGCGGGACATTTCGTGTCCAGAGGCGGACAGGCTGCCTCATTCATTCACGGCATCGCGCAGCGGCTGTGTGACAACAATACGATCATCGAAGGCGTGATCAATGGAATTGGTGCAACGGGGACGTCGTCTAGGTAGGAGCGATATCGAGGCGCGCATTTCGAGGCTCCGTGGGAAACGTATCGGCGTCGCTATCCTCTTTGCTATCGCTACTGGCTCGGGGCATGCCGAATCGCCGGACGCGGGTGGATGGAAATTTGCGATCGCACCCTACCTCTGGTTACCCAACGTGAGCGGCGCTTTCAGCTTCTCCGGAAACTCCTCAACAGGAGGGGGTAGGCTCGACCTGGGAACCGGGCCGGACAGCTATCTCCAGAATCTGCAGTTTCTTCTGATGGTGCAGGCGGAAGCCAGTAAGGGGGACTGGGCGATCATCGCTGATGGGGCATACCTCGACTTCAGCCACCAACAAACCACCCTCAATGCCGTCGGCGCAGGGGGCGGTGGCGCGGTTGCCATCCCTCGCGAGTTGGCGACGAGTACAAGCAGTAGCCTGAGCGGTGGGCTGTTCGGACTTGCCGCCGCCTATACCGCGCTGCGATCGCAATGGGGAACGGTCGAGCCACTCGGCGGGCTTAGATACCTGAACCTCAGCGCCAGTGCGAACTGGACGCTATCCGCCACGTTCACGCAGCAAGGCGCGACTCTGGCGACGCAGGGAAGCCTGTCGCAGACAGCGAATATCTGGGATGGAATTATTGGTGTTCGCGGTCGATTACGTCTCGGAAACCTTGATAGATGGTATGTGCCGTACTACGTCGACGTCGGGACCGGCTCTTCCAAATATACCGTGCAAGCGTCCGGTGGCGCGGCCTATGCGGCAAGCTGGGGAGATGTGCAATTGACCTATCGCTACTTGACGTATCAACTCCGTAGCGGCGACCTTGTCCAAAGGCTCACGCTGAAGGGCCCCATGCTAAGCGTGGCCTTCCGCTTCTAAATAGTCGTTTGCCATCAGCGTGGCTTGACGCCCCACCTCAGGGACTGCCAATCAAGCAGTCCGGTGTTATCCCTGCAATGGCCGTTCAAACGATTCCATGTCTAATGACCGCCTAGGCGTCGATAGTCGCCTGTGACACGCGTTGGTGGCTCGCTATCAGCCCCGGCAAGCCGAAATGTCCAAATACGGAACGGCTCCGGCCAGTTTATCCAGCACGTCGGCCGTCTCATAGGGGTCGGTTAGAGACGGCCGCCATTGCACGACGACGTCGGCCTGAATTGGATTGAGCGATGTGCCAAGTGCTAACGGCGTTTGGGACCTCCAAGCTGGTAGCTACCAGCTATTGCCTTCTAACGGCAACTCAGACTGATGATGCGCCGATGCTGGCTGTAGCCGCTTAGCGCGGCGCGGCCGTCGAACCACGCACGACGAGTTCGGGCGTCAGCGAGACGGATACCACTGGCGCCTCCGGCTTGCCGATCTTCTTGAGCAGCAGCGTAGCGGCCTGCTCGCCCATCTCGTGCACGGCAATACGGATCGTCGTCAGCGGTGGGGTCAGCGCATCCACGAACGGCATGTCGTTGTGCCCGACAACCGATACGTCATCCGGACAGCGGATGCCGTGCTCGCGCAAATAGTCATAGCAGCCCATCGCGACGAGGTCGTTGCCGGCCGCGATCGCGGTCAGGCCCGGCAATGCCTGGAACAGTTCGGCGCAGGCTTCACGTCCGGCCTCACGGGAGTAGCTGACGGCCTCCACCACCGCGTAGTCGTCGCGGCGCAAGCGATGGCGCTTGACCGCCTGCAGGAAGCCTTCGCGGCGCTGCTGGCCAGTGGACGTGGTCTCCGGTCCGGCGATATGGCCGATGCGGCGATGACCAAGCTTCACCAGGTGATCGACAGTCAGCCGCATCGCCAGCAAGCCATCGCTGACCACGCACGATGCGCACCCCGTCGGCTCACCCCGGTTGACCATCACCACCGGGATGGAAAGCTTCAGGCAGTAGTCGAGGATCGGGTCGTCGCGCTCTGCTGTGGCCAGCACCAGTCCTTCCACCTGCCGCCCCATCAACTGGTCGATGACGAACCGCTGACGCGACTTGTCGGCGCCGGCATTGACGACGATCGGCACATAGCCGTCACGCGCCAGCACCGATTCGATACCAGCAAGGATCGGCGGGAACACCGGGTTGGCAATATCGGGCAGCACCACGCCGACCAGTCCGGAACGCTGCGTGCGCAGGCCGGCCGCGATCCGGTTCGGCCGGAAGCCGCGCTGCTCGGCCAACTGCAGGATGCGTGCGGCCACCTCGTCGGCCACCAGATGCCGCGTGGCCGGATTCATCACGCGCGAGACGGTGGAGTAATGGACGTCAATCTCGGCAGCCAGGTCTTTGAGAGTCAGGCGTTTGCGCTCGGGCATGTTGGCAGCGGGCGGTGCGATTACGGGTTGGCGATGCGCCATTCTAGCGCCTGCGATCGGCACGCCCGTGCCCGCTTGCTGCCAGATGGCGGCCCCGGCTACTGCCCCGCCGTCACCCCCGACTGCCGCACCACTGGCGCGAGCTTGCCGATCTCCACCTGGATATAGCTGGCGAACGCCTGCGGTGTGCTGCGGCGGGGCTCGGCACCCTGTGCAGCCATCCTCTCGCGCACGTCTGGCGAAGCCAGCACCTTGCCGATCTCCGCGTTTAGCGCATCGACGATTTCCTTCGGGGTACCCGCCGGCGCCAGCACGCCGAACCAGGAATCGAAGGCGTAGCCTGGCAGTCCGGCCTCCGCTACCGTCGGGATATCGGGCAGCACGCTCGTGCGCGCGGGCGTGGTCACTGCCAGCGCGCGCAGCTTGCCTTGCTTGACAAACGGCATGGCGGAAAGCGTCGGCGCGAACATCATGTCACCGCGCCCGGCCATGACATCGGTCAGAGCCTCGCCAGTGCCCTTGTACGGAATATGCACGATGTCGATCCCGGCCTGCATCTTGAACAACTCGCCGCTCAGGTGCGTGGAACTGCCCGATCCCGCCGAGTCGAAGTTCATCGCGCCCGGCTTGGCCTTCGCCGCCGTCACCAGATCACGCACCGACTTGTACGGACTCGCCGCGTTCACTACCAACACGTTCGGCACCGATGCCACCAGCGAGACCGGCGCGAAATCCTTGACCGTGTCATAGCCGAGCTTCGGGTAGAGCGTCGCATTGATGGCGTGGCCCACCGAGACCAGAATAAGGGTGTACCCATCCGGCGCCGACCGGGCCACCGTGGTGGCGCCAAGCGTGCCGCCCGCGCCAGGCCGGTTGTCGACAACGATCTGATACGTGCCGCCTTCGCCCATCTTGGTGCTGATGATGCGCGCCAGTATGTCGGTGGCGCTGCCGGCCGAGAACGGCACGACCAGCCGAATCGGCTTGCTGGGATAGTGCGGCGGCGCAGCCGTCGCCATGGTCGATGCCATTACAAGGGAAAGCATGGCGCCAAGCGCCTTGAAACGTCGAAGCATGATATGTCTCCTCGCGATGCGTGTGCGGGTGCGGGTATTCGAACGTCAGAAGAAGTGACGCATGCCGAGCGCCACTGTTTGCGGGTCGGCGCCAGCCTTGATGCCGAGCTGGTTGATTGCGAAGTCGTAGACCGCGTTCTTCTTGTTGTTGATGCGGCTGTAGTACGCGAACAGCGCCGTGCGCTTCGACAGCGGATAGTCGTAGCCAACCGTGAACTGGATAGCTCCCGTCTCGGCGCCACTGCGGAAGTAGCCAATCGTGCTGGTCGACGACCCTGTCCCGTTCGCGGCATATGCAACGCCAGCGCGCACACTGCCGGTACCTACCTGCTGCACCAGCGACGCGTAATAGGCGTTGCGCTGCAGGTCACCCGTATCGGTGCGGTAGTGCAGGTGCTCGTAGATCGCCGCAAGGCGCGTCCCCTGGAACAACTGGTAAGCGATGCCGAATTTCAACGCATCGTCGTTGCGGCCCGCGGCCTGATAGTGTTGGTGGATTTCGTAGGCGACGGTGGCGTTCAGCGGACCACGTTCGTAGACGGCAGCCATCGAGTACAGCGCCGGATTGCGCGGCACGGTGAGCTTTTCCTCTGGCAGCCCCCAGCCGAGCGAGACACTGACGCCGGCCAGTGACGGCGAACGGTACTGCACGATGTTCTTCTGACGCCGGTCGAACGAACTGGTGTCCTGCACGTTGTCGGAGCTCGAGGTCGATC
The DNA here is from genome assembly GCF_049843575.1 of Cupriavidus sp. Met-2. Taxonomy (NCBI): domain Bacteria; kingdom Pseudomonadati; phylum Pseudomonadota; class Betaproteobacteria; order Burkholderiales; family Burkholderiaceae; genus Cupriavidus; species Cupriavidus sp. Met-2. The sequence continues at coordinate 171,336 of NZ_JBBHZL010000002.1, forward strand.
CGTTGCCGATCAGCGCCATGTAGCCGGCGGTGGTCGGGTAGTACGGGTCGTAACCCATCGTTGCCTCGGTGTAGGGCGTGGTCCAATGCCCCATGAAAAACAGGCCATAGTCGCCCTGCAGACCGATGCGCGAATTGCGTCCCGCGATCTGTCCCTGCCCGGTATCGATCGACAGGTTGCTTTCGATCTGCCACACCGCCTTCAGCGATCCTCCCAGATCTTCCTCACCGCGGAAGCCGAACACCGAACGGTTGTTGGTCTGGCGCACCACGCTGCCAAGCGACGTGCCATTCGTCGAGGTACTGGCGCTCGAATACTCGATGGCTGTGTTGAGCCGGCCATAGATCGTCACGTTGGTTTCCGCGCTGGCGTCAGCGACAAAGCCGGTCGCCATGACGACCAGTGGCATGACGTGGCGTCGGCGCAGGTGCAGGATCGGGGGCATCTTTTTGTCTCCAGGTTTTTTTATGTTCTTCTGATGCCCGCCTCGGGCCGCATAAAGCGCAAACGTTTGCATTCCGGGGCGGACGAGGACTTCAAGGGTCAACTGCTTAGGGTTATGGATTGACAGCTTTCGGATAAGGCATGGCCAGCAGCAACATCGCTGGCCGATTGCCAGGGTTGGATACCTGGCGCCCCTCTCCCGGCGCCAGCCGCACCGAATCGAACTGGCCGAGCGTGACGCTCTCCCCGGGCGTCCGGATGCATACCTCGCCTTCCAGCACCACGTAGTGCTTTTCCACGGGCGAGGCATCCATGGACGTGTGGCCGCCCGGGAGAATCACGGACACACCCATCCACAACGCCTCGGACGGCCCAGCTTCGTGCCCCTGCAAGCGCAGGCAGTGCATACCTTCGTGATTGGCCGGGAAATAGGCCGGCGCCTGTGCGAACCGGGTGGTGTTCATGGCTTGAGCACCACGCGCTCGCTCGCGCCCTGCAGTACCGCGCGATACGCCTCCCGGGCATCCGCAAGTGCATACGTGTAGTCGTCGAGTACCGGGAATGGCTTCAACGCACCGGAGGCGAACATCGGGGCGAGCGCATCCAGGATGTTGGCGCACGCCTGGCTGTCCAGTGCGAGCGTATCGACGCCGACATACGTGTGTTGGCCGCGATAGAACGCGAAGATGTCGAACGGTACAGGCTTCTCGATCGTCGAGATGAAGATCTGCGTGGCACCAATCGCCATGGCCAGATTCGCTTGTTCGAAGTACGGGCTGCCCACGGTGTTGTAGACGATGTCCGCACCATGGCCGCCGGTCTCGGCCCGCACCACGTCGGCAATGCCTTCACGGCTGGCGTCGATCATGCGCACCGGACCGCTTGCGTGGCCGCGATACGGCTCGGCGCCACGCTCGACGGCGAAGACACGCGCGCCGAGCGCCGTGGCGATCTGGATCGTGGCCTGCCCCACCTTGCCGTTTCCACCGCCGACCAGCACCACGCTGCCTGCCTTTGGCATGCCCGCGCGTCGCAAGCCTTCGTACGCGGTGATGAACGGCACACCCACCGCACCCGCTTCCAGCTGCGACAGCGTAGCCGGCTTGGCGCGCACCGATTGCGCGTTGACGCGCAGGTACTTGCCATGGGTGCCGTCGCGGCGGATACCAAGCTCGCCGCCGCTGCCCCATACCTGCTGGCCCATGAGCGCAGCCGGCCCATCTATGACGACGCCTGCGTAGTCTCGCCCCGGGGTACGCGGCCAGACCGCGTGGGGCATCAGGCCGAGCGTCGCCTTCACGTCGCTCGGGTTCACCCCGGCGCTGGTCACTTCGATCACGCATTCGCCATCGGCAGCCTCGGGGCGTGGCACCCCCAACAGGGTGAGATCGAGTTCGTCGATGTTCGCGGCTTTTCGTTTGACCTGGATAGTGTTCATGATGATTGGCATGCAGTAGAGAAGGAATCAGACTTCGCGCAGTCCGAGCGTGCGGCGCGCATCGGCGGATGAAGCGATGTCGCCACCGAGCGACTTCACGATGTCGCGCGCCTTGGCGACCAACGCGGCGTTGCTCGGCGCCAGCACGCCTTTTTCGAGATAGATGTTGTCTTCCAGGCCGACTCGGACGTGGCCACCCGCCAGCCAGGCCTGCGCGACGATCGGGAACTCCGCGCGGCCGATGCCGAACGCCGACCAGTGCGCGCCCGGTGGCAGCATGTTGCGGGCGTAGAAGATCGTTTCCGGCGTGGGTGCGAAGCCATACTTCACGCCCAGCACGAAAGTCCACAGCCCCGGGCCTTCAAGCACGCCATCACGCATGAAGTCGAGCGCCATGTTCAGATCGCCTGAATCGAAGATCTCGAGCTCCGGCATCACGCCTGCGGCGCGAATCACCTCGGCCATCTTGCGGACGTTGCCCGGCGTGTTGATCACCACGTCGGCGCCCGAGTTCATCGTGTTGAGGTCGAGTGAGCACACGTCGGGACGCAATGCGGCGATGTGCTCGACGCGCTTGAGCGGATGCAGCAGCGTGGTACCCGCCGCAGCCACGCGCGGCTCGTCCTCGTCGGGCACAAAGCGCCCGCCGGGGCCCGTGGTCAGGTTGATGATCAGCGCACGGTTGCGCGCGCGGATGCGGTCGATCACGTCGGCGTAGTAATCGAGACGCATCGACGGCTTGCCCGTTTCCGGATCGCGTACATGGATGTGCGCGACGGCAGCGCCAGCGTCGGCCGCTTCGAGCGCGGCGTTGGCGATCTGTTCCGGTGTGATGGGCAGACCGGGATGCTGGTCTGGCTTGACGATATTGCCGGTCACCGCGCAGGTGATGATGGTCTTGCGTGCGTGCATGGATACGTTGACCTGAGAAGAAAAGGAATCAGCCGAGCTGGCGCCCGCCATCGACGACGATGGTGGTGCCCGTGGCAAAGCGAAGCGATGTGGCGCACGCGACGATGGCGTCAGCCACGTCCTGCGCCTGACCGATCCGCCGCAGCGGTGTGGTCTTGGCCGCGCGTTCATTGAAGCTGCTATCGCGGCCCGGTACGAAGCCGGTATCCACTACGCCCGGAGAAACATTGAGCACGCGGATTGCTGGGGCGAGTGCACGGCCCAGCGACATTGCCATGACGTCGAGACCCGCCTTGACCGCGCAGTACGCAACGTTGCTGCCTTGCCCGGTGCGCCCCGCGATCGAGCCGACGTTGACGACCAGGCCGTCGCCGTTCGCGCGCAGCAGTGGTGCGAACGCGCGAATCGCGGCGAACTGGCCGCGCCAGTTGACGGCAAACATTTCGTCGATCAACGCATCGTCGAGCGCATCGAGATCGGCATGCGGAATCGCACGTGTGAAGCCCGACGTGTTGACGAGGATGTCGACACGTCCGTAATGATGCTGGACGTCGTCCGCAAGTAGCCGCAGCGTGGCGCTGTCGCCGACTTCTGCATGAGCAGCCAGGTGATTGCCGGCCGGCAGCGTGGCGACGGCGCTCGCGGTGCGGTCCGCATCGCGTCCGGTCAGCACCACGCTGGCGCCGATCTCTGCCAGCGCATGGCCTGTGGCGAGGCCAATGCCGCCGGTGCCACCGATGATCACGGCGACTTTGCCGGATAGGGAATGAATAGGCATGTTCAGTTGGATGAATGGAAGGTCGTGATAAACGTTGCGACGGTGGAGCGACGGGTTCGTCGGTCCATCAATCGATCGGCGGACGCGGGAACGTCTGAACGCCCGGTTCCAGCGTGAAATCAAATGCCAGCGTGTAGAACGGCGCGGGTATGTCGCCCCACGGGCTGCGTCCCGCTTCCACCTGCTGAAAGCGGCCAACGAGCTGGCGATGCACGCCGAACGTGACATCGGTTTCGAGAATGTCGGAGTCGTCGGCAAACACCTGCGTCACCAGCGTGCGATAGCCCGGCGCGGCGACGATGAAATGGATATGCGCTGGGCGATACGGATGGCGAAACTGCGCTGCCAGCAGTTCGCCGACCGGGCCGTTGGTGGGCACAGGATAGCCGGCCGGGCGCACGGTGCGGAAGTGATAGCCGCCTTCCGCATCGGTCTGGAACAGTCCGCGCAGATTGCGGTCCGGCTGGTTCGGGTCCTGATTGTCGTAGAGCCCGACCGGCGACGCCTGCCAGACTTCGACCGTCGCGCCGCGCAATGGCGTGCCGTCGGTCGCACGCACGGTGCCGCTGACGAACAGTGGCAGACCCGGTGCGTCGTCCTGCACCACGCAATCGCCGCACTGGTAACGCGGCGCATTGGCGCGATAGAACGGCCCCAGCAGCGCGCCCGGGGTACGGCCACCCACTGTGCTGTTGTTCATCGTGGTCACCAGTGTCGACAGGCCCAGCACGTCGGCGGCGAGCACCACCTCATTGTTGGTGGCGTGCGTGGCGTGGCCAAGCGCGGCAATGAACTCGAGCCCTAACTCAAACTCCTCGTCGGTCGGACGCACTTCGCGCAGGAATTCGTGCAGATGCCGCACCAGCGCCGCCATCACGGTGCGCAGGCGCGGATTCTCCGTTCCCTCCATTGCACGCCTGACAACGTCGGTCACCGACCATTCGTCGTCGATCAGGGCCAGGTCTTCAATGGATTGCGGCGTCGATCGAGATTGCATCGTCTCCATGGTTTCTTCCTTCTTCTCATGTTTTTGCAAACGTTTGCATTATGGACACCGAATCGTGAAGATCAAGCAGAATTTTTCGTCCGCAGGAACCCGGAACGTCACAGCGACCCGGAAAATCCAATCAAATCAACGGATACGGTGCGTGTCAGGCAAAACCCGTAGTTGACCGATGGGAGGCCGCCTAAACCGTCAGCGCCCTCACTTGAACAGCCAGCGCGCCACAAGCCGGGTATAGCGTGGCATCACCACGTAGACCATCAGGAACACGATTGCCGCCGAAACGACGGCCTTGTCGGCAAACGAGTCGCGGGCGAAGCCGAGACGGGCGAGCATTGGCACCACCCCCAGCGGAACAACAATGCTGAGCGGCAAGATCGCGCTCCACGTGACAAGCCACTGCTTCCACGCGGTCGGCACTTTGACCGGTGCGTGCTTCGGCGTGAACCAGAAATCGAGACCTGTTCGGATCTCGTATCGATCGCCCTGCCGCAGCGACGACTGCATCCGCGCAATATGCTGCCGGCGCTCATCGGATTCCATCCAGGCATTCAGGCTTTTGAAGTCAGCGAAACGGACGATCGTCGCGTATTCACGGCCCTTGCCGACCGGGCGGATCACGTCGGTGCTCAGGTAGCCTGGAAACCTGGAGCAGGCGACACGGATGTCGGCGAGCCACGTCTCATACTGCCCGGCGGCGCCGGGCTCGACCTCGTGAACAATGATGCTGGTCACGATGTCCTGAGGGTTGAGGGTTGTCGTGTTCATCTCGCTCCCAATGGATAGAACTCAGTCGCTTTTGAAATGCGAGAGCGCGTCAGGGCTTCAGGACCGCGCATGGCATGCGGTTCGACCTCGCGCCCATGGTTTCACCGCCCAATTCCAAAGATCAAAAAATTTGAACAACACTTACAATCCAGATCGGATGTTTGTGCGCTCGCCATCGCTATAGTTCTGCACATGGACAGCGCAACAACGCAACGAACTGAAAGCGGCGCTGCCAGACCAAGAACTCAAATTCCTTGAATAAAACTTAGTGGAGAGCACCATGTCGAACGCCAAACTGGAAGTCCTGACCCCGCGCAACAGCCAGCTGATCATCATTGACCACCAGCCGCAAATGGCCTTCGGCGTCCAGTCGATGGACCGTCAGACCATGAAGAACAACGTTGTGGGCCTGGCCAAGGCTGCGAAGGTCTTCGACGTGCCGACCACCATCACCACCGTCGAAAGCGAGTCGTTCTCGGGCTACACCTACCCGGAACTGCTCGACGTGTTCCCCGGCAAGCAAACCCTGGAACGCTCCTCGATGAACTCCTGGGACGACCAGAAAGTACGCGACGCGCTGGCCGCCAATGGCCGCAAGAAGGTAATCGTGGCCGGCCTGTGGACCGAGGTCTGCAACACCACTTTCGCGCTCTCCGCCATGCTTGAAGGCGACTACGAAATCTACATGGTGGCCGACGCCTCGGGCGGCACCACCAAGGAAGCGCATGACTACGCCATGCAGCGCATGATCCAGGCCGGCGTGGTACCGGTGACGTGGCAACAGGTTCTGCTGGAATGGCAACGCGACTGGAAGAACCGCGAAACGTACGACGCGGTGATGGCCGTGGCCAAGGAACACTCAGGCGCCTACGGCATGGGCATCGACTACGCCTACACGATGGTTCACAAGGCCGCGCAACGCACGGCAACCCCACACGCATCGATCGCGCCCGTACACGCACCGGTGATCGAGCGCTGAAGCATGCCCGCAGCCAGTCATCCCACGGAGCACACAAGATGAAATCAGATCGAAGCGTGGTCAACGGCGCCCTCCTGCTGGGATGCTGGCTGGCGGTCAGCACATCAAGCGTGGCGGCCGCAACGCTGGTCGCCCGGACGCTGATCGCCTGAGCATGTCAATCGCGCGGGGGAACCCTCTCCCGCCCAACGTCCTGACAATCGGTCAGCGATCGGCCCTGCAGATACCGAGCTGCTGCGCCAGCAATACCAGATCAGCAAACGTGCGCGCCCGCATCTTGCGCATCGCCTGCCCGCGGTGAATCTTGACGGTAACCTCGCTGATGCCGATCTCGCCCGCAATCTGCTTGTTCAGCAGTCCTGTCACGGCCAGTCCCATGACTTCGGATTCGCGTGGCGTGAGTGTGGCGTAGTTCGCCCGAATCTCATCAACCTTGCCAACCGCCTGGCGGCGCAAACGGTCTTTCTCCAGCGCGGCGGATACGGCGTCCAGCAAATCCTGGTCGCGAAACGGCTTGGCCATGAAGTCTTCGGCCCCGGCCTTCATGGCTGCGACGCTCATGGCGATGTCTCCGTACCCAGTCATGAAGATGATCGGAATATGAATGCCCATCTGCCCCAGCCTGGCCTGCAGATCCAGTCCGCTCTGGCCACGCAGCCGCAGATGGCGTTCGGCATTCAGTCCATTGATCGTCAGACGCTGAAGAACAATGTGGTCGGCCTTGCCAAGGCCGCCAAGATCTTCAATATCCCGACCACCATCAGCACCGTGGAAAGCGAGTCGTTCTCGGGCTACACGTTTCCAGAGCTCCTTGACGTGTTCCCGAACGCGAAAACACTCGAGCGATCATCGATGAACTCCTGGGACGACCAGAAGGTGCGCGATGCGCTGAAGGCGGCCGGCCGCAAGAAGATCGTGGCTGCCGGGCTGTGGACCGAGGTGTGCATTACCACCTTCGCCCTGTGCGCCATGCAGGACGCCGGCTATGAGTTCTACGTGGTTGCGGATGCCTGTGGTGGCAATACCCGGGAAGCCCATGACTACGCGATGCAACGCATGATCCAGGCCGGCGTGGTGCCGGTGACATGGCAGCAAGTACTGCTCGAATGGCAGCGCGACTGGGCGCATCACGACACCTATGATGCCGTGATGCAGCTCGTGAAGGAGCACTCCGGCGCCTACGGCATGGGTGTGGACTACGCCTACACGATGGTCCATAAAGCCGCGCAACGGACCGCCACGCCGCACGAATCGCTCGCACCCGTACCGGCACGCTGAAGGTGGACTGACACACGGCTGCCTTGTCGGCAGCCGTGCCTTGCATCGAGCGCAACGCTGGGTTGCGCGGCGTCCCTATTCAGGAATCCGGGCGCGTGCCTTACCTTTGTGTCATCGCCATTTCGCTTCAGGACTGGAGCGCTCCATGACACCGATAGACATCATCATCACTTACGACTTCATTTGCCCCTGGTGCTGGATCGGGCATCAATCGCTGAAGGCCGGCATCGAGCAGGCTGGCATGGCTGGCCGATTCCGCTCGCAATACCAGCCTTACGAGCTCAACCCGGACATGCCGAAACCCAGCTCGAATCGCAAGGCATATCGCAGCCGCAAGTTCGGCAGCTGGGAGCGGTCCCAGGTGCTGGATGCGGAGGTTGCGGCGGCTGGGAAACGCGTGGGTCTTGCATTCAACTACGACCGGATACTGGTCACGCCGAATACACGCCTGGCACACCGCCTTATGCGCTACGTACAGGACCAGGACGCCGCACGCGCGGATGACTTGTTCAGCGCAGTGATGGAAGCCTATTTCACACGCGGACAGGACATTGGTTCTCTGGACGTGCTGGTAGACATCGCGGTTTCGATCGGCTTCGACGCAGCCGGCGTGCGCGAGTATCTGAACGGCTCGGCCGGGGAAGCGAGCGTCGTGGCCCAGGAACTACAGGCCCAGTTCGATGGCGTCCGTTCGGTGCCCACATACCGGGTCGGCAACCAGCGCATCACCGGTGGTCAACCGCCCCAACATTTCGCCCGCGTCTTGCAGGCTGCTGCCGGCGAATTGGAGAACATGTAGCCCCGGGGGCGAGGCTGGCCTGCGGTTGACACAGACGGCGCGCTTCCCGGCCGCCTATGAATCCCTGCCGCCCTGCCCCAGAAGATAGCTCTCGATCCGCGAATCGGGCAGAAACCAGAATGCAGCCATCGCAATCAGAATGAGTGTTGCCGCGATGCTGCTGAAGAAACTCACCACGATCGCCAATGCGTACACGACGAGCGATACCCTGCCCTTCCGATCCTTGCCGATGGCACCTGCGAGCATGGAGCCCTGTCCCTCCGATGCCATGATGACGCGCTGCAGAATCCAATAGGATATGGCGCACATAAAGAGCACAAAGGCGTACAGCGCGGTTGGAATCTCCGAGAATTCCGACTTGCCAGTCCAGGTGGTGGTGATAGGAATCATCGTCAGCCAGAACAACAGATTGAGGTTCGCCCACATGACCTTCCCGTTGATACCACGCACCATCTGGAACAGGTGATGGTGATTGTTCCAGTAGATGCCGACATAGATGAAGCTGAGCACGTATCCAAAGAAATGGGGCGCCTCTGCTCGTACGCCAGTCCAGTTGAACTCCGCTGGAAGCTGAATCTGATAGAGCATCAGCGTCAAGCTCACGGAAATCACTCCATCGCTGAATGATTCCAGCCGACTCTTGTTGATGGTCATGGCAGTGCTCAAATGAACTGCTTGCGGAACGCAAGGCTGGCCAGATACAAGATCGCCAGCGTGAAAGGCAGCACACTCCAGAAGCCGATGCGCATGTAAAGCACCGCGCCAAGGAACGCGCCCGCGACAAACCCGACGACGATGCTTCCGCTTTTCAGCACGGCGACCCCGTGTTCGCGGCTGAACGTGCGCACGAAGTTGGATAGATCGATGCCAAACTGCGTGGTGTTCCCCGTCATCATCGTGCTGGGGCTGATGTGCTTGATCAAGGTCTTGCTCGCCGTATTGCGGATTGCCAGAGCCATCAGGCCCAGGCCACCCGTCAGTGCCAGCTCACCCGCGCCGGGATCAAGGAGCGGATCGAAGTACAGTCCCACCAGCATGAAGGCGGACAGGAACACCGCCTCCGCCACGAACAGCCAGCCCAGGGTCTTGTGGGACTGGCTGCAGCGGTCGATCCACATCTTGGCCAGCATGACCGTGATGATGAATAGCGGAATGGCGCCCAGTTTCACCCACAGTCCCGCGCCCCCTTTCACAAGGGCCGCGCCTGCCAGCACCAGGTTGCCCGTCACATGGGCGGTGAAGAAGCCGAGCAAGGCGATGAAGCCGATGGTGTCGATGGCGCCACCTGTCTGCCTACGGTCCTGTACTACCAGGCGAACGCCGCCACCGACGAGGCCTGGTACTACTTCCGTGTCGGCTTTCCGCACGAATCCGAGCCCGCCAAGAACACATTCAGCAGCGCACAGATCGCCTCTGCGACCGAGTTCAAGAAGCGTCTGCTTGGGGTTGCGCCCGGCGCGTTCTACACCGGCTCCACCGGCCAGCTCGACGCGTATCTCAAAGAGCAGATGCACCGCATCAAGAGCGTGCAGACAATCGATTTCGTGGGCTACGCGAAGGAGCACGGCTGCTACGTCTACGCCGACATCGCCGTCAAGGGCGGAAAACTATTCACGCTCAACGACGAGGACTTCTTTGATGTCGGGCGGTTGTCCATCAAGACGATCGGTGGCTCCGCTGGCCTGTCGATCAATACCGACATCAAGGCGCTCGACTATGGCTGGCTGGAGCTGCTCTGGCGCGCGTTCGGCGCCAAGGCCATCGTGGCGCTCGCCTTCTGGCTGGGCAGCCTGTTTGCCGAGCAGATCCGCGAAGGCGAAGGGATCAAGCAGAAGAGCTTCCCTTTCCTCGAAGTGGTGGGCGAGCCCGGCGCCGGCAAATCGACGTTGATCGAATTCCTGTGGAAGCTGTTCGGCCGGCGTGACTATGAAGGCTTCGACCCGTCAAAGTCATCGCTCGCCGCACGAGCACGGAACTTTGCGCAGGTGTCGAACCTGCCGGTGGTCCTGATCGAAGGCGACCGCGGTGAGGACGGCGCCAAGGTCAAGGGCTTTGACTGGAATGAGCTGAAAACCGCTTACAACGGGCGCAGCACACGAGCACGCGGTGTCAAGAACGGCGGTAACGAAACCTACGAACCACCCTTCCGAGGGACCGTGGTCATCAGCCAGAACGCCGAAGTCAATGCCAGCGAGGCCGTGCTGCAGCGGATCGTGCATCTGTACTTCGATCGTGCCGGCCAGAACGCCGACACGTTCGCCGCCGCGCGTGCGCTGGAACAGATGCCTGTCGAGGACGTCTCCGCGTTCCTGCTGTCGGCCATCCTGAAAGAGAAGGACGTACTGAGGCTGTTTGCCGAGCGCATGCCGTTCTACCAGGAGAAGCTGGCCGCTAACCCTGAGGTGAAACACCAGCGTCTCGTGAAGAATCACGCGCAGATCATGGCGCTGGTTGACTGTCTGACCGCCGTTATGCCACTGCCACGCGACTACCGTGACGCAGCGCAGACGAAACTCGTGCGCATGGCCGTGGAGCGTCAGCAGGCCATCGGCGCCGATCACCCGCTCGTGCAGGAGTTCTGGGAGCTGTACGACCACATCGAGTCCGCTGAAGATGACAACGCGGTGCTCAACCACGCTCGTGGCGGCGATGTCATAGCCATCAGCCTGCGCCATTTCGAACAGGTGGCCAACGACCGCCGCCTGAACCTTCCCCCGCTGACCGACCTGAAGCGTGTCCTCAAGACATCGAGGGCACGCAAGTTCATCGATCTGCGGGTCGTCAACAGCGCGATCAACGCGCGTCACAACGCTGAGTACCCCCACGTCCCACGCCGGCCGGATACGGTCAAGTGCTGGGTGTTTGAGGCGCGCTCGGTCGATAAAGGAGTTTGAGTATGTCTGCCATTGAGACCTCTATCTGTTCAGCAGTCTCCATCGAAGTGAAGCCCGTCTGCTATCAGGTCCAGCGCCTGCCCAACACGCCGGCTTATACGTTCGCCACACAGCAACTCTTGATCACGGCGCACGATGGGAACAGGATCGCGCTCTCCGTCCATCTTCGGGAAGGGTGTGCGCGCTTCGCGTCGGGCGAACCCATAGTGCTCCCTACTGTTCGCGACATCGAGGAGAGCGAGCAATGAACGCCTTTCTCGTTTGCATCGTTTCACACGATGGCGTGCGCATCGAGTTCACCGCGATCGCCCGCACGCGCCTGGATGCGCAGCTCGGCGCGCTGAACCACCTGACCGCGCCGCCGCGCTTCTGTTGCGCTCACGCCATTGGGAGGGCCACCTGATGTACGCGCTACTCAATCTCTGGATGATCGGTACTGCGCTGGTGTCGGTCTATCTGTTCAACAGTGGGGCGCATCGCGTGCGTTGGGCTGCGTTGGTCGGGCTGGTTGGTCAGCCGGCTTGGGTGTATCTGACTGTCGATAACGACGAGCCTGGGATGTTCGTGGTGAGCTTGTTTTTCACGGTCTGCTATGCGCGAGGGGTGTGGGATGGCTTTGTTCGGCGTGGGGGATATCGTGGGTAAGTTGATTGTTACTGAGATGCAGTTGCGGCGGGTGCATCGGGTGCTGCGCGTTGCTACGCCTTTTGAGGGGATGTCTGGGGTACTGCGCGCGGCTGTTACGGCAGCAGCACGGGCGATGGCTGCTCGGGATGCGCGGCGGGTGGGTGTGGTGGATTTGAAGCGTCGGGGTGGTGGGGATTTTGAGGGGGAGCCTCTGGAGCGCACTATGGAGTTGCGAGATGAGCGAAACACAACTGATTGACCAGCTTGCCGACGAAATCGCCAAGCGCGTAGTGCCTGCGATCCCTGTCTCTGTCCAACTCTGGAATGCAAAGCTGATCGGAAACTATCTGCGACGCTCACCCGCAGCCGTGATGGAGCGTGTGGTCACGTTGCCGGGCTTCCCCAAACCGATCCGCCTGCCTACCCAGAAGGAGGGCTCCAGAGGCCAGCCGCTGTGGGAGGCCTCGGAGGTAATCGCCTGGGTGCGATCGCACAAGGAGAAGATCGTAGGCCGGCCGCGGAAAGTCGACTAGCCCAGGCGCTGCGCGATGCTGGCGGCGGACTCGTTGTAGTACGTCATCAGCTCCTGGAGGTTCGTGTGCCCGGTCATCCGGGCCAGATCCAGCGGCTGCAGCTTCTTGGCCAGGCGGGTGATCGCTTCGTGCCGCGTATCGTGGAATGTCAGGCCGGCAATGCCGGCCTTTTCTTTGGCCTTGCGGAACAGCGCATCCCGGCTGGCCGCCGACAGATTGAACAGCGGATCGCCGCCATCAACCTCCGGGAGCATTTTCAGCAGCGTCACCGCTCGCGTGGACAGCGGGACATTTCTGGCTCCGCCGTTTTTTGTCATCGGCAGATGGGCAACGCGCCGCTCGAAGTCGACAGATCGACTTGTCAGCCCCAGCATTTCGCCCGAACGCATGGCCGTCTCGATGGCCAGCAAGAATGCCACGGCCACCCGCTGCGACGGCAGCGCCACCGGCACGCCCTCCTGGTACCCCAGTGCGGTGATGATCTTCTCTATCTCCGTCTCGGCGATCAGGCGGTCACGCGGTGGATTCTCCGGCGGCCGGCGGACATCTTTCATCGGATCGTGAACCAGCCACGCCCATTCCCGCCGCGCCACATCGAGTGCGTGGGAAAGAAGCGTCATTTCGCGGGATACGGAAGAGCCAGAAACATCGCGCAGCCTGGCATCGCGCCATGCCGCAATGTGGGTCGATCGGAGCTCGGCCAGTCGGATATCCCGGAGCTGACGCCCCTCGACCTTGATCTTGCCGATCAACTCGAGCCTGAGCTTTTCCCACCGCTCCCCGCGCTTCGTGGGGCTGATCTTTCGCTGGTAGTCGTCCAGGACATGCCCGACCGTGAATGTCTTGCTGCCCTGCCCTGACTGGATCGACCTCAACTCAGCCTGCCGGCGGTCCGCCCACTCCTGGGCGAGCGCCTTGTTTGGAAAGCTACGGCTCTCGCGCTGGCCCTTCACATCGAGCTGAACGCGCCACCCTTTCCCAATCTTCTGAAACGATGCCATGGGGGCTCCGTGGGGGAATTCTGGGGGCGACGCAGGAATTATATGTGATTCTTTGTAGGTGGATTGGGGGGTGATGCGGATGCGCAAAAGCCCGCTATCCCTTGTGGGACAAGCGTTTGCGGGGATTTTGGGTGTTACGTGGGAATGTGATGATACGGTAACTTGGTGCGAGGGAGGGGACTCGAACCCCAGCAATCTGGCTCAACTGTGCGCCTTTCAGGCGAATGCTGGCAAAAAGCTGGCAAATCAGATGAGCCACCTGAGCCCGGCGTGGTGCGATACACTGTATATCCATACAGCATCAAGCATTGCCATGGGCAACAAAAAGTCAGCCGCAGGCTGCCAAATCCACGAGGCGCCCCCTAGCTTACCGACTGTCCGACAAGTAGCGCAGCGCCTACTTGACGCCCTTGATCGCCTCAATGCAGGCACGGACGCCGTGGGATTCCACGGTTGGGAGAACGGTTTGGGAGAGCCCGCCGGGGATCAGCTCGAGGAGGTGCGGCACGAGCTCGAAGTCCTCCTGGCGAAGACTCCCGCCCAGGCCAGCCTACTCACAGGTGCGGACTTCGATTCAAAGGAGTTCGAGCGGATTTGGAAATCATCTGAGGTCCAGCGGGCCGGTAAGGAATTCGGTTGGCGAGGGATCGCAGAGGCAGTCTGGGCCGCGGCGTTTCAAGAATGCGTGGATCGAACGCCCAAAGCCAATGTTCCCATGCGGCACGAAGAGCCCTAAGCTGTTACCCGAAAGAACACAGACCACGACATTGCGTTCCGTACCGTTGTATACCCCCCTCAACGGTATACTTTCCAGTCACAAGAGTCGTGTATTGTAGATGACAATAGATCACATGAAACCATCTGAGAATTTGGAACACCAGACCGGAGATCTCTTTCTCGCGCACGGCGTGTCAGATCCAATTTCAGATTTCGACACCGTCCTGGCTGAACAGCCAATATCACCGTGGCGCGAAATGGCGGCCTACGAAGCTTTGTGGCAGTCCGACAACGCTTCGTTTAAGACGATTGCAGAAATCTTCGAAAAGCACCCCGGCGCGACCCCTTCTCAATTGGTCTCGCAGGAGGCTACGGAGGATATTCTGGCCGAGCTACGCCCCCACTTTTCGAAGGCGGAGATCACCGAGTTTGGGGTGAGGATTCACGGGGCTCTTGACTACCCCAAGAAACTACGGGACGCGATACACCCACTTGCGTTTTTCTATTTTCAAGGGTGGTGGGATTTGGCGGAGTCGCGCAAATCTGTCGCAGTAGTTGGAACTCGGGAGCCCAGTCGCGAAGGTGCCGCGCGTGCAAAGCGACTTGTGAAGTTGCTGGTTGCCGAAGGCTACACCATCTATTCTGGGCTCGCCCGCGGCATTGACACGGTGGCACATACGACCACTCTCGAGGAGGGCGGCAACACTGTTGCCGTAATAGGAACTCCCATCACTGAATATTATCCGCGTGAGAACAAGGAGATGCAACGCCTTCTCGCTCGCGAGCAATTGGTCATCAGCCAGGTTCCCATTCTCCGCTACGCGCGGCAGACCTACAAGGGTAATAGATTCTTCTTCCCTGAGCGAAATGCAACTATGTCTGCTTTTAGTCAAGCGACCATCATAGTCGAAGCCGGCGAAACGTCTGGAACGTTGACGCAAGCGCGAGCAGCCTTAAACCAAGGACGAAAGCTGTTCATACTGGACAATTGCTTTCAGAACCCAAATCTTACCTGGCCCGCCAAATATGAGGCACAGGGCGCGATTCGCGTTCGGGACTTCGATGACATTATTCAGGCACTGACATGCCGAAACTAAGAAAAATAGACAGCCTTACAATTGGCGAACATTACTACCTTGAAGCAACAGATGCCTGCTACTATTTCGGAGAATATACTGCCGGAGAGGGCCCAAGGTATAGCGAGACAAATCAGCTAATCTGGAATTTCAAGAAGAAGCCGGAACGCAAGGCCTTCCCCGACTACCAGTACAAGCTGCTTGCCATCCAGCAGGCTGGACAGTGGCTAGCAGGCGCATTTAAGCCGGCAGCTTTGCCAACCGTTACCTTTGTCGGCGCGCCACCATCGCGTTGTATTGGCGACCCAGGCTATGACGATCGCATTGAGCAAGCGCTGCAGGTCGTTGCTGCCGCAGGCGGTGATGTACGGCAACTAATCAGCCAGGCACATTCACGACTACCCGCACATGAGTCACAAAACCGACCCAAGCCGGAGGACCTTGCTAGAAACTACAGAATTAATCCAGCGCTAGGAAATCCAGTGCCCACAACAATCGTCGTAGTTGACGATATGTTGACTACTGGATGCACTTTCAAGGCGATGTCGCAACTACTCAGAAAAAGTTATCCGAACGCGAAGATTGCGGGGATCTTTCTGGCCCGTCGTGCATTGCCATCCACCGATGAATTCGACACTGAAGATTAATCTTGAGCCAAATAATGGAAGAAAATCAAACTTCTCACGAAGACATCTACACAGTTCAGATGCGCCTCAATGGATCTACTCCGCGCTGGATTAGTTTTGAAATTTATGACGACGACCGAGATCTTCAAGCATTCTTTAGCGGAAGCGATGAGGCAATTATGAACTCGGCGATCAGCATTTTTTCGAGCCAAGAACCACTGCACCCTCCTTTCTCAACGAGTTCCAAGGGCCCATCTGAAGTACACAATTTCTCCTTGACCAGGAACCCAAACCAAGCGGAAATTCTCCTGGCGATTGAGAAGACAATTCAATCACTAGAATCCGTTGGGTTTTTCGTTGAACGGCGAAGAAACGGCTGGCAACTATAAGGGCCCGCTCGCCACGCCACCCTCGCTTTGTGGCGCCTGTCTATTGGGGTGCCATGCTATAACCCCATTGAGTCGGCTCATATAGGAGGGACGTTTAATGTGCGTGAACTATGCCCCCGTCCAGCGCCAGGTGTTGCGCGATGTCTTCGGCGTTGAGCCGCCCGCCGGCGAGTGGAAGGCCGAGGCGTGGCCCGACTACCCTGCCCCGATCATCCGCGCCGCGGAAGTTGGCTCGCGCGAAGCGGTGCTGGGCTCGTTCAGCATGGTGCCCAAGGCAAAGATCCCGCCTGGCGTGCGCTACTACCCCACAGCCAACGCGCGGACGGAAACGATCGGAAAGCTCAGCTCATTCGCCAAGCACTGGAAAGCTGCGCAGCTTTGCCTGATCCCGGCCACCGGCTTCTATGAGCCGAACTGGGAGACGGGCAAGGCCGTACGGTGGAGGATTGGACTGCCAGACGGCGAGCCATTTGCGATCGCGGGATTGTGGCGCCCGTGGCCGGATGGCGCTGTGTCGTTCACCATGCCGACGCTCAACGCCGACAGCCACCCCCTGATGCAGCGATTTCACAAGCCTGGAGATGAGAAGCGCGGCATTGTGATTCTGCCGCGCGAAGAATGGGACGACTGGCTGACATGCCGCGACCCTGAGGTGGCGCGGACATTCCTGCGCCTGCTTCCGTCCGTTGCGATGGTTGCAGAGGCGGCTCCTGTGCCGTCACGCACTAAGGCGTCGTAGAAATCAAGGCGTCGTAGTCCCGCTCGCACTTTTGCCCAGCGACTCGGGCTGCGTCAGCGTATTGCGCCAGGTCTCCCGCTCGCTGGTCAGCGCGTCCAAGCACGTCGGCGAGCAGTAGGATGGGATCGCCGGCTGACGCGCCAGCGGCGACAGAGGCGGGATCGCGGGGACTGCGGGCAGCGTTGGTGATGGCTGCAATACGGGCGAGCAGCTCGCGACGAGCAGCGTCAGCAGCGCGAGCACTAGCCTGTGCTGCATGAAGTTGTCGGATAGCATCATTGGTGGATTTCGCTTGTTCGGCCACGCGCCGCTGCTCCTCAATGCGGGCATCGTCGACGGCCTTGGTTTGGACACGTGCTTGATTACGCTGCTCAGTGGCATGTTCGGCCTTCTGCTCGGCGATCTGCTCGCCGAGCCGCCAGCCATTACCCAGCCAACCCGCAGCGAACAAAGCCGCCGCCACTGCGCCGATTAGGATCGAACGCCACGGCAGTCGTGGCAGGGTCATGACTGGACCTCCGCCACCGCGCGGGCATGATTGGCAGGCCAGTTCTTCGGGTGCGGCTTACCGGGCCGCCAGGTGCGGGCATAGAGATCCCATGCCGCCTGCTGCTCGGTCACTGACGGAAGCGCAAAGGGGTCTGTGAAAAGCAGCAGACGCGCCACACCGGCCGCGAGCACGTCATCCACCTCGATCGCACGATGAATGGCCTCCGGTTGAAAGGCGACACGCCGCGCGAGGCAAAGGCGCTCCAGGTGCGGCCGACTGGCGACATGCAAGAACACCCCCCACACCCCGCCGCGCGACTGAGGCGTGCCCAGCTCGAACTGCCAGAAGCCTCGGGCGGGACCATTGCCGGCCTGGCGCCGCGCCGCGAATGCCGACTCCTGCAGCCCGATGGCCAGCAGCATGACGCGCGCCTTTACCGTATCCATCGCGGGCGGCAGCAGCCGCAATGCCGGCTCGATCGCTAGGCAGATGATTTCGGATAGCGTCATAGCGTTACCTCCTGCCTGACCTCGCGCACGATGTCTGCGAGATCCTTGTCGCGGCGCCGCTCGATGAAATTGAACAGCCAGCGCACCACCGCCCAGCCCGGCAGGCCGCAGGCGAACACGAGCCCGAACAGCGCCACCAGCCCGATATAGTTCTGCGTCCACGACTGCAGCTCATAGTGCTGCACCACCGCTGCACCGCCCGCCACGCTCGACACCACCGTACTGATCAGCGCCACTGCCCACTCGCCGCGCGTACGCGGGCGCATCAGCAGCATGACCACGATGGCCGCCAGGCCACTCCCACCAGCCGCGACTGCTGCCGGCCCTCCCGCCGCCTTGAAGGCAGCCGCCCCCGCGACGCCTAGCGCGGCCCCTCCGCTAATTGGTTCTGACATTCACCCCCTCCATAAATGAGAAAGGCCCGCACAGGGCGGGCCAATAAAAAACCGCCCGAAGGCGGCAGTTTCCGAACCAAGCCTCATCGCTTGATGCCAAGTCCGGTCAGCACGGCACCATTCCAATCGACCTGCCCACCGGTACCAGATGGCCCCACCACGAGCTGATACGTGGCTGCGGCTTGGGACGTGTCGAAGTAGGCAAGCGTCGGGGTCACGACCGATGGGCCCGCCTGAGAGCCAAAGTAGTAATCCGACACCGGCACACCATTGCGCACCAGGTAGGCCCGCGCTGTACCGGCCGCCCGGAGTACAACCGATGCCTGCACAAGCACCGTTGGGATACCGGCAGGCATCGAGATCGTGCAGATCGTCGTATCGCTTATGGAAGTGCTGCCGCTTCCATTGACGGAGCCGCGCGGGACCGTCACGGCCTCCCCAGCAATCTTCAGCGTGCTGATGGAGGCGTCAACGATGTGGGCGCTCTGGATTGCCGCCAGGCGGATCTGGCCCGAGTCGATCGCAGCGCTGTCGATCTTTGCATTTGTGATGCTGCCGTCTTGGATCTTGGCCGTCGTAATCGCAGCATTGTCAATCTGCGCATTGGTAATGGCCGCATTGGCTATCATCGCGCTGGTGATCCATCCCACCCCGATAAATGCCTGGCTAATGAACGTCTGACCGTTCTGCACCACGAACGGTGACGTCACGGCACCGTTGGCCACGTTCAGTAGCGCGAAACGGTCGGCCTGAAACAGGATCTGTGACTGCACGGCGCCGGCTTCGTTGTCGATTCCGATGGCCATGCCTGCACCGTAGTACTTGCCATCCTGCGTGACCCCTACTTTGATGTTCCACGCCGCGGAGATCTTCCCGTTCAGCGCCACGACTGCTGACGCCGTTTGCTGCACCACCGCTGCGTTTTGCCCGATTTGCGCCTGGAGCGTGGTCTGCTGCCTGGCCAGCGCCATATCGGCCTCCGCGCGCGCCGCCTGCTCGGACCAGACGCCCGCCATAATCAGCGTCGAGCCGGCATTCGTCCCGGTATCCCCAGCCATCGGCGGTGGCCCGAATGTCGCCACGACCGAATCCAGCCTGGTGGCCAAGGCCGAATCCGCATCGGTCCGGGCCGTTTGCTCGGCTTTCACCCGCGCAGCCACAGAACCGACCATATCTGGCGGGCCGTCGATCAGGTCGATTCTCCCTAGCAGATCCTTGCCCAACTGGGATTCGGTGATCTGCCCCGCGATCGCGTCCAGAATGGGGCCGGCATCTGCACTGCTCTGCCCCTGCACACCGTTGCCGGTCGGGTACCAGGCGCCGATGTTGCCGCTCTTGTCGACCAGGCGCGCCCAGAACCAAAAGCGCTGCCCGGCCGCCAATCCCATGATCGTGTGAGTGTTCTGCGGGAAGGCAAAGTCGGCCAGCTTGATGGCATCAGTACGGCTCAGCGTCTTGCTGTACCAGATCTCGGTACGCTCCACATCGGATGGCCCCGGCGGGAACCCCCAATCCAGCCGAATCGAGAACACCAGCCCTGTGGCCACCAACGACGTCACAACGGGCGGCGGCGTCGTTTTTCCGGTCAGCACCGTTTCCACCGAGTAGGCAGGGATCGATGCCACGTCCAGGGCATTGACCGCACGCACACGCGCCAGATACGTGCCGGCGTAGATGCTCGTCACCTCCAGGCTGCAGGAGCCCGTACGGCCGGCCCTGACCCATTCCCCGTTGTCGCGACGCCATCCCACCTCATAGGCCACGGCTCTATCCGATGGCGACCAGCTGACAACCATCGTCGTTGACGCGATGCCTTGCCCAATGACGGAATACGATCTGATTTCCACGCCGGTGGGCGGAGGCTGTACGGATGGCGGGATAACGGTCACTGGCCGCGATTCCAGCCGGGAACCGTTGTCGATCGCTGCGAATTTTCCCGCCTCATGCCTGAGCGCCGTCACCTGACGGGTGATGCCATCGCCTTCCGTAATCGACAGCACGCGGAACAGCTGGGTTTTCAGCGTGGCGCTGTCAACCGCCCAGACCGCCTCTGCCTGGATGCTCTCGGTCCAGTCCGCCGACACCCGGACGGTGGAACCCACAACCTCCACGACCGTCCGCGTCTGCACGGCCCCTGAGGGCAAGGCGACCGTAAGAGCGTCGCCAGGCTGGATCTGATCGACCTTGTCGAGCTGCACCTGGCGCGTGCCGGGTGCCACGCGCACGCGGCCACCCAATCGCCGCCCGGCTCGAGCAGGATCTGCAATGCGGACAACGCTACCCGGCCTCACTAATGCCGCGTCGAGGCCGACCCCGAATGTCACGGTCTCAGTCTCCATGCGGCTGGTGAGCAAGATCCACTGCCCGGCGCGGTGCGCCTGCCCCTGCGACGTGCAGCCAAATGCCGTCACCTCGGTCTGGCGCACGCCGTAGCGCGCAATGCCATCGTCATCCGGCACATACTCGACCTTGGCCCGGTAGAAGTCGGACGGATCGTTCCACGACACCAACGCCACCGTCTTGCGGGCCTTCAGCCCGCTGCCGGCGTAGGAAAAGCGGCCATCAATCACGTTGGACGCCGCGAAGGTGTACTCCGGGTCAGACGGCATGTCCGCCGCAGCGACCACGGTGCCGGACGCCCAGTAGGCCATGCCGCGAAAGATCGACGCCAGATCCTGCAGCACCTTGTACGCGTCGGCGCGCGC
Organism: Cupriavidus sp. Met-2; assembly: GCF_049843575.1. Classification (NCBI taxonomy): domain Bacteria; kingdom Pseudomonadati; phylum Pseudomonadota; class Betaproteobacteria; order Burkholderiales; family Burkholderiaceae; genus Cupriavidus; species Cupriavidus sp. Met-2. The sequence goes on from NZ_JBBHZL010000002.1 coordinate 192,436, forward strand.
CTGCAGGTACACATTGCAAGTAAAGCGTGGCTCTTGCCCACCCCGCCCATCTGGGACCAGCTCGTCGCAATACCGCGCGATCTGGTAGAGCGACCACTTGTCGACCATCGCGGCGTTCACGCGATCGCCAAGTCCATAGCGAGGATGCAGCACCAGGTCGTAGAAGATCCACGCCGGGTTGTCGGTCCACGCCGTCTTGAAAGTCCCATCCCACACGCCGGTGTAGCTACGCGTTTCCGGCGTGTAGTTCGACGGCACGCGGAGAATCCGCCCCTTCATGTCGAACGACCGCGCCGGAATGCTGTTGAACTGCCGGGCGTCGATCTGGAGGGCCACGATGGCGCTATTCGGGTAGCGCAGCTTGGCGTCGATGACCTCGGTATAGGACTCGATACGAGTGGTATCCGCGATGGTGTTGCTGTTGGCGTTTGGCGTGATCCGCCGCACGCGCACGTTCCACCCCTGCCTGGCTGGTGGCAACTCCACACGATGGCTGCGCTGGTAGTTGTTGGTTGTCTTACCGTCGAAAGCCGTCAGCAGCACCTGATGATATGCCGCACCATCGGTTGCGACATCGATGGCGTACTCGACCCGATACCCGCCGATGTCTCCCGTGCTGGTGTTGGCCTTCGAGAGCGAGGGCACCCCCAACCGGATGCGCACCGCAGAGAGCGCAGTGTTGTTCACGGCACGCACCCACGGCGTGGCCGCCTTCAGTTCCACGCCGACCGCCGCCTCGTTCTCAACGGACGGGAAGCCGGGAATGTAGTCCTGATCCTGCGTGCCGTTGCGGTACGCCAGCGATACGCCCTGGAAATTCTGCGAGCCGTCGGCATTCATCAGCGGCGTGCTATCCAGGTAGACGCTTTGCAGGCCATTGACCAGCCCATGGATCTCCCCCTCGGAAACGAGATCCAGCACGCGCGCGTACGCGATCGAGTGCAGGCTGTCCGGGCTTTCCGACGGGGCGCTGCCTCCGCCCCCACCTTTTCCGCCGCCCCCATAGCCAATGATGTCGCGCATATTCCCTGCACCAAATGAAAAGGCCCCGCACGAAGGCGGGGCCAGGTTATTGAAGGACACGCGGCGCTATGCCTGATCCTCAGCGAAAATGCCACCGGAGAGCACGGCGCTGCCGACGATCATTCGTCCGTACAGAATCGGCACGGGATTGCCCTGCGCCGTGGTGTTCACCGGTCCGTTGAAGTTGTAGCTGGCCCCATTGTTCGGCGAATCCTTCGTCGACAGGCCCTTCGCTTGCGGCGACAGCATCTGCACGACACCACCGAGCGCCATCGAGGCGCCCGCCAGACCCACACCGAACGCCATTTGCGCGGTCATGCCAAGGGCCGGAGGATTCCACCATGCCAGCGCGACGAGCGCGACACCCAAGATCGTCTGAAACAGGCCTGCGCGCTTTGCACCGCGCATGACCGGCGCAATGCGGATGTCGTCACCGCCTGGCGGCGTACACATCTGATCATGACCAACGTTCTGCCGGCCAATGAACACCGCATAAGCCACGCCCCGTTCGCTGCTGTCCTGCAACTCAGCCCGGAACCCCGGCACTAGCACACTCAGCGCCCGCACGGCCTCCGCCGCATTGGCGATCGCCAGCCGGTGCACGCGACCAAACCGCACCCCCAGATTTCCGTAAAGTCGAATGGTTCGAATCTTTTCCATGTCGCCAAATTAAAAACCCGCCCTAAAGGCGGGTAATTTCAATCGATAATGGTAACTAGCTATGCGCGCGGCGCACATCGGTCTAACAGCGCGTCCAGTTCCTTCTCGCTCAGCTGGCGGATCCCCGAATTCGCTCGTCGAACCGCAAGCGCAGTTCCACCCTCAACGGCACGAAGATCAATAAGGTAATAGACTCGATAATCGCCCAACTGATCAAGGCCAATACTGATCTCCGTCCGCCCGCCACTTGGATACGTGGTGATCTTCGGTAAGTCATTCAGGCTGACCTGCACGCACTCAAGAACCGCGTTTGCGGTCGCCTTGGTTTGTCGCAGTTCCGGCTGAACTTGTCGAATCTGAGTTTGCGTCATTCCAACGCAACCAGCCATTAGCAACGCACACCCCCCAAGCAAAGCTACCGCCCGCATATCATCCCCTCGCAGGAGTTAATTTCGCCGCTATTCTAGTGCAACATCACATTTCAATCGAAGCACACAGCGCGTGATCTCCTGCCAATATCCGCCATAAACATCGCGCGAAGACAGCCTGCCATGCTGGTGATGCAGCATCAACCCATCACCAAGATAGATCGCCGCATGGTTCGGAACCTTGGAGCGCAGCTGCATCAGAATCACATCACCCACCTGCTCCGGATGATCCTGCGAGACTACGACGAATCCCGCCTCTGCATAGTGCTGCATGTACAGATCATCGCCGCGATTCCACCAGTTATCGCGACGCTCAAAGTCGAGCAGCTCGATGCCACGCTCGCGGCGATACCAGTCCCGGATCAACGCATAGCAGTCCAGCACTCCATGGGCGAACTCGCGCCCGACTAGCGGCGCCTGGTAGCCGACTGGCTCGATCGACTGCAAGTCATCCGCCGGCCAGGACAGGATGTGCCAGGGCAAACCAGATCCCTCGCAGCTGACACGATCAGCCTCGCTAGGCGTGGCCGGCGCGTCCGGGTGCGTGTGCACCAGCGCAATCACTTCGCCGAGGTCTTCGGCCGCCGCATAGTCCTCGGCCGGCATCACGAAATGTTCGGTGCCAGCTGCTACGTTCCGGCACGGGACATATCGCTCCCGCCCCTTGACGATCACCACCAGCCCGCAGGCCTCGCGCGGGTAGTCACGCTGCGCGTGCTCTCGCACGGCCAGCAAGGTTTCGCGCCGCATATCACCCCCTGACGAGATCCGCTGCCGGAAACGAACCGTATGGCAGCGGGTTGTTTGCTCCAAACCGGGCCTTGCACGACGAGAGACGGCCGCCGCATTTGTCCAGCACCTGATCGGTAACGCGGTTATCGTCGCGATCGAAATAGTCCACGCCGGTGTACCCGCAATAGGGACCGCGATACCCCCCCTTCGTCAGCCACATGCAGATATTGGCAACGATCTGGCGCGCCGGGATCTGCGCATCGCCGAAATCCAGCGCGCTAGACAGCTCGAACGTCACGGAGACGGCTGATTCTTCCGCCTTTCGTTCGAGCAGCCAGATCTCCGGCGGCAACTCTTCACCCGGGTCGGCATCCGCATTCCCACCAGGGAAGTTTCTGGCGTCCAGATACTTGCCGAGCGTCTGCCGGCGCGTGAGCTGCGCACCAACCATGTCGGCAAGGAACAGGCATAGCGCCGAGATCGAGCCGTCCACGTTTCCCACGCGCAGGGTGGGCGTGGGCTGCTGGCCATCGCCTGTGCGCGCGAATCCCTCCACCTGAATCGACCAGGGCGAGTACTCCTTACCCTGCCACCAGATCGAGCCGACCTGCGTGTAACCGTGAAAGCAGAGGACATCACCACCAATAGCGGTCGCGTCCAGTTCGAACACTTCGACCCACTCACCAGGCTCCAGCTTCTGTACATCGGCCTGAATGCTCATGTGACGGGTGCCTCCGGCCATTCAATCGTCGCTGCTGTCACATCGATGCGGCTCAGCGCGACGAAGTATCGCCTCCACTCGATCAATGCCGCACCTTCAGCCTCCGTTTGGATGCCAAGCTCGACAGCCATCTGCAATGGCTCGATCGCGGTGCGCGCTCGAGCCGATTCCGCCTGACGCTTGATGCGGGCCGCGTCCACTCGCAGCGTGGCGGCCAGCCCCTCGTCCAGCACCCATGCACCATCGCGCCAGACGTGAGCCGGAGAGGGGCGAGGCTGGTCCGTCACCATAGCGGGAAGGGGCCCGACTCCAGCGTACTGCCCCCCGATTTCGTACGGCTCACCGCTAGGCACACTGTAGAGGGGAATGGCCCGATAGTCGGGAACGATCTTCCATTCACCAAACTCCCAGTTCATCGGCGGCACGCCATGTGGATCCACATAGATCGCCACCTGCCCGGCCTGCACCGAGGGCGCATCCTGCACGGTCGCGTACGCTGGAATGAGCGGCATATCAGGATTCACCGGGTTATCGGTAGCAACGCCAACGCTGGTTGGCACGCCGGTGAAGTTGTCGTAGTTCGTGACTTTCATACCTGCCCTCAATACTTGATGCACGGAAGCAATGCGACGTTTCGCGGGCGCGTTTCCGACCCCCCTGCGGCGCCCGTCCCCTGGTTGGATAAGGTGTTGCCGTAGGTGCCGCCCGCATACGCTGTCCCGGCCATGGCATACAGAATGGATGCAGGAATGGTATGGCTATGGCTGATCACAGCCTGATCCTGAAAGCTACCGAATGCGCGCCCTGGATCCACGCCCTTGCCGTGATCCCATCCACGCAGAAACTCCCCTCGCAGATCCGGGATGTTGAATGTCGTTGAGCCGTTTCCCGCTCCGAAAGTCGTGCCAATTCTGGCGAACAGTGGAGGAAAGTCGGACCTGAAGAGGGCTGCCCCATTGCACTCCAGGTATCCAGATGGGGGCGTGCTGGCCGCGAAAAATGAGACCCTGCCCACGTCAGCACTCGCTGCCGTCATGAGTTGACCGACCTGGTACCGCATGATCCCATCGACATCCGAGACGTTACCGCCGTCGCTAAACACCACAACGCTTGATCCGGCCGCAAGAACAGGGCCCGTTCCACTCACCGTTCGAAAGCGAAGCGTGAATGGCCCGGTGGTGGCATTCACAACAATCCATGTCTGCGGGACGGAATCCGGTACTGCAACTTCCCGATTCCCAGTCAACGCACCGTATAAATACATAATCCCCGTCAGCGCCTCCTGAGCAGACAGGGCAATCACGCCTGCGCCTCCGACATCCTTCACCAGTTGCGACTGAGCCTTGGCGTACAGCTCGTCAAAATTCGCGTTTGCCTTGGTGAAGCCCGTGCGCGAATCATCACCGCCATCGCCTTTCGGCGGGTAACCGAGGTTGATTGTCTGTTTTGCCATCTTCTACGGCGCGAACGCCTGCTGAAAAGTTGCGGAGAGGGTGTAGACGCCCTTGGCCGCTGGGCCGAGGGCGTACCGCGCCACCTTGTACCGGCCCTGCTCGCCGAGCGGCGGCGTCCAGTAGAACGACGTCGCGCCGGCGTGCCGGTCCAGGAAATCGCGGATCGCCTTGATGGTGTCGCGATCGCCCACGAACTGCAGTGGCCACGCCTCGACCTTGTTGTTGATACCGTCGGGCACAGCCTGCGCATAGCCATCGCCAAACTGCGCACCCCGTACGCGCAGGGTGACGTCCCCCTGCGCGCCTGGGCCGCTGGCCCGCCACATGAAGGTTTCGATTGCCATATCAGATCATTCCGTTGCGAATCTGGGCCGCATAGCCGCCCTGCCCGACCATGTTCTTCGACATGCGCTGGTCAATGCGCTGGTCGATCTGTTTCCAGATCACATCAATGTTGGTGTTACCCGCAGCGTCCTCGGACTTCCTGACTTCCGGCTCGCCAGGCGCGCCATAGAAATTCAGCGTCACCTTCGAGCCACCCAACGCCTTGTTCGGGATAATCGTGCCCGCTGTGCTCGGGACATGGATCTCCGGCCCCTCTTCGCCGACCAGGTACGGCTGACCAGCCACCACCGGGCCGCCGCTTGCGCGCGCCGGTAGGGCAAATATCCCCGAGCCGTAGTTGCCCGGCACGGAACCCGCATTACCGAAGAGGTCGCCGGCCAGCGGAGTCGCAATTTGGCCAGGAGCGCCAGCCGCGGCACCCGCCGCCCCGTCGAAGGCCCCGGCGCCACCCAGCGAGCCGCCGAGCACCCCACCGAGGAGATTGATCCCCATCTGGAACAAGCCCGAGATTGCCGCTCGCGCGGCGATACGCGCCAGATCCGCGATCACGGACTTGGCAAAATCAGCGAACGACGCCTTGCCCGTCGTGACGAAGCTGACCAAGCCATCTTCCATGCCCTGGAAGGCATTGCCGAATAGCCGGCCCGTCTGATCGGCAACGTTGGCGGCATAGTCCTGGTAGTCGGCGAACGCTGCGCGCGCACCGTTGCTCCAGTCGGCACGTTTCTGGCTCAGTTGGTCGTAGTACTGCCCCAATTGGTCCAGCGCCGCGCGTTCGCCTTCATTGATCCGGACCAATTCGTCTTGAAACAGTGGCGTCCCGAGTTGCCCCCGGTCGGTCATGCTCTTGATCCAGTCCGTCCGGACGCGCGCGAACTCGCGATAGATGCTCTTGGCGGCGCTCACCTGCTCCATCGCCCGGCCACCCATGCCGAAGGCATCGAGCTGGCGCGAGTACTGGTCCGCACGAGTACTCGCGCCCTCGCCGATCCGGACGTCAATGCCGGCGGCCTGCGCGCGCGCCTGCTCCGCCAGGCGCACCTGTTTTTCAGCCTCTTTGGTCTGCGCCTTCTTGCTCTCAAGCGCAGCATCGGCAGCGACGTTCAGATCGAGCTGAGCGCGGATCTCATCCTGCCGTGCGAGCAGGCTTTTCTGATCGGCCGTCAGGACTTTCTTTGTCTTGATGTCGGCGATCTGTTGCTCGAACTCCGCGCGTGCTTTCGCGGCTGCCGTCAGCTTGTCGCTATCCTCCAGCGCGGCCTTGGTTGCTGCCTCAGTCTGTTTGAGCTGGTCGAGGTAGCGGGTGGCGTAGTCCTCGGTGTATGCCTTGCCGTGCGACGCCTTCGGGTCTTTGTATTTCTCGTTGACAGCCGCGATACGCTTGGCGATCTCTTCCTCGGTAAGACCGACTTTCTCGCCATCTTTCCGCAGCTGGTCGATCTCGTCGGCACGCTGCTGCGCACGCGATCGGGTAGCCTTTTCCTGCGCCTCCAGCCGCTGTCTGGCGGCGATCTTTTCCTGCTCGTCGCGCTGCCGCCGCCCATCGGCTGCCGCCTTGTCGGCATCGGCCTGTAGCGCCGTTTCCTGCGCCTGCAGCGCCTTGAGCCGCGCCAAGGCACCTACCCGTCGACGATCGCCGTTGCCGGTGGCAGCGCCGCCGCCCGTGGAGTCAAAGCCGGTCGGCTGCCCCATCTTTTCCAGCTCAGACTGAACGGCGGCGATATTGCGCCGCACGTCAGCGAGCGTGTCGGGCCTGCCGATGCCCAGCATGTAATCCCATGCGCCCTTGGCGGCGCCGGCGACGGAATTCCAGCCGCGCTCCATGAGACCAAGATGCTGGAGCACCTGGTTGGCACGCTGCGTCATTTCCTGAGCGTAAGTACGCTGCGCCAAGGCGGCGGCCTGGTCCTTGTCACCCTGCTCTTCCAGAGCCTTGATCTGCTGGTAGACCGTGTCTGTCAGGAAGTGATACTGCTCATTGAGCTTGAGGGCGGCTTTCACCGGCTCGTCGCCCAGATCATTGAAATGACCGACGGTTTCCTTGACGGCCACCCCCACCTTCGCCAGGGTGACTGTGGCCGTGCCCACCACCTGGAGCTGGTCGGCCGCCACCTTGCCTGATGCGGCCAGGTCATTGAGGACTGCCGCCGCCGCGCCCTGCGTGCCGACCGTCCGGCTGATCTCGGCGGACATAGCCACCAGCTGGTTTGCGCTGACACCGGCATAGTTGCCAGTCAGGATCAGCGACTTTTGAAATGCCGTCTGCTCCTGCGAGCCCTGGTACATGGCACCGGCCAGGGTCATCGCAGCGGCGGCCGTCACCGTCAGCGGATTCACCAGCCCGGCGAGGTACGTACCGAACCCGCGCACAGCGGGACCGATGCCGCCGAACATGTCCTTGAGCTGCCCGCCCTGCTGCGTCAGCACCAACAGGGGACTTTGCCCGCCTGCGAGCTGCGTCACGATGTCGGTCATCTGCGCCGGCACCATGCGCATCGCAGCGGCGGTCTGAGCAGCCGAGACGCCCGTCTTGCCAAACTGCTGCTCCGCCTCACGGAGCTTGGCAATCAGCGGCTCGTAGACCTCCTTTGGGATGCCCTTGGAGATGGCGATGTATTCCTTGGCCGCAGAATTCGACAAGCCAGCGGTGTTCGCCTGTGTCGTGAGTCTGGCAATGAACTGCTTGGCGCTCGCGTCCATTTTCCGCGACGCATCGGTTGCCGCATCGCCTACACCCTTGAAGTTACCGGCAGTCCTCTGCGACGAGGTAGCGGCGGTCCGCTCCAGTTGCTGGACGGCCTCTCCAGCCTTGGCGAGTCCGGCCTCCAGCGAGGACGAATCCGCCCCAACCTCCAGTGTCGCCTTGCCGATCACCTCGGACATATCACCCCTCGTTCATCGTCGCGAGCGCGGCATCTTCCATGATGCGAACCTGCTCGAAGACGCCTTTGCGTTGCTTGCGCGGTACACATGCCATACGCATCACGAATGGCAGCACGCTGTAGTCAAGCCCTATGGGACCAGCCATCCCCATGCGCCACTGCGTGACCATGCGACAGAAGACGTCGAACGCCATGACCGTCTCCGGCCAGAGGTCAACCTCCGGTCGGGGATAGTCCGCGATCGTCAGTCCAAATGCCGCCAACTGCGTGGCGTCCGGAGGACGCCAGTACAGTGCGCGTGCCGCCTCGATCAGTTTCCCCGGCGAGCTCCGGCCAGCTCCTCGAAGTACGCTTCCTGAATCGCTTGGGCGGCGAAGGCGTAGTTCGCCAGCAGTTCGGCAAACGCTTCGGCAGAGAACTCCATATCCACGTCGCACCAACCCTCAACGATCTCCAGAAGGTGGCTCGCGTACTGCTCGCTGATCGGCCGGGCGACATCCAGCGACAGCTCGGCTGCCCGCTGGTAGAACTCGGCAGCAGCCTCGGATCTCTTGTGCTTGAACACCAGTTTGAGTGGCTTCGGTCCCTCACCCGGCACATGGATCTTCGCCTCGCCAACGAAAGTGGGATTCACTTTGACCTTGAAGCTCATGCCTGTGCTCCCGAGTAACGCGTCGGCTCGCCGTCGATCGACAGCGCGACAGACAAGGCCATTGCCTGGTTCTTCGTCAGCGTCGGCACCTTGTTGAAGGAGACATATGCGCGGTAGTAGGTGCGTGCCCTGCTGGGCAGTTGCAACCAGATCGCACGCGGTTTGCGCTCGGCATCAGCGGCATCGAGGACCGCGTAGTGCGGCAGCGTGTCGTCATCAGCAATCTGCAGCGTTGCCGAACGCGCGCTGCGAATTGTTGGTATCTGCCGTTCGTCGCCCGTGTCCTCGAGAAGCTGGTAGTTGTAGAACTGCTGTTCGCCACCGGACATCGACGCCTCGAGAACCTGCGTGATTGGCGTCCACGTGAGGATTTTGCGGACGCTGCCGATACCCGCACCTGTGGGGTATTTCGTGGCGTCCGTTGTATTGATGCCCTCCAAGGCGAACGTACCGGCCTCGCTATCGATGACACGCGCGACGCGGCCGTTCAGTGCTGGCCAGCCGGAGATGATCTCGACGATGTCGCCGTCTACCAGAGCATGGGCTGCAGCCGAGGCCACCGCCGGACTTGCGTTTGTCAGCGCCGTGACAGCAATGGCTGCACCAACCGTAGTGGCCAGGGAAAAGACTGCCCCGTTGGGCAAGCTCAGAGACATATGAGACTCCTGAAGTAAAGAAGCCCGCCGCAGCGGGTCAGTGGTTGATGCCCGAACGGGCGTTAATTCGTGAACCAGATGCTGAAATCTTGCGACGATCCGCGCCAGCCAGTCGCTGGGTCTTTCGTCGCGATCATGCCTGTCAGCGTATCGGCGCTCAGAACAGGGTCTGCGCGCAGGATGTCTTCAGCCTGGCGACTCAGCGTTGACGAATCAGTGCGGTTGCTCGCCCAAACGTCGATCTGGAATCGGCCGTTTCGCTTGTCCGGGACACCCGCCAGATAGTTCAGCGGATCGCCCCCAACTTGCTGATAGATGATGAAGGGGAGTTCCACACCGGCTGGCGCCTCTTCCGGATAGACACGGTTTCCCACCAAGCCCTTCAGCGCCCGAAAGATGTCGGCCTCTACCGTCATGCTTTGACCTCCGCCAGCACTTCCGCCGTGCGCTCGGCGGCGCGCTCATGCATCGCCTTCAGCGCAGCTTCGCGCTGGTCATACGAACGCCGAATGAACCCCACCGCGGGCACCCACACCGGCGCCGGCAGACGCTCAGTCGTGGCCACCCACCGGTTGTTCACGCGGATCACCTTATTCACCCGCCAATGCCCACGCTCAATCAGGTGGCCGTGCGGCGCCTTCTTGGCATTCCAGCTGACCTCGTAGATCTTCTGCGTCTCACCGGACTTGCTTTCGGAGAACACGCGATAGATCGCATTGCGCAACTGACCGGGTTTTACGCCTTTCTTCTCCGGCCCGTCGTACACCGGAGCCAGCCGGCGCGCTTCCTCGTAAAACACCAGGGCGCCGGCATGGGCAGCCGGCCGGAGCACACGCTCCTTCATGCCCGCCTCTAGGCGGTCCAGCGCGGCCTGCAGGTCGCCTGACAGGCTCAGATGGACTTCCATAGCATCACCTCCGGGCGCCGGTTTCGCACACCAGGTCGACGTACTTTCGACCAGATTCGTCCGGCATCACTGCCCTGATGTCGTACACGGTCGTGCCGCGCACCACGCGCATGCTGGCGTCCAGCCCAGTCCGCCAGTTGATGCGGATGCTGGCTTTGACCACCGAGACGTCGGCGCCGGACTTGATGGCGGACAGCCCGCTGATATGCTTGATCGTGGCCCACACAGTGGCCACGTCCTCCCAGGCCGATACCGGCTCTCCGGTGTCGGCCTGGTCCGCTGTTGGCCGCTGGATAGTGATTCGGCTGTCATGACTCATTACCAGTCCCTCTCAGCGTCCAGCAGCCCGGCCAGGTATGCCGGCGGGGACGAGTTGCGAGCCATGCATGCGCTGGTGACGATTAGCCATGCCTTGATGCCGGCCGGTACCGTCTCATAGCCCGCCTCAACGGTTACACGCACTCGAGCACCGTTGCGGTAGCCAAGGGCAGAGATCAAGTCAGGCGGGATCGCCAGGATGGATCGGCCGTTCTGGCGATCCTCCAGCACGCATCCGCTCGCCGGTTGCCACGCGGCTCCATCGAAGTACTCGACCGACACCAGCGCAGTGACTGGCGACAGCGGGAGCGTCTCGCGCGGCCAATCGGAGTACTCAAGCCGCCATGTCTGCGGCACCAGTTCGCGGCTAGTTTCCTGCTCGGCCTCGATCCGGGCTGCGTCAATCAGCGTGCCAATGTGCTCGTCCAGGTCTGTCATGTCGCTGTCCAGCCGCGCGCTGGTCTTCACTTCGGCCACCGATACCGGTTTGGTCGTCGCAGCAGCGGTCACGGTCTTGGACAACAACATGCTCACTCCTCGGTGGCTTCCGCTTCAGGGGCCTTCGGCTCGGTGTACTGCACCACTTCGCCGCCCTCGCTCTTGGCGAGTGCGACTGCGGCCGGCTCATCGTCCAGGTCTTTGGCGTGCGCCTTCAGCACGTCGGCCGGCAGGTTCTCGATGACGGTGTTCGGCTTGTGACGGACACCGTCGATGGTGACCGCGCACAGCACGCGTGCGGTCTTCGTGGATTGGGGTAGCTTCGTTGCCATGGGCTCTTTCTCGGTGCGTGGATGAGGGACGGCCCCAGCCGGAGCTGAGGAAATTCATACTTAGGTCGCGCTGTTTTGGTAGTACTTCACCGCGCCGCCGACGTCGATCAGGTTGGCGCCCGAGCGGCAGAAGGCGACAAAGCCGACCTGGCCCTTCAGGGTGTAGGCGCTGTCGGTCATACGGAACAGCGTCACGTCCATCACATCGCGCACCAGGTACTTCGAGAAGTCGCCGAACAGGATCGACTTCTTCGAGACACTCATCGGGTCCATGTTCTGGTTGATGACGATCTCACGGCCCAGCAGGCGGTCGGGAGCACCGCCCGGATTGCCTTGCTCGTAGCCCGGCACAAAGATCGGACGGCCTTGCGCGTCCTTGATCTTGCGCACAGACTTCAGCGTGTCGTCGTGGAACATGAAGCGGCCGGCCGGGCGGTAGAACGGATCTACCGAGTGCTCCAGATCCACCAGGTCGTCATAGGTGACGGTGGCAGTCTGGCCCGTGGCGCCGGCCTTGCCCAGTGTGGAGCCCGTCACCAGGCCTCGCGGCTGGCCGGTGCCAGTGCCGCCGGTGTGGTGGCGGTTCTGGATGCGGCCCAGGCGCAGGTTAAGCAGCGTCTGGATGTATGCCTCCAGGTCGAACATCGCATCCTGGATCAGCTCGAACGGCAGGGCGATCGACTTGGACGAGTACTTGTAGACATCCATCGATGCCTGGCCGAACTGGGTTTCACCCACCGTCACCGGGCCGTTCTGGCCGACGATCTCGCCTTCCTCGGCCGTCGAATCGGCGGTCGGGAACAGCATCTGAGCGCCAGTGCTGGTCTGGATGCCCGTGGCAACCGAGCGCACCGCGAATGCAGCGCGCATGGCTTGGATCAGGTTGCGGCTGAACTCCGTGGCAACGGTGTAGCCGCCTTCGCTCCCGGTCGTGGTCGACATGGCGGCGCGAATGTCCGGGTTCACGCGCGCAAACATGGCGTTGCGCTGCTCCGGGCTCAGCGCCGACAGACCACCAGTCAGCATGGCGCGCAGGGCGCCAGCCTCGGGCGAGTCGTTGCCGTTCGGGTGCGTGGCAGCGTGCATTGCAGCCTCATGCTCCGCCTGAGCGTTGCCGGCGACTTGCGCCAGACGGTTTTCGCGGGCGATCTCGGCGTCGATGGTCTCGATTTCCGCAAGGATGGCGTCCAGCTGCGATGCCTCGGCGGCCGGCATGCGCTGGTCGGCCGGGAACTTGGCGTTCAGATCTTGCGCTTCCTTTGCCTTGGCGTTGCGGCGTTCGCGCAGTTGAGCGAGTTTGCTCATAGGGTCGTTTCCTTATCAATGGACGAAAAAAAGCCGCCCGGAGGCGGCTGGTTTCTGTGCGCGAACTCGCGTCAGATTTGGGCCACAAGTCTCATACGCTGCGCCTGGCGGGCGCGGTGTTCATCCGTGGCGTAGGGAGTGGGGTTGGGCGCCGCGGTCGGGTCAGGCTCGACATTGGCTGCCGGCGCCGGAGTCTGTGGCGGCTCCGGTTCCGGCTTCGGTGCGTTGGCGTAGGCGCTCAGGTTCCAGGCCTTCGCCTTCGCTTCCGTCTCGGCCACGCGGTCTGCAAAGCCGTGCTCCACTGCCTCGTCGGCGGTGAACCACGTTTCAGCGGACATCCAGTCCGCGATCCGCTTGGTATCGGCGCCGGTGCGCTCGGCGTACGTATCTGCCAACGTGCCGTCGATCTTGTCCAGCAGATCCGCTTCGGCGCGCAGATCGTCGGCGTTTCCCCACATGCCAGTCCATGCCTTGTGAATCATGAACAGAGCGCCTTTGCCCATCACGATCTCATCACCAGCCAAAGCGATGAACGTGGCAGCCGAGGCGGCAAGACCGTCGATATGAACGATGATCTTGGCCTTGTGGTCGCGCAGCGCCTGTTCCATTGCGCGGGCGGCAAACACGCTGCCGCCTGGCGAGTTAATACGCAGGTGAATCGTACTGGCGTCGATCTCTCGTAGCGCCTTCACGAACGATTCCGGCGCCACGCCACCCCACCAGGCTGCCTCTTCCTCGTTCGACACGATCGCGTCGTAGAGGAACACCTCGGCCTCATCGGTACCGTCCTTCGCCAGCACGTCGAAGCGGCGGGCGGACGCCTTGCGGTTGTCCTGCAGCAGCTTGTTAAGTCGGTTGCGCACTGGCACCTCCATTCAGATTCAGATCCGCGTTCGGCGGCATGTTTTCCAGCCGACGCACTTCGTCGGCGTTCATCCACGGCTGCTCTCCAGCGCGGCCCAGTGCGATTCTGTATGCCTCGTATCGCGATTTCAGGTCTCCACGCTCCAGCGCTGCAGTGATGTGCTCCACAAAGAACCGCTGGCGCACCGGCCAAAGCTTCCGATTCAGTTCCTGCGCCAGCGGCGTCAGGTGACGCTGCAGCGTGTAGCGCACGAATCCGATGCCCTGCGACTCGATGCCGCTGCCCCAGCTGGTGGTTTTGTCGGTATGGCCGACCATATGCGGCGGCACGCCGAAGAACCGGCAAATATCCTCGACGGTAAAAAGCCGCGTTGCCAAGATCTCGGCGTCCTTGCTGTTGACGCTCAGCTGTGCCGGCGCCAGGCCGCCGTCCAGGATCAGCGGGCCGCGCCCACCGTTCTGGATCCGCGCCAGCAGCGACGCTTTCAGCGCCTCCAGTTGGGGCTGCTTGAGCTTCTGCTCGGTTTTCAGCGCGTAATCGAAGTTCGCGCCGTCCGAGAAGAACTTGCCGGAGTACTTCTGCGCGGCGATAGCGGCGCCGATGGCCTCGACCGCTGCATAGGTGATCAGACTGGGACTGCGCAGCCCATCGAATCCCAGGCTGGGCAAGTGAATCACGTCCGCGCTGTCCAGTGTGTACGACTCGCTACCGTCATTCGGCATGACGCGGTACAGGACGCGACCCTCGTGCCGGAACGGCATCACACACAGCGGGTGCAGCGGCTTCCAGCCGATTACGCGGTTGCTATAGGCGCTGGGCCGCAGCAATTGCCCAAAACCGTCGCCGTGGAACAACTTGGCGGAGATCAGGTACTCCAGCGCAGCCGCGGTAGTCCATCCCTCCGACGCCTGCTCGTTGAACAGCCACCAGTATTCATGGTCGGCGCTGCGCCGGTCATTCCCGGAACGCTCGTAAATGCCGATCGGCAGGGTGGAGATCGCACCGGCCAGCAGCGATACGCATCCGTACACGGCTGAGACCCGCATGGCGGTGCTCTCTGTCACGGCTTCGCCTGACGATGACCTGTACGCAGCGCCTAGCAGGTTCACCAGCTCGTCCATCGACAGACCGTCGACAAATGAGTTCTCACCCAGTGCGCTGACGTCTGCCGGCTTGGTGGCCGCAGCACCAAGCGTCGGCTCGATCGCGGCCGGCACGGCAGGTGGCGGTTGGGATCGCCAGCCACCCAGCGCCTTTGCGATCATCTGTTTCATAAGCTATAGATTCCAGGCCCGTCTTGCGCTTCTGGGTTGCGGCTCATCAGCTCGACGGCATTGAACATGGACATCAGCGGGTCAATCTTTGCGGTTCCGCTGGCCTGTTTTGTGATCAGAATTGCGTTACCACGAGGCTCCACTTTTGCGTTGCCAACGCACCAGGCCATCATTGGCGATCCGTCGTGCACCAGCACGCCTTCTGCCAGCTTCCGTTCGGTCGTCTTGATCGTTCCACCCAAGCGCCAGCCCTGCGAGATGCCGACGATCTTGTCGCGGGGTATCTCAGCGTCCTCCAGCGCGTCCAGGATCGCGCCAAGCGCGGCCGGGTCTGCCCCGATCTGGAACAGAAGACCGTACTCCTCGACCTGCGAGACGTACTGGACCAACTGCCCAACGTCTTCGCCGATGTTCTTCACCAGCGTCAGATGACCCGCCGCAGCGAAGTCGTGCAACCGCGGGGCGATCTCTTTGCGCCGCTCCAGCACGCTTGGGTGCGCCCAGGCATGACACCATGTAAGCCACTCGCCCGTTTCGGTGTCCCGACCAACAGCGGACAGACCAAGCAAGTCGTCCAGGCCGCCCCCGTCGATGCCCATCGTCACCACCTCGGACCGCTCGATCAGCGATTCCAGCGTAATGCCGGTACGCGCCTGCTGCTGCCAGAAGTCCACGCCGGCCCAGCGGTCAGAGCGAAGCGCCAGACCGATCTCTACATTCAGGTGCTTGGCGAGGAACTGCTGCAGCGTCCCATCCGTTTTCGCCTGGTTCTTTCGCAGCTGGTCCTCCAGCCACTCCGCGCTCACAGAGCGCCCGATATTCGGATTCGTGACGTAGAAGTTAGCCGGATCCAGATACCCTTTTGACGCGATCAGCCTAGACGTGAACTCGTACAGAACAGGCAGCGTCTTTGGGTCGACGATCTTGCCGTCACGGACACCTCGCCAGTAGTCAAGTTTCTCCTTGAACACACCTGCCGGCGGATCGTCAGACTGGGTAGTCAGATAGATCACCCACCCCTCATCACGAGACACCTGGCCGCCCAACGCTTCCATGAACATTGCGCTGGCATTGGCGCGCTTGCCGAAGAGCCAGAGCTCGTCCACCAACACCTTTCCGGACTTCTTCCCGGATACGGTATCCGTGTCAGCGGCCACCACCTTCAGGCTATTCCGGGTCACCCGGTGGGTAATCGTCCGGATGTGGTCCTGAATGTGGAACATGGCCGCGAGCTCTTCGTCCTCACGGACCATGCTTGCGGCCGGCTTGAAGCTGTTGTCAGCCACTTCCTTCGTTGGCGCGAGGATCAGATGTTCTTCCTCCTCCCGCCAGCAGAGAATCAACGCGGTCAGCATGATGCCGGCCGCGATCGTCGACTTCGTGTTCTTCTTGCTAATCAGCAGTCCGTATTCCCGGATCAGCTGCTTGCCAGTCTCCGACTCGTAGCCACCAAAGATGGCCCGAACGAAATCGAACACCCACTCTTCGCTGCACTCACCAAACGTGGGCTTGCCAGGCAGATCAACAACACGCAGTTCCTTGAAGATCTGCAGCGCGCGTTCAGCTTCGTCAACGAAGATCGGCGGAGGAATGATCGACTTCCGCTCGACCAGCTTGAATTCCCAGTCAGTGCACGCAGTCGACCATTCCATACTCACACCTTCTTGCCGCCCGCCGCGACCAGCTTAGGCGGCGCCGCCGGCGCGAACCGGCTGGCCGCCTTCTTGGCATCAGCTGCCGCCTGCTCTTTCTTGCCGGTATCGCCCAGCTTCTTGTGGAAGTACGGCATTAGCTCCTTCGCTGCGAACACTCGCAGCTTGGGCTCCGTCTCGACGTCGTTCATGACCGCCTTCAGAAATGCCTTCGGGTCACCAAACCGAGTTGCCTGCTCCCAGTCGAAGGAGGCGATCGCAGTCTCATCGTCTAATGTTTCAGCTTCCAGGGTAGCCGGATCCTTACTCGGAAGCGTCTTCGCTGGTGGAGCTGGCTTCTTTGCGGCCGCCGCCCGCTTCTTTCGATCCAGGTGCGCGAGCACGTCGGGATCCTTCGCAAGACGGGAACCCGAAGCAGCCGCTGAGCTCGCGCTGTAGCCCGCTGCGATCGCAGCGTCCTTGTTGGACAGCCCTCTTCCCTTGGCCTCGGCAAATTTCTGTTTTTTGCCGGTGAGAGCCATGTTAATGCCCGCTCAAAGCGGTTCAAATGTTAAACATCGCGCATGACGTTTTCCGTTTGCGCTCAATGACTTGCGGCGTGCTCTTAACGCGGCTGCCGTGTTAAACCATTAACAAGTTCGTCGGACGGGATATTTTCTGCGCGTGAGGAAACTGGCGGTCTTGCCCCCGGCCGACCCCAGACTTTCGATACCCCCGCCCAGGCGACAAGGCCCACCGGAGCCCGCTGGCAGGCTCAACGCAGGCCGGCTGCTCGTTCCTCACGTGCCTTGCGTCCGCTGTGGCAGGGCCCGCATAGGCTCTGCCAGTTCGATCGACTCCAGAACAGTCTCTGATCACCACGATGCGGGATGATGTGGTCCACCAGGTCAGCAGCTGTCGTCCTCCCTTCCTCGTGGCAGTACACACACAGAGGATGCTCACGCAGCCACGCTGCCCGTGCTTTCTGCCACTTGTGGCCATAGCCACGCTCATTGCTACTCATCCCTCTACTTCGCCAGCCGCCACCATTCGTGATGGCCACGCGGTCCTCCTTCAGCGCGATGAGGCGAGGCTTCAGAGTGGTAAGGCGGCTCATGGCGCGAAGAAGAAACAGGTACGGCAGCCAGCGGCCGGCATACCCAAACCCGATGCAACTACCGGGAGGAGACAGGCGTGTTGGGCCACCAGACCTGCGGCCACATCCCCCACAATAGGAAGTAGGAGATAGGCAGGAACATGGCAAACCCCAAAGCAAAAAGCCCGCTGGCTTTCGCTGAGCGGGCTTTGGGTGCAATTCTGCGGCGTATCAGAATGAGGTCTATTTTCGACACATAATGTCGAAAGGTCAAGTGCAAAGTAAGGGTCGACGGACCTGATACGGGTATCCTGATGATTTTTCGGTCGCCACAACAATGACACCGCAGACCTGCATCTATTGTGACAGCCCGGGACCGTTCTCAGATGAGCATTTGTTCCCTGCAGGTTTGGGAGGGGACAATGCAAGGTTTCTGCTCAAGAACCTTGTATGTATAGAGTGCAATGAGGTGCGGTTCTCCAAGATGGAAGCGAGCTTCATGCGATCATCCCCCAACGCCTTCGCTCGCGTACTACTCCAGGAACACAGCAGACGTCGAGGAAGCAAGGTCTCCAAGCCGCGGATGGACACCAAGATGACGACCGTAGTTCTTGAGGATGGCACGGTTGCCGAGGCAGAGATTCATGCAAAGGGGCAACCAAACATGCTGATGCAGTTCTTGCTTCATCGGAACGGCGATGTCGGCTTTACTGGAGGCGCGAGCGGCAAGCCGAAAGCATTCTTAGAAAAAGCGCGCGCCATCTTCTCAACCGAGAAGATCGATTCTGTGCGGAAAATTGCTACAAACGGAAGCAACACGTATTCGATTGAATCATATCTTTGGGATGGGAACAGCTACATACCCTCTGGAAGGCATACGGGAGACAGCCCGCCAAGATCTTGTGTATGGGTCGAGCCCCTCAAAGACAATCGAGAAAGCGCCAACCACGCCAGCCCTCGGCTCTTTCAGAAGTCGACCGGTCAGCTGGTTCTCCGGGCAGCGCAGGAGGATGACGTCGGGTCCCTACTCAGCCAAGCCCGTCGAGCTGCATTTGCCGCCACCCTCCCCGATACGCTGAACTACCAGGATTCCCCGAACCCGGTCGTCCAAACTTCGCTCTCCATTAATCTTGATCACTATCGGCGCACCTACGCCAAGATAGCCATGAATTTTTTGATCTACATCTTCGAGGAAGACTACGCGAGGCACCACGCGTTCAGCCGCGTGAAGAGTGGCATCGTGCATGGAAGCCCCATGGTGGTGATCAGCCAACAAGAAAAGGACGCGTTCAGCCACGTACCGTCTGATAGACACATCGTTGCTATTTGCAGCGCGAAGGCGAAAGCCGGAAGATATGCCGTTATGGCGTTCATCCGCCTTTACGGCGGGTTGACGACAACCGTTCTGTTGTCGCGAAACGCACCAAAGCCGGTAACGACAACCCCTCTATTCATGCTGGTTGACTACAATAGTCATGAAATTGAAATTGTCGGACTGGAAGGGTTCTCCGAACGCTATAAACGAACCGACTTCTCCGAAGAGTTCAAAGCAGAAACCACCATGAATTTCATCCGCACCAATTGGCCGGATGCCCTTCCTAAGTAGAGATAGCGAGCATCGCATCCACCTCCCCCACAAGACCTCGATCGCGGAGCAACTCGTTGGCGCGTTGTAGGGCGATTGCCTGGACACCAACCGAGCCATTCACGCCCTTCGTGCCCCGAAAGTAGGCCATCAGCTTCTGGTGGTGCGTCGAGACAGTCTGTCTGTGGATCTCGCACTGCTGCGCCAGCCGCTCGATCGTCAGCTTCTTCCCGTGAATATCCCGGTGCGCACCGAAATGCCGCTCGACCAGCGTCCGTCTAAGTCTGTAGCTGGACAGGTGGCCGGCGAACAGGTAGGTGGTATGGTCAGTCAGATAGCTGATCGCGTCCGCCCACTCCACATTCGGGCGGTTGCCAGAGCAGCACGCCCTGGTGCAATCGCAGGGCAACTCGACAGGCGCGAACTGAGCAATGAGCAGCGACCGGTCGAGTTCACTGAATTCCTTCAGTTCCGCCTGGATCATCCCCGCCTGCCCTGCGCCGTCCACCCCCACCAGCCCCTTGCCGGTGCCAACATTGCCGCCGCGCATCGCCCGCGCCATCGGCGTCGGGCTGTACTGCTGCGTCGAGTACGAGAAAGCAAAGCGGAGAGCGCTGTCCGCGCTGGTGAATAGGATCTCGGTCTCGGTCATGATGGCCTGGTTATCTCGTGAAGTGGTTCTGTTGTCTTGCGCCCTGCTGCCAGCGCACCCATGGCAGGCGCACGCTAGCGTGAAACTTGGCCTCTGCCGCCGGCACGTGGTCCAACTGCGCCCGGGATTCGATGCCGCACCGCTCCAGGATGTAGGCCCTGGCCTCGCCAGCCGTCTCACACGACCTACCGGTCCTGTCTGCCACCATGCGGCGGAACTCCGGATTGCCACACCACATGCCGGCCAGCCGCGCCAACTCGCCGCCCTTCTGTCGTTCAGTCATGCTGCTGCTCCCATACCGAACAGTGCGCGGATGATCTCGTGCTGGTCTGGTGGAGGGACTGGCGCGGCCTCCCGCCGCTCGACTACCGCAACCGGCTTGCGTGCACGACACCGCTTCTGCTTTTGAGCATTGCGGCTAGAGGCGGGGTATGGAACGTCATCGCCTGGGAATGGAAGCCAGACCGGCAATGCCTTGCCCGGCCGCCCAGTCAGGTAGCGCTCCACATGGGCATAGCCCTTCTCATGTCGATAAAGCATGAGCCGCGCGATGTTCTCGCGATTTGCGCCAATGGCGTCCGCAATCTCAGCTGCGGACCGCCCTACCCCATCCGCGCAGAGCTTCTGGATAGCAATCCACTGCGGCGACTTGTCACCACGCTCATCCAGCACCCGCAAACCCAGCCTGATCGCGCGCATGTGAATACCAGTCCGTGTGCGCCCCAGTCGATCGGCAATCACCTGCCCGGACAGGCCATCTCGATAGCCCTGCTCGAGGAACTCGTCATCCTCTTTGGTCCATCTGGCAGTCATCGAACCATCCCCCACAGGATTGAGCCGGCAATGGCCAGCATCACTAGGCAAGCGAACACGTCGCAGATGTCGGCGGAGCTCATACCTTCCGCTCCTCGCTACGCCACACATTCACCGCAGATTCTGCGGCGATTAGAACCGTATTCGCCGCACGGGCAGCGAAGTGAATGTCCTCGTCGAATCCAAGGCTCCAACCCATCACCGCACCTCCTTGATCTGGATTCCCATGGCTGCCATCAGGTGACGCTTGATTCGGTATTCCTTGGTGATGACGCCCTTCACGTCCTCCACAGTCCTCTCCGCGGCGCCGCGTTCCACGTAGGTGAAGTCCGCCACGTACTTGAGCGGCGGGCGCTTCCGCCCATCGATGACCACCGCCGGTGCGAGGATGAATTCCACCTGGCGCTGCAGCTGCTGGATCTGGCCGGCCCGCTGGAGGATCCGCAGATGGCAGTAGCGCTCCAGTTCGCGCTTGCTGTCGAAAACCTCCCCCTGGAACATCACCCGCTCGTTGCCGTACTTGCTCGGTTTGTCCGCCTTACCGCTCGGACGTCCGATGCCAACTTGTCCGCCGTCGGCCGCCCCCGCTTGTTCTCCACCTTGCGCAGGTAGTCCGCGATCTCCTGCCCCGGCCTTCCTGCCAGCCACTGCACCTCGCACTCGTGCCGCCAGGCCTCGTCCGTTCGCATTTGCCCACTGCCCCCACATACTCACTTCCACCCTCCCGCCATAAGCCGCGCGTACAACCATCCCAGCGAGCCGCCCAGGAGGCTGCTCTGAAGCACTGACGCGCCGAGCAAACCCGATATGACGCCGCCCAGGACAATCAGCACGGCGGCATCAACAACGATCAGCCACCTCATGCCTGCCCCTCCGCCGGCGGATGGCCGTAGAAGTACACATGCACGTCGACGTAGATCGAACTCTTGGTGCGCAACAGGTCCGCAAGCAGCGCCTGGCGCCACGGGCCCTCGCCAGCCGCCTTGAACACGCCAACCTTGTATCGCTGGAAATCCTCGCCCGACTTTCGCGCGCGCCAGCAGGTCGCGCCCTTCGCTTCGATGCCCGTCGAGCTTTGCCACCATTCGGAGGCATCCTCTGCCGTTCCCTCGGCCACGGTCACACCTTCGTCGAGCCACCGCTGGCCGTTCAACCAGGTCGAGCAGTGCGGAATGAACTTGCCGCCCTCCTCCCGCCACTCGGCGCTGGCCGCCTGCACCGCAATCGCCGCCAGCATCTGCTCGAGCAGCGCCTCGTCGGCGGCCAGCTTGCCAAATGCCTTTTCGGCGTCCGCCTTGCCTTGCTTCCGGGGATAGGCCAGCCACAGCCGTTCGAACAAGGCCGGTGTCTTCGCGGTCTTTCCGCTCTTGGCGGACGCGCGTTGACGGTTCCCTGACGGTTCAGTTGATGGTTCTTTACGGTTAGACGGCACCTGCTGCGGGGGTTGGCGCACCTGCTGCGGGGGTACCCCGGCATTTCCTGCGGGGGTTGGTGCATCTGCTGCGCCAGCGAATTTCCTGCGCCCGTGCATTTGCTGCGCCGGTGCATCTGCTGCGGGGGTTTCCATGAGGTACTCCCCCGGCGTGAGCGTGTAGCTGGTGTGGCGACCATTCGAGCGGTCTGCCTTCAGCAGGTGATAGCGCTCCAGCCACTTGATGGCGTTCTGAACGGCGCGCTCCGAGAAACAGGTACGGCGAGAGATCGTCGGGATCGATGGCCAGCAAACGCCCTGGTCGTTGGCGTTGTCCGCCAGCGAGATCAGCACCGACTTCTGGGTCGGCGGCATTTCCAGATCCCAGCACTTGGACATGATGATGGTGCTCAAGCGGCCTCCTCAATGCGCGCCGCCGGCACGCCATACATTTTCAGGCGATATGCCGCCCACCGGTCGTATGCCTCATCCCAGCACAGGCTCTTCTGCCCCTTCGAGAAGCGTTTCCCCTGATCGAGTTCGTAGTGGCACTGGAAGCAGGCTGGCACCGTCATCAGATCATTGGCCTTGATGCTCTTCCCCTTGCCGTGCTTCAGCTGGTTGGAGTGGGCCGGCACCACGGTGTCGGGGTTGTTCCGGCAGATGCCTGGGAAGTGGAGATAGCACTGCTGGCCGTGACAGAGCATGTCCGGATGCAGCAACGGGTTGACACGGGCGGACTTGCCGTTGGCGATAACTACAACAAGGGCTGTCATTCGCAGAGTCCGTAGGCAGATGAGCACTGAGCCGGGGATTCCAGCTCAGCCATAACAAGCAAGTCGTATTGGCGTCCACCGCGGCCGGTCCGACTCCACTCCACGACTGAATGAATGGTCGACGACTGACCGGCGTGGCCCTTCGCCCCCAAGTGGAAAAACGAAACTGGGGATCGCGGGCGGCATACCTCTGACACCAACCGCTCCCATGCCGCGATGCGTTCGACCTCGGCCGGGAAGCGGCGAGCAATCTCCCGCAGCTCACCTTTGCTGCAATTGATGCAAGGCATGCAGCCCACACGGTCCATCCCCTGCAGATACAGCGGATTCGGCTTGATGCCGGCCAGCTCATGTGCCTGGAAGACGTCCTGTACCTTCCAGCGGAGGATCGGGCGGTAGTTGAACAGGCCGCCACCGACCTCCTCGAATGCCTTCACGCAAGCGCCAGTGCCCTGCAGCCGCACGCGACGGGAATGGCTCTCGTCAATGCGGACGCCTTGCCACGACCAAACGGCGTGGCCAGCGTCGAGCAGTTCGACCGCGTAGGCAGTCAATGGCTGCGTCTTGAGGTAATCGGTGCAGAACTGACGCTTCCGGGAAGGAAAGCCACCCTTGACCAGGCACATGTCCAGGTACGGATTGCCCGTCGGGTGAAGGAGCTCGAGCGCGCGCGCGGCGGCCTCTGGCGTCCAGGAGTACTTGAACTGCCGCCGACCATAGACAGCCGTCTCCGGCTCGCCGGCCGCCAGGCGCCCCAGATTGGCGCGCTTCGTTGCAAATTCGTCGGTGAAGTCAGCGCGCACCACGTCCACCTTGATCCCCAGCGCGGACGGCAGATAGCCCAGCGCGTACTCATAGGTGGCTTCGTGCTCGTTGCCGGTGTCCGCAAAGACGAACCGGCAGGCATCCTTACCGTGCTGCTCCAGCGCGAGGATGGCCGTGGCTGTACTGTCCTTGCCACCCGACATCGAGACGACGTGAACGATCGACATCAGAACAGCGCCCCCTGCGGATGCGGGCGGCGCACCGGGCGGATCGTCCTGCCAGTGACCTTGCACGCGCGCTGCGGCCCTTGCTCGAGCTGACCCAGCTGGCGCAGCTCGTTGACCCGGCCGCTGACCGTGTTGATGGCCAGGCCGGTAGCCTCGGCGATTTCCTTGAGGGAGTAGTCACGCGGCCAGACGTCGATGACTGCCATGATTTCCTGCTGGACCCGGCCCAACTGGCCAGATGACCGCATACGGTCGTAATTGCGGATGCTGGTGTGAGCGACTTGCGTGTGCATGCCCTCTCCTAGTCGTGCTGGGTGGTGGGTCTGTACTGCGCGTCCTTGAAGCCGAAGTTCCACTCCAAGTGAGCGTCTGTGCCGGGCGGCCAGTGCGGGTTATCCGCCTCGGACTCCCCGCGGCGAAAGGCTTGGGCGCCCTGCTCGCGCAGATCTGCGCGCGGCATCAGCTCGTGAATCACGCGTCGCCCTCCCTCGCGTCCCTGCCTGTCCCTACATGTCCCAGATTGGGACGCAGTTGTGCGGCCACCGTCTCGGCATACATGTGCCCGTAAGCCCCGCGCCGCACCTGGGTTCCAAGGAAATCGGCAACCGGCGTGCCCTCTTTACCGGCCCGCATGACCATGTCCGCCGCCTCTTCCGTCGAAAGCGCAACGCTGAGGATCTTCCGCTCCAGATCTGGAGTTTTGCGCTCACCACTCATGCGTGCACCTGCGTCCCAAGTTGGGCCACTTCGGCACTGACGCCAACGAGCGACACGGGCAAAGTTCCTACAGCACCACGCAACGCGAGTCGTACAGCGCGCTGGAGGGCGGCAGAGTCGGAGTCAAACCCACTCATCGCCTTGAATGCCTGGAGCGCGGCGTAGTCGTCGTCGCTGAGGCGCGTCTTAACTTCGTTGCGGTACTCGGATCGACGGGACATGGTCTTTTCCTTCCTGGTGTTGCAGCGGCAAATGCCGCGAATCGCGGGGTTCCCCCCGAGGACTTACTGATTGACTGGGCTTAGCTCGCCCAAGGTGGCAGAACGATCTGCCGGCAAAACACAGACAAATCTGCACAGAGGCAATGACAAACTCGACCGCATGTACACGTACGCCGAACGCCTCCGCTGGGCAATGCAACAGACAGAGCCGCCGACATCCCGGCGCGCTCTGGCTCAGCGCATCGGCGTCCAGTACCAATCGATTCAGTACCTGGCTGACCCGAACCGCAACGCGACCGGGAGCCGCCACACCGAAGCCATCGCTCGCGCGCTTGGCGTTTCCGCTCAGTGGCTCGCGACTGGAAAAGGCAAACCCCATCGGGGCCGACGCCAGCCAGTCGACCAACGCCCAGCACTACAGGACTGCATCCGCACAACTCGTGAACTTCTTGCGCGACTGGAACGCATCGCACAAGCACTGGAAGACGGCCAGACGGGAAACTGAGGCTCCTATTGAACGGACGCAGCCAGTTCGGGCCAGTATTCCTGCCAGTCTTCCGGACGCTGTTCCTGACGAGGCAGCCCTAGCGACGTTTCCAAAGCTCGCCAGTACTTCGCTGGAATCGGGCCACCTTTCTCGACGTAGTACGAGATCGTCTGCTGGGTCACACCCAACAGCGCACCCAACTTTTCCTGTGAGTGCGCAAGGCGGACGGCTTTTTGCCACGGACTGTCTTGCATTCGGATGCCCTATCGTGTCTACACATAGATTTGTAGCACGCTACCGTCCCTTTTGCAAGACGGCATAACAAAATGCTGTGTATGTCGACCTATGCAGACCGCCTCTACTTGGCCATGACCACGCGTGGCCTGAGCCCAAACCACGACCAGAGCGAGTTGGCTCGGCGCGTGGGAATGGGGTGCAAGCCGCAGAGCATTCAGCACCTCCTGGACCCGAACAAGAACGCGAAGTCCAGCAAGTACTCAGCTCGAATTGCCCAGGTGTTGGACGTAGATGTTCAGTGGCTGACCTATGGGACCGGCCCAGGCCCCGACGGCTTCGACGTCGAAGGGCGAGACTCCGATGGCGCTGTAATCGTCGTTGAATCCAAGCACCGCCGACCGGATGACTCTCAGGGCGCGCCCCACCAACTACTAGAGGCGACCCAGCGCCAGATTGCGCAGTCGATCCTGGCGAAGCTATCGGGATCCAGCCTGACCAAAGCCCTCGCCTACCTCCAAGAGCTGGACACACGACCCCTTGATGAGCGCCCCAACGACCAGCGCGAACCGGTAGTTGTTGCAGGCGGGAAGGCGGAACTCAAGGACGTATCCCGAAAGCGCCACTCACACGGATGACCGATCAGAAGCCCGCCTAGAGCGGGCTTTTTGTTTGCCGTAGCCATACAGAGCGATCTGCCGCCACACCGGCAAGATGCGCTGCATACCGCTTTCGCGGGGTTATTCACCCGCAGCCTTCCCGCTATCTGTGTCCCCCAGTATCGATCGCCGGGCCCTGAGAATCCGGCGGCAGAAGGGGTCTCAGCAATGGCAAAAGTAGTGAACCTTGGCGCCTATCGAAAAGATCGGCTCTCAAGGCATCGCCCGCCGGTACCACCGGGGGCGCAGGACGACATGATCGTCATCCGTCGATGCGAGGACGGAACCTACATCGCGCAAATGTTTGGGGCATACGCGAGCTCCTCCCTCTTGGCTATGGAACACGCGAGCGACTTGGCGTCGACGCTCGCTCGGAAGGAGCGCCTCCGCTAGAAAACAAAATTTTCTGTTTGGTTCTTGCCGAACTACATATTTGTTTGTAGACTCCCCTCATCGTTACACAAAACGGGAGATGAGGGGATGGACCTGCTCGTACCTATCGGAATCATGTTGTGGACGCTCGGCGTTGTCGCTGCGTTCGCTTTCGCCTCGTCGCGCGGGTGGGTCTGAGTCATGGCCAAGTTCCCCACTCACGATCAGATCCTTGCAATGCCGCTCCGTAAGCAGGCGGTTGCCTGGGAAGAGGCCCGTCATCGCAGCCGCCTGAAGGATCTGCAGAAGGCAGACGCCGCGCTGGCGTTGCTTGAAGCCGAGCACGCAGCACTGAAGGCCGCCGGCTACACGCTCTACGGCAGCCAGGTCGACGGCCGCTTTTTTGATAGGGGCGCGATCTCCATCTCCACATCCTCAGTCTTCGACGCTGATGCGCGCCTGTACAAGGCACTCCTTGTTGTCGGCTTCAAAGAAGTGGAACGCGACGAGAGCATCTGGACCCGCATCACTCTCAAGAAGGGGCGCCTGCGCGTGCGCATCTCCATCGACGCGAAGGCCCTTGCTCGCATCGAAGCCGAGAACACGTCGGAACCTGCTGCCACGTCTGCGGAGGCCGCATGACACCCGATCAAGCCTCCCTGCGCCAAGCGGCCGTCACCAACTGCAGCGCCGATCTGCTCCGCGAGCTGCAGCACGCCCACCGGATCATCCAGAACGGCCTGCAGCTGATGTCCGTTACCCAGAAAGACGTCTGGGCTGAACGCAACGCCCGCGACGGCGTCGACGGCAAAGGCACCACCCGCTATCACGAGCGCGCGGCCGTCATCGCAAGAGCCACCGGGAGCGCAGCGTGAAGCTCCTCCGCGCCATCGGTTTCTGGTTTGCTGTTGCATTCAGCGCCATCGCCCTGTCCGGCATCTACGCCGAACTCAATCCGGACGCCCCTACCGCTACCCCTATCTGGAGGCAGTCATGAATCCCGACATTACCTGGGAGGAGTACGTGCGCGCCCGTCGCGCCGAAGGCTTCAAGGTCACCGGCCGCTGGATCAATGGCGCGCCCGTCCTGGTGCGCCTGCACTGACCCGATGCCGACTTTAACCACCGTCCTCGCCGTTGCGCCGGCCCTGCTTGCACCATTCGTCGCGCTCGGCGTGGGCGCCTATCTCAATCACCGCTGGATGCAACGCCAAGCACAAACCACCGCGGTCAGCCCACACACGATGCTCGACCGCGTCATCCGGCTGATCGATACCAGCGCCCTCAAGTCTGCCGAGATCGAGCTCGTCCGCAGCCTGAAGGAGCGCCGCAACCGCAGCCAGGTGGTCAACGTCACCGCCGCTGAATTCGAAATGATCAAACAGATCCACGGGAGACTGTACCGATGACCTGCACCCAGGCCAGATTTGAAAGCGATGTCGCCAAGCACGCAATGACCGTCATCCGTGATGATGGCGTCAACCGGCACATCAAATTCCGTCAGCCCGATTCCAGTAGCTACTGGTTCGAGATCCTGACGTGGCACGGCACTCTTTGTATCAAGGGCGACTGCGGCACGTACGTGTTCTCGCGTCTCTCTGACATGTTCGAGTTCTTCCGCACGGACGACCGCGGCGACCCCACCAAGCTCTACATCAACGAAGGCTATTGGTGCGAGAAGCTGCAGGCAGTTTCCTGCGATGGATATGGGAACGGCGCGGCGAAGCGCTTCGATGCCGAGACTTTCGAAAAGCGCGTCAAGGAACGTATCGACGACTACTGCGAAGGCCGCGGTATCTCGGCGGAACTAAAAGCCGAGCTGTTGCAGGAGGTGCAAAACGACGTCCTGGACTATGCCTGCGACGGGGATACCAGCGTCTGGTCACGCCTGAACGACTTTGAAGACAAGGATTTCCCGCGCCTGTTCGAGGATTGCTGGGAATGGAACTGCGACGAGTACACCTTTCGATTCATCTGGAATCTGTACGCCATTGCTTGGGCAATCCGCCAGTACGACGCTGCCATGGCGCCGGCAAAGGAGGCCGCATGATCCGCCGCCTCTTGCTCGCATACTCCGCTGGCCGCCCCTGCAAGATCATCTGCGAGGCCGACCGCCCCTACCTGGAGCGCTACTTCGTGTGCGCGCTCTTCGGTATCCGCTTCTACCTGCACCGCTTCGTCGGGTCTGACCCCGATCGTGGTCTCCACGACCACCCGTGGCGCTGGGCCATGTCCTTCATCCTGCGCGGCTGGTACTACGAGGCCACCCGCAGCGGCACGCGTGCTGTGCGCTGGTTCAACTTCCTGACCGGTGACACGTTCCATCGCGTGATCCTGGCTCCCGGCCCGCTGATCGGTGTCCATACGCCGCGCGAGGTCTGGTCGCTGTTCATCGTTCCGGCCAAGGACGTCAAACCATGGGGCTTCCTGCGTGATCGCGGTGCCGCCGGCGGCCAGGTGTTCACGCCCTTCGACTATGGCGCCAGCGGGAAGCCTGCTCAGTGGTGGAAGCATGCACCCAAGGGCCGCGACGCAGTCGGTCGGCAACCGAACTGATCGAGGGTCGAACCATGATCATGAAACATAGCGCCGAGCTTGATGGCCAGGTTCGCCGCGCGCGCTCCGACAAGATGAGCCGGAGGGCAACATGCTAAACGCCGGCCACGCGAAGCAAACGGCAGCGAAACAGGCGGTGCTCGACAGCATCATTGCCTTCGTCGGCGCGCACGGTACGGCGACGATCGAGCAGATCAGCAAGCATTCAGGCGGGACCGATGGAACGACCCGGAAGCGCTTGCAAGAACTGCGCAATGCCGGGCTCGTCTACATCGCCCGGTGGATATGGGTCGACAACTACACGCATCAAGTCGCTGCGTTCGCAACCGGATGCCAGCCAGATGCACCGCAGCCACGCGGGGAGAAGCGATTGCTCTCCATCGTCAAGCACTTGTCTGCGGAGGAACAGGCAAGCGAAGAGGCGCAACAGCGTCACGCGAAGCACATGAGGACATGGACGCCGCACCGAGATGTGGCTGCCGCATGGTTCTAAGGAGAAGAAAATGACCGACAACACCAACGCCAGCGAATTGCTGCCGTGCCCGTTCTGCGGCGGTGAGGCGGGGGTAATGCAACAGTCCAAGGTTAATTGGGCTGTCATGTGCCATGTCTGCGGCGCTGAAGGTGGATGGGGAAACGCAACTGACGCTATCGAGCAGTGGAACCGACGCGCCGCCCCGCAGCCGCAAGGTGGGGCGCTGCTTGAAGCGTTTGACACGGCGTACATGAAAGCCGCCCAGACGAGTCAGCCATCCGACTGGCACGAAGCCGCATTGATGGCGCGTCAATGGCGCAACTCTGTTCTTTCCGCCCCGAGCGCCCCGCAACAGGCGGGGGATGGGCTGACGGATGAGCAGATTTTCGACATGGCGGATAGGTTCGCCCGCAACACCTTCTGGGAAGAAGAGGAACTGAAGGAAGTCACCTTCACGCCGCAAGGGCTGACGCGGTTTGCTCGTGCCGCCATCCTCGCCGCCCCTCGCCAGCCCGCGACCTTCGACGCTGAAGCCCTGATCCGTGCGTGTGTGCCCGGTGGGTCGATCTGCGATCCTCAGCAGGTTGCGGACGCGATTCGAGCATATGCCGCCCCTCGCCAGCCTGGGGAAATGGGCGCGGGGGTGCAGCCAACTTGCAGCGTATTCGATGACATGCTGCGTTCGCTGGAGCACGTCGAGTGCGTATATCGCCTGAACGTGGTGAAGGATGGCGAGCCCAGCAGCACGCTAGATAACCTGCAACGTGTCATTGCTCGCGCAAAGGCCGCATCGGCGCAGCAGGATGAGCGCGAGGCGTTGGGCGAATCGAATCGCCTGCAATTCCTGATGAATCGCTATCCCGGAACAGTGGAATTCAAGCGGTCAACCGTTCTGGCCATCATGCGCCAGTTTGGCGAGGCGTTGCTCGCCCAGCAGGTACAGGCCGATGCGGGAGCAGTGCCATTCGGCTACGCGCAACCATCAGGCGGTAACTACTTCACGCGGACCAAGCGCATTGCCGACAGAATCGGCGGCCTTGTGCCCATCTACACCCACCCTGCGGGAGAGAGCGACAAGAGGGATACGGAGCGGTATCAATGGATGATCGAACACGTCCATACACACCGCCTGTGGGAACGCAAAGAAGCATGGTTCTGCTTGCCGAACAACGCCACCGAAGGGCGTGGCTATAGCACTGCAAGCGCCGCCATCGACGCCGCCATGTCCCGCGAGCAGTCGGGAGGGGGAGAGGCGTGATGGAACTGGATCGCTGCTATCAGGGCGACTGCCGCCGCGTTATGCGATCGCTAATCGCCGACGGCGTGCGCGTGCAGTGCATCGTCACGAGCCCGCCGTACTGGGGGCTCCGCGACTATGGCGTCGACGGACAGCTGGGGCTGGAGGCCTCCCTGCCAGAATTCATCACCAGCATGGTGGAGGTCTTCGACCTCTGCCGCCAGCTGCTGACCGACGACGGAACACTGTGGCTGAACATGGGCGACAGCTATGCCGGCACGCGCGGTGCAGCATGGGGACCGTCGCCGGCCGCAACCGAAGCACGAGCGATGATCGCCAGCCGCCGGCGTGATGACGCGCCGATTCCGCGCAGCGACGTGCGCGTGGAAGGTCTGAAACCGAAGGATCTGGTTGGTCAGCCGTGGCGCCTCGCCTTCGCGCTGCAGGATGCCGGCTGGTGGCTCCGGCAGGACATCATCTGGCACAAGCCCAATCCCATGCCGGAGAGCGTGCGCGATCGCTGCACCAAAGCGCATGAATACCTGTTCCTGATGACGAAGAGCGAGAAGTACTTCTATGATCAGCAGGCGGTGCTCGAGCCGGTCAGCTCGAACACGCACGCCAGGCTGTCGCAGGACGTGCAGGCACAGGTTGGCAGTACGCGCGCCAATGGAGGCGCCAAGACGAACGGCAACATGAAAGCCGTGGGCCGCACTCCGGCAGGGTGGGCGACCGGTACAGATCGCAAACACGAAGAGATCGACGGCCGCTACACGGCAAAGCGGAAAGTCTATCCCGGCACTGGCGTCGGCTTTGGCCGAGGATATGACGCCGAGCCGAAGCCGCGCGTGAAGAACAATGCGAGCTTCAACCAGGCCATGGCAATCATGCCGACCGAGCGCAACCGCCGCTCCGTTTGGACCATCCCGACGCAGTCATACAGCGGCGCGCATTTCGCCACTTTTCCCGAAGCTCTGGTCGAGCCATGCATCTTGGCCGGCAGCCGGCCCGGCGACATCGTATTCGATCCGTTCATGGGCTCCGGCACGGTGGCCAGCGTCGCGCAGCGGCTCGGCCGCCGCTGGCTGGGTGCCGAACTGAACCCGGATTACATCTCGCTGCAGACCGAGCGCACGCGGCAGCCGGGACTGGTGCTCGAAGCACCTTCCGTTTAGACCAAATTATTCAGAACCACAAATTTCCATCCATGATCCCCGCCTACCCTCTCTGCTGGCCCGAAGGCTGGCCACGCACGAAAAGCTATGCCCGCCAGGCTGGACGCTTTAATTCGCGGCGGAACTCGAAGTTCTCAGCGGAACTGACTGTCATGCAAGGCGTCGAGCGCGTTCTCGATGAACTGGGGAGGCTCAGCATCTGGCGTGACGATATTGTGATCTCAACCAACATCACGACACGCCTCGATGGTCTGCCGCGATCGGATCAGAAGGCGCCTGAAGATCCCGGCGTGGCCGTGTATTGGGAAACGAAGAATGGCGATCGACGCGTCATGGCGATCGACCAATACCGGAGGGTTGCCGACAACCTTGCCGCGATCGCCGCGACGTTGGAAGCGCTGCGTGCGATCGAGCGGCACGGTGGCGCGCAAATCCTCGACCGGGCATTCACCGGTTTCACGTCGCTGCCCTCGCCGGCAGCCGCGCGCACCTGGCGCGAAGTGATCGGCGTCCCCGCTGCGGAGCGAGACCTGGCCGCTGTCCGTGCGGCGTATCGCCGGCGGGCCCAGGCCGCTCATCCGGACCGCCCCGGTGGCTCGCACGACGAGATGGCCCAGCTCACAGCCGCCATGCGGCAGGCAGAACAGGAATTGCAGTGACCGAAGCAGCGCAACGCATCATCGAACTGACCGCCCGCCACTGGGGGCTGAGATAGGACGCCATGGTACGCTTTGTAACAATCGCCAAGTTCTGCGAACTGACCGGCCTCACGGCGGCAGCTGTCTACACGCGGAAATGCAAGGGCATCTGGCCCGAGGGCGGCGTCTGGCGCTATGCCCCTGGCTCGAAGAAAATTCTGATGGACCTCGCCGGATACGAAAAATGGGTCGAAAAGGGACAGGAGTCGCTATCGTTTCAGACTCCAGCTATGAAATCACCTTCCCTTTCAAGGGGAAGCGGTGTCGCGAGCGTATCCGGACGAAGCCCTCGCCTGCCAATACTCGAAAGCTAGAGCAGTTCCGCGCCGCGATCATGCACGCGATCGAGAAAGGCGAGTTCAACTACGCCGAGACCTTCCCCCAGTCCAAGCATGCGGCGGAACTGGCGGAGCGTCCCGGCGACGCCCTCACGGTCGAGTCCTATTTCGACACCTGGCTGAAACGGAAGAAGGTCGAGCTCAAGGCCTCCACCTACACCGGCTATGAGCTGATCGTGAACCGCTGGGTCATCCCCAAATTTGGCAAGCTGCCGCTCTCCGAGCTGAAGCGCGCAGCCATCCGGGATTGGCTGGCAGTCATCGATGACGCCAAGGAAAAGAAGGTCTCCAACAAGCGGCTGTCGAACATCCAGAGCTGCATGCGCTCCGCCCTGGGCGATGCTGCCGCCGACGAGATCATCGATGCAAACCCCATCGCCGGCTACACCTACGCCCGCGCCGAGCGCCCGGCGCCGGATGGCGAGGACACCGACGAAATCGACCCGCTGTCGCCCGCCGAGCAGTCAGCCGTGCTGGAAAAGCTGCGTACGGGCGACTCCAACATGATCCAGTTCGCCCTGTGGACCGGCATGCGCACGTCCGAGCTGATCGCGCTGAACTGGTCCGACATCGATTTCGTGGAGGGCTATGTGCGCGTCCGTCGCGCGCTGACCCGTGAAGCCAAGGGTGTGGTTGAGTTTCCCAAGACGAACGCCGGGCGCCGCGACATCCGCCTGCTGGCGCCGGCCGCCGCCGCGCTGGAGGCGCAGAAGCCACTCACCTTCTTGGCTGAGTTGGACGGGCCAGTTTTCAAGACGAACGCGGGGGAGCGGTTTTCGGGGTCGCACCAGATCTGGCGCATCTGGCGGTCAGCGCTGAAGCGCGCCGGCGTCCGGTACCGAAACCCGTACCAGACCAGGCACACGTACGCCTCGATGATGCTGTCGGCCGGGGAACACCCGATGTGGGTGGCAAAGCAGATGGGGCACGCTGACTGGACGATGATCGCCCGCGTGTATGGCCGCTGGATGCCGTCGGCTGACGCCGAGGCGGGGAATCGGGCCGTGAAGAAGTTCGCTGCAAATGCTGGCAAAAATGCTGGCAAATCGGCAGCCAAACCGGCAAAAACTGGCTAAATTTTTGCCAGTATCAGCAGCCTAGAGCATTGATTTATAAGGAAATCTTGGTGCGAGGGAGGGGACTCGAACCCCTACACCATTGCTGGCGTCAGGACCTAAACCTGGTGCGTCTACCAATTTCGCCACCCTCGCGGTCCTTGGACGGTGGTCGACAAAGCAAAAAAGGCGGCTGGAACTGCCCGCCTTTTCTTGCTTGCGGCGACTAGGCGCCGGGACACCGTCCGTGCCGCTGGCGTAACTTCTGCCTGCGGCGCAATAAGGAAGCGGATTGTAACGCAAGGCGGCAGGGGAATCCAGTCCCCTGCCCGCCCTGCGGGCATCCTGCGCCGTGATCAGTGGCGGGCGCGGATGAAAGCGATCACCAGTACCGTCGCGCAGGCTTCCAGTGCGGCCACAAAGTACAGGCCGCCGGCCAGTTGGCCGGTGCTGGTCTTGAACCAACCAATCATGTACGGCGCCACGAAGCCGGCCAGATTGCCAATCGAGTTGATCAGCGCGATGCCGCCTGCGGCTGCGGTGCCGGCAAGGAATGCCGACGGCAGCGACCAGAACACCGGGAAGGCGGCCAGGATGCCGATGGAGGCGATCGTCAGCGCGATCAGGGCCAGCACGGCGCTGTGGAGCAGGAAGCCGGTCAGCGTCAGGCCCACGGCTGCCACCAGTGTTGCCATCGCGCAGTGCATGCGGCGCTCGCCGGTGCGGTCCGAGTGGATACCGTTGAGGACCATGGCGATGGTGCCGGCCACGAACGGGATTGCGGAGACCAGGCCGATTTGCAGGTTGCCCTGTACGCCGAGTTCCTTGATGATCGATGGCGACCAGAATGCGATGGTGGCGTTGCCGCTGACGACGCAGAAGTAAATCGCCGCGCAGATCCACACGCGTGCATTGGCGAAGGCGTCCTTGAGGGACGAGTGCTTGTTGGGGTCACGCGCCTCAGCTTCCACGTCGCGCGTGACGATGGTCTGCTCCTGCTGCGTCAGCCACTTCGCGTTGACCGGTTTCTCCGGCAGATACATCAGCACCGCGATGCCCGCCAGCACCGAAGGGATCCCTTCGATCACGAACAGCCATTGCCAGTTGGCCAGGCCATCCACACCGTCCATCGCGCTCATGATGAAGCCGGCCAGCGGGCCGCCCACCACGCCGGCAATTGCGAACGAGGTCATGAACAGGCCATTGATGCGTGCGCGACGCGCGGCCGGGAACCAGTACGTCAGGTACAGCACCACGCCCGGGAAGAAGCCCGCCTCGAAGACACCGAGCACGAAGCGCAGCGTATAGAACTGCATCGGCGTCTTCACGAAGATCATCGCCATCGACGCCAGGCCCCAGAGGATCGTGATGCGCGCCAGCGTCTTGCGGGCGCCGATCTTCTCGAGCAGCAGGTTGCTCGGCACCTCGAACAGAAAGTAGCCGATGAAGAAAATTCCCGCGCCCAGCCCGTACACGGCCTCGCTGAACTGCAAGTCCTGCAGCATCTGCAGCTTGGCAAAGCCGACGTTGACGCGGTCGATCCAAGCCAGGATGAACAGGAAGACCAGGAAAGGGATCAGGCGCACGGTAATCTTGCGATACGCCTCGTTGCGTTGCTGAGCCAGTTCCGCGGCAGGCAGGCTCTCCGGGGCGCCAGGGGCGCCGCTCATCACGATGGACATCTGTGACTACTCCTTGGGTGTGGTGGGCGGGGCCGCGCTGCGTTGGCGCGGCCCTCTCGGTCTTGCGTTGTGCTAGCCGTGGGATCCGGCGGAAAGAAGGATCAGCGCATCAATCGAAGGCGCGTTCGATGGCCGCGGCCACCTGCAACACGCGCGCGTCACTGCCATGCAGGCCGCACACGCCGAGGCCAATACCTTCGCCGGCTGGCAGTGTCGCCGCACAGCCGTCGAGGAAATTGATCACGCTTGCATTGCGAAGCACCAGGCCGTTGACCGCGAAGAAGTCTTCGTCGCGTTCGAGGGCATCGAGACGCGGCGGGCGTACGGCCACGGTCGGCATCAGCCATGCATCGGCGTCACGCAGCAAGACGGCGGCACGCTGTTGCATCGCGCATCGCGCGGCCAGCAAGTCGATGTAATCCGCCGCCGACTGCTTCTCGCCCCGGCGAATGCGCTGTGCCACTCGTTGGTCGTACTGGTCACCCTTGGCCGCCAGCAATGTGCGATGCCAGGCCCACGACTCGGCCGCGGTCAGGCCTCCACCGCCATTGATCTCCGGCAGGCGGCGCAGTTCGGGGAAGTCGAATGGAACGATCGTGGCGCCCTGGGCTGACAGCCTTGCCAGTGCGGCTTCGAACGTCTGCGCCACTTCCGGGTCGAGACCATCGCAGACGAAATCGCGCGTCACGTAGAAGCGCAGTCCACGCAGGTCCGCCGCGCGGGTATCCAGCGTCTCGCCGCTCAGCACCGCATCCATCGCCACGCAACAGGCAACCGAGCGCGCCAGCGGCCCTGCGGAGTCGAGCGACGTCGACAACGGCACTGCGCCGTCCAGCGGCACGCGACGCGCCGTCGGCTTGAAACCAGTCAAGCCGCAGAATGCCGACGGAATGCGGATCGAGCCGCCGGTATCGGTGCCGAGCGCAGCGACAGCCATGTCCTCGGCCACGCTCACCGCGCCACCCGATGTCGATCCACCGGCAACACGCTCGGGGTCGAACGGCGTGCGCGGCGTGCCGTAGTGCGGATTCAGCCCCAGGCCCGAGAACGCGAACTCGCTCATATTGGTACGGCCGATCAGCACCGCGCCAGCGGCACGTAGTCGCGCCACGGCGGGCGAGTCAGCCTGCGCCGGCGCACCACCGTCGAGGGCCTTCGATCCGGCACGCGTGACCTGACCGCGAACGTCGAACAGGTCCTTGATCGAGATCGGCAGCCCGGCCAGCGGCGAGGCCACAAGGCCCACGCTGCGCGCCTGATCGGCCGCACGTGCCTGGGCCAGCGCGCCCTCTGCATCGACCGTCATGAAGGCCGATCCGCCCCCCTGCTGATGCCGGGCGATATTAGCCAGCGCGGCCTCGGTCAGCGCCACGCTCGTGGTGCGGCCTGCAGCCAGCGCTGCGGCCAGTTGGGCAATGGTCGGCGCGCTCATTCGGCCACCGCCAGTGATTCCACGCGATATGCATGGCGCAGCGTGCGGTTGCGCACGGGGTCGTGCAGTTCCACTTCAAACGCTTCGCCATGGCCCAGATCGCCGATCACTGCCTGCGTGCCGCAGAACATTGCGGTGCCCACGGGCAATTGCGCCTCGCCGGTCAGGCGCTGGATCAGGTCGCGCGGGTCCAGCAGGCGCGTCACCTTGCCTTCCTGATATAGCGAGCGCTGACCATCGCGCACGCGCCAGCAACGCATTTCCAGCACGTCCCAGTGGTCGGCCACCTCGTCAAAACGCCAGACTTCGCGGCCCATCGGCTTGGCGCACAACTGCTTCGACACCGTCACGTCATACGCCTCGACCTTGCGATCGGTGTGATCGGAACCGATGCCGATATAGAGTCCGTCTGCGCCCTGCAGCAGCACGAACTCGGTTTCGCCCGAGGAATCGTCGCGCGGCACTTCGAGCACGTCGTCGGTGGTCAGCAGCGAGGCGGCCAGCGGATAGAACGTCGGCACGGTTGCGGGCGGCTTGACGCCGAGCGCCTTGAGTTCGTCGATATGGTGCTGGACGGCGTCCATGTCGCGGCCGGTCCAGCCAGCGATGATCAATCGTTCGATGTCGAGGGCGAGCGCGCCCCCGCCGGCTACCTGAAGATGCAGTGTCGGCATTGCGTACTACCTTGTTACGAGGGGAAAAGGGTCGGTCAGAGTGTCCGGATGATGTTCTTCCGGAATTCGTCGATATGTTCGCGGATGGCCTCGCGCACCGCCGGCACGTCGCGCCGCTCCAGGGCGTTGACGATCTCCAGATGCTCCTGGTAGACGTTCTCCAGGTGCTGCGGATCCGACAGTGAGAGGAACCAGAAACGCGCCTGCTTCTCATGCAGGCCGCGCAGTAGATCGGCCAGCACGCGGTTGCGCGAGGCGGCCGACATCGCCGTGTGGAACTTCAGGTCCAGCGCGGCCAGCGCCGGGATATCGCGCCTGGCGATCAACTCGGGCGAGCGGTCGACGATGTCGCGCATCGCCTTGAAATCGCTGTCGTGACCGCGTTCGCAGGCCAGGGTGGCGCACAGCACCTCATTGGTCGCGCGCACTTCGATCATGTCGAGCACTTCATTGAGCGACAGCGGCGTCACCAGCACGCCCTTGCGCGGCAGGATCGATACCAGCCCTTCCACCTCCAGGCGATGCAGCGCCTGATGCACGGGGGTACGACCAAGACCGAGCAACGCGGCCACCTGGGCCTCGTTCAGCGGCTCGCCGGGCCGGAACTCGCACGAGATGATGCGACGCTTGATCTCGGTGTATGCGTGTTCGCGCATGGCCGCGCCGCTCTGGGCGGGGGTCGGGATTGTGGGTTCGGCGTCGGCTGCGCCGACCAGTCGGATGGGATTCGCCACGGCAGATCGGAATCTGTTTGATGTTGCAGTGATACTAGTGTGATATTTCACTGAGCACAACCCGAGAAATTGTAGGGGTAAACACCAAGCAGCTTCGCAAATAGGCCGGCTCACGTATCATGGGCAATCGGTCTGAAATCGATAATCGATTCGACCGCATCTTGGTGCAATACATCTACATCGTGGTGCAGCGGGTCACGCCGATGGTGCCAACTTCAGGTCCAAGACCATGACCACCGACGACAAAGAACGCCCCGACCCGCTGTTCAACCAGTCCCTTGAAAAGGGCCTCGAAGTACTGCGTGCATTCAGCGCCGTGCATCGCACGCTGACGTTGGCCGAGCTGGCAGCACTGACAGGCATGACCAAGAGCTCCGCCCAGCGCACGATCCACACGCTGGAGCGGCTCGGGTACGTCGACAAGCATCCCCAGACGAGGCGTTTCCGGCTGACGCCCAGAGTGATGGAGATCGGCTACAACTACCTTGCCGCAGACGCCCTGATTCCGATCGCCAGCCCCTACCTCTCGCAACTGGCCAATGCCAGCGGCGAGACCGCCAACCTGACCGAGCCTGTCGGCCTGGAGATGGTCTACATGGCGCAGCTCGTGACCGCCAAGCACATGCCAGTGCTGACGCCGGTGGGCATGCGGATTCCGATGTACTGCACAAGCTCGGGACGCGCTTACCTGAGCACGCTGCCGGACGAACGCGTGCGAGCGATGCTTGAAGCGTCCGCGCGCACGCCACGCACACCGGTCACGCTGACCGACGTCGAGACCATCTTCGAGCGCGTCGTGGCATGCCGCACCGTCGGTTATGCGTGCAACGAGGAGGAACTGTTCCTGGGCGACATGGGAATTGCCGCGCCGGTGGTGAACAGCCGTGGCGAGGCAGTGGGAGCGGTCCATGTTTCGCCACCAGCCAGCCGCTGGACCATGGTCGACGCGCAGAAAAAGCTCGGCCCGCTGGTGGTCGAATGCGCGTGGGCGATCTCGCGATCGATCGCCCACTGAGCCGGCAGGCGCTTATCGCGCGTGTTCCAGCATGGCTCGCAGCAGGACGTTGGCACCGGCTTCGATATGCTCGGGCAGCGCATCCTCCAGCTCGTTATGGCTGATGCCGTCCTTGCACGGTACGAAGATCATGCCGGTGGGTGCGCGCTGTGCAACGTACACCGCATCGTGTCCGGCGCCACTGACCACATCCATGTGCGGCAGATCCAACCCAACCGCCGCGCGGCGAACGCTATCGACGCACGCCGGTGCGAACAGGCAGGGTTCGAACTTGACCACCTGCCGAATCTCCACGTCTACGGCCGCCGCATCGGCAATACCGGCGAACGCCCCACGCATCGCTGCGTCCATCCGGTCAAGGCCATCTTGCGAGAGATGACGAACATCCACCGAGAAATCCACGCGCCCTGGTATCACGTTGCGCGAGTTCGGCGTGACCTCCAGGAAGCCCACCGTGCCGCGGCCATGCGGCGCTTCGTCGCGCGCAATGCGATTCACCGCCTCGATCATGCGCGCCGAAGCCAGCAGCGCGTC
Source organism: Cupriavidus sp. Met-2 (assembly GCF_049843575.1). Lineage (NCBI taxonomy): Bacteria > Pseudomonadati > Pseudomonadota > Betaproteobacteria > Burkholderiales > Burkholderiaceae > Cupriavidus > Cupriavidus sp. Met-2. The sequence continues at coordinate 232,678 of NZ_JBBHZL010000002.1, forward strand.
GTGACGCAAGGCCAGCGGCGTCGGGCCTGCATGCGCATCCTGGCCGGTGACCGTCACGTCGTACCATTGCTGCCCAAGTGCCCCCGATACCACGCCGATCGGTAGGCCAGCCGCCTCCAGGACTGGCCCTTGCTCGATATGCGCCTCGAAGTAGGCCGAATACATGCCACCGGGCACTTCACCCGCACGCTGCGTGCCGCGATAGCCGATAGCTGCGAGCGCATCACCAACACTCACGCCGTCTCGGTCTTGCTGCCGTCTGGCGAACTCCGCATCGAATACGCCCGCGAATACGCCCGATCCCATCATCACGGGCGTAAAGCGCGTGCCTTCCTCGTTGGTCCAGATCGCCACCTCCAGCGGTGCACGTGTGGCAATGCCCAGATCGTTGAGCGTGCGCATCACTTCCAGACCCGCCAGCACGCCGAAATTGCCGTCGAACTTGCCGCCGGACGGTTGGGTATCGATATGGCTTCCCGTGGCCACCGCTGGTGCGGTGGGGTCTGTGCCGGCACGTCGTGCGAACACATTGCCGATCTCGTCCACGCGCACGTCGAGCCCAGCCTCGCGGCACCAGCTCGCCACGAGGTCGCGGCCCTTTCGGTCGTCTTCGGTCAGCGCAATACGGCACACGCCACCCTTAGGCGTGGCGCCGAGCGCGCCCAGATCCATCAGCGATTGCCACAGGCGTGCGCCATTGATGCGAGGAGTGAATTGCGAATCCATGTCTGTGTTGTCTGCAGTGAGTGAACATCAACCTGGGTACGAGCAAGAAGCAGACCACTGACAGGTGCGGACAGTCTCGGCCATGACCACCCGTCGATGGTGCATGGCCACTGGCACATCAATTGCTTGACGGAGCGATGTCCATCCACAGCCCATTCCGTTTCAGGAGCCCCGCCCGTGACCTACTCCACGCCCTCCCATTCGAAAGGCCTTTCCGCCGCGATTCGCACTGTCTCCGCCGCCGTCACGTTGTCGCTGCTGGCCCTGCCCGGCGCCGCGATGGCCGAGAAGGTGCTCCGCATCGGCATGACGGCCGCTGACATCCCGCGCACACTCGGCCAGCCCGACCAGGGTTTCGAAGGCAACCGGTTCACCGGCATCCCGATGTATGACGCACTCACCCAGTGGGACCTGTCGAAGAGCAACGGCCCAAGCCTGCTGATTCCCGACCTGGCAACCGAATGGAAGGTCGACGACAAGAACAAGACCGAATGGACGTTCAAGCTGCGCCCAGGCGTGACGTTTCACGACGGCACGCCGTTCAATGCCGATGCCGTGGTCTGGAACGTCAACAAGGTGCTCGACAAGACCGCGAAGCAGTTCGACCCCAGCCAGGTTGGTGTCACCGCATCGCGCATGCCCACGTTGCGTAGCGCGAAGAAGATCGATGACATGACCGTGCAACTCGTCACGTCAGAGCCGGATTCGTTCCTGCCGTACAACGTGTCGAACCTGTTCATGGCGTCGCCGACCCAGTGGGAGAAGAAGTACGCGGCGGTCCCTGCCTCCGTGACCGAGCCGGCGGAGCGCAGCAAGCAGGCATGGGTGGCCTTTGCGGCAGATGCATCGGGCACGGGCCCATTCAAGATGACCCGATTCGTCCCGCGCGAACGCCTGGAGCTTGCCAAGAACCCCGCCTACTGGGACAGCAAGCGGGTGCCAAAGATCGACAAGGTCGTGATGCTGCCGATGCCCGAGGCCAATGCACGCACCGCGGCACTGCTGTCAGGCCAGGTGGACTGGATCGAGGCCCCGGCACCTGATGCCATCGCGCAGATCAAGAGCCGTGGCTTCGATGTGTACGCCAACGCGCAGCCGCACATGTGGCCATGGCAATTGTCATTCGCGCCGAATTCCCCGTGGCTCGACAAGCGCGTGCGCCAGGCCGCGAACCTTTGCGTGAATCGCGCCGGCCTGAAGACACTGCTCGGCGGCTACATGGCCGAGGCCAAGGGCATCGTCGAAGCCGGAAACCCGTGGTGGGGCAATCCGGCATTCACCATCAAGTACGACCCCGCGGCCGCGCGCAAGCTGATGACGGAGGCCGGATACTCCGCCGCCAAGCCGGTGAAGGTAAAGGTCCAGGTATCCGCATCGGGCTCCGGCCAGATGCAGCCGCTGCCCATGAACGAGTACGTACAGCAAAACCTCAAGGAGTGCTTCTTCGACGTGGACTTTGACGTCGTCGAATGGAACACGCTGTTCACGAACTGGCGCATTGGCGCGAAGGACGCGAGCGCGCATGGCGCCAACGCGATCAACGTGAGCTTTGCGGCGATGGACCCTTTCTTTGCCATGGTCCGCTTCGTCAGCACGAAGACGCAGCCGCCGGTTTCGAACAACTGGGGCTACTTCGGCAACGCGGAGTTTGACAAGCTGATCGAGACCGCGCGCACCTCGTTTGGCGAAAAGGAACGAGATGCCGCGCTGGCAAAACTCCACGCGCGCATCGTTGAAGAAGCGCCATTCGTGCTGATCGCCCACGATGTGGGCCCGCGAGCGATCTCCCGGAAGGTCAAGGGGGTGGTGCAGCCGCAGAGCTGGTTCATCGATATCGCGACGATGTCTATCGATTGACGGACTCGCCGCAGTGCCCTCCTCCGCGGAAGGGGGCACTTTCCCGCGCCAACGTATTTGCCTATTCCGCAAGCCGGCCATAGACCATGACTTACCTGCTTCGCCGCATCGCATATGCCCTGCCGATCCTGCTTGGGGTCGCCCTGCTCTGCTTCTCGCTGGTCCACATTGCTCCCGGCGATCCCCTTGTGTCGGTGCTGCCACCCGATGCATCCGAGGATCTGCGGCGACAACTGACCGCGCTGTACGGGTTCGACAAGCCGTTTCTCGAGCAATTCCTCCATTGGCTGCTGCGCGCGCTGCATGGGGACCTCGGTACGTCGATCGCCACGAACCGGCCGGTGATGAGCGAGGTGTCGGTAGCCGTCGTCAACTCCGTGCGCCTGGCCGCCGTCGCCACGCTGATCGGCTTCACGTTCGGCTGCCTGTTCGGCTTCGTGGCCGGCTACCTGCGCGATTCGGTGCCCGATCGTGTGGCGTCGTTCCTGTCGGTACTGGGCGTCAGCATTCCCCATTACTGGCTCGGCATGGTGCTGGTGATTGCGTTCTCCGTGCTTCTGGGATGGCTGCCGGCCACCGGCGCCGGCCCTAACGGCTCGGGCGACTGGAGTTGGGATTGGGAACACATCCAGTACATGCTGTTGCCTGCGGTCACGATGTCGGTGATTCCGATGGGCATCGTGGCGCGCACCATCCGCGCACTGGTGGCCGAGATCCTGTCCAACGAGTTCATTGTCGGCCTGCGGGCGCGCGGATTGTCGGACCTTGCCGTCTTCCGTCACGTGGTCAAGAACGTTACGCCGACGGCGCTCTCGGTCATGGGCCTGCAACTGGGCTATCTGCTCGGCGGCTCGATCCTGATCGAAACGGTGTTCTCCTGGCCAGGCACCGGCTTCCTGCTGAACTCCGCCATTTTCCAGCGCGATTTCCCGTTGTTGCAGGGCACGATTCTCGTCCTGGCCGTGTTCTTCGTGATGCTGAACCTGCTGGTCGACGCGTTGCAGACATTGTTCGACCCCCGTATCCAACGCAACTGAGGACGCCACGATGGAAATGACATTGAACAAGGCCGTGGCACCGCTTCCCGTGGAGCGTTCACCCGGATACTGGACCACGGTCTGCCGCCGGCTGCTGCGCAACAAGCTCGCGATGCTGGCCGCACTGATCCTGATCGTGCTTGTCCTGACGGCGATCTTCGCGCCGGCGCTGATGCCTGCCGACCCCTATGCGTCGTCGATTCTCAAGCGATTGAAGCCGATCGGCTTCGACGGTCACCTGCTTGGCACCGACGAACTGGGCCGCGACATGCTGTCGCGCCTGATGCTTGGCGGGCGGTTGTCGCTATTCATGGGCATCACGCCGGTACTGCTCGCCTTCCTGATCGGCAGCACGATCGGCATCGTCGCCGGTTATGCGGGTGGCTGGACGAACACCGTCATCATGCGGCTCACTGACATCCTCTATGCGTTTCCCTCGGTACTGCTGGCCATCGCGCTATCCGGCACACTGGGCGCGGGGGTTGGCAACGCATTGTTATCGTTGACCATCGTGTTCGTGCCGCAGATCGTTCGCGTCGCCGAAAGCGTGACCACGCAGGTACGCAACCGGGAATTCGTCGATGCCGCCCGCGCCTCGGGCGCATCGTCGCTGACCATCGTGCGCGTGCACGTCCTCAACAACGTGCTCGGCCCAATCTTCGTTTATGCCACGAGCCTGATCTCGGTCTCGATGATCCTGGCTTCCGGGCTGTCGTTCCTGGGGCTTGGCGTCAAGCCACCGGAGCCCGAATGGGGCCTGATGCTGAACACCCTGCGCACCGCCATCTACACCCAGCCATGGGTGGCCGCGTTGCCCGGCGCGATGATCTTCCTGACCTCGATCTCGTTCAACCTGCTGGCCGATGGCATTCGCTCGGCCATGGAAATCAAGGAGTAAGCATGGTTGAAACGCATGCCCCCCTGCCTACCGCCCCCACAGATGTCGGCGGCCGGGCGCAGCCACTGCTCATCGCACGCCAGTTGGTCAAGCACTTTCCGTTGAAGTCCCCGGTCCCGCTGCGCAAGGGCGGTGTCGTGCGTGCCGTGGACGGCGTGAGCTTCGATGTCCTCAAGGGCGAAACACTTGGCGTCGTCGGGGAATCTGGCTGCGGCAAGTCCACCACGGCACGCCTGCTGATGCAGCTCACGCCGCAGGACAGCGGCGAACTGATCTTCGATGCGCAGGGCGTCGACTCCCGGCAATTGCCGATGAAGGCGTTCCGCAGTCAGGTGCAGATGGTATTCCAGGACAGCTACTCGTCGCTCAACCCACGACTGACTATCGAGGAATCGATCGCGTTCACGCCACGTGTCCACGGCGTTTCCGCACGGGAAGCCACGGAACGCGCCCGCTACCTGCTGGAGCGCGTGGGGCTGGAGCCGAAGCGATTCGCCGGGCGCTATCCGCACGAACTGTCGGGCGGACAGCGCCAGCGCGTGAACATTGCGCGTGCGCTGGCGCCACGGCCCCGCCTTGTCATTCTTGACGAAGCCGTGTCCGCCCTCGACAAGTCCGTGGAAGCCCAGGTACTGAACCTGCTGATGGACCTCAAGGCCGAATTCAACCTGACCTACGTATTCATCAGTCACGACCTCAATGTGATTCGCTACCTTTGCGACCGCGTCATGGTCATGTATCTGGGCAAGGTCGTGGAGATCGGCGCAACCGAATCCGTCTATGCCAACCCGGCCCATCCCTATACGCGGGCGCTGCTGACATCGATGCCTTCGATGGACCCCGACCAGCGCACGCTGGCCGCGCCGTTGGCCGGCGATCCGCCCAACCCGATCAATCCGCCATCGGGCTGCAGCTTCCATCCGCGCTGCGTGCGTGCCGAGCCCATTTGCGAGCGGCGCGAGCCTGTGCTCACCGACGCGCTCGCCGGCCATCCAGTGTCATGCCTGATCGCCATGCCAGACGGCGGCCACTCGCTGCCGCTGCGCCGGCTGACGACGAACCTGCATGCCGCCACGCCCTGAACTCGCGGAGACACCAATGTCCACCGACCCCCTCCATTCCCAACCACCCGCAGTCTCCGTGCGAGATCTGCGTGTGTCCTTCGCAAGCGGCGGCAAGACGATCCAGGCCGTCAACGGTGTATCGCTGGAAGTAGCGCCGGGCGAAGCCGTGGCGCTGATCGGCGAGTCGGGCTCTGGCAAGAGCGTCACGCTACGCGCCTTGATGCGTTTGCACCCGCCACGCCGCACGACGATATCCGGCGAGATTCAGGTCGACGGCCAGTCCGTGCTGGATCTCGACAAACGCGGGCTGGCCCGCCTGCGCGGCGGCACCGTCGCCATGGTGTTCCAGGAGCCACTCCTGGCGCTGGACCCCGTCTACACGGTTGGGCAACAGATTGTCGAATGCATCCGCACACACCGTGGGGTATCGACTTCGGAAGCGCGTGCGCTGGCACTCAAGGCGCTGGAATCCGTGCGCATTCCCAGCCCGGAGCGACGCCTGGCCGCCTATCCGCATGAGATGTCGGGCGGCATGCGTCAGCGCGCGATGATCGCGCTGGCGCTGTCCGCGCAGCCCAGGATCCTGCTGGCCGACGAGCCCACGACGGCACTCGATGCCACGGTGCAGATCCAGGTATTGATACTGCTGCGCGAACTGCAGCGCGAGCTCGGCCTGTCGATCATCTTTGTCACCCACGATATCGGCGCCGCCGTGGAAATCGCAGATCGTGTCGCCGTGATGTATGGCGGACGCATTGTCGAGGAGGGCCCCATCCGCACGCTGATGCGTGACGCGCGCCATCCCTACACGATCGCGTTGCTGCAAAGCCGACAGCATGGCATGGGCCGTGGCGAACGCCTCGCGACGATCGGTGGCGCGCCGCCTGACCTCGCAGCGCTGCCGCCCGGCTGCACGTTCGCACCACGTTGCCCACAGGCCAGTGCGGCCTGCCTGTCGGAGGTCCCGAAAGCCGTATCGCTCGGCAATGAGCATCGCGTCAGCTGTGTGCGTGTTACCGCGCCCGCTGCCAGCGAATGCGTCGCCTGAAACCGTTTGATCGATTCCAAGGAAATCGCACCCATGAGCCTGGCCACCCATCCCTCGCGCGCCTTTCTGCCCTACCCCGATGCCCCCGTGCCAAACGCGGCCAATGGCCCGCTTCGCGGCCTGACGTTCGCCGTCAAGGACCTTTTCGACGTCTCCGGCTACCCCACGGGCGGCGGCAATCCGCATGTGTTGGCACGCTCGGGCATCAAGACCACCACAGCGCCCACCGTCCAGAAACTGCTCGATGCTGGCGCGGCGTTCGTCGGCAAGGTCCATACGGACGAGCTCGCGTTTTCCATGAACGGGCAGAACCATCACTACGGCGGCCCTTACAACGGCGCGGCGCCCGATCGCATTACGGGGGGCTCGTCGTCGGGCTCGGCGTCCGCAGTGTCGAACAAGCTGTGCGACTTCGCGCTCGGCACCGACACCGGTGGCTCGGTCCGCGCACCGGCCAGTCATTGCGGTCTGTTCGGCATACGTCCGTCACATGGCCGGATATCGCTGACTCACTGCATGCCACTGTGCGAAACACTGGATACGTGCGGCTTCTTCGCCCGGGATATCGCCACCTTCGCGCGCGTGGCCGATGTCCTGCTGGGTGCGGATGCCAATCCGCTGCCCAGCCGGCCCAGGCTGTTGCTGGCAGCCGACCTGTTCGAACTGCCAACGCCCGAGGCGCGCAAGGCGCTTGCACCCGCCACCGCTCGCATCGAGGCCGTGCTCGGTAAAGCCTCGCCCGTTGACGTGGCCGATCGTCCGCTGTCGGATCTGTACTGGGCCTTTCGTTACGTGCAGGGCTGGGAGGCGTGGCGGGCGGATGGCGCGCTGATCGAGAACTATGGACTGCAGCTGGGGCCCGATGTCGCCGGCCGATTCGCCTTCAGCAAGGAGGTAACGGCAGCGCAGTTCGAGAAATCGAGCGCCGTGCGCCGGGAGTTCACGGCTCACCTGGGCTGTCTGCTGGGTCAAGACGGCATTCTGTTGCTACCGACGATGCCGGACATCGCGCCACTGCGTACGACGCCGATGGAAGCACTCGAAGACTACCGGACCACCGCGGCGCATACGCTATGCCTGACCCCGCTGACCGGATTCCCTCAACTCAGCCTGCCGCTATCCGGGCGCGACGGCGCGCCACTGGGAGTATCCCTGATTGGCCCCATGGGGAGCGACCGCAGCCTGATTGCCGTGGCCGAAACATTGATGACGGCGATTGCCTGAACTAAGCTGGTGCCAGACCGCTCCCCGATCCTCGTCGGCGGCGCGGATGGCGCCAACCGCTCCCATCACGGCAATCACATCATGACCCGACTCCGCATCTCCGCCGCCGGCTACACCTTTATCGCCGATACCAACCCCGATGCGCCGCAGACCGTTGCCGCGTTCCTGAAGCTGCTGCCCTATCGCCAGAAGCTGATCCACGTACGCTGGAGTGGCGAGGGCTGCTGGATTCCATTGGGCGAGTTCAGGCTCGGTGTCGACTTCGAGAACCACACGAGCCATCCGTCCGTGGGCGACATCCTGTTCTACCCAGGCGGCTACAGCGAGACGGAGATCATCCTGGCCTACGGGAGCTGCTGCTTCGCCAGCAAGCTGGGACAACTGGCGGGCAACCACTTCCTGACCATCGTCGAGGGCAAGGAAAACCTGCGCGCCCTGGGCACCAAGGTGCTATGGGAAGGCGCCCAGGACGTCGTATTCGAACTGGCCTGACAGGTTCAGGCGGCGCCGGTGGACAACGCCAGCGTACGGAGCGCCGCCACCGGCTCGGGCGCATCTCGGCGGGAGAGCAGTACCACACGTGTCGTCGCGCCCGCATCGGACAGTGGCACAAACCGGACGCCATCGGGCCCGAACCACTGCATCGATTCCGGCACCACGGCTACGCCAAAGCCCGCCGCCACAAGAGATAGCTGCGAAAGCTTGCGCGAAATCGCACCGGCCGCCGTTGGATAGAAGCCGCTCGCCTGGCAAAGCTGCGCCACGCGGTAGCTGAGCCCGCCCCGCTCCGGGTGCGGCAGCGAGACAAACGGCATCTCTCGCAAGGCACTCAGCGTCAGCGATTCCCGTCGCGACATCGGATGATCGGCGCAGACAGCCACGACCAGGCGCTCCCCGGCCATCGGATCGATCTGGATGTTCGGGTAGCGGCGCAGTACCGGATCACGCGCCAACCCGAGGTCGGCACGGCCCTCCTCGATGTCGACCGATTGCTGCTCCGACGATGCCTGGGCAACTTCAAAGCGGGCGGCGGGATGGTCGGACTGCCAGCGATGCAACCAGCCGCAACGCTGCGGCGTCAGCACGACCGAACTCGAGTGGAGCAGGCGTATCGCATCGGCCCCACCACGCTGCACTTGGCGGGCCTGCACGGCTGCGCCGGCGAGGTCGGACAGAATGCGGCGCGCCGAATCGTAGAACGCCTGCCCCGCCGCCGTCGGCTCCACGTGCCGAGGCTTGCGCACCAGCAGTTCCACCTGCAGCGTCGCTTCCATGTCACGGATCTGCCGGCTCAGCGCCGATTGGGCGATGAACAGCCGTTCGGCCGCCAGGCTGAAATTGCCTGCGTCCACAATCTCGACGAAATAGCGCAACTGCTTCAGGGAGGGCGTCATAAGCATGAGTGTGCCACGCGCTTCATTGACTTTGGCTGCCATGCCGATTTGCGATGGCAGCGCACGGCATTTGCGATCGATCGGCCCGTCGCGCGGCGCTACGCTGAATCCTCTCCCAATCCCAGCCTCGCCGATGGACCTGTCCGCCCTGCTTCCCGACGTTTCTCTACCCGCCTATGCCACCATGAGCGCCGCGTTGGCCGTGGCGTACGTCATCTTCGGCATCGCCGGATTCGGCACGGCGCTGGTGGCAGCACCTGTGCTGGCCTATGTGATGCCCGTCGCGCAGATCGTGCCACTGCTGGCGTTAATGGACTGCTCGGCGGCACTTCTAAACCTGGCACGCGACGGACGCGCCGCCGATCGTACCGAGTTGCGGCGGCTGGTGCCATGCCTGCTCATTGGCAGCCTGATCGGCGCGGCACTGCTGCTGCGGATACGTGCCGACCTGCTGCCCGCCGTGCTGGGTGTCTTCGTCACGACGTATGCGATCTGGTCGTTGCTCGGCAAGCGGCCGGCCACGCGACTTTCCTCATCCGCCGCTGTGCCGTTCGGGTTGGTCGGTGGCATCTGCTCCGCAATGTTCGGTAGCGGTGGCTTTCTGTACGCGATCTATCTATCGAGCCGGCTCGACAAGGACGCCATGCGCGTCACCCAATCGACTTTGATTGGTTTGTCCACGCTGACGCGGCTGGTGCTGTTCCTGCTGGCGGGCGTTTATGCGCGCGCGGAACTGCTGAAGCTCGCGGTGGCACTGGCGCCGGCGATGATCGCTGGGCTGTGGGCCGGGCGCCAGATGACGCTGCGCATGTCGCGCGAGCAGTTCCTTCGCGTAGTGAACGTGATCGTATTGCTTTCAGGCAGCGCACTGGTCATTCGCGCCTGGCTGGCATGATCCGGCTCCTCGCGCATTAACGCCTCGCGCCCTATCTCCTCGCACGCTAACATGCCGGCATCGCGGACCCACTGTCGGGCCCACCCAAGCTGGAGATGCTCCCCGTATGTACATGATCTACTGGACCGAGGCCACCGCCGACGGTCTGGCGCCGCACGCGCAATCGTTCCCCGGCGATGCACTCAAGGATGCGCTGCAGTTCGCGGAGGCGCTACGACGTCGCCAGTTTGCCGGCGAGCCGGTCAGCTTTGTCACGCTCTGCTCGGAAAATCCAAACTCGGTCGGCAAGCCGGGCGCGGCTGACCCGCCGCCCGACTACGAATGGAAGAAGCGCAGGCCGTAGCGGCCTGCTGCCAGCCCCCAAACCCTCAGTTCGTCATCACCCCTTGCCCGCCTTCCGGGGCCCGGACACGGAACCACGCCGCGTACAGCGCGGGCAGGAACAACAGCGTCAGCACCGTGGCGACGATCAGGCCACCCATGATCGCGGCGGCCATTGGCCCCCAGAACGTCGAACGCGACAGGGGAATCATCGCCAGCACCGCCGCTGCGGCGGTCAGCATGATCGGGCGGGCCCGACGCACCGCTGACTCGACGATGGCCTGCCACGGCGGAATGCCCGCCTTGATGTCCTGCTCGATCTGATCAACCAGAATCACCGAGTTGCGGATAATCATACCCAGCAGCGCGGTAATGCCCAACTGGGCGACAAACCCCATCGGCGCGTGCAGGAGCAACAGCGTCGCCGCCGCGCCAATCAGGCCCAGCGGGCCGGTCAGGAACACCATCACCGAACGCGAGAAGCTGTGCAACTGCAGCATCAGCAACGTGAAGATCAGGAAAATGCACAGCGGCAGTTGCGCGGCGATCGACGCGCCGGCCTTGCCGCTTTCCTCCTGCGCGCCCGCGATCGTGATGCGGTAACCGGGCGGCAGGCTGGCGCGGATCGCGTCGAGCTTCGGATCGATCTGCGCGGTCACGGTCGGCCCCTGGATGCCATCGACGATGTCGGACTGCACGGTAACGCCGAAGTCACGATTCTCGCGCCAGAGCACGCCGGGCTCTGATTTCAGCGTCACACGCGCCACCTGCGTCAGCGGCACGGCGCGGCCCGTGCTGGTCGGCACCAGGATGTTGTTCAGGTCCGACATCGTGTCGCGCTCGCTTTTCGGCGTGCGCATGACGATATCGATCAGCTTGTCCGCGTCGCGATACTGGCCAACCGGCACGCCAGTCAGCACCGCCTGCGTGGCGCGGGCAATCGCGTTGGTGGTCACACCGAGCGCACGTGCCTTGTCCTGGTCAAGCTCGAGACGCAGCATCTTCACGTTCTCGTTCCAGTTGTCGTTGACGCCGACCGTGTTCGGATTGGCTGCCATGATGGCCCGCACCTGATCCGCCGCCTTGCGCACCCCGGCGGCATCCGGACCAATCACCCGGAACTGCACCGGGTAGGCAACGGGTGGCCCGTTTGGCAGCAGCTTCACACGGCCCCGGAGTTGTGGGAACTCCGCGGCCAGCACCTGCTCGATGCGCTTGCGCAGCACGTCGCGTTGCTCCGCGTCCGCCGGCATCACGATCAGCTGCGCCACGTTCGACTGCGGCAGGATCTGGTCCAGCGGCAGGTAGAAGCGCGGCGCGCCGGTACCAATGAACGTGGTCAGGCTGCCCACGGCCTTGTCGCGCCGCATCGCCACTTCGAAGCGCTTGGCTTCGGCCTCGGTCTGCACAAAGCTCGTGCCTTCCGGCATCCAGAGTTCGACCATCAACTCGGGGCGGCTCGAATCGGGAAAGAACTGCTTCTCAACGAACTTGAACGCGAACAGCCCCAGCGCGAACGCCGCCAGCGTGACCACGATCACGGTCTTGCGCCACGTGACGCACCAGTTCACCAGCGCACGGAAGCGCGCGTAGAACGGCGTATCGAACACCTCGTGATGGCCGCCGTCGCTCGGGCGCGTCTTGAGCAGCAGATAGCCCAGGTACGGTGTGAAGTAGACCGCCGCCAGCCAGGACAACACCAATGCCAGCGCCGTCACGGCGAAGATCGCGAACGTGTATTCGCCAACGGTCGAGCGCGCCAGCCCCACGGGCAGGAAGCCCGCCGCCGTAATCAGCGTGCCGGTCAGCATCGGCATTGCCGTGGACGTGTAGGCAAACGTGGCGGCCTCCATCTTGGAGAAGCCTTCCTCCAGCTTGCGCACCATCATTTCGACGGCGATGATCGCGTCGTCCACCAACAGGCCCAGCGCGATGATCAGCGCGCCAAGTGATATCTTGTGGAGCCCGATGCCGAATATGTTCATGAACAGGAACGTCACGGCCAGCACCAGCGGAATCGTCAGCGCCACCACGAGTCCCGGACGTACGTCGAGCCGTAACGGCCGCGTATGGAGCCCGAGCGAGACAAAGCTCACACCCAGCACGATCACAACGGCCTCAATCAGCACCCGCACGAACTCGCCCACGGAGTGCTTCACGGCTTGCGGCTGATCCTGGACCTGATCCATCTCGATGCCGACCGGCAACTGGTTGCGCAGGCCATCGACCACGCGGCGCAGTTCCTTGCCCAGCGCGATGATGTCCCCGCCCTTCTCCATCGAAATACCCAGGCCGATCACATCCTTGCCGTTGAAACGCATCCGGCTCACCGGAGGATCGACATACCCGCGATAGACGTGCGCGATGTCACCCAGCCGAATGTTGGCGATGCCGTTCGGCCCGCGCAGGACCAGGTTCTTCAGGTCTTCCACCCCGCCAAGCTGCCCGGTGATGCGGATCTGCAGGTTGTCGGTCGGCGTCACAAGGACACCGCTACCCGTGGGATTGTTCTGTTCGGCGATCTGGTTGGCGATCGCGTTGATGTCCAGCCCAAGCTGCGCGAAGCGTGCCTGATTGAACTCGACATAGAGCTTCTCGTCCTGCAGCCCCAGCAGGGACACCTTGGCCACGGCGGGGATGCGCAGCATCTCCTGCCGCACGAGATCCGCATACTCGCGCAGTTCCTTGTAAGTGAAGCCGTCGGCCGACAGCGCATAGATCGAGCCGTACACATCGCCGAACTCATCATTGAAGAACGGCCCACGCACGCCCTGTGGCAGCGTCGGCTGGATGTCGCCAATCTTCTTGCGCACCGTGTACCAGATCTGCGCAGTGTCCTTGGCCGGCGCGTTGTCGGCCAGCTGGAAGATCACCGTGGTCTCGCCCGGCTTCGAGAAGCTGCGGATCTTGTCCGCGTATGGCACTTCCTGAAGCTGCCGTTCGATCTTGTCGGTCACCTGCACGGCGATCTGCTCGGCGGTAGCGCCGGGCCAGAGCGCCTGCACGACCATCACGCGGAACGTGAACGGCGGATCTTCGTCCTGCCCGAGCTGGAAGAAGGCCAACAGGCCGCCCAGCAGCAGCACAACGAGCAGGTAGCGGGTCAGCGGCTGGTGCTCAAGCGCCCAGCGCGACAGGTTGAAGCGGGAATGGTCCATGCGCCGCCCTCAGCCCAGGCGCCTATCCAGCGCGGCCAGCGGCGCGCCAGGATTCGAGGCCGGCTGCGCCGGAGCGATGCTCTGCATCGGCCTGACCTTCTGCCCCGGCCTGAGCAGGTGCACACCCGCCGTGACGATGACCTGACCCGGCTTCAGACCGCTTCGCACTTCTATCAGGTTGCCGTCGGCGTTGCCGAGCATCACCGGCACCGGGTTGACCGTGCCACCCGTGCCCTTGCCGCCGGAATCCGGTTGATAGACCCAGACCTGATTGCTGCCGTTGTTCTGCAGCAGGGCCGTCAGCGGAATGCGAATCGCGGCACTGTCGCCAGATCGGACAAAGGTCACCACGGCGGTCATGCCGATGCGCAGGTCAGCCGGCGGATTGGGCACGCTGACACGCGTCGGGTACGTCCGCGTCACCGTATCGGCAGCTGCGGAAATCTCGCGAACCCGTCCCGGCAGCACGCGATCCGGTTCCGACCAGGTGCGAATCGTGACTTCGGTAATGCCACGCAGCATGTCGACCTGATCTTCCGGCAGGCCGATCGCCACTTCCTTCTCGGCCGTCTGCGCCACACGGATCACCGGCTGGCCCGGTGTAACGACCTGCCCCACCTCGGTGTCGATCGCGGTCACCACGCCATCGGCGTCGGCGGTCAGCACCGCATAGCCGGTCTGGTTCGCCTGATTGCGCAGATTGGCCTGGGCCTGCTCCAGCTTCGAAGCGGCCGAATCGTAGGTGGCCTGGCGGCGGTGCTGCTCGGCGGCACTGATAAATCCCTTGGCCGCGAGTTCGTTGTAGCGCTTGAGATCGGACGCCGCGAGATCGCGGTCGGTCTTGGCCGCGTCGTACTGGGCACGCGCGCCGGCTTCCGCCAGCCCCAGGTCGGTCGGATCAAGGCGGGCCAGCGGCTGACCCTTGCGCACAGTGGCACCCACGTCCACCAGACGGGCGGCGATCTTTCCGCCCACGCGGAAACCCAGGCGCGACTCCACACGCGGGCGCACCTCGCCGGAGAATTCAAAGGCCGTCTTGCCCCCTGCCGGGTTCAGTTGCAGCAACCGCACCGGCCGCACGTATTCGACCGATTCCGCCTGCTTGCCGCAGCCAGCCAGCATCAAGGCAGTCGAAAGCGCAAGCATGGCCAGCCCCGCGGCGATGGGCCGGGCGGCACGGCGTCCGCGCCGACGTTCCGGCAGCGGCGCGAGAGAACGAACTTCAGCGTCTACGGCCGCAACTTCCGGCCCGGCGTAATGCACTGGCATGGACAAGCGATATCTGGTCGGTGGAACGGGTGCAGCCGGTGGCCCTCGCCTGACGGCGAGCGACTCTCTGGAATGCGTCTTTGGGATAACTTTCAGGCATCTGCGCGGATGTCTGGGGCCAAGGGAAGAAATTAATAACTGGCCGGTCAGTAATATACTGATCACCCTCGAGTGCGTCAAACGGCGGATGACGAACAGGAGTATCGTGCGACGAAAGGTCCGCAGGCGAGCGTCAGCGGGCGCCTGAAGGCGCCGGCGGCTTCGCCCGGTGCTACAATCCGCGCCTTTGGCGCCGCCCCCGCCGCCCCACATTCAAAGAGATTGGCGTGACGCCCGATCAGTATTGCCAGGACAAGGCCGCCCAGAGCGGCTCCAGCTTCTACTACAGTAGCCTGCTTCTCCCCTCCGACCGCCGCAACGCCCTGACCGCGCTGCAAGCCTGGCGCCAGGAACTCGATGCCATCGTCAACGAGAACCATGACGCCGGCGTAGCCCATCAGCGCCTGGACTGGTGGCGCGCGGAATTGCGCCGCCTGTACGACGGGGGGGCAGCCCACCCGGTCAGCCAGGCGCTGCAGCCGCATCTGGATGCGCTGCCGCAGGCCGAAATGGCCGAGATGCTCGCCGCCACCGAGATGGATTTGGCGCAATCGCGCTATCTGGACGAGATCGGACTGGTTCGATACTGCCAGGCCTCGGGCGGCACGTTCGGCAAGCTGACGGCCCGCGTGCTTGGCCACACCGACCCGCGCACGCTCGATGCCGCGGAACAGCTCGGGCTGTCCTTGCAGCGGGTGCGCATCGTGATGGATGTCGGTGGCGACGCGCGCCATGGTCGCATCTATATTCCTGTCGATACGCTGCAACGCTTCGAAGTGCCCGCCGCGGACATCCTCCAGTCGCGTCATTCGGACCGCTTTGTCGCGCTGATGCGGGAACAGGCCACAAAAGCCCGCGCGCTGTATGGCGAAGCGCTGGCCGCATTGCCGCGCGCCGATCGTCGGTCCCAGCGTGCCCAGCTGGCCTTCGCGGCCATTCAGCACGCTCTTCTGGATGAAATCGAAGCCAGCGACTTCCAGGTCCTGAACCAGCGCATCGATCTGACGCCGATGCGCAAGCTCTGGATTGCCTGGAAAACCTGGCTGAAGAATGGCTAACCCCCGGCTTCGTTCTGCTTTTCTGCCTTTCTGCTTTCTGCCCTACTGTCGTTGACGCCATGACCATCGCCACCCCTTCCCTCGGCCAGTCGATCCTCGAACGCGCCGAAGCCCTTGCCCGCTTCTCGGATATGGAGGATGGCCTGACCTGCGCCTTTCTGACGCCCGCCCACCGCCAGGCACAAGCGCAGTTGGCACGGTGGATGGAGGATGCCGGCATGACGGTAAGGATCGACGCGATCGGCAACGTGATTGGCCGTTACGCCGCCGATTCGGCCACGGCCAATCCGAAGGTGCTGATGACGGGCTCGCACTTCGACACGGTGCGCAATGGCGGCCGCTATGACGGCAGGCTCGGCATCCTGCTGCCAATTGCCGTCGTTGGCGCGCTGCGCGATGCCGGCATCCGCCTGCCCTATCACTTCGAAGTGGTTGGATTTGCCGAGGAAGAAGGCCTGCGTTTCAAGACCAGCTTTCTGGCCAGTAGCGTGCTGGCGGGACGCTTCGACCCCGCGCTGCTCGACCGCGCTGACGTGGATGGCGTGACGATGCGCGAGGCGCTGGCCGACTCCGGCCTGCCCGGCGCCGGCGACATCGACGCCTTGCGCGCTGCGGCGGTCGATCCGTCGACACTGGCTGGCTTTGTCGAAGTCCATATCGAACAGGGCCCGGTGCTGCTCAATCGCGGATTGCCGCTCGGCATCGTGACCCAGATTGCCGGAAGCAGCCGCTTCCAGGTACGCGTGGAGGGCCTGGCCAGCCACGCTGGCACCACGCCGATGGATATGCGCCGCGATGCCGCGACGGGTGCCGCCGAAATGATCCTGCTCGTGGAGTCTCGCTGCGCCCAGGTGCCGACGCTGGTGGGAACGGTGGGCCAGCTTCAGGTGCCGAACGGGTCAAGCAACGTGATTCCGGCCGCGTGCGTGTTCTCGATGGACATTCGCGCCGGCGAAGACGGCATCCGCGAGGCCGCCATCGCCGATATCGTCGCCGGGATCGAGCGGATTGCCGCAAAGCGCGGCCTGCAGGCCAGCGTGGAGCGCGTGACGCCGGTCAACAATGCGCCCTGCGCGCGCTGGCTGATGGATCAATTCGGCGCGGTGCTGAAAAAGCGTGGCCATGAAGTGTTCGAACTGCCTTCAGGCGCAGGCCACGATGCGATGATGATGCACCGCATCATCGATGTGGCGATGCTGTTCGTCCGATGCGGCAATGGCGGTATCAGCCACAACCCGCTCGAGACGATCACCGAGGAAGACGCGCAACAGGCAGCCGAAGTTTTCGTGGACTTCCTGCGGCATTTCCGGGTGAAAGACTGAGCGGACTGAGCTGACTGGGCCTCGGGGGCGCGGTACGGCAGGCCGCGCAACGACGCCAGGATCACTCTGAAGCGGTTGCTCAGCCGCCTTGGTACATCTCGCGGCTGAGATCGTAGAGATTCTTGCGTAACGTCTTGCGCTCGTCAGGCGACAGGCGGGGATTGCCACCGCGCTGACCCTGCCGCGTGGCGCGGTCGGCCATGTCCCGTTCGGACTCGGCCTTGTCGGACCGCCGGCCGGACGAGCGACCCCGCTCCGAGGCCTGGCCGTTGCCGCCCTGGGCGCTGGATGAGGACTGGCTTTTCGATGTATGAAGCAGATGTGCCATGCCCGCCGACTGGGCCAGCGCCACGCCGGATGCAGCCGTAATCAGCAGGGTCAGGCCAGCCAGACATGCTGCTCGCGCGTACGTCGCGCGCCGCAGGGTATGCCCAGGCCGGATTCGCTTCACTTTCATTGGATAATGGCGGTTTCGACGGCACCCCGACCGCCTGCCATCCAGCATCAACTGGGGGGAGGCTGCGTGGCCCCTGCCGTCGACAAGGGGCGCGGGATGCCCGTGGTGGCCGTTCCTGAAATTGGACCAAAAATCGGCATCAGGAATACGGTTTGCGGAGTGTAAATGCACAAAAGGTGCACGCCGCCATACCACAGGGTAAAGTATGTAACGTTTTGTTAAGCCATTTTGAGCGAAAGCGATAGTCGCTAAGATACCGCCATGGAAAATACCAGCCACAAGATTCTCGTCGTGGACGACGACCCGCGCCTGCGCGATCTTCTACGCCGCTATCTCGGCGAGCAGGGCTTCACGGTCCTCGTGGCGGAAAACGCCACGGCCATGAATAAGCTCTGGCTGCGCGAGCGTTTCGACCTGCTGGTGCTGGACCTGATGATGCCGGGCGAGGACGGCCTTTCCATCTGCCGCCGCCTGCGAGGCGCCAACGACCAGACCCCGATCATCATGCTCACCGCCAAGGGTGAGGACGTGGACCGTATCGTCGGCCTGGAAATGGGCGCGGACGACTATCTGCCCAAGCCCTTCAACCCGCGTGAACTGATCGCGCGGATTCACGCCGTGCTGCGCCGCAAGGGTCCCGCCGAAGTGCCTGGCGCCCCGTCGGAAACCCCGGAAACGTTCGCCTTCGGCGATTTCGTACTCAACCTGGCCACGCGTACGCTGACCAA
Organism: Cupriavidus sp. Met-2; assembly: GCF_049843575.1. Taxonomy (NCBI): domain Bacteria; kingdom Pseudomonadati; phylum Pseudomonadota; class Betaproteobacteria; order Burkholderiales; family Burkholderiaceae; genus Cupriavidus; species Cupriavidus sp. Met-2. The sequence goes on from NZ_JBBHZL010000002.1 coordinate 251,233, forward strand.
GAACGACGAGGAAATCACGCTCACCACGGGCGAGTTCTCGGTGCTCAAGGTTTTCGCGCGCCACCCACGCCAGCCGCTCTCGCGCGAAAAGCTCATGGAAATGGCACGCGGCCGCGAGTACGAAGTCTTCGACCGCAGCCTGGACGTGCAGATTTCTCGCCTGCGCAAGCTGATCGAGCCGGATCCGGGTAACCCGCGCTTCATCCAGACGGTCTGGGGCCTGGGTTATGTCTTTATCCCCGATGGCGTGAAGTAATTCCGGTCGCACCTCACAGCTTCATCGTGGCGACCGCTCTCGGCCGTACCGCAACGCGGTTCTTTGGTTCGCTCTTCTGGCGAACCTTCATGCTGATCGCCCTGTTGCTGGCGATCTCGCTGGGTATCTGGTTCCAGAGCTACCGGCTCTTCGAACGCGCGCCGCGTGCCCAGCAGATCGCCATGCAGGTAGTCAGCGTGGTCAAGCTCACCCGCGCGGCCCTGCTCTACTCGGACCCGGCTCGTCGCCGGTTCCTTCTGCTCGACCTCGTCCAGAACGAGGGCATCAAGGTCTATCCGCGCGAGAAGGACGATGACTTCGCCGCGCCCACGGCCAACCCGTTCCTGACACAACTCGTGCAACAGGAGATTCGCGGCCGCCTGGGCGAAGACACGGTCATCGCGACCACGGTCAACGACATTCCCGGCGTGTGGGTCAGCTTCGAAATCGAAGGCGACGACTACTGGGTCGCCATCAGCCCAGAACGATTCGAGCGCGTGCCAGGCATCCAGTGGCTCTGGTGGAGTATCGCGGCGCTGATGCTGTCGATCATCGGCGCGGCATTCATCACCGCGCGCGTCAACTATCCGCTCAAACGACTGGCCAACGCCGCGCGCCAGATCGGGTCCGGTGGCGATCCGCCGCCGCTGCGCGAACAGGGCGCAAGCGAAGTGGCGCAGGCCAACCGCAGCTTCAACCAGATGGTGCACGACCTGCGTCAGCTCGATGACGACCGTGTAGTGATGCTGGCAGGTATCTCGCACGATCTGCGCACGCCGCTCACCCGCCTGCGGCTGGAAACCGAAATGTCCCCCGTGGACAACGTCACCCGCGACGCGATGATCGCCGACATCGAACAAATGGACGCGATCATCGGCCAGTTCCTGAACTATGCCCGGCCAGGGCAGGAAGTCGTGGAACCGGTCGATCTGTCGACGCTCGTGCAAGAGTCCGTCGGCGTCTATGCCGCGCATGACGACGTGCGCATCCACGTGCGATCGAACGGCCCGGTGATGGCCATGGCCAACCGCATGGAAATCCAGCGCATTCTCGACAACCTCGTGGAGAACGCGCGGCGCTACGCCAAGGACGAAGAGACCGGCATGGCCGAAGTGGAGATCTCCACGCGCGTCGAGGACAAGGATGCGTTGCTGGTCGTGGCGGACAACGGCATGGGCGTGCCAGACGAAGAACTGTCGCTGCTGACGCGCCCGTTCTACCGGCTCGACGCCGCCCGCAGCGAGGCCAAGGGGGCCGGCCTGGGCATGTCCATCGTCAACCGCATCCTGCAGCGCAACGGCGGCAGGCTGGTCCTTGCCAACCGTCCGGCGCCCAAGTCCGGGCTGGTGGTCAGCGCAATCTTCCGGCGCGCCTGAGCGCCATCTCGCGAAAATCGCCGCGAATGTATTCGATGCGGCGCATTGACAGGTTTTCGACAGCAAACGATAGGGTTTTGTAAGCTCGTTGACAGGCGATTGACAGCGATTCAGCGCACACTTCCGCCCATCGACAGGTCCGATGCATACCGTTGCATCCCTAGCCATGGCACCACCTGCCGCAACCCCAAACGCCCTGGCTGCCCACACCGAAAACATACCGCCGGTCAACCGGCGGTGATCGAGAGACAGTCATGTCCAGCACTACCCAGTCACAACACGGATTCCGCACCGTGTTCCGCGTTGTCAGCGGCAACTTCCTGGAAATGTACGACTTCATGGTCTATGGCTTTTACGCTGCAGCCATCGCCCGTACGTTCTTTCCTTCGGATAATGAATTCGCATCGCTGATGCTCTCGCTGGCCACGTTCGGCGCGGGCTTCCTGATGCGACCATTGGGCGCCATCATCCTGGGCGCCTATATCGATCACCATGGCCGTCGCAAGGGCCTGATCCTCACACTGATCCTGATGGCGGCCGGCACGCTGCTCATTGCGGTAGTGCCAGGATACGCGGCGATCGGCGTGGCCGCGCCGCTGCTGGTCCTGTTCGGACGACTGCTGCAAGGCTTCTCCGCAGGCGTGGAACTGGGCGGTGTATCGGTATATCTGTCCGAGATCGCCAAGCCCGGCAAGAAAGGCTTCTACGTGGCATGGCAATCGGCCAGCCAGCAGGTAGCCGTGATCTTCGCGGGCCTGCTCGGCGTGATCCTGCACGCCACACTGGCGCCGGCGCAGATGGATAGCTGGGGCTGGCGTGTGCCGTTCCTGATCGGCTGCCTGATCGTGCCGTTCCTGTTCATCATCCGCCGCTCGCTCGAGGAGACCGAGGAGTTCCGCACGCGCAAGCATCGTCCGAGCGTGAACGAGATCTATCGTTCGATGCTCGACAACTGGGGCATCATCATCGCCGGCTGCATGATGGTGGTGATGACCACGGTGTCGTTCTACATGATCACCGCCTACACGCCGACCTTCGGCAAGACCGTGCTGAAGCTCGACGACGTGGACAACCTGATCGTCACGATGTGCGTCGGCCTGTCGAACTTTATCTGGCTGCCGCTGATGGGCGCGGTGTCCGACCGCATTGGCCGCAAGCCGCTGCTGGTGTTCTTCACGATCGCCACGCTGGTGACCGCCTACCCCGCCGTTTCGTGGCTGGTGGCCGCCCCGTCGTTCGAACGCCTGCTGATGGTGGAGCTGTGGCTCTCCTTCCTGTACGGCAGCTATAACGGCGCAATGGTCGTCACGCTGACCGAAGTCATGCCGCCCGCCGTGCGCACCGCCGGCTTCTCGCTGGCATACAGCCTGGCCACGGCACTGTTCGGCGGCTTTACGCCAGCGATCTCGACCTACCTGATCCACGCCACGGGCAACAAGGCCGCGCCGGGTCTGTGGCTGATGTTCGCCGCCGCATGCGGTCTGGTTGCCACGATCATCATCTTCCGCACACGTCGCGAGCAGTCCGCGCTGAGCGCCGCATAACATCACGTGGCACGTATCGCGCGTCACCTGACGCCACACGCCGCCTTCACATTCCTGCCAAATCGCATAGCAGGCAAGCGTGAAGGCGGCGTGACCCGTTTCAGATCCCTCTGAATTTCTACGGTGTCCCCGTCAGGCGCGTCCGCGCATGGCATACTCCCCCGTGCTTCGTCTCTCCCCCTAGGCGCTGCCTATCGGGCTGTTTGAGAATATCAATTGGCCGCAGCGCCTCCGACGACGCATAATCCCCCTTTGTTGCACTCGCACAAGTGACATTTCCATTGCATCAGGGAACTCGCCATGCGAATGCGCGCCTCATTCTGTTCAACCGTATCAGGAGAAGTGTATGAAGACCGTTGGTGACAAGCTCGAAGCCTTCCACGTCGTTGGCGTCAAGCCCGGTTTCAACAACCACGAAGAGAACGGCCAGTCGGCGTTTGAAGACATCACCGAAAAGTCGTTCGAAGGCAAGTGGAAGGTCATCTACTTCTACCCGAAGGACTTCACGTTCGTGTGCCCGACCGAAATCGTGGCCTTCGCGAAGCTGAACGGCGACTTCGCCGATCGTGACGCGATCGTGCTGGGTGGCTCGACCGACAACGAGTTCGTGAAGCTGGCATGGCGTCGCGAACACAAGGACCTGAACAAGCTGAACCAGTGGCAATTCGCCGACGTGACCGGTTCGCTGGTGGATCAACTGGGCGTGCGCGACCAGGCCGCCGGTGTTGCGCTGCGCGCCACGTTCATCGTCGACCCGGACAACACGATCCAGCACGTTTCGGTGAACAACCTGAACGTCGGCCGTAACCCGGAAGAAGTCCTGCGTATCCTGGACGGTCTGCAAACGGACGAACTCTGCCCGTGCAACCGTGCAGTTGGTGGCGCCACGCTGTAATCGGCCTGCCTGCCAGTCGCCTCGAGCAAACTGGCGCATCAAGCGTGAAAGGGCCAGCGCCCTTTCACGTCGAAACCCGCTCCGTGCGGGTTTTTTGAGCCCTCGACGATAGGAGAAATAAATGGAATTCCTCAGCACGATCAAGAATTTGATCCCTGACTATGCAAAGGACATCCGTCTGAACGTGGACGGCACGATTGCACGCTCGTCGCTGGAAGGCAACGACGCGGTTGGCGTGGCGCTTGCGGCCGCTTTTGCCGCCAAGAGCAAGGTCCTGGTCGATGCCATCCGCAATGCGAACGTGCTGTCGCCGGAAGAAGTCAACGGCGCGCTGACGGCCGCCGCGCTGATGGGGATGAACAACCTCTGGTATCCCTATGTCGAGATGGCCGAGGACCCCGATCTGGCCAGCCAGCCCGCAGGCCTGCGCATGAACGCCTATGCCACCCATGGTGGCGTGGACAAGCGGCGCTTCGAGATGTACGCGCTGGCCGCATCGGTCATCGGCAAGTGCCATTTCTGCATCAAGTCGCACTACCAACTGCTGAAGACCGAGCAAGGCATGACTGCTCAGCAACTGCGCGACGTAGGCCGCATCGCCGCGGTGATCGGCGCTGCTGCGAATGTGATCGCTGCCGAGTAATCCGGGAGGTACGCGGGTAAATCACCTGCGTGACGGATGCAAGCCGGCGCGCGCCCTCACGGGTGCCGCCGGCTTTTCCTTTGCTGCGCGGCGAACGTGAATACACACGCATCGTGGAAAAGTCACACATCAGACATCGTTGTACCGATGCATTTGTGCACCGGACGGCCTACAATCCACCCAAGGCCACGTCATCGTTACCGCCATGAGCACCCTGCCTTCGCAAAATTCGCCCCGCTTCCGGTTTCGCCTGGCCGCGACCTACGACTGGGGCGATATCGCCGCCGTCACGCAACATGCCTACGGGCAATATGAGCTCGAAATCATGGAGGACTGTCGCGCATCGTTCCAGCGCGGCATGCAATCCGTGCTGGCCGCCAAGGACAACCCGGACATGGAGTGGTGGGTCGCGGAGACCGACCATGGCATCAGCGGCGCGGTGCTGTTCTGCCACCCCGACGCAACTGTGCCGGCCCTCGACGGCAGCATGGTCACGCTCACGCAGCCCGAAGCGCGCCTGCTATCGGTCAGCCCGCAGGCACGGGGACTTGGACTGGGGCACCGGCTGATGCAGATCTGCATCCAGCGTGCGCGCGACATCGGGTCGAAGACGCTGGTCTGCCGCACCATGCCGGAAATGGATTCCGCCAACCGTCTGTGCCAGCAGATGGGATTCGAGAAACGCACGGAAGCTGGCGCGCGTCACGGCGCGATGGCGCGGCTGATCGACTACGTCTATCCGATCACCGCCGAAACGGCGGAAGCTACAGCGCCGAAGGCCTGACGGCCAACGGCGCGATTTCAGACTTCAGGCGACAAGCTCAGTCTTGGGCGTCGCCGTTGCGGCGGTAGATCAGTACCGCCGCCTGCGCCACGATCCCCTCCTCCTTTCCTTCGAAGCCCAGTTTCTCGTTGGTCTTCGCCTTCACGTTGCAGCGCGTGACGGGCAGGCCGAGATCTTCCGCGAGATTGGCCACCATGCCGCTGATATGCGGCGCCAGCTTGGGCTTCTGCGCGATGACCGTGGCGTCGACGTTGCCGATCTCGTAACCGGCTTCGCGCACACGACGGACCGCCTCACGCAGCAATACCCGGCTGTCGGCGCCAGCGAAATTCGGATCGGTATCGGGAAAGTGGCGACCAATATCGCCCAGCGCCGCGGCACCGAACAACGCATCTGTCACGGCATGCAGCAGCGCGTCGGCATCGGAATGACCGAGCAGTCCACGATCGTGTGGAATGTCCACGCCACCGAGGATCAGCTTGCGGCCCGGCACCAGGGCGTGAACGTCATAGCCTTGGCCAATGCGGATATCGAACGGGTTCAATGCGGCTCCTTTGTCTGGATGGATCACGTTTGTCACGTGTTGGAAGTCGGTGTGCCAGTGCGCAACAGTACGTCCGCCAGCGCGAAATCCTCGGGGTATGTCACCTTGAAGTTGCGCAGCGAACCATTCACCAGGCGCGGATGCAGTCCAAGCCGCTCGATCGCACTCGCCTCGTCGGTCACCACCGCGCCCGCGGCCAGCGCATCCTCCAGCGCATGGCGCAGCACGCCGATTCGGAACATCTGCGGTGTCTGGGCTTGCCACAGTCCTTCGCGCGGCACGGTGGCGCCGATGCGGGCAGCGGCGTCGGCACGCTTGAGCGTGTCCGGCACCGGCACGGCAAGAATGCCGCCGATCGGCTCGCTGGCGGCATCGTCGGACTCGACAGCGCGCACAAGTGTGTCGATCATCGCGGGCGTCAGGCCGGGCCGGGCCGCATCGTGCACGAGCACCCAGTCGGTATCCACTGCGCCCATGGTCCCAAGATGATGGAGACCGGCGAGTACCGAGGCATGGCGGGAATCACCGCCGACGAACGCTGTATCGAAGCGGAGCCCGGCAAAGGCGGCAGCGCCGAAACGGGACTCGAGCGGCATGTCGTCGGGGGCCAGCACCAGCGCGGTGGCACTGATGGCATCGCAAGCGGAAAAGGCGGCCAGCGCATACCAAAGCATCGGCCGTCCGGCCACGGTCTGGTACTGCTTCTGGATGGGGCCTCCGGCACGACTGCCGGTACCGGCACAGGGAATCAGGGCGAAGCGGCGATCTGACACGGATTTGCGGGAGATGGAATATCGGAAACCGGCCGGCAAACCGGCCGGGGTGCATTCTATAATACGGCCCTCGCCCGCCGCCATCTGGCACTGCCGATGCAGTGGGCATGAACCATGATCCTCGCCCGTGAACAGTTCCGGGCCCCGCCCGTCACACGGCAACAAGGGGCCCTCGCAAACGCCGGCGGGGTGTTGTCGTTTCAAGCGCCTCTGCTGCCAATGCCTGACAACCACGCCGCTTTTCCGTTCGCCAGCTTCCCCTTGATCAAACCGGGTCTGCGTCATGCCGTCAACGGCCTGACCGGTTCCGCCGACGCGCTCGCGGTCGCTGCCTATGCGCGGCAGCATCGCCGCAGCGCGCCGATGGTGGCCGTCGTCTGTGCCCATGCCGTCGATGCGCAGCGTCTGGCCGAAGAGATCCCCTGGTTCGCCCCGGAACTGCGCGTGCGTCTGCTGCCGGACTGGGAAACGCTGCCGTACGACAGCTTCTCGCCGCACCAGGACCTGGTCTCCGAGCGTCTGGCGACCCTGCACGACATCCAGGGTGGTCAGTGCGACGTGATGCTCGTGCCCGCGTCGACCGCCCTCTATCGGCTGGCGCCACCCGCGTTTCTGGCGGCCTACACGTTCTTCTTCAAGCAGGGGGCCAAGCTCGACGAAGCGGCCTTGAAGGCGCAATTCACGCTGGCCGGCTATGAGCACGTGAGCGCCGTGATGCGCCCCGGCGAATACAGCGTGCGCGGCGGCCTGATCGACCTGTATCCGATGGGGTCGGCCCTGCCGTACCGGATCGACCTGTTCGGCGACGAGATCGAAACCATCCGGGCATTCGATCCCGACTCGCAGCGCAGCCTGTATCCGGTCAAGGAAGTCCGCCTGCTGCCCGGCCGCGAGTTCCCGCTCGATGAAACCGCGCGCACCGCCTTCCGGGGCCGTTGGCGCGAACTATTCGAGGGCGACCCGACCAAATCGCCGATTTACAAGGACATCGGCAATGGCGTGCCGTCGGCCGGTATCGAGTACTACCTTCCGCTGTTCTTCGAGCAAAGCGCGACGCTGTTCGACTATCTGCCCGAAGGCACCCAGCTTGCCTTCTCGGGCAATGTGGACGAGGCCATTCGCCGCTTCTGGGCCGACACCACCCAGCGCTACAACTTCATGCGTCATGACCGCGAGCGGCCGCTACTGCCGCCAGCGGACCTGTTCCTGTCAGAAGAACAGTTCTTCGTCGGCGCAAAGCCGCTGGCGCGACTGGTACTGCAGCGGGATGCCGCGCCTGCCGACGCGCCCGCCTTCGCCGGACACCTGCCCGATGTATCGGTCAATCGACGCGCTGAAGATCCGCTGGTCAACCTGGAATCGCTGCTGCTCAACAAGGCCACGCGCGTGCTGATGTGCGCCGACTCGGCTGGCCGACGCGAGACGCTGTTGCAGTTGTTCGCGGAAAGCGGCCTGCGTCCGATGATCGTCGACGACTTCGCCGCCTTCCTGGCGGGCGATTCGCATTTCTCGATCGCGGTGGCACCGCTGCAGACCGGCTTCGCGCTGCCGTCGGCGCAGATGGCATTCGTGACCGAGGCCGAACTCTACGCCGGCACGGCACGCCGCTCGGGCCGGCGCAAGCAGGAACAGGCGAGTACTGTCGATGCGATGGTGCGCGACTTGGCCGAACTCAAGATCGGCGACCCCGTCGTGCATAGCGAGCATGGCATTGGCCGCTACCAGGGTCTGGTCACGTTGGACATGGGCCAGGGCGACGAGGAATTCCTGCACCTGGACTACGACAAAGGCAGCAAGCTCTATGTGCCCGTGCATCAGTTGCATGTGATTTCGCGCTATTCGGGCGCCGATCCGGAGACGGCCCCGCTGCATTCGCTGGGCACGGGCCAGTGGGACAAGGCCAAACGCCGAGCCGCGCAGCAGATCCGCGATACGGCCGCCGAACTGCTGAACCTGTACGCGCGCCGCGCCCTGCGTGAGGGCTTTGCCTTCCCGTTGCAGCCCAAGGACTACGAGGCATTTGCCGAGAGCTTCGGCTTCGAGGAAACGCCTGACCAGGCCGCGGCCATCGCCGCCGTGATCGCCGACATGACGTCGGGCAAGCCGATGGACCGGCTGGTCTGCGGCGACGTCGGCTTCGGCAAGACCGAGGTCGCGCTGCGCGCGGCGTTCGTGGCGGTGCTGGGCGGCAAGCAGGTCGCCATGCTCGCGCCGACCACGCTGCTGGCCGAGCAGCATTTCCAGACGCTGTCCGACCGTTTTGCCGAATGGCCAGTGCGTATCGTCGAGTTGTCACGTTTCAAGACGAAGAAGGAAATCGACGCCGCGATCAAGCAGATCAACGAAGGCACCGTCGATATCGTGATTGGCACGCACAAGCTGCTGTCCGATGAGGTGAAGTTCCAGCGCCTGGGGCTCGTGATCATCGACGAGGAACACCGCTTTGGTGTGCGCCAGAAGGAAGCGCTGAAGACACTGCGCGCCGAGGTCGACGTGCTGACGCTGACCGCCACGCCGATCCCGCGCACGCTGGGCATGGCACTGGAGGGCCTGCGCGATTTTTCTGTGATCGCCACCGCGCCGCAGAAGCGACTGGCCATCAAGACCTTCGTCCGGCGCGAGGAAGACGGCGTGATCCGCGAAGCCATCCTGCGCGAGCTGAAGCGCGGTGGTCAGGTCTACTTCCTGCACAACGAAGTGGAGACGATCGAGAACAAGCGCGCCAAGCTGGCCGAACTGGTGCCGGAGGCCCGTATCGCCGTGGCCCATGGCCAGATGCACGAGCGCGAACTCGAACGCGTGATGCGAGACTTCGTCTCGCGTCGCGACAACATCCTGCTCTGCACGACGATTATCGAAACCGGTATCGACGTGCCGACGGCCAACACCATCCTGATCCATCGCGCCGACAAGTTCGGTCTGGCCCAGCTTCATCAGTTGCGCGGCCGTGTGGGCCGTTCGCACCACCAGGCCTACGCATATCTGCTCGTGCATGATGTCGAGGGGCTGACGCGCCAGGCGCAACGCCGGCTCGAGGCCATCCAGCAGATGGAGGAACTGGGTTCCGGCTTCTATCTGGCCATGCACGATCTGGAAATCCGTGGCGCCGGCGAGGTGCTGGGCGACAAGCAGTCAGGCGAAATCCACGAAATTGGATTCCAGCTCTATACGGACATGCTCAATGCCGCCGTGAAATCGCTGAAGGCCGGCAAGGAGCCGGACCTGATGGCACCGCTGGCCGCCACTACAGAGATCAACCTCGGCACGCCTGCCCTGCTGCCAAATGATTACTGCGCGGATGTCCACGAACGCCTGTCGATCTACAAGCGCCTGGCCAACTGCGAGGCCGGCGAGCGCGTCGACGACATCCAGGAGGAGCTGATCGACCGCTTCGGCCGGCTGCCCTCGCAGGCGCAGGCATTGATCGAGACGCACCGGCTACGTATCGCCGCGGCGCCGCTGGGCGTACGCAAGATCGACGCGGGCGAAGCCACGGTCAGCATGCAGTTCGTGCCGAATCCGCCGATCGACGCCATCCGCATCATCGACCTCGTGCAGAAGAATCGGCATATCAAGCTGGCCGGCCAGGACAAGCTGCGTATCGAGGCAAAGATGCCCGACGTGGCTACCCGCGCGCAAACCATCAAGCACACGCTGCGCCAGTTGGCCTGATGCCGGGCCAGGTGTACGATCAAACCCCCAATGAATCAGACGTTTCAACGCCCCATGCCAGCCCAACCCGACAACCGATCCGCCGCCACCAATGCCCCCGCGCGTGGCAGCGCGCTCGAATGGACCGAGCGCCTGGTATCGATGGATACCACTTCCCGCCATTCGAATCTGGGCCTGATCGAGTCCGTGCGCGACCACTTCCTGGCCAAGGGCCTGCGCCCCCATCTGAGCTACAACCCGCAGGGCGACAAGGCCAACCTGTTCGTGACGATTCCCGCAGCCGATGGCGCCACCAATGGTGGCATCGTGCTGTCCGGGCACACGGACGTGGTGCCCGTCGACGGGCAGAACTGGAGCACCGACCCGTTCAAGCCGGTGGTGCGCGACGGCAAGCTCTACGGTCGCGGCACCTGTGACATGAAGGGGTTCATCGGCACGAGCCTGGCGCTGCTGCCGACCATCCTTGATGCCAGGCTGCGCGAGCCAGTGCACTACGCACTGTCGTTCGACGAAGAGATCGGCTGCATGGGCGCGCCGTACCTGCTGGCCGAACTGCGTGACCGTGGCGTGCGCCCGGCGGGCTGCATCGTCGGCGAGCCGACCAGCATGCGCGTGATCGTGGCGCACAAGGGCATCAATGCCTACCGGTGCTGCGTTAAGGGCCAGGCGGCGCACTCGTCGCTGACCCCTAAGGGCGTCAATGCGATCGAGTACGCCGCGCGCCTGATCTGTTTCATTCGCGATATTGCCGACGAGTTCAAGGCCAATGGCCCTTACGACCGGGCCTTCGACGTGCCGTTTACGACCGCTTCGACCGGCACGATCCAGGGTGGCATCGCGCTAAATACCATTCCCGCCGAGTGCGAATTCGTCTTCGAGTTCCGGAATCTTCCTGGCGTGGATCCGGAAGCGATCCTGGCGCGCATCCAGGCCTACGCGAACGATGTGCTGTTGCCGAAGATGCGCAATGAGCATCCGGATGCCGGCATGGCCATCAGCAAGATCGCCGCCGCGCCTTCGCTCGATGCCGCCGAGACCGATGCCATCACCCAGCTCGTACGCGCGCTGACCGCCGACCGCGATACCAACAAGGTGGCCTACGGCACCGAGGCTGGCCTGTTCCAGCGCGCAGGCATTCCGGCCGTGGTGTGCGGCCCCGGCGATATCCAGCAGGCGCACAAGCCCGACGAGTTCGTCTCGCTGGATCAGCTTGCCGCGTGCGAGACCTTCCTGCACAAGGTGGTGGATAGCCTGCGCGTCGCCTGATTCAGCCCCGTGAAAGCGGGGCCACGGACAGGGCAAAGACCAAGACCAAAAAACGGGGTCACCAACGCCGGCCCGCAAAAAGAAAAAACCCGCGGCACCGGGAGGTGCAGCGGGTTAAGTTTCCATTCCGGAAACGGGTAGACAAGTCATGAAGAGCGCCCCCGCATCTCCATGACGGTTTGAATAGTAGCCACCGAATCGCCCCCTCGGCTTGACACAAGTCAAGCGCCAGACAATGGCGAAGCTGGTGTCACAGATTAGTACAATCCCCCCTCCTTCCCGCCCGCTTCAAGGCCGGATAGTGTCGCCCAGCACCACACCCTCGCGCCGTGGATCGGTACCGCCTTCCAGCAGGTCGTCATCCCCCGTCCGGGTACGCAGTATCGTGTTCACGCCACTTGGCTGGGCCCGTAGCGAGATGCGGTGGCCAAGTGCCTTGAGTCCCTGGACCAGCGGGTCGCTGGCGCCGTCGTTCGTCGTGTTGATTTGCGGATGCTCGCCACCGAGCGTCGTGACTGGGCTGTTGCTGGCGCCGAAGTCGACCAGACCGGCCGACTGCTGCGCGTTGAGCCCCCAGTCGAGCACCCCGACCAGCGTCTTTATCACGTACTGCGGTATCGCCCCGCCGCCCGGCGAACCCGTCGCCATCAGGAAATCTCCGATCGAGCCATCCGCACCCTTGCGGAATACCAGCGTCGGCGCCATCGAACTGCGCGGACGCTTGCCCGGCTCCACGCGATTGGCGACGGGCTGGCCTCTGGCGTCCACCGGCGTCGCGCTGAAATCGGTCAACTGGTTGTTGAGCAGGAATCCGTGGGTCATATGAAACGACCCCATGCTGGCTTCCACCGATGTGGTGGCGCTGACCGCATTCCCCTGCGCATCGACGATCGAAAAGTGGTTCGTTCCATGTTCCGCCTGCGGCACAACGCCCAGCAGCGCGCCGCCCAGGCTGCCGGCCACGGCGGTGCCCATGGAGCGATGCCGATCGATCAGCGCCGCTCGTCCGCGCAGGTATCGTTTGCCCAGCAGCGCATCCGCGCTACCACCCGGCAGCGGCACGAAATCGGGATCGGCCACGTACTTGTCACGATCTGCATAGGCCAGCCGCTCGGCCTCGCTGACGAGGTGCACACCGTGTACGGATGGCTTGCCGCCCTCCCCGTCGACGGCGGTCGGTCCAAGTTCGGCCAGGTCGAAGTTCTCCAGAATCCCCATCACGGATGCCACCGTGATACCGCCGGCGGGTGGCGGCGCACCGCAGATCCAGAACGCGCGGTAGGCCATGCAGACCGGTTCGTGCCGCTTCACCGTGTAAGCCGCCAGATCGGCCAACGTCGTCTTGCCTGGCGTGATGGGCCGGCCATCGGCGCCCGTCGTGGCCGCGATCGACGCCACGATGCCTTCCGCGATCGGCCCCGTATAGAACGCATCGGCACCCTGGCTGGCCAGGGCCTGCAGCGTCCGCGCGTAGGCGGGATTCCTGAGAACCGTACCGATTGCCTTCGGCTTGCCGTCGGGATCGAGAAAGTACGCGCGCGCCTCGGCATCGCGCTTGAGACCATTGGCGTTCGTGGCAATCGCCTGCGCCAATCTGCCGCCGATCAGGAAGCCGTTCGTCGCCAGTGTCACGGCGTCGTCGAACAGCCCCGGCCAGGGCAGCTTGCCATGCTCCCGCTGTACGCGCTCGATCAATCGGGGCACGCCGGGTGTGCCAATGGAGCGGCCGCTGGATCGAAGATCGGGCTTTGGCGAACGCCGGTCCCTGGCATCGTCGATGTGAACCAGATAGTTCGCACCAGCCGACGCCGGCGCAGTCTCCCGGCCATCGTAGGCCTGCACGGTCCGCGTGGTGGCGTCGTAATAGAGCAGGAAGCCGCCCGAACCCAGTCCAGTGGCCTCCGGCACCGTGAGCCCCAGCACCGCCTGCACCGCGACGGCGGCGTCCGCGGCGGTGCCGCCCCGACTGAGCACCGCGCAACCCGCCGCACTGGCGTACGCGTTCGAGGTCGACACCATATACGACCGGGCATGGATCGGCCGCATTCCCTTGCGGTAGCCGCTGGCGGGCTCCGGCGCGGCAGGATCGCCCGGCAAGTTCGAGCCGACCACCACGGTGCCGCCATCATCGGCAAGCACCTGGCAGACGCCTTCGGCGTGTGTCGACGTAGGTGGCGTAGGTGGCGCCGATGGCGGCGCAACGCTAGAACAGCCCCCGACGAGCAGCGCGCCTGCGAGAATCAGCCCGAAACGATGACGGGTTCGCACAGGATCGGAAAATTGACGGAATTGGCGATGTAGCACTTCTCGTGTGCCACGTGATGCAGGTGTTCGGCCTTGGCCGCGTCATCACCGGCGCGGATGGTGACCTGCGGGCGCAGCACGATCTCGGTGAATTTGGCCGGCGAGGCTCTGTCCGTCATCGTGCCTTCGGCCTGATCGACATAGGCCAGCACAGCGATGCCGGCGTCGGCGCACAGGTGCAGGTACCAGAGCTTGTGGCAGGCCGACACCGATGCCAGCAGCAGTTCCTCCGGATTCCAGCGGCTGGGGTCGCCCAGGAACGCGGGATCGGAGGAACCCGGGATCTCGGGCTTGTTGCCGGACCGGATCACGTGTTCGCGTCCGTAGGCGCGGTATCCCGACGTTCCGGTGCCGTGGTTGCCTGTCCATTCGACCGTCGTCTGGTACTTGTGCTCGCCGTGAGCCATGGAATTGCTCCTGAAGTGGGAGAAAAGCTGCAAGGAGCCACCATTGTGGCGAAAAAAAGGGACCTCCGCAGAGGTCCCTTGCTCAACCCGGCCAGACTGCCCGGGCTGGAGATCGGCCGATGCAGCCGGCGCGTCTCAATGCACCATTCGCCCAAACGTGAACTCGCCATCCACATAGTCCACCGGCACGACATCCTTCGCGGCAAACCGGCCTTCCAGGATGGCCTTGGCCACCGGATTCTCGATCTGCTGCTGGATCGCGCGCTTGAGCGGCCGGGCTCCGAACACCGGGTCGTAGCCCGCGCTGGCGATCTTCTCCAGCGCGCGCTCGCTCACGTCCAGCGTCATGTCCATGCGGGCCAGACGGACCTGCAGGCGCTTGAGCTGAATCTTGGCGATCGACTCGATATTCTTCTGGTCGAGCGCATGGAACACCACGACTTCGTCGATCCGGTTCAGGAACTCGGGCCGGAAATGCGTGCGCACCTCCTGCCATACCGCGCCCTTCACCGCCTCCTGCGGTTCGCCAGCCATCGACTGGATGATGTGTGAGCCCAGGTTCGACGTCATCACGATCACCGTGTTCTTGAAGTCGACGGTACGGCCCTGACCGTCGGTCAGACGACCATCGTCCAGCACCTGCAGCAGCACGTTGAACACGTCCGGGTGCGCCTTCTCGACTTCGTCGAGCAGGATCACCGCGTACGGCTTGCGACGCACCGCCTCGGTCAGGTAACCACCTTCGTCATAGCCCACGTAGCCCGGAGGCGCGCCGATCAGCCGGCTCACGCTGTGCTTCTCCATGAACTCGCTCATGTCGATGCGGATCAGGTGTTCCTCCGAATCGAACAGGAACTCGGACAGCGCCTTGCACAACTCGGTCTTGCCCACGCCCGTCGGCCCGAGGAACAGGAACGAGCCATACGGCTTGTTCTCATCCGACAGACCGGCACGCGAACGGCGGATCGCATCAGACACCAGCCGCACGGCCTCGTCCTGACCCACCACACGCTGGTGCAGACGATCTTCCATCTTGAGCAGCTTCTCGCGCTCGCCCTGCATCATCTTGGCCACCGGAATACCCGTGGCGCGGCTGACGACCTCGGCGATTTCCTCGGCGCCGACCTGCGTGCGCAGCAGCTTGTTCTGCTGCTTCTGCTCGCTGGCCTCGGCCTTGGTTGCCGCCTGCAGCTTGCCCTCGAGTTCCGGCAGCTTGCCATACTGGAGTTCAGCCACCTTGTCGAGCTTGCCTTCGCGCTGCAGTCGGGTGATATCGAGCTTGATCTTCTCGATCTCCTCCTTCAGCGCGGCCGCACCCTGGGCGGCGCCCTTCTCGGCGCGCCAGATCTCATCCAGGTCAGCGTATTCCTTCTCGAGCCGGATGATTTCCTGCTCGATCAGTTCCAGACGCTTGCGCGATGCCTCGTCGGTTTCCTTCTTGACCGCCTCACGCTCGATCTTGAGCTGGATCGTGCGACGCTCAAGCTTGTCCATCGCCTCGGGCTTCGAGTCGATTTCCATCTTGATCCGCGCGGCAGCCTCGTCGATCAGGTCGATGGCCTTGTCCGGCAGGAACCGGTCGGTGATGTAGCGGTGCGACAGCTCGGCCGCAGCCACGATGGCCGGGTCGGTGATCTCCACCTTGTGGTGCAGTTCGTACTTCTCCTGAAGGCCACGCAGAATGGCGATCGTTGCCTCGACGCTGGGCTCATCCACAAGCACCTTCTGGAAGCGGCGCTCCAGCGCGGCATCCTTCTCGATGTACTTGCGGTATTCGTTCAGCGTGGTCGCGCCGATGCAGTGCAGTTCGCCGCGCGCCAGCGCCGGCTTGAGCATGTTGCCCGCGTCGATCGCGCCTTCGGCCTTGCCCGCGCCCACCATCGTGTGAATCTCGTCGATGAAGACGATGGTCTGGCCTTCGTCCTTGGCCACGTCGTTGAGCACGGCCTTCAGGCGTTCCTCGAACTCGCCGCGATACTTGGCGCCGGCCAGCAGCCCGGCCATGTCGAGCACGAGCACGCGCTTGTTTTTGAGCGTCTCCGGCACTTCGCCGTTGACGATGCGCTGTGCCAGCCCTTCGACAATGGCGGTCTTGCCCACGCCGGGCTCACCGATCAGCACGGGGTTGTTCTTGGTGCGGCGCTGCAGGATCTGGATCGCGCGGCGGATTTCGTCGTCGCGGCCAATCACGGGGTCCAGCTTGCCGGCACGCGCTCGCTCGGTCAGGTCGACCGTGTATTTCTTGAGCGCCTCGCGCTGCGACTCGGCGTCGGCGCTATTGACGGTATCACCGCCGCGCACGGCCGTGATCGCGGCCTCGAGCGACTTGCGCGACAAGCCGTTCTCGCGGGCGATCCGCCCCGTCTCGCCCTTGTCGTCAGACACGGCGAGCAGGAACAGTTCACTGGCGATGAACTGGTCGTTGCGCTTGATCGCTTCCTTTTCGGTGGCATTCAGCAGGTTGTTCAGGTCGCGGCCCACCTGGACCTCGTTCGTGCCCTGAACCTGCGGCAGGCGATGGATCGCCGCATCGAGCGCGCTCTGCAGGCCGCCCACGTTCACGCCAGCACGCGACAGCAGCGTGCGGGCCGCACCATCGTCCTGCGCGAGCAATGCACGCAGCAGATGCTGGGGTTCGATGTATTGATTGTCATTACCCAGCGCCAGACTTTGCGCTTCTGCCAGCGCTTCCTGGAACCGGGTGGTCAGTTTGTCAATTCGCATTAGGAGCCCTCTCTCTCTAGGAAAGTGTGTCCTGATGCGAGGCCCGCGGCGGCATCGGCTGCCGCCACATATGCCCAGCCGGACACGTTACTTCCGAAAGATAGGGCTTGGGAATGACATTTCAAGACATCGGCGATACACCCGTCATACATTGACCAAGTATCGGCCAAGTGCATGACGGGTAACCCGCATCGCCGGGCCTGGCGGCCACGTCTCAGTTGGGCACGTCCACGGTCGAGCCGGTGACCGTGATCGCGTCGCCGGCCGCGGGTGTGGCAGCGATCGGCGGCACGTTCGACGGCTGGATCCTGGGGCCGACCGTGTCGGTGTCGGCACCTCCGCGCGGCGTGGTGCGCACCACCTGCGACGGCGGCAGCGGCGTACCGTCGCGCAGGTTGGCGTAGACCGCGTCGAGCGCCCGGTTCACGTAAACGTGCATCGGGATATAGCGCTTGGCATATCCGGGAATCACGTCGATGAACCCGTCGAAATGCTGGCCGTTGGTCACCTCGATGTACGAGAGCCGGCTGCTGGCGCCCTCGACGTGCTTGTTCAGCCCGAGATATGGCCGCGACGTGTGGTTCACCGGCAGCAGGCCATCGCTGCGGCCCTGCACGATGACCGACGGTCGGCCGCCAAGGTTGCCCGTGCGATAGGTCTGGCCGATACCGGTCATCAGCGCCGGGTTGCGGGTATCCAGCAGGCCACGCAGGCAGAGCGCGCCGTCGACATTGCCGTCGGCCAGCTTGGTCGAGGGCGATATCGACGTGAAGTCACGCATCGCGCCGGACGGGTTGGCATCGTTCATCAGCGTCACCGCCGTAGTGGGCGGAATGCCATTGCCAGTCGAGAACAGCCCCGCCAGCGCGGCCGCCGGGGCCGTGACGGGATTGGCCTGCGGCGGGCTGCCCGGCGAGGAAAAACTGTAGTGGCAGAGCCGGTCCGTCACGCTGGCGCGTGCATAGGCATTGGCATAGGTCACCGAAATGGAACTGCCGACCTCCAGCGCCGAAAGCGACGCGAACAGGTCATCCGACTCCGGCTCCCAGCCGGCGCGGTGCAACGCATCCAGCGCGGAGGTTGCCTGGGCGGATGTGCTGCCTCCGGCAATCATTTTCTTGGCGGCCAGTGACGCGCATCGGTTGAGCGCGGCCTGCCCGGCCGTTTTGGCAAATGGCGCATTGCCCAGGCTGGCATCCTGGCTGGCGCAGAGCTGGTACAGGTTGGCAATCGTCGTGTAGTCATAAAGATGCTTGCCCGACGCCGCCACCGGTACGCCACCGCGCTTGACGACCACGCCTGCCGTCGGTGGCAGGTTCACATTCGGCTCCCCGACGGCCACGCCGTCGATCAACCCGCCGGTGTCCTGTTCCGCCGCTGCAATGGCCGCCCCGCCGCCATTCGAGATGGCCGACGCGATCACCAGCACATTGGCCGGCGTGAACGTCGCCTGCCGCATGCCATCGGTATTGGTCCTGCCGAACTTGTCGTTGACCGCCCAGAGCGTGAACTGGATCGCCTGCAACGTGTTGGCGCCCCAGTTCGCCTCCGGGTTCTGCTGCGAGTGCGCGTGCTTGAACGCAAGCCGGTGCGGGGTGCTGGAATTGAAGCCCGCCAGCGTTTCCGAGGCACCGGGCTGTGCCGCGAACTGGGCCTGCGTGCCGGCACCGGCCCGGGTCTGCCGGGTGCCGTCGATCAGCGGCACGGTGTCGCTACCCAAGTCATGCGGCGCCGCGCCGGTGCCCTTGTCCGTATAGGCCACCGCGCAGTTGTGCTTGAGCCCCCACTCCCCCACGGCAATTCCGCCATAGACACCACGCGAGCCGGACGAAGTGGCGGAAATGATGCAGGGATGTTTCACATCGAACCCATCCGGAACCTGGGCCATGACCGTCACGTTTTGCCGGCCCGAGCCGTCGTCGGTAAATGCGATGTACTCGG
The DNA here is from genome assembly GCF_049843575.1 of Cupriavidus sp. Met-2. Classification (NCBI taxonomy): domain Bacteria; kingdom Pseudomonadati; phylum Pseudomonadota; class Betaproteobacteria; order Burkholderiales; family Burkholderiaceae; genus Cupriavidus; species Cupriavidus sp. Met-2. Next base: position 270,362 of record NZ_JBBHZL010000002.1, read on the forward strand.
TACCCGGGACCTTGCCCTGGCCGGTCGTCACATTCCCCTTGGCGTCGACGTTGGGGCCGTAGAGCGAGCCATAGCCGCCTGCGGCCTGGACATCCACGATCGCGCGGTAGTTGGCCCAGATCGCGTTACGGCGCAATTCCACGGCCGTCGGCGCGTTCGGATTGGCAAACGCCGGCGCTGCGGCCGCCAGTCCGTCCTTGCCCAGCCCCGCCGTCAGCAGGTCATCCGTGTTGCCGTCGTAGGATTTGACTCCGACGGGGCCGGATATGAACGCCGGCTTGACGTTGGGACCGGTGTTCCCGCCGCTCCCATTTGTGCCAAACCCGCCGCACGCAGCGACGGCAAGCGTGGCGACGGCGATGGCGATCGTGTTTCGGCGGTGCGCACGCCGGGTGCCATGGCCGTGCGAATGGGCGGACTGCGAGAGGTGGCGCTGCTGCATGGGTATGTCTCCTTGTTGTTATCGGCGGAATGGCGCGAACGCCGTCCCGTCCAGGACTCGGTGAGACAACTGCAAACTGCGAAACAGGGGGAATTGCGGAGTGGCGCGGACCATGGTGAGGCGCTGGGAGGTGCGGCTTCATGCGAAGCCGCGCGCACCCGGCGATCCGGCCCGGCAATGTTATACGGTCTTGCGCCGCAGGAGGACGGCCTGGCGGTACGTAGTGTTACCTAAGGTCTACCCCGAAGCCCCTGTACAGAGCCTAGGGGACACCGCCTCAGGCCAGCGCGCGGTACGACCAGATGCCGAACGCGGTCAGCAGGAGCGATCCACCCAGATGCATCGCGAGGTGGAGCATGGCCCAACGATAGTCACCGGCCATCAGATTGGCGATGACTTCGCTCGAGAACGTCGAGAACGTGGTCAGGCCGCCAAGAAAACCCGTGACGGCCAGCAGGCGCCACTCAGGCGGCAAAGACGGGTGGGTTTCGAAGAACGCGACGGCCAGGCCGATCAGGTAGCCCCCGACCAGGTTCGATGCCAGCGTGCCATACGGCAGTGCCGGATTGATAGCGTTCCACGTGACCGAGAAAAACCAGCGCAGCCAGGCGCCGACGGCGGCACCGACGCCGACCGCCACGAAACCCATCGGGCCCATCATTCTTCCTTGTTATTGGCGGGATCCGCGTTGAACGATTCGATACCCCAGCGGCGCAGCGCGGCATCGTCCGAGACCCGCGCGTCGACCCAGCGCGCGCCTTCTGGCGTGTCTTCTTTCTTCCAGAACGGTGCCTCGGACTTCAGGTAGTCCATGATGAACTCGCACGCCGCAAACGCGGCCCCACGGTGGGCCGAGGACACGGCAACCAGCACGATCTGGTCCAGCGGCTGCAGCAGGCCCACGCGATGCACGATGGTCACGCCAAGCAGCGGCCAGCGTTCGCGCGCCGCCGCCTCGATCGTCTCCAGCGCCTTCTCGGTCATGCCGGGATAGTGCTCGAGCTCCATCGTACTGACGCGCGTGCCTTCGCTGGCATCGCGCACCGTTCCGATGAAGCTGGCCACCGCCCCAACGCCCGGATTGCCGGCGTGCAGCGCCGCCACTTCCGCGCCGAGATCGAAATCCTCGTGCTGAACGCGCACCGCCATCTCAGCCTCCGGTCACGGGAGGGAAAAAGGCCACCTCGCAGCCGTCGGCCAGCGGGGTGTCGGCACGTGCCACGGCGTGGTCCACGGCCATGCGCAGCGCGCGGCCATCGGCCAAAGCCTCGGTCCAGGCGCCGCCGCGTCCGCGCAGCCATGCGCGCAGGTCGCCAACCGTGCGAACCTCGGCGGGCACCTCGGCGCGTTCGGCGCCCTGCCCCACCTGTTCGCGCACGCTGGCGAAGTATCGGAGTTCTAGTTGCATGATCAGGCCAGCAAACTGGCAAATGGAATGAACTGCACAACGTCGCCGCGCTGGATGGTCTGGTTCGGCGGATTGTCGATCAGGCCATCGCCCCACACGGTGGACGTCAGCACGCCCGAGCTCTGGTTCGGAAACAAGTCGAGGCCGCCAGCATCGTTGATGCGCGCGCGCAGGAATTCGTTGCGGCGGTCGCCGCGCGGCAGATCGAAATCCGCACGCAGCGGCAGACGACGCGGCGTCACATCCGCGACGCCCTGCAGACGCAGGATGAACGGGCGCACGAACAGCAGGAATGTGACGAAGCTCGACACGGGATTGCCCGGCAGGCCCAGGAAAAACGCGGGCAGCTCGGTGCCGTTGGCCACCTGCCCGAAGGCCAGCGGCTTGCCCGGCTTGATCGCAATCTGCCAGAGGTCCAGCCGACCTTCCGCCGTGACGGCCGGACGGATATGGTCTTCCTCGCCTACCGATACGCCGCCCGACGTGATGATCAGGTCGTTGCCCTCGGCGGCGCGGCGCAACGTGTCGCGCGTGGCTGCCAGCGTGTCCGGGACGATACCGAAGTCAGTCACTTCGCAGCCGAGGTTCTCCAGCAGACCGCGCAGCGTGAACCGGTTCGAGTTGTAGATCGCGCCGGGCTTGAGCGGCTCGCCGGGCATTGCCAGTTCGTCGCCGGTAAAGAACACGGCCACGCGCACGCGGCGGACCACGTCGAGCTTTGCCTGTCCCACCGACGCGGCCAGGCCCAGCGCCTGCGGCGACAGGCGCGTGCCGGCGGGCAGGATCTCGCTGCCGGCCTCGATATCCTCGCCGGCACGGCGAATCCACTCGCCCGATGCCGGTGCATGATTGACGATCACCGCGTCGCCATCGGCCTGGCACTGCTCCTGCATCACCACCGCATCGGCGCCAGGCGGAATCAGGCCGCCGGTGAAGATGCGCGCGGCGGTACCCGGGGCCAGTTCGGTACCCACGTGGCCCGCCGGTATCCGTTGCGAGACTGGCAGCCGCGTGCCCGGCGCCGGCACATCGGCGGCACGCATCACATAGCCGTCCATCGACGTGTTATCGGCCGGCGGCACGCGCAACGCGCTGGTGACCCCGGCCGCCAGCACCCGGCCGTTGGCCTGCAGCGTATCAACGGTTTCGGAATCGGTGATCGGGCGAACGCCGGCCATCAGGGCATCGAGCGCCTGGGCCATCGTCAGCATCGGAGGGCGCGCAGCAGTCTGGGTCATGGGATGCGTGTGGGATTCAGGTTGGCTCCAAATGAAACAGCCCCCGGGCCGGGAAGCCTGGGGGCCGTGGCAGCGGAGCCCGGCAAACCCGATTGTAACGAGTTGGCGCCGGACCGGCCGATCCTGCTGTGATAAGGGCTATTCGCCCTTCGATCACAATCCGGTGTGCTGGGCGATATACGCCTTCACGCTGTCCGCGTCGGCCGGCATCACCTCGAAGCGTTGCGGCAGCTTCTCGATACCGTCGAACGCAGCCGGACGTTCCGGCTCATGGCCCAAAGCCTCGTGGATTGTGTCGGCAAACTTGGCCGGCAGCGCGGTTTCCAGCACCACCATCGGCACGCCCGGCTGCAGGTACTCGCGCGCCACCTTCACGCCATCGGCGGTATGGGTGTCGATCGTCACGCCATAGCGCTGGTTCACGTCGCGGATCGTCGCCAGACGGTCCTGGTGCGAGCTGCGGCCGGAAACAAAGCCAAACTGGCCGATGCGCGCGAAATCCGGCGTGCCCGCCAGATCGAAGCCACCCTTGGTGTCGACGTCGCTGAACAGCGCCACCAGCTTGTCGGCGTCCTGGCCCAGCAGATCGAACACGAAACGCTCGAAGTTCGATGCCTTCGAGATGTCCATGCTCGGGCTCGACGTGTGGTACGTCTGGGCCGAGGTCCGCACGCGATACGTGCCGGTGCGGAAGAACTCGTCCAGCACGTCGTTCTCGTTGGTGGCCACCACGAGCTTGTCGATCGGCAGGCCCATCATGCGCGCGATGTGGCCGGCGCAGACGTTGCCGAAGTTGCCCGACGGCACGCAGAACGACACCTTCTGTCCCGGACCGCTGGTCGCCAGCAGCCAGCCCTTGAAGTAGTAGACCACCTGGGCGACCACGCGGGCCCAGTTGATCGAGTTGACCGTGCCAATGCGCTGGCGCGCCTTGAACGCATGATCGTTCGACACGGCCTTGACGATGTCCTGAGCGTCGTCGAACACGCCTTCGATCGCGATATTGAAGATGTTCGGGTCCTGCAGGCTGAACATCTGGGCGGTCTGGAACGCGCTCATCTTGCGGTGCGGGCTCAGCATGAACACGCGAATGCCCTCCTTGCCGCGCATCGCGTACTCGGCCGCGCTGCCGGTATCGCCGGAAGTTGCGCCAAGGATGTTCAGCTTCAGGCCCGCGCGCTTGAGCGCGTACTCGAACAGGTTGCCCAGCAACTGCATCGCCATGTCCTTGAAGGCCAGCGTCGGGCCGTTGGACAGGCCCAGCAGTTGCAGCTTCGTGCCGCCCTCTTCGCCCAGTGTGCGCAACGGCGTAATGTCGGCGGTGTTGTCGCCGGCCCGCGCGTTGCAGTACACGTCTGCCGTGTAGGTCTTGCGCGTCAGCGCGCGCAGGTCCTCGGCGGGGATGTCGTCACAGAAGCGCGACAGCACCTCGAACGCCAGGTCGGCGTACGGGAGCTTGCGCCAGGCTTCGAGTTCCTCGGCCGTGATCTGCGGGTACTGCTTGGGCAGATACAAGCCGCCATCGGGCGCCAGGCCACCGAGCAGGATCTCGGAGAACGATTGCGGCACGTCATGGCCGCGCGTCGACTGGTAATTCATGAGGCGAGTCAGGTCCGTCTGTCAGCTATCAGTTCAGTTCTTCCATGCGCAGGCGCGTGACCGGCGACAGCACGGTCTGGAGCGCTTCGATGCTGCGAATCGCGGCATTGACGTGCTTCTCGCGCGTCAGGTGCGTCAGGATGATGATGTCGGTCTGCGGCTCGCCTTCGCGCGATTCCTTCTGCAGCATCGCGTCAATGCTGATGCCGGCTTCCGCCAGGATGCGCGTGATCTCTGCCAGCACGCCAGTTTCGTCCGACACACGCATGCGCAGGTAGTACGAGCTAGTGACTTCGTCGATCGGCAGCACGGGCACGTTCGACAGCTCGTCCGGCTGGAATGCCAGGTGCGGTACGCGGTGGTTCGGATCGGCGGTGTGCAGGCGGGTCACGTCGACCAGATCGGCAATCACGGCCGAGGCGGTCGGCTCGGCGCCGGCGCCCTTGCCGTAGTACAGCGTGGCGCCTACGGCATCGCCCTGCACCAGCACGGCGTTCATGGCGCCTTCCACGTTGGCGATCAGGCGCGAAGCCGGCACCAGCGTCGGGTGCACGCGCAGCTCCACGCCTTCCTCGCGGCGACGGGTGATACCGAGCAGCTTGATGCGATAACCCAGCTCCTCGGCGTATTTGATATCGATGGCCGACAGCTTGGTGATGCCTTCCACGTGAGCACGGTCGAACTGCACCGGCATCCCGAATGCGATCGCGCTCATCAGCGTGACCTTGTGCGCGGCGTCGACGCCTTCGATGTCGAAGGTCGGATCGGCCTCGGCATAGCCCAGTTGCTGCGCTTCCTTGAGCACGGTATCGAAATCCAGACCCTTGTCGCGCATCTCGGACAGGATGAAGTTCGTCGTGCCGTTGATGATGCCGGCGATCCACTGGATGCGGTTCGCGGTCAGGCCTTCGCGCAGCGCCTTGATGATGGGGATGCCACCCGCCACTGCCGCCTCGAAGGCGACGATCACGCCCTTCTTGCGCGCGGCCTCGAAAATCTCGTTGCCATGCACGGCCAGCAGCGCCTTGTTGGCGGTGACCACGTGCTTGCCATTCTCGATCGCCTTGAGCACCAGCTCGCGGGCGATGCCATAGCCGCCGATCAGCTCGATGACGATGTCGATGTCCGGACGCGTCACCACGTCGTTCGCATCGCTGACGACGTCCACCGTCCCACCAGTCAGCTCGCGGGCGCGCTCGGTGTTCAGGTCAGCCACCACCGCAATCTCGATGCCGCGGCCTGCACGGCGACGAATTTCCTCCTGATTGCGCTTGAGCACGTTGAACGTGCCGCTACCGACGGTACCGATGCCGAGAAGGCCGACTTTGATGGGATTCATGAACGTCTGACTCTGGTTTGCTTGATTCTGAAATAGGGGCGTCCGGTGGCTCAGGCCGTACCGTGACGTTTGCGATAGCTTTCAAGGAAGCGGCCGACGCGGGTGATGGCCTCGCGCAGGTCTTCCTCGTGTGGCAGGAACACAATCCGGAAATGGTCCGGCGCGCCCCAGTTGAAGCCGGTACCCTGCACCAGCAGCACCTTCGATTCCTGCAGCAGTTCGTAAATGAACTCCTGATCGTCCTGGATCGGGTACATGGACAGGTCGAGCTTCGGGAACAAGTACAGCGCCGCCTTGGGCTTGACGCACGTAACGCCCGGGATCTTGGTAATCAGCTCATACGCCAGATCGCGCTGGCGGCGCAGGCGGCCGCCTTCGGTCACGAGGTCATTGATGCTCTGATACCCGCCCAGCGCCGTCTGGATCGCCCATTGGCCCGGCACATTGGCGCACAGGCGCATCGACGAGAGCATGTTCAGCCCTTCGATGTAGTCGAGCGCGGGACGCTTGTCGCCCGACACCACCATCCAGCCCGCGCGGTAGCCGCACGAACGGTAGTTCTTCGACAGGCCGTTGAAGGTCACGGTCAGGACGTCCGTGGACAGCGAGCCGATCGACGTATGCGTATTGCCGTCGTACAGGACCTTGTCGTAGATCTCGTCGGCGAAGATGATCAGGCCGTGCTCGCGCGCGATGGCCACGATCTCCTTCAGCAGTTCGTCCGAATACAGCGCCCCGGTGGGGTTGTTCGGGTTGATGATGACGATGCCGCGCGTGTTCGGGGTGATCTTGCGGCGGATATCATCGAGGTCCGGCATCCACTCGTTGGCCTCGTCGCACACATAGTGCACCGGCGTGCCGCCGGACAAGCTCACCGCGGCCGTCCACAACGGGTAGTCAGGCGCCGGCACCAGCATTTCGTCGCCACTGTTGAGCAGCGCATTCATCGCCATCACGATCAGCTCGGACGCGCCGTTGCCCACATAGATGTCATCCAGCCCCACGCCCTGGATCTTCTTTTCCTGGGTGTAGTGCATGATCGCCTTGCGCGCGGCGAAGATGCCCTTGGAATCCGAGTAACCCGCCGAATTGGGCAGGTTGCGCATCATGTCCTGCTGGATCTCCTCCGGCGCGTCGAAGCCGAACACCGCCAGGTTGCCGATGTTCAGCTTGATGATCTTGTGCCCCTCTTCCTCCATTTGCTTGGCCTTTTCCAGCACCGGGCCGCGGATGTCATAGCAAACGTTCTGGAGCTTGTGCGATTTCTGGATGGGTTTCACGGCGGTGTTGGCGATGTCAGGGCAAGCTGCCGGTCTCTGGCGGCAGCGGAATCTGGGAATCTCTGGATTGTCCTGCGCGTCTGGCGGCGCGTCCGCAATGAGGCTCGCGAGGCGTGGCAGACCTGGAGGCAAAAGCTATAAGATATCGGATTATGACAGACTTCGGCACGGATTCTTGCATTGCGGCGAGCGTTTTGCCCTCCCGCGCGCACGATCCTGCCACCAACCCGTCGCCAGTCTCCTGCTTCGGCCACCCTTCTGCACCGGGTGGCTCACCGGACACATCCCGACGGCATGAGGCCCCCACTTGAAACTCCACGCCGACCAACCCCAAAGCCTCAATACCGTGACCGGCTACGGTCCCGGCTATATAGAAATCAATGCGATCCGGCACGAAACGGCGGTGCTCGTGATGCCCGAAGGCAACGTCGAACCATGGCCGGTCAGCCGTTTCGAGGACCTGGAACCCGCCCATTTCGAAGCCTTGCTGAAAAAATCGCCCGAAGTCGTGCTGCTGGGCACCGGCAGCACGCTGCGCTTTCCCCACCCGCGCCTGACCGCCGCTCTCTCCCGCCTGCATATCGGCGTGGATGCAATGGACTTGCAGGCCGCATGCCGCACCTACAATATCCTCATGGCCGAAGGCCGCAAGGTTGCGGCGGTGTTGCTGGTGGAGCCGGCTGCCTGACTTGCCGAAGCACGGCATCGGGCAACCTGACGAGCCAGCGCGTACCGCCGGGGCCGCGGATTCCCGCCGGGTTCGGTTTACGCCACGCTTGAAGTCCGTAGAACTGCCCCAATCTGCACTCGCCATGGCCGCAAAGCCCGAGGCCGACATCGGGCTGCCGCCGTCACCGATGATGCACGCCATCCCAGGAGAGCCACCAGCATGACCGTCAGTCTCAACAAGGCCATACCCGACTTCCAGGCCCCCGCCACCGGTGGGGACTTCCGTCTTGCCGACCAGCGCGGCAAGACCACCGTGCTGTACTTCTACCCGAAGGACAACACGCCGGGTTGCACCACGGAGGCGATGAACTTCCGCGATCAGTACGACGATTTCGAGAAGGCTGGCGCCGCGGTTTACGGCATCTCTCGCGACAGCATGAAGTCGCACGAGAACTTCAAGGCCAAGCTGGAGTTGCCGTTCGAACTGATCTCGGACGCCGACGAGGCGATCTGCCAGCTCTTCGATGTCATCAAGATGAAAAAGATGTATGGCAAGGACGTGCGCGGCATCGAGCGCAGCACGTTCATCCTTGATGCCAAGGGTGTCCTGCGCCACGAAATGCGCGGCATCAAGGTGCCGAATCACGTGGACGAAGTGCTGGAGATCGTCAAGGGGATGTGACCGGAGACATCCTCGCGACAGCGATGCAACAGTGACGCAACGATGCGTTTTCGCCTGATTGCCAAACCGGAATCGTTCGGGTAGATTGGGTCGTAATGCGTTCAGATCCCAGTTGCCACGCTGCCGTATCGGTCCAGCCCAGCAGGCTCAGTCCCCGGGCTGGTAGCGGACCTGCCGCGTCGCGGGTCCGCAAGCAAGCCGCCATCCCTGTCCACCAGGTCTGGCGGCTTTTTTGTTTGTCCACACCCTCAACCTCACTCTACGGTTTTCCGGTTTTCTGCCGTTCGTTGGCGTTGACGCGCCAGCCATTCCGCCCCCGTCTGTTCCCCTGAAAGGAAAGCCAAGCATGCCGCTGCCTACCATGCCCGCCAAGCCTGCCCAACTGCTGGACCCGAGCGAGTTCGCCCCGGTCACACTGCCCAAGGCCAAAGTCGCGCAGGGTAAGAAACCTGTGCCGGCCCTCGAGCGTGTGGCATTGCTCGAGACCGGCGACACCAATGCGCCTGCCACCGCGCGCGCTGGCAGCACCACCCGGGCCAAGACCACCGAAGCCCCGGCATCGACCAAGGCTCCGGCCCCGACGCCAGCCGTCAGCCTGGTGCAGCCCGGCGCCAGCCCCACGCGCCGCGCACGCAAGGCCACCGGCCCGAGCAAGCTGTTCGTCCTCGACACCAACGTGCTGATGCACGATCCGTCGTCGCTGTTCCGCTTCGAAGAGCATGACATCTATCTGCCGATGATGACGCTCGAGGAGCTGGACAACCACAAGAAAGGCATGAGCGAAGTTGCGCGTAACGCGCGCACGGTCAGCCGGACGTTGGACCAGCTCGTGGGAGGCACCGACGGCGTGCTCGACGAAGGGCTACCGCTGGCCAAGCTCGGCAATCGCGATGCCCAGGGCAAGCTGTTCTTCCAGACGCGCCTGAACGACATCAAGCTACCGGAAGGCCTGCCGCAAGGCAAGGCGGACAACCAGATCCTTGCGGTGGTGAGCGCCCTGCAGCAGCAGTACCCGGACCGCCAGGTCGTGCTGGTGTCGAAAGACATCAACATGCGCATCAAGGCGCGCGCCCTGGGCCTGCCCGCCGAGGACTACTTCAACGACCAGGTCCTGGAAGACAAGGACCTGCTTTACTCGGGCGTGCTTCAGCTGCCCAACGATTTCTGGGCCAAGCACGGCAAAGGCGTGGAAAGCTGGCAGGATCCGAAGTCCGGCACGATGTTCTATCGCCTGACCGGGCCGCTGGTGCCGTCGTTCCTGGTCAACCAGTTCGTCTACCTGGAGCCGATGGACGGCAGCCTGCCGCTCTATGCGCAGGTCAAGGAAATCAACGGCAAGACCGCCCTGCTGCAGACGCTGAAGGACTACACCCACAACAAGAACAATGTGTGGAGCGTGGTAGCCCGCAATCGCGAGCAGAACTTCGCGCTGAACCTGCTGATGAGCGCGGACGTGGACTTCGTCACGCTGCTCGGCCAGGCTGGCACCGGCAAGACGCTGCTGGCGCTTGCAGCCGGCCTCGAGCAGGTGCTGGACCAGAAACTCTACAACGAGATCATCGTCACGCGCGCCACCGTGCCCGTGGGCGAGGATATCGGATTCCTGCCCGGTACCGAGGAAGAGAAGATGCAGCCCTGGATGGGCGCGTTCGACGACAACCTCGAGGTACTGCAGAAGAGCGACGACAGCGCAGGCGAGTGGGGCCGTGCCGCCACGCAGGAGTTGATCCGTTCGCGCATCAAGGTCAAGAGCATGAACTTCATGCGCGGCCGCACCTTCGTGAACAAGTTCGTGATCATCGACGAGGCGCAGAACCTGACGCCGAAGCAGATGAAAACATTGGTCACGCGGGCGGGCCCTGGCACGAAGATCGTCTGTCTGGGCAATATCGCGCAGATCGACACGCCTTACCTGACCGAAGGTTCGTCCGGCCTGACGTACGTGGTGGACCGCTTCAAGGGCTGGAGCCACAGCGGTCATGTGACGCTGGCACGCGGGGAACGCTCGCGCCTGGCCGACCACGCCGCTGACGTACTGTAGGATCGGAGCTTGCAACGCCGAGTCCGCGGCTCTGGCCATCCAGACCGCGGGCGGCACGCTGCCGGGCGTGGCAACGAAAAAGGCGTCGGTGTCTTGCTGACAGCCAGGACCACATGGCCCGGTTATGATTTCCGGGTACGCATGTCAATACGGAGGCGTCGATGGACAAGCAGGAAGCGTTCAATCGGTATCTCTCGAACAGCAGAACGCTGTTCTCGCGAACTGCCCGCGTAACGCGGCGCAGGCGCGTCATCGCTGCAACGCTGGTAGGCATGGCCCTGACGATTGGAGCCGCACTGTGTCCCGCATTTGCGGCCGACGAGATGGTGATTCGCACCATGGGCCCCGTCAGCTACGTCTGCGGCGGCATTGCAGCGGATGAACGCGCGAAACTGGCGGCTCAGGAAAAGAACTTCAACATGAGTGTCCTGTTCACCCAGGGTGATGGCGAATACCTGTCCGACGTTGACGTAAAGATGACACTGGAAGGCCAGCCCGTGGCTAATTTCAAGGCCGGCGGCCCTCGCTGCCTCATACGTGCGCCCGAAGGCAGCTACAATATCGAGGCCAGTTACAAGGGTCAGACAAAGTCCATCAAGATCACCACCGGCACGCGTAACGCGCAATTGCGCTGGTAGGCAACCGTGGGAATGGACGCATGACCCGGCAACCGAATCAGAAGAAGGATGCCGCAGCGCCCGTTTCACTCACCCTCTCGCCGGCTTTCACTATCCGCACTGTGCGCAGCGGCACTACTGCTCGCCGCCTGCGCCGGCGGACCGCCCGCACGTCAAGGCGCGTCGCTGCCCCGCACACCGGGCAAGCCAATCGTCGATCCCAGCGCCGGACTCGAGGAAATCTCGATCCAGGCAATGTCCCTCGTCGGCACACCATACCGCTACGGCGGAAACACGCCTGACTCCGGATTCGATTGCAGCGGCCTGGTCCGTTACGTGGTCCAGCGCGCCGCCAGCGTCAACCTGCCACGCACCACCGAGCAAATGGGACAACGTGGCACGACACTCGATCGACGCGATGTCGCATCGGGCGATCTTGTCTTCTTCAACACGACGGGACGCGCCAACTCCCATGTCGGCATCTATGTCGGACAGAATCGCTTTGTCCACGCCCCGGCCACCGGTGGCACCGTCCGGCTGGAAGACATGACCAAGTCGTACTGGGCGTCGCGCTACAACGGCGCGCGGCGCGTCGTGGCCGCCGGCAGCCTCGATATGACCCCGGTTCCCAGCCCAGCCCCTTCAGCCCCACTCACCCCACTCAGCCCACCCGCCCCGGACGACGACGATCCGATCGCCGCATTCGCGAACCGGTAAACGAACAAGCCAGGCACGAAGCCTGGCTTGTCATTGGGATTCCGCTCGCGCTTGCCAGCGTTACAGAATCTGCTTACCGATCCACCAGGCAATGGCGGACATAAATGCCGAGGCCGGAATCGTCAGGACCCAGGCCCACACGATGTTGCCCGCCACGCCCCAGCGCACGGCCGACATCTTCTGAGCCGAGCCAACGCCGACGATCGCACCGGTGATCGTATGCGTGGTCGATACCGGCACACCCAGCGCGGAAGCAATGAACAGCGTGATCGCACCGCCCGTCTCCGCACAGAAGCCACCCACGGGCTTCAGCTTGGTGATCTTCTGACCCATCGTGCGCACAATCCGCCAACCGCCGAACAGCGTGCCCATGCCGATGGCCAGGTAGCAGCTCACAATCACCCACATCGGCGGTGCGGCGCCACCCACTGCGACATGACCGCTGGCAATCAACAGCATCCAGATAATGCCGATGGTCTTCTGCGCGTCATTACCGCCATGACCCAGGCTGTAGAGCGACGCCGACACCAGTTGCAGGCGACGGAACCAGCGATCCACGCGCGACGGTGGCGTGCGGAAGAACGTCCAGCCGACGATCACCATCATGATCGAACCCAGGATGAAGCCGAGCAGCGGCGAGATCAGGATAAACGCGACGGTTTTGAGCAGGCCGTTGCCGACCAGCGCGCCCGTGCCTGCCTTGGCCACCGCGGCACCCACCAGCCCGCCGATCAGCGCATGCGAGGACGACGAAGGGATGCCATACAGCCAGGTAATCACGTTCCAGGCAATTGCCCCAACCAGGGCACCGAAAATCACGTAATGATCGACGATATTGACGTCGATGGTTCCCGTACCGACTGTGGCTGCCACCTTGAGGTGGAAAATAAAGATGGCGATCACGTTGCACATGGCCGCCATGGCCACGGCATGGTGCGGCTTGAGCACGCCCGTGGAAACCACCGTGGCAATCGAGTTGGCCGCGTCGTGGAAGCCGTTCATAAAGTCGAACAGCAGCGCAAGCGCGACCAACAGGCCGATCACCCACAAGCTCATTTGAACAGTTTGCATGCGAGTACGCGCCTCAGGCGTTTTCCAGGACGATACCTTCGATGATGTTGGCCACGTCCTCGCACTTGTCGGTAATGGACTCGAGCTGTTCGTAGATCGCCTTCAGCTTGATCAGACGCTTGACGTCGGTTTCCTCGCGGAACAGCTTCGACATCGCCGAGCGCATCACACGATCGGCCTCGGATTCGAGCTGGTCGATCTGCTGCGTGGTCTTCAGGATCGCACTGGCGTTGCCCATGTCTTCGAGCAGCGCAACGGCAATCTTCACCTGATCGCAGCACTGCACGCAGATCGCCGCCAGACGACGGGCCTCGTCGGTCAGGCTCGTCACGTCGTACAGCGAAATCGTCTCGGCAACATCCTCCATCAGGTCCAGGATGTCATCCATGGTCGTGATGAGCTTGTGAATCTCGTCGCGGTCCAGCGGGGTGATGAACGTCTTGTGCAGCAGGTCGATCGTGTCATGCGTGACGCGGTCCGCCTTCTTTTCGGTGGCCTGCACGCGCCGGGCATGGGCTTCGGCGTTGGGCAGGTCGTTGACCAGCGCCTCCAGCTCATGGGCTGCAGTCACCGCGCAATCGGCGTGCTGGTTGAAATATTCGAAGAACTTGCCCTCGGTGGGCATGAATCGACCGAACATGAAATGTCCTTGTGGCGCGCCTCAGGGCCGCGCTTGGTTGTTTTGCAAATGGGATGCAGGGCAAATTGCATGACAGCCGCGCGAGGGCGGCTGTCATCAAAGCGCAATATTTTACAGGTATGCGTCGCCCTGCGGGGTAATCACGGCGAATCAGGTGTCGTTGTCGAAGAACGCCGGACCACCGCTAAAATTGTCAAATTTCGTGAATTGACCTAGGAACGTGAGCCTAACGGTACCGATTGGACCGTTACGCTGCTTGCCGATGATGATCTCGGCCGTGCCCTTGTCTTGCGAATCCGGGTTGTAAACTTCGTCGCGATAGATGAACAGAATCACGTCGGCATCCTGTTCGATAGCGCCCGACTCTCGCAAGTCGGACATCACGGGGCGCTTGTTCGGGCGCTGTTCCAGACTGCGGTTCAGCTGCGACAAGGCAATGACCGGGCAGTTGAGCTCCTTGGCCAACCCCTTCAGCGAACGCGAGATTTCCGAGATCTCGGTGGCACGGTTCTCGCCGCTACCCGAACCCGACATCAGTTGGAGGTAATCGATGATGATCAGGCCAAGCTGTCCACATTGCCGCGCCAGACGGCGGGAACGGGCACGCAACTCCATGGGATTCAACGCCGGCGTCTCATCGATGAACAACTGCGCGTCGTTCATGCGCTGAATCGAGTGCGTCAAGCGCGGCCAGTCCTCGTCGAGCAGTCGACCGGTACGCAGGCGATGCTGATCGAGGCGCCCCACCGAACCCAGCATACGCATGGCCAGCTGGACGCCCGCCATTTCCATCGAGAAGACCGCTACAGGCAACCCCTGCTCGACGGCCACGTGCTCGCCAATGTTCAGCGAGAATGCCGTCTTACCCATCGAGGGGCGCCCTGCCACGATGATCAGATCCCCCGCCTGCATACCACTGGTCATGCGATCGAGGTCGATGAAGCCAGTGGGAACGCCGGTCACATCACTGGTGGAGTCACGGTGGTAGAGCTCGTCGATCCGCTCGACCACCTGCGTCAGCAGCGGCTGGATCTCCTGGAAGCCCTTCTGGCCACGCGCGCCCTCTTCGGCAATGGCGAATACTTTCGACTCGGCTTCGTCGAGCAGCTCGCGCACCTCTCGCCCCTTGGGTGCGAAGGCCGCCGACGCGATGTCATCGGCGACGGTCACAAGCTTGCGCAGCACCGCACGTTCACGCACGATTTCCGCGTAACGACGGATATTGGCCGCACTCGGCGTGTTTTGGGCCAGCGAGTTCAGGTAGGCCAGCCCTCCGACCTCCTCGGCCTTGCCGGCCCCCTGGAGCATCTCGAAGACAGTGATCACGTCGGCCGGCTTGGTCGCCGAAATCAGACGGGCAATGCTCTGAAAGATCAGCCGATGGTCGAAACGATAGAAATCTGCCTCAGAAATGAAGTCGGCAATCCGGTCCCAGGCGGCGTTATCCAGCAGCAACCCGCCAAGTACCGATTGCTCGGCCTCGATGGAATGCGGTGGAACCTTGAGACTGTCTAGTTGGGGATCTGCGGCGGGCGCGTTCATGGGGGGCAATTATAGCGGCGCTGAAGGCCGCGCAAACAAAAAAGGCAGGAGCGCGGCTCCTGCCTTTCTGTGCATCGCGCACGCCAAACCGAACTGGCGCACTGCTTCGCGGGGTACGGCTTAGACGTGCTCGCCCAGAACGGCCACGGTCACATCTACCACCACGTCGGTGTGCAGAGCAACGCTGACCGGGTGGTCGCCAACAACCTTCAGCGGGCCGGACGGCATGCGAACCTGAGCCTTCTCCAGCTTGAAGCCTTGGCCAGCCAGGGCTTCAGCGATGTCAGCGTTGGTCACCGAACCGAACAGACGGCCGTCCACACCCGACTTCTGGGTGATCTGGACGGTCAGGCCATTCAGCTTCTCGCCTTCGGCTTGAGCGGCAGCCAGCTTTTCGGCGGCAACCTTTTCCAGCTCGGCGCGCTTCACTTCGAATTCGGCGATGGCGCTTTGCGTCGCGCGGCGTGCGCGCTTGGTCGGGATCAGGAAGTTACGAGCGTAACCGTCCTTCACGCGAACGATGTCACCCAGGCTACCCAGGTTGATGACTTTTTCCAGCAGAATGACTTGCATCGTGTATTTCTCCTTGCGGTCCTGGGACTATCAGTTCTTGTGCAGGTCGGTGTACGGCATCAGCGCCAGGAAGCGAGCGCGCTTGATGGCCGTATCCAGCTGACGCTGATAGTGAGCCTTGGTACCGGTCAGGCGAGCCGGCGTGATCTTGCCGTTGTCGCCGATGAAGTCCTTCAGCGTGTCCAGATCCTTGTAGTCGATCTGTTCGACGCCTGCCACGGTGAAGCGGCAGAAGCGCTTGCGCTTGAACAGCGGGTTCTGTTGCTGAAAGCGCTTCTTGTTCTTGTTGTCACGTTTGACGAATGCCATGATTCAATCCTTTTCGAATGCTTTACATCGAGTGATGTGAAAGACCAGTGTCCTGCTGTTGCGGTGCTTGCGGGCCAGAAAGCCTTCGCAATCGAGCAGCGTATCGAGCGGAAACCGCTCAAGCTGCTGGCCAACGGCGCCAATGCCCATGGCCACGATTGCGAACTCCACCTGCCGGGGCGTTTCCGCCTCCAGTGTCTCGCCGGCATGCTGCAGAATGCAGTTGACGACGGGCACTCCAGCCGGCGTATAGCGCAGCGCCTCTCGCTCGACGAGCGTGGCGGTCAGCCGAAGCTGGTTCACCGCAACAATGCAGTCCGCTCTCAGGCGGGCTGGCCTTCCGTGGTCGTTTGCGCGGCCTTGCGGGCTTCTTCGCGCTGCACTTCCTTCATCATCGGCGAAGGAGCAGTCTCGGCCTTCTTGGTCTGAACGATCAGGTGACGCAGCACAGCGTCGTTGAACTTGAACGCGTGTTCGAGTTCAGCCAGCGTGTCCTTGCCGCATTCGATGTTCAGGCAAACGTAGTGAGCCTTGGCCAGCTTCTGGATCATGTAGGCCATTTGACGACGGCCCCAGTCTTCCACGCGGTGAATCTGGCCGTTTTGCGACGTGACGAGCTGCTTGTAACGCTCGATCATCGCCGGCACTTGTTCGCTCTGGTCCGGATGGACGATAAATACGATTTCGTAATGACGCATTGACGCTCCTTTTGGGATGAGCCACCCGGGCGTCACGTCCGGTGCGGCAAGGTTGAGTAGCCCGCGAGTATAGCCCGGAAAGGGGCCTTCCCGCAAGGATTCGGCACCCGGCCTGTCTCAGTACCGCTCGAAGAGCGCCTGAAGCCGGGCCGCATCGCGCCCCAGCGAAGGGTCGCCGGCCAACGCCAGCAGCAGCAGCACGCGCGCTTTGTAGGGATTGAGGTCGCCCGCCGAGACAAATACGCCACCTGCCGGTCGCGGCGGTGCGGGGATTGCCACATGACCAGCACCGGTACGCGAGCTTCGAGCCACCGCAACGCCACATGCCGCAGCATCGACCAGCGCGGCCGTCAGCGTTTCGTGCACGGAACCGTTGCCGGCCGCGGCCACGACAAACCCGAGCACGCCGGCGGCCACCATCGCATCGATACCGACCCTCCCCGGCTGCGCGTAGCTGGCGACGATCTCCACCAACGGCCATGCAGCGGGCACCGGCAAGCGCGGCGCCTGATCAGGACCCGGGGTGCGCGAGAAATGGACATAGGTGTCCTGCACAAAACCCAGCGGACCGGCAACTGGCGAATGGAAAGCATCGACAGCCGACGTATGCGCCTTGACGACATCACGCGCGGCATGAATCTGCTGATTCAGCACCACGAGCGCACCTTTGCCAACTGCCACCGGGCTTGCCGCCACGCGCACCGCATCGAGCAGGTTCAGCGGCCCGTCAGCGGAAAGCGACGTCGATGGGCGCATGGCCGCCGTCATCACGACAGGCAACGGGCAAGCCTGTGTCAGATGCAGGAACATCGCCGTCTCTTCCAGCGTGTCAGTGCCATGTGTGATCACGATCCCGGCGACATCGTCCTGCGCGGACCAATACCCGATTCGCGCGGCAAGCATCCGCCAGAGATCGAACATCATGTCCTTGCTGTCCACCTGCGCCACCTGCTCCGCCTCGACTCGCGCCACATCGGCCAGCGCGGGCACTGCCTGTACAAGTTGCGATACGGGCACTGTCGCAGCCTGATAGTGCGCGCTACTGGCAGGATTTGCGGACGAACCGGCGATGGTGCCACCAGTCGCGAGCACAACGATACGAGGCAGGAGTACGGACATGGACGGGGTTGACGGAGCTTGTAGGCGGGCCGATTGTAACTGCGCGAACGCCTGGCCGAACCCGTGACAAACCCGTGGGCCTCACCCCACAGAACTACTCGTGTTGAGCCGGCTGCGCAAAATGTGCTTGCACTTCACCCGATACTGTATAAAATCACAGCATACTGTTTAAACATACAGTGCTTCGGCACAAGACCTGCGACCCATGGCGACCCTGACACCCCGGCAGCAGCAGATTTTCGACCTGATCCGCGACACGATCCGCAACACGGGCTTTCCGCCCACTCGTGCCGAGATCGCCGCCGAATTCGGCTTCTCCTCCCCCAATTCGGCCGAGGAACACCTGCGGGCTCTGGCGCGCAAGGGTGTGATCGAGCTGACACCGGGCGCGTCGCGAGGCATTCGTCTGAAGGTGACGCGTAGCGACTCTGAACGACCCGATCAGTTTTCGTTACCGATGGCGGGCGTGCTGCAACTGACATTGCCACTAGTCGGTCGCGTCGCAGCTGGCAGCCCGATTCTGGCTGCCGAGCATATCGACCGGCAGTATCAAGTCGATGCCTCTGTCTTTGACGAGCGCCCCGACTATCTACTCCGCGTTCGCGGCCTGAGCATGCGCGACGCCGGCATTCTGGATGGCGACCTGCTTGCCGTGAAGAAAGCCAGCGAAGCCGCGAACGGCAAGGTTGTCGTCGCCCGTCTGGGCGATGACGTCACCGTCAAACGTTTGAAGAAACGCGGCGACACGATCGAGTTGATCGCCGAGAACCCCGACTTCCAGAACATCGTCCTGCATGCAGGACGTGACGAGTTCTCCCTGGAGGGTATCGCAGTTGGCCTGATCAGATCTTCAGGCTTCTGACTCTCCGGACCCAGGCAGCTGGCCACCTGCCCCGGTCACCCGCTTTTGCTTTGCCAACGCCGCCCCGTCCTTTACGGACGACGGGTGCGGACTTCTGCTGAACGCAAATTACGAGGTGTTGCCATGCTGCAATCCGAATCCGTCGCATCCCGCCGTCCGGTCAAGCCGGTCCCCTTCCGCCAGATCAAGGGCGTTCGCGTCTACCAGGGCACCCATCGCCGCACCATGGTCGGCAATATGGCCGCCATCTGCCGAATGCTCGAGCTTGCGGAACCGTCCTCGAAAACTCTTGACTGAGGCAGCCAGTTCTCTGCTGTCACCATGCACTGCAGCGTATTGCATGTACCGGCGATGATGGACCCGGGACCCGACGCTAATCGGGACCCGACCATCATCAATCTGACTCGACATCAATCGGCCAACGGCGCACCGAACCAATCGGAGGCGAGGTCTGCCTCAAAGGCAGCCAGCCAGGTCGCAGCCCCACCGGCGCCTCCTTTGTATTTCTGTAACTGGCCGCCGACCACGCGTTCGACAGTCACCATATCCGCAGCGCTCTCCCCCGGATTGAGCACGTTCGCAACCGCGAATTCGAAATCGTCTGGGACGAATCCGTGCCTGGCGCAAATGGACTCCAAAGCCTCCCGCACATCGGGAGAGAGTTCGTGAAATCTGAGCGTCATGCTCTCCTCCGTAGCATCTGCAATTCCTGATCTTTACAGATTACTTGCCCGATTTCGCGACGTCGCGCATTTTCCTGGCCATTCGTAGTTCTTTGGGCCAATGAAAATTTCTCGCTCTCCGGCTAGGGTAACAACCGAGAACGTCGATCGTGGCGGAAAGCGCCAACCCGGCATGGTTTTGCCCCATTCGATCCGACGATGACGAAAGGTTGAAGCCTTTCGTCCCTCCCACACCCCTATACCGCTCAGCACCTTCAGGAGATGCACGATGGCCAAGCACGATACGTCAAGGCTCGCCAGCCTGTCGCCTTTCGAACTCAAGGACGAACTCATCAAGTTGGCAGGAAGCGTATCGAATCGCCTGATGCTAAATGCCGGGCGAGGTAATCCGAATTTTCTGGCAACCATCCCGCGACATGGCTTCTGGCAGCTCGGCCAGTTCGCCATGATCGAATCGGAAAGGTCATTTTCGTATTTGCCAGAAGGTGTCGGCGGTTTTCCGCGACGCGCAGGTATCGAGGAGCGGTTCGACCTTTATGCCCGCGTGCACAAGGACGTTCCTGGCGTCAAATTCCTGACCGGCGCCGTATCGTATGTGCGCGACCAGCTTGGTCTGGATGGCGGTGATTTCCTGTACGAAATGTGCGAAGGGATCCTGGCCTGTAACTATCCTGTTCCCGACCGGATGCTCCGACTGAGCGAGAAGATCGTCAAGCAGTACATCCGCAAGGAAATGATTGGCGCGCATCCGTTCCTGGGCGATTTCGACCTGTACGCCGTAGAAGGCGGAACCGCCGCGATGACGTACCTCTTCAATTCGCTGAAGGTCAATCATCTGCTCAATCCCGGTGACACGATCGCACTGGGAATGCCGATCTTCACGCCGTATATCGAAATTCCGGAACTGGCCGAATACCACCTGACAGAAGTTTCGATCGATGCCGATCCCGCAGGTGGATGGCAGTACCCGAAGAAGGAACTCGACAAGCTGCGAGATCCCAAGGTTAAGGCGTTTTTCCTGGTGAACCCCAGCAATCCGCCTTCCGTAAAAATGAGCGATGAAAGCCTGAAATACATCGCCAGCATCGTTGAAGAACGCCCAGATCTGATTCTCCTGACGGACGATGTGTACGGTACCTTCGCCGACAATTTCGTCTCGCTGTTTGCGATGTGCCCCAAGAACACGCTCCTGGTGTACTCGTACTCCAAGTACTTCGGCGCCACCGGCTGGCGCCTCGGCGTTATTGCCACGCACAAGTCGAATCTTTTCGACGAGCAACTGGCGAACCTCCCCAAGAATATTCAGAAGGATCTGAACAAGCGCTATTCCTCCATTACCACCGAACCAGAGAAGCTGCCCTTTATCGACCGAGTGGTTGCCGACAGCCGCACGGTGGCACTGAACCATACCGCCGGTCTTTCTACGCCGCAGCAGGTGCAGATGGTGCTGTTCTCCCTGTTCTCGCTGATGGATTCCGCCGACCACTACAAGCAGACCATGAAGCGGCTGATTAGAAGCCGCAAGGCCGCGCTCTATCGCGGCATGGGCGTTGCGCCGGAAGCCGTCGATGAGAACGTGGTCGACTACTACACGCTGCTCGACGTCGAACAAATGAGCCGCGAAGTCGGCGCCGATTTCGTCAAATGGTTGCTCGAATCGATTCAGCCGCATGAGCTCCTATTCAGACTCGCCGAGGAAGCCGGCGTGGTCCTGTTGCCTGGCGGTGGCTTCGGCACCCGTCACCCCTCTGGTCGCGTTTCGCTCGCCAACCTGAATGAAGAGGACTACGTGAAGATCGGGCGCTCGGTGCGCAAGCTGCGCGACGAGTATCTGGCGCGATACCAGGAGTCCGGCGGCAAGACACAGAAGCCGAAAAAGAAGTAACCCGGTCGCGGCAAGGCAGTTCTGACTAATCAGTCTACAAATACAGGAGTAGGCTATGACCTGGTTTGTCTCCACCCTCAAGGCGTACCCCGAGATCGCGATTTTTCTCGCACTGGGAATCGGCTACTGGGTAGGCGGGAAGAGCTACAAGGGGTTCAGCCTGGGCGCCGTAACGTCGACACTGCTGGTGGCGATCGTCATCGGCATCCTCGGCGTGAAGATCTCCGCGAACGTGAAATCCGTCTTTTTCCTGATGTTTCTGTTTGCGGTGGGCTATGGCGTCGGCCCGCAGTTCGTTCGCGGCATTGCGAAGGATGGCATCCCTCAAGCCATATTTGCTGCGATAGTCTCGGTGCTGTGTCTCGCCGCACCCATCGTTGCGGCGATGGTCGCCGGCTACGATCTCGGGTCGGCTGCCGGATTATTTGCGGGTTCGCAGACAATCTCGGCGTCCATGGGCCTCGCCACTGATGCCATCAATCGCCTGGGCCGATCTCCGGAAGAAACCAAACAGCTTCTGGACGGCATGCCGATCGCCTATGCGGTCACGTATATCTTCGGTACGGTCGGCTCGGCAATTATCCTGGCGCAAATTGGCCCCAAACTGCTTGGCATCGACCTTGTAGCTGCCTGCAAGGATTATGAGCAGCAACTTGGAGCCGGAGCAGACGGAGAAGGCACAGAATGGCATGAGTTTGAACTGCGAGCCTACGCGCTGGCCCCCCACAGCCCATACATCGGCAAGTCCGTAGCCGAACTGGAGGCCAGCACGGCCGAAGGCGTACGTGCCTTTATCGAACGCATTCGCCGAGGTGGCAAGATTATCGAGGCACAACTCGATACCGTTCTGGAGCCTGGCGATATCGTCGCAATAGGCGGAAAGCGCGATCAACTGATTGCCAGACTGGGACCAAGCGGCCGTGAAGTGGAAGACTCAGAGCTGCTCAATGTGCAGACGGAGGGTGTGGACATCTATATCACCAACAAGGAGGTTGATGGCCACACGCTGCAGGAGATGGCTCGGTGGCCCGGTGCGCGTGGGATTTTCCTGAAGAAGATCAAGCGCGGACCGACGGAAACGGTCATCCCCGTACTGCCGAAAACCAAGCTCTACCGCGGTGACGTCATCACGGTGGTCGGCCGCACGCAGGACATCAATGCGACAGCGAAACATGTCGGGTATATCGACCGCCCGACAACGGTGACCGACGTGGCATTCGTGTCGCTGGCGATTACCGTCGGCGCATTGATCGGTGCCGTCGTGATCAACGTCAGCGGCATTCCCCTGACGATTTCCACGGCAGGCGGCGCGCTAATCGCAGGTATTATCTTCGGTTGGTACCGGGCCATTCACCCGACTTTCGGACGCATACCTGAGCCAACTCTTTGGTTCATGAATTCGGTTGGCCTCAATGTGTTCATTGCGGTCGTCGGTATTTCCGCGGGCCCTGGCTTTATTGCCGGCCTGCAGAAACTCGGCGTCAGCCTCTTCCTCTGGGGTATTTTCGCCACATCGATACCGCTAATCATCGGCATGTACCTGGCCAAGTACGTATTTCGCTTTCATCCGGCGCTCGTACTTGGAGTCTGTGCCGGCGCGCGCACAACCACTGCTGCGCTCGGCATGATCTGCGAGACCGCGAAAAGCCAAGTGCCAGGCCTTGGCTATACCGTGACCTACGCTGTGGGTAACACCCTGCTGACAATCTGGGGGATGGTCGTCATCATGATTCTTTCATGAGCGTTTGCGCCGCTCAGCTGCACTTGGGTGGCGCAATCCGGCTTCAAGGGATTGAAGCGATCAAATCGACCGACTGGTTATCCAAGCCCGGTCTTGGCTGGGGCATCGAGTTGAGGCTCGATGCCCCAATCGCCATGTAGATACCAATCTTCGCCGAGCAATTCGGCGGGATGCTGTGTGCGGCTTGAGCCATTGCCACAGCCCATTGCATCGGTCGAACAGAATTTGTCGCACCCCCAGCACACGCGCTCAGGGTGTGCGGGATGCAGGGGAAACTTCTTAGCCATGACAAGCGAGAGACGCTGTTGTCTGATGGCTTGATAGTAGCCCTGGCGAATCTGGGCGAACGACTGATTCCGGGAATGCTTGATCCAACGCAAGCGCGCCTATCCCTCGCCCACAAGAAGCTTTGCCGAAATGCAAAACAGCGCCCGGAGGCGCTGTTTTGACGACAATTCTTTGGGGTGGCTGATGGGACTCGAACCCACGACGACAGGAATCACAATCCTGGACTCTACCAACTGAGCTACAGCCACCGTAGAGATTCTTCGCTGCCGACGTTGCCGCTCAGCGAAGAACAAGACTATACATGGCTTTTGATTCTGTGGCTAGTATCACGCACAAAAAATTCGACAACGCTCCCAGATGGCTTTATCGACTTCCCTGCCACCTTGCCTCCAGCAGCACAGCTTCCTTGATGGCGGCGATTGTCTCTGCCTCGGTCGGACACAAGGCCAGTAGTCGCTTCGACTTGCCGTTAAGTACATCTCTCTGTAGCGCCCTGCCCGATTCGGCCGAAGTCCCCGCGTGCCAGCAGTAACGCGCCGTCCATTTCCCGTCCTGTAGTTGCTCGACTACCCATATCACCCGGCAGCCCTCGAAAACCTCACCGAACGGCTCTTCTGATCCCATTCTGAACCTCCAGGATTCGCTTCCGGACGCACACACGGCACTTGCATGCGCAAACGCTCTTGCGAGCGACCGGCCAACCCCTACTCTTCTATTCCTCCACTGAGACCACGCCAGACATCGTCGTGGTTCAGCCCGAGCGTCACTCTCATGACACCGGTCGGCATCCTAGCATGGTGGCAGCGCCTGCTCATCAGTTCTATCACCCGAGAATCCCCCACAACCGACAAGCACGCGCGCCGAATTTCTTGAGCTTGGATTGATTGCAATCCGCACTGGTAATGTGAACTGCCTGCCCCACCAATGCAGGGTACAACCTGAAGGCGGTGCTGATAGATACTCTTTCGCGAGGGACATTGACCCCCCTCGACATTCCCGTCAGGCGACCCTCAAACAAGCGTCGCCTGTTTTTTTTACCAGGCAAGGCTTATTGGAATAATTCGTTACCGACCGATTATATTGTTTCCGCCCGATAGATACGGAACTCTTTCACCACATGCGCGTCGAAGCGCTGTGTCCGAAAAGCATCTTCACAGGTATGGAGACAAAAAAAGAGCCCGCAGCGCGGACTCTCAATTTGCGATCTCAATGCCCTGAAGGCGCTTTCAATGTAGTCGCTGTATGTAGCGCACACTATCCGGGCAAACCCAAGGGCCGAGATGTGACGAAACAGGCCCAACAAGAAAAAACAGCCCGCACAAGGCGGGCTGGAAAATCAGTTGAAGAAAGCCCTGTATTCGAGGGCAGGCACAGTTTAAGAACATGAGGCGCCACTGGCGAATTAGGGGAATCCCTTTGCCGGCGCGGGTTTCGGACGGCCCGACAGGCGCAAACGCCTCAGCAGCATACATTTGCGCCCGGTCGCATGGAACGAGCGTTCGTTTTTAGAACCTTTCCTCGACATGCAGAAATCTGACTGACATCAAATTACGCCGCTTCCTGGAGCCCCGGACGAAGGTGTGAGCGCGCCTCCTCGAACAGGGCATCCACATCTGCTCGGGAGCGCGCTGCGTTCATTCGACGGGCATCGGAAAGCACACGACGCCAACCACGGCCACCATAGATTCCGCGATGGAGGCCAAGCATATGGCGCGTTGCAGCCCCCATATAGCCCCCCTTCTCCACGAGATCGCCGATATATGCCTGCATCGTCAGCTCGGCCATTTCGCGCGTCACGATAGGCGCAGTCCCACCATAGAAACGTGCATCCATTTCCGAGAGGAAATAGGGATCGTGATAAGCCTGACGCCCGATCATTACGCCGTCGACGTGCCTCAGGTGTTCGTCTATTTCACCGCACGAGACAACACCACCATTAATCAGGATTTCCAGATGTGGAAATTCCCGCTTTAGTTCATAGGCGACCTCATATCGCAGCGGTGGAATTTCGCGATTCTCCTTTGGGCTCAGCCCCTTCAGAATCGCATTACGCGCGTGGACGATGAATATGTCACAGCCGGCCTCCGCAATGGTGCCGACAAAATCACGCACAAATCCGTAGTGCTCGATCGTATCAATGCCAATGCGGTGCTTGACCGTAACCGGCACCGACACGACATCGCGCATGGCCCTCACACAATCGGCCACAAGCTGTGGTTCGGCCATCAGGCACGCACCAAACGCACCGCGTTGCACGCGCTCGGACGGACAACCGCAGTTCAGATTGATCTCTTTGTAGCCCCACTGCTCGCCCAGTTTTGCCGCTTGGGCAAGGTCCACCGGCTCGCTGCCGCCAAGCTGCAGCGCCACAGGTTGCTCCGCCGCACTGAAATCGAGGTGCCGCGCGACATCGCCGTGCAGCAGCGCACCAGTCGTCACCATCTCCGTATAGAGCCAGGTGTGTTGACTCAGGGCGCGGTGAAACGTCCGACAATGGCGGTCAGTCCAGTCCATCATTGGCGCCACAGAAATTCTACGGGGCCTGATATTTCCTTGGCTTCCGCCTCTGGACTCGGTTTGTGGGGTGCTACTGGTCTGTTCCATTGCCTACTGATTCTGCCTGTTTCGTCCCTTTTTCCGAACAAAGTGCCACGATGTAGCACACAACTACTCGCGTAGCACCGGGACCATGGGGACGATCACGCAACGTGTGCGAAAGGACGGAAGTATATGGCACACAGCGCAGATTCGCCTGAAGCAAGGCGGCGCTACGATGTTCACCGAGGCCAAGACGCTTGACCGGAAACAGGCGGCCAAGTCCTGGTTGAAAAAGCGGGAGCGGAAGCTCGCGCAGCTTGGCCAACGACGCCCCCATAAGCTCCGCCTTTACCCGCGCCTGCAAAATGCTTGAGATCGACGACCTGCACTTCCGTGACATGCGGCACGAGGCAGCATGTGATCCCGACACTTCCAGCCTGGGCCTATGGACTGCCTAGCGCGACGTAAGCAGAATCAAAATGCCACTCGCGCGCTAAACCCCGCGACCTATCGAGAAGTGTATATACCACGACGCGTACGCACCGGAGGACTTAGGGCGCTTGATTGCAAAGATGGACACCAGCATAAGAACGACAGAATCCCTTGAACCTGCCGCGGAAGAACCAACTCTGATTGAGCTCGCTCGCATATTTGCCGAAAAGAGATCTCAAATTCCCGACATCATCCCGCCTTATATTGCATCGTCTCTTGTAGCGAACGAACGACGTTACTACTACGTAGCTGGCAAAGACCGCCAAGGCAGGCCACGCCTTTTCGAGGTGTTTCTGGTTAATCCGACAGGCGAGTTGGATGCAGTCCCAGCATGTTTTTACCCTGGAGCCGTCCTTGAGCTATTTCCCACAGACCTCCAGATATTGGCCGCGCCAGACCCCTGGGGAGGCAAAGTCCCGGACCTGACGACCACGCAGATCGCGGACGGACTACAGTCGATTTATCTCGACGAGCAACGGAACGGCTAGCTCTAGTGCGAGCGATAGGACTCATCGATGAAATCCCCTGCCCCAGCGCTGCTCCTGGTCGTCTTGGCCGTCTCAGTCTTCAACGGCGCCGTCTTCGCAGCGGAGCCCATCAACGGGTTCCGCGGTTTGCGCTGGGGCGATCCTGTCTCGTCAATCCCGAATGCCCGGAAAACTCAGAGTCTTGCAATAGGGGAGCACTGTTATGAGCGACCAGACGACACGCTCACAATGGGTAAGGCAACTTTGAGCGACATCCGATATTGCTTCTATAAGAACCGGTTCTCTTCCTTGATCATTACGTTCCCGAGCGAACGCGACGGCGACGCGATAAGGCTGGCGCTAATCGAAGCATACGGCGTACCCAACCAGCCCCATCCAGATCTGAAACACCATTACCGGTGGCGCACATCCAAGGCCGAAGCGATCCTGGAGTATCGGCCTGAAGGTGGGGCGTTCATCGCCAACTCGGAGGCCCTCCTCCGCGAACGCAAGAACGAAATGAAGTCTAGCGCCAAGAACCGCAGCACCGACCGCTAGGGCGGCCTCGACGCTGACATCCGGCCTGTTACTCGTCGCAAGGCCCATGGGAAAGTGCGCCTCTTCAGCATTAGCCACCTTCGTCTTGCGGCTCGCCCCCGAACAAGCCCCTCCAATGCGCCCTTTGACTCCAGCCATTTGAACTCCCATTTGAAAAAAGGGAATTCTTTGCGCGTGAGAGGGCGTGCAGCCTAGGCCTCATGGGTCACTCATGGTTCTGAGCCGCCTCCTTGCCGTCGGCGCGTGTGCCTTCCTCGGTCTGATATTTAGTGCCAACCTCTTTGCAGTCGGTGCCAAACCCGCTCTCTACGGGCACGTGAGGGACGGCCGGACGGTCGAATTTTTCGCGAAGACGGTCGGACTCATCAGCAAGGAAGGTATGAGATGACACCGACAATCTATGCCACCTATGCAGTCATTCTAGTCGCCGTGGTCTGCCGAGAAACGCTAGGTCAGGACGCGCTTGGCGGCACCAACTATTTGCGGACAAGTTCTTAACGAGGAGTCTCGCCGGTTATGCAAGTGGAAAAGAAGATCACTGCCAAAATCACATTCTGGTTCGAACAATCCATCCTTGTGGCCGCTCAGATCCTGCTGATGGCGGTAATCTTGGCGATGGTCATTCAGCTTTGGATCATGTTCTCGTCCGATATTCTCGAGCGCGTTAGCAGCATCGATACCGTTCCGGAGCTTATGAAGTCGGTACAGACAGCCTTTTCCGGCGTACTGCTCATCATTCTCGGGCTCGAGCTTATGGAAACACTGCGCGTGTATTTCAGATCGCACCGCGTTCGGCTGGAAACCATCTTGGCCGTGGCCATCATTGCCGTCGGCCGCCATGTGATTAATTTGGATGTGGAGCACATGTCGGGCGGTTCCCTAATGGGCGTGGCCGCAGTGGTGCTCTCGCTAACGGGTGGTTACTTTCTGGTTCGATTCAAGTCGCCACCGTCTGCAGATTGAGAGCATCAAACCCCTCCGCCGGTCGGCCTGGTGTGCCTTCAGCGCCAACGCCATAGGCCACCGACAGATCAACGTCGCTCGCGCCGCCCCGGTGCCGACGAACTACGTTGGCAACATCGCTCAGCTTGCGACGACACACCAGCATTCCCTCACCCAGCGGGTCGTGCCGAATGGAGTCCACAAATTTGTGCATGTCATACGGGCATTTTTTGGTGGCCGCGCCCACTCTAGCGAACCACACGAAAGACAACCACGCCATACACCAATTGTCATTCGTGTGGACGCTGACGCCGATGCTAGCTCGCTGTGCCGAAATAATTCTGGACTTTTGACAATCACGCCAAAGACACAAAAACAAAAAGCCCGCGCAGCATGAACCGAGCGGGCTTTCAAATTTGGTTGCGGGGGCAGGACTTGAACCTGCGACCTTCGGGTTATGAGCCCGACGAGCTGCCAACTGCTCCACCCCGCGGGGCGAACTATACGCGGATCTGCAGTGCATTGATACAGGAAAATGCAAAAAAGCCCGCGCGGCGTGAACCGTACGGGCTTTGGGCGTGACTCCGCAATCTGGGAAATTAGGATCGCTGGCACCATCTGCCACGTCCGCGGAGGCTGCATGACACCCGAGCAGGCCTCTCCCCGACGACTCGATGGAGAGCCCACACATCAGCGCAGCTGCCAACAAAAACGGCGCCCAAAGGCGCCGTCACGATACTCGGACTGCTATCCGCTGCAATCAGCGCGGTGCGTTCCTTTCTACCCAGGCCGCGAAAGTCGTCAGGTACTTGTTCAGGAAGCCACGCGTGGATTCATTGGCGATATTGCCATGATCGTCAAAGAGCTTGTCCACGCCACTGATATAGGCCTCGGGCTGCTGCAGCACCGGGACATTCAGGAACACCAGCGACTGGCGTAGATGGTGGTTGGCGCCGAAACCGCCGATATTGCCCGGCGATGCGCTGATCACGCCGCCCGGCTTGCCATCCCAGGCGCTCTGACCATAGGGGCGCGAGCCAACGTCGATCGCGTTCTTGAGCGCAGCTGGCACCGAGCGGTTGTACTCGGGTGTCACAAACAACACGGCGTCAGCACGACGGACACGGTCGCGGAACACCACCCATTCCGCCGGCGGATTGGCATCGTCGTCCTGGTTGTACAACGACAGCTGCCGGATCTCGACAATCTCGAGCTTCAGCTGCGGCGGCGCGAGCGCCGCGAGGGCCTTGGCCAGTTTCAGGTTGAAGGAGTCCTTGCGCAGGCTTCCCACCAATACGGCAACATCGCGAGGATTGCTCATAACGGTTCCTTTCACTGCTTGAACGAGTTCGAACGAAGAGAAGCCTGGTCCGCGACAACGCTGCGGGCCAGTCCAGCCGACACTCTACTCGACTTACGCGCCCAGCGTAGCCAAGGGATGGTCATCCTTGCGCCATGGACTATCGAAGAACGCACGCACGCGTGCCCCACTCACCTCGTCCAGGCGTGGCGGATTCCACTTCGGCTGGTGGTCCTTGTCGATCACCAGCGCGCGAATTCCCTCGATGCCGTCGCCGTGACGGAACACGTCATGCATCATGTCGAGCTCCATCCGCAGCTCATCTTCGAGCGACATCGTGCGAGCACGGCGGATCTGTTCGAGCGTGACGCAAAGCATCAGCGGTGAGCGGCTACGCAGCGTGGCGGCGGTTTGCGCGGCCCAATCGCCTTCGGCGTCGCTGACAGCTGCCAGGATCGCCTGTGCGGAGGCGCCTGCGAACAAGGTATCGATCAGGGCAGCATTCGAAGCCAGTTGGCTGGTGGATGGTACGCAGGCGTCGGCGTGCTGGCGCGTGAACGACGCAATCTGCTCGAGTACCGCTTCGCCACTGGTGAACTGCCGCGCCTGCAGCGATGCAACCATCTCGGCGATCGCGTTCGTTGGCAGATAGGCATCGGCCAGCTTCGCGTAAATAGCATCGGCCGCGCCGATCACCGCGCCGGTAAGGCCCAGGTACTCGCCGATATGACCTTGCGTGCGTGCCAGGAACCATCCACCGCCAACATCGGGGAACAGACCGATATTGGTCTCCGGCATCGCCATTTTCGTCCGCTCGGTGACGATGCGCAGCCGCGCGCCCTGCGAGATCCCCATACCACCGCCCATGACCACGCCATCCATCAGCGCGATGTAAGGCTTGGCATAGCGATGAATCAGATGGTTGAGCGCGTATTCCTCAACGAAGAACTGATCCAGCAGCGGATCGTTCGCCTGGTGCGCCTGGTAGAACCAGCGGATATCGCCGCCGGCGCAGAATGCCTTGCCGCCCGCGCCAGCCACTACCACCGCATGGACTGCGGGATCGTTCTCCCAGCTTTGCAGCGCACCGGTGATCGCGCGAATCATCTCGAGCGACAGCGCGTTGAGGGCCTGCGGCCGGGTCAGTGTCAGATACGCCACGCCGCCCTGCACCTGGGTCGATACAAACTCCGTCATTTCTGTCTCCATCATTGCAGGCAGCGATTCTACGACAGACCCGCCAAAGCGCCTGCCACGGCACAACACGGGAAACCCCGATGCGCGTATGCGTATGGAGGAATCCCTCCATGCGAAACTGCGAAAAATATGCACACTGTCGCCCATGACACCGCAAACCCCTGCCCCCGAGGCGTTCGATCCCGGCCTGATTCTCCTGGCCTTTGCGCCGGTCTTCGTGCTGACGATAGGTTGGGAAGCCTGGTACTGGTGGAAGCGCGATCGCTCGGTCTATAGCTGGCGCGACACGCTCTCGAATGCCACGCTCGCACTGATGCATCAGGCATCCGATGCGCTGTTTCTCTGGCTGATGGTTCGCACGGTCTACACGTGGTGCTACGCCCACGGGCTTCGTGCGGTGCCGGAGACCTGGTGGTCGTTCGCGCTGCTATTGATCTTGCAGGACTTCCTCTACTACTGGTTCCATCGTGCCAGCCACCGGGTGCGCTGGATGTGGGCTTCGCACGTGGCGCATCACTCGTCGGAGGGCATGAACTTCTCGACGGCCTTCCGGCAGAGCCTGACCTACCCGATCTCCGGCATGTGGATTTTCTGGATCCCTCTGGCACTCGTCGGCTTCACGCCTGACTGGGTGATCCTTGCAGTGGGACTGAACCTGGCGTTTCAGTTTTTCGTGCACACGCGACTGGGGCGACGCTGGCCGCTGGTTGAGAGACTCGTCAACACGCCATCGGTCCATCGCGTCCACCATGCGAAGAATCCTCAATACATCGACCGCAACTACGCCGGGGTTCTGACGATCTGGGACCGGATGTTCGGCACCTTCGTGCCCGAAGAGGAAGCGCCGCAGTACGGCATTACGCGGCAGGTCTGCACCTACAACCCGCTGACGCTGACATTCCACGAATGGCGCGACATGTTTGCCGATGCCTGGCGCGAGCGTGACCCACGATACCTGTGGAAGCCGCCCGAGTGGCGCAGCCCTCGATCCGCATTGATGCCCAGCGCGGGCCAAACGCCCGCTGCCGAGCACGGACAGCGCTCCGACGCGATCTGATACGAACCTGCGCACTTGGAGACGGCAAGCGCCCATAAAAAAACCGCGCCACACCGGGCGCGGTTTTTTCTTCAAGCGGATGCCTGTCAGGCCACCGATTCGCGCGAGGCGCGCTTGCGCTCGTGCTCCTTCAGGTGGCGCTTGCGCAGACGGATGCTCTTCGGCGTGATCTCCACCAGTTCGTCGTCGGCGATGAATTCCACCGCGTACTCGAGCGACATCTGGATCGGCGGAACCAGTCGTACGGCTTCGTCGGTACCCGAAGCACGGACGTTGGTCAGCTGCTTGCCCTTGATCGGGTTCACGACGAGGTCGTTGTCACGGCTGTGGATGCCGATGATCATGCCTTCGTACAGCGCATCGCCCGGCGTCACGAACATGCGGCCGCGATCCTGCAGCTTCCATAGTGCGTAGGCCACGGCGTCGCCATCGTCCTGCGAGATCAGCACGCCATTGTGGCGTTCACCCAGGCCGCCTTCGCGCACCGGCGCGTAGTCGTCGAAGATGTGGCTGATCAGGCCGGTACCACGCGTCAGCGTCAGGAATTCACCCTGGAAGCCGATCAGGCCACGCGCCGGAATGCGGTATTCCAGGCGGGTGCGGCCCTTGCCGTCCGATGCCATATCGAGCAGTTCACCCTTGCGGCGGCCCAGCTCTTCCATCACCGAACCCTGGTGGCCGTCTTCCACGTCCACGGTCAGCAGTTCGTACGGCTCGTTCTTGACGCCGTCGATTTCCTTGAACACCACGCGCGGGCGCGACACGGCCAGCTCGTAGCCTTCACGGCGCATGTTTTCCAGCAGGATGGTCAGGTGCAGTTCGCCACGACCCGAGACTTCGAAGATCGTATCGTCGCCAGTTTCGGCCACGCGCAGCGCCACGTTCGACTTCAGCTCGCGGTCCAGACGCTCGCGCAGCTGGCGGCTGGTCACGAACTTGCCTTCGCGGCCGGCCAGCGGCGACGTGTTGACGCAGAAGTTCATCGTCAGCGTCGGCTCGTCCACCTTCAGCATCGGCAGCGCGTCCAGAGCCTCGGGGGCGCACACGGTGCAGCCAATGCCCAGTTCCTCGATACCGTTGATCAGCACGATGTCGCCGGCTTCCGCCTCGGCCACAATCTCGCGCTCCAGGCCGCTGAACTTCAGCACCTGGTTGATACGGCCCTTGATCGGGTTACCTTCCGGACCGAACTTGACCACCACGTCCTGCAGCGGCTTGGCGCGGCCACGCGAGATACGGCCGACGCCGATCTTGCCGACGTAGCTCGAGTAGTCCAGCGAGATGATTTGCATCTGCAGCGGACCATTCGGGTCATCGTTACGCACCGGCACCTTGTCCAGCACGGTTTCGAACAGCGGCTTCATGTCGCCGTCGCGCACGTCTTCGGTCAGGCCGGCATAGCCGTTCAGGCCCGAGGCGTACACCACGGTGAAGTCCAGCTGCTCGTCGTTGGCGCCGAGCTTGTCGAACAGGTCGAAGGTCTGGTTGATCACCCAGTCAGGACGGGCGCCCGGACGGTCAACCTTGTTGATCACGACGATCGGTTTCAGGCCCAGGGCCAGTGCCTTGCGCGTCACGAAACGCGTCTGCGGCATCGGGCCTTCCACGGCATCCACCAGCAGCAGCACGCCGTCGACCATCGACAGCACGCGCTCCACTTCACCGCCGAAGTCGGCGTGGCCCGGGGTGTCCACGATATTGATGTGCGTGCCGTTGTACTCGACGGCACAGTTCTTCGCGAGGATGGTGATCCCGCGTTCCTTTTCCAGGTCGTTCGAGTCCATCACCCGTTCGGCGATTTGCTGGTTCTCGCGGAAGGTGCCTGCCTGGCGCAGGAGTTGGTCGACCAGGGTGGTCTTGCCATGATCAACGTGAGCGATGATGGCGATATTACGGATGGCGCGGGTCATTGCGGCGTCCCCTGAAGGCGGAGCGATCGAAAAAATTAACCCAACATTCTAGCATGTTGCGGCGCGGAACGACGTGCTTTTGCTCAGAATAGATCAAGGGACACCATTGCGTTTCCTGCAATGGCAAATTTCTATTGTTGCCGTATCATCAGCACATGCTTATATTTGCCCAGGCAAAGATTGCAGCGACAAGAGATGACGTCAAACACACCCGGCGACCTGTTCGATCCGGATCACTACGAAATCGGCAAAAGTGTCGGCTATCTGCTCGCCCGCGCCAAGAGCGCGCTCTCCCAGGGCGTTGAGCAGGAAGTCAGCAGCCTGGACATGACGCACGCCCAGGCCAGTTGCCTGATGATGCTGGCCAAGGGCGAGGCCACAACGGTGACCGACCTGGCCCGCAATCTCAATACAGATGCCGGCTCAGTAACCCGACTCCTGAGCCGCATGGAGAAGCGCGGCCTGATCGAACGCACGCGGCGCGACGATGATCGCCGTGTGGTAGATCTGTCGCTGACAGCCGAAGGCGAAGCCATGGTCGAAAAACTGCCCGTGGTGTTTTGCAATGTGATGCGCCGACACTTCGTGGGATTCAGCCAGGAAGAAATCGAGACCCTGCGCGACATGTTGCTAAGGCTGATCGCCAACAACGGCGGCATTGCGTCGGCGGCCAGTTGTCCGCTCGACAGGAACACGGGATAGCGCTGAACAAGTATTCGAATAGAGGATGAGCGCCCTTCCCGTTGAAGCAAGATCTGGTCACAGTCACACAATGAATCTCTCCCCCTCCTCCACCCTCGGCCGCAATGGCGTTGCAGCCCGCACCGGCAGCCTGGCCTTGACGGTCCTGGCTGCCGCTGTCATTTCCGGCTGTGCCGCGTTGGGCAATTCGCACAGCACGCAGACGTTGGCCGAACCCGGCACGATGGCCTCGCCGCAGACGTTCACCGCTGATCACGGCCAATGGCCGTCACAGGACTGGGTCGACCAGTTCCATGATCCGCAACTGCGCGCACTGGCCGACGAAGCCGTCAAGGACAACCCGAACCTGCAGGTCGCGCTGGCACGCCTGGAGGCCTCGCGCGCAATGGCCGATGCCACGCGCGCGGCGCTGTACCCGAGCGTCGATTTCGAAGGCAGCATCATTCGCCAGCGCTTCTCGGCCACCGACCTCTTCACCGGCACGCCGCTCGCCGGCTCCTGGCAGAACCAGTCCCGCCTGCAGTTCGGGCTGTCTTGGGATCTCGACTTCTGGGGCAAGAATCGCGACGCGCTCGAAGCCGCCCTGTCGGATGACCGCTCAATGGAGGCTGAGAGCCAGGCCGCACGCCTGATGCTCACCACGTCGATCGCACGCAGCTACAACCGACTGGCCGCGCTCTTCGCGCAGCGAGACGTTGCCGAACGTGCCATCGCCCAGCGCCGGGACCTTACCGATCTGTCCCGTCAGCGGCTGGCCGCCGGCCTCGACACCCAAGTGGAAACCACACAGGCCCGCGCCACAGTTGCATCGGCGCAAACGGAACTGCAGGCCATCGACGAGGAAATCGCCCTGGCGCGCAACCAGATCGCCGCGCTGCTCGGCAAGGGCCCGGACCGCGGCCTGCAGATCACGCGCCCGACGCTGCTGGCCAACCCGACGCCACAATTGCCGGACGACCTGACGATCGGCCTGATCGGCCGCCGCCCCGACCTTGTTGCCGCCCGCTGGCGCGTGGAGGCCACGTCCAAGGACATCAGCGTCGCCAAGAAGGAATTCCTGCCTGACGTGACACTGACGGCGTTCGCCGGCCTGGCGTCGCTGGACCCCGCCAACCTGTTGATGAGTGTCAGCCGCACGTTCGGCTTCGGCCCGACGCTGCGCCTGCCGATCTTCGAAGGTGGCCGCCTGCGCGCCAACCTCAAGGGCAAGTACGCGCAGTACGACATCGCCGTGGCCAGCTATAACCAGACGCTGGTCGACGCGTTGCGCGAGGCCGCCGATACGGTGATCAGCATCCGCAGCGTTGATCAGCAGATCAAGACGCAGCGCGAAGCACTCGAACTGGCCGAGCACGCGTACTCGCTGGCCACCACGCGCTACAAGGCCGGCCTCGGCACGCAGTTGACCGTGTTGAACGCGGAGAGCACCGTGCTGCAGCAACGCCGTCAGGCGACAGATCTGCAGGCGCGCCGCCTGGATCTGCAGATGGGCCTGATCAAGGCTCTCGGCGGCGGCTATCACGAGGAAGCCGACGAAAAAGCCGGCGCCGTAGAACAGAACACGGAAAAGGGCACCCGGGGCTGATACGCCGGGCAATGCAAGACACGACGAAAATACGTACGAGATCGATATGAGCAACAACCAGCAATCGGCCAGCCAGAAACCCGCTCCAACCGGTGACAGCAAGCGCAAGCGCCTGCTCACGACGCTCACTGCCGCGATCGTGGTGGCCGGCGTCGGCTATGGCCTGTACTGGGGCCTCTACGCCCGGCACTTCGAAAGCACCGATGATGCCTATGTGGCCGGCAACGTGGTCCAGGTGACCCCGCTGGTGGGCGGCACTGTGGTGTCGATCGCCGCCGACGACACGCAACTCGTCACCGCTGGCCAGCCGCTGATCCAGCTCGACCGCGCCGACACCCAGGTGGCCATGGAACAGGCCGAAGCCCAACTCGCGCAAGCCGTGCGTGAAGTGCGCACGCTCTATGTGAACAACGCTTCGCTGGCTGCGAACGTGGCATTGCGCGATGCCGATGTGGCCAAGGCACGCGATGACCTGCGCCGCCGCCAGGCGATTGCCGGCTCGGGCGCGGTCTCGAGCGAGGAAATCTCGCACGCCCAGACCGCACTGAAAGCAGCCGAGTCGGCGCTGCTTGCCTCGAAGGAGCAACTCGCGTCGAATCAGGTATTGACCGACCAGACCACCGTGGAAAAGCACCCGAACGTGCAGCGCGCCGCCGCCAATCTGCGTTCGGCCTACCTGTCGTTCGCCCGCTCCACACTGCCGGCGCCGGTCACCGGCTACGTGGCCAAGCGCTCGGTACAGGTTGGCCAGCGCGTGGCCGCCGGCACACCGCTGATGGCCGTGGTACCGCTCGATCAGGTCTGGGTTGATGCCAACTTCAAGGAAGTGCAGATCACCCATATGCGCATCGGCCAGCCGGTGGAACTGGAAGCTGACGTCTATGGCTCGAAGGTGAAGTACCAGGGCCATGTCGAGGGCTTCTCGGCCGGTACCGGGGCGGCGTTCTCGCTCCTGCCCGCGCAGAACGCCACCGGCAACTGGATCAAGGTGGTGCAGCGCCTGCCGGTGCGTATCGCGCTGGACGCCCAACAACTCAAGGAGCATCCGCTGCGTGTCGGCCTGTCGATGAACGTCACCGTTGACGTGCGCAAGGAAGAAGGCGCCGCGATGGTCACCGCCACCAACGCCCGGCCTCTGCAGACGGACGTCTATGACAAGGTGGCGCAGGACGCCGACGAACTGATCGCCCGCATCATCTCCGTCAACAACGGCGGCCGCACGCCGGCACCGGCGGCGCCGGGCGGCGCCAGCGCGGCGCGC
Organism: Cupriavidus sp. Met-2; assembly: GCF_049843575.1. Classification (NCBI taxonomy): domain Bacteria; kingdom Pseudomonadati; phylum Pseudomonadota; class Betaproteobacteria; order Burkholderiales; family Burkholderiaceae; genus Cupriavidus; species Cupriavidus sp. Met-2. The sequence continues at coordinate 307,814 of NZ_JBBHZL010000002.1, forward strand.
GCAGCCGCCAAGCCTGCCAACACCTGATTCGCGGCCTGAGAAGTCCATGGCAGATTCCATCACCACAGTGCCGGATTCCGGCGCGGCGCCGGCCCCCAAGCCGAAGCCGGCGCCAGCCCGGCATGCCGCGCCCCCTCCGCTGACGGGCGGCAAGCTCGTCATTGGCACCATCGCCCTGTCGCTGGCTACGTTCATGAACGTGCTCGACTCGTCGATCGCCAACGTGTCGATCCCGGCCATCTCGGGCGACCTCGGCGTGTCGCCGAACCAGGGCACCTGGGTCATCACGTCGTTCGCCGTCGCCAACGCTATTTCGGTGCCGCTGACGGGCTGGCTGACCACGCGTTTCGGTGCCGTGCGATTGTTCGTGCTGTCGATCTTGCTGTTCGTGCTCTCGTCCTGGCTGTGCGGCGTGGCGCCGAACCTGGAGACACTGCTGGCCGCGCGCGTGCTGCAAGGCGCCGTAGCCGGGCCGATGATCCCACTGTCGCAGTCGCTGCTGCTGGCCAGCTATCCGGTTGCCAAGAGTTCGATGGCGCTGGCGCTATGGGGCATGACCACACTCGTAGCGCCGATCATGGGCCCCCTGCTTGGCGGCTGGATCTCCGACAACATGACATGGCCGTGGATCTTCTATATCAACGTGCCGATCGGCATCATGACCGCGTATGCCACATGGGCAATCTATCGTGATCGCGAAACACCCACGAAGATCCTGCCAATCGACCGCATCGGCCTGGCTCTCCTCGTGATCTGGGTGGGGTCGATGCAGCTCATGCTCGACAAGGGCAAGGAACTCGACTGGTTCCATTCCTCGATCATCGTGACGCTGACGGTGGTGGCGGTAGTCGGATTCCTGTTCTTCCTGATCTGGGAGAACTATGAGAAGCACCCGATCGTCGACATTCACCTGTTCAAGGGACGCAACTTCGCCGCAGGCGTGGTAGCAATCTCCGTGGCGTACGGGCTGTTCTTCGGCAACCTGGTGATTCTGCCGCTGTGGCTGCAGACCATCATCGGCTACACCGCGACGGACGCCGGTCTGGTGATGGCGCCAGTGGGGATCTTCGCGATCATCCTGTCGCCAATCATCGGTCGCATCCTGCCGAAGGTCGACTCTCGCTGGGTGGCAACTGCTGCGTTTATTACGTTTGGCGTAGTCAGTTTCATGCGTGCTGGCTTTACCACAACCGTTGATACGCGCGCGCTGATCATCCCTACGCTGATACAGGGCGCCGCAATGGCAATGTTCTTCATCCCACTGACGTCAATCATCCTGTCCGGCCAGCCGGCCGAGAAGATCCCGGCGGCTTCCGGATTGTCGAACTTTGTACGGATCACGTTCGGCGCGATCGGCGCTTCGATCTCGACGACGATCTGGGAGAACCGCTCGGCGCTGCACCATGCCCAGTTGGTCGAACAGATCAATCCGTATAACCCGACGTACCAGGCACAGCTCGACCACCTGATGTCGATGGGGATGAACCGGATGCAGGCGATCGGCCTGATGGAGCGAAATATCTCGCAGCAGGCATCTATGCTCGGCGCCAACGACATCTTCTGGATTTCCGGCGTGCTGTTCTTCGTGCTGATCGGCTTCGTCTGGCTGACCAAGCGCGCCAAGGGCGGCGGCGGCGCGGAAGCAGCCGGGGCGCACTGACGTCGAACATCGAACAAAAAAGGCATCGGGTTCATCCGATGCCTTTTTTATTTGGGCGTTGCTTATGCCGCGTCCTAGAGTTTGACTAGTCGCTCGGGCCGCAAGGCCCCTTCCTTCATCCGCGCGACGCCTAGCAGACGCCCTTCGTCGCCATAGACACGTGCCAGCGTGCCCTCATCCGGCGGCACCTGCCCTTCCGGCAGATCGCGGCGTGCGATGCGCTGGCCTTGCAGAAAGCGCCCCATCGCGGCGGCATCGAGATGCACCGGCGGGCACCGTTGCAGCAACGCGTCGACAGGCGCGAGCATTCCCGGCCGTGCGTCGTCAGCCTGTGCGTCAATCTGCACGAGCGTGACCGCGCCTTCCAGCGTCAGGTCACCGACAGCGGTTCGGCGCAGCCCGATCAGGTGCGCGCCGCAACCCAGCGCCTCACCGATATCTTCCGCCAGCGTGCGGATGTACGTGCCCTTGCTGCATGTGACACGCATCGTGAACATCGCCGCAGACAAATCAACGTCCAGCAGCGTGATGGCGTGAATCGTTACCTGCCGCGCCGCGCGCTCGACGGTCTGCCCGGCCCGGGCATACTCGTAAAGCGGCTTGCCGTCCTTCTTGAGTGCCGAGTACATCGGCGGTACCTGTTCGATCTCTCCGGTAAAGCGCGCAACCGCAGCATCAAGCGCGTCGTGATCGCATGTCACCGGCCGCTCGACGACGATCTCGCCCTCGGCATCGCCTGTGGTCGTCGTCGCGCCAAGCCGGACTTTCGCCTCGTAGGTCTTGTCCGCGTCAAGCAGATCCTGAGAGAACTTGGTGGCCTCGCCAAAACACAGCGGCAGCAGTCCAGTCGCCAGCGGATCCAGCGTGCCCGTGTGGCCGGCCTTGTTCGCGCGCAGCAGTCGCTTGGCGCGTACCAGCGCATCGTTGGACGACAGACCCAGAGGCTTGTCGAGCAGCAGCACACCATGCACGTCGCGGCGTGGCAGCCGGGGCGGTCGGGTCGCGGAGGAATCGGTCATTGCAGGGGAGGAAAAACGTGGTGCCGGCATCCACCGGCACCACTTGGGCAACCGTGGACTTACTCGTCGTCCTTGGCGCGCGTAGCGTTCGCTTCGTTGATCAGCTTCGACATCTCGATCGCGTGCTCCACCGACGTATCGTGATGGAAATGCAGCGTCGGCACGGTATGGATATGCAGTCGCTTGAACAGCAACGAATGGAGGTAGCCGGCCTTTTCCTTGAGGATGGCGGCAGCCGTCTCGGGTTCGGCGCCGAGCACCGTGAAGTAGACCTTGGCATGCGCATAGTCGGGCGTCAGCGACACCGACTGCAGCGTTACCAGGCCCAGGCGCGGATCGCGGATCTCGCGCTGGATCATCTCCGCCAGCTCCTTCTGGATCTGATCGGAGAGGCGCAGGTTACGGGAGGTGATATTGCCTTTCTTGGCCATTCAAAACTGAGCGTGAGCAGAAGTGAAAACGGCAGGCCGGAGCCTGCCGTCTTTGCGTATCGCCTTACAGCGTACGCGCCACCTCTGTGATTTCGTACACCTCGAGCTGGTCGCCTTCCTGAACGTCGTTGAAGTTCTTGATCGACAAACCGCACTCGAAGCCTTGCTTGACTTCCTTGACGTCGTCCTTGAAACGCTTGAGCGAGTCGAGTTCGCCATCGTGGATAACCACGTTGTTGCGCAGCACGCGCACCATCGAGTTCCGCTTGATGAGACCGTCGGTGACCATACAGCCAGCCACCGCGCCCACCTTCGGCACGCGGAAGACCTGACGGACTTCCACCTGACCGATCGTGGTCTCGCGCTTCTCCGGTGCCAACATGCCCGACATGGCCGCCTTGATCTCGTCTACCGCATCGTAAATGATGTTGTAGTAGCGGATGTCGATGCCGTTGTGCTCGGCCAGCTTGCGCGCGCCTGCGTCGGCACGCACGTTGAAGCCGATGATGACCGCCTTCGATGCCGTCGCCAGGTTGACGTCCGACTCCGAGATGCCACCCACGCCACCGTGCACGATCTGCACGCGCACTTCGCTCGTCGACAGCTTCTGCAGCGACTGCACCAGCGCTTCCTGCGAACCCTGCACGTCGGCCTTCACGATCAACGGCAGCGTCTGCACTTCACCTTCGGCCATCTGCTCGAGCATCGTTTCCAGCTTGGCGGCCTGCTGCTTCGCAAGCTTCACGTCGCGGAACTTGCCCTGACGGAACAGCGCGATTTCGCGTGCCTTGCGTTCGTCCGGCAGCACCAGCACTTCCTCACCGGCGGCGGGCACTTCCGACAGACCCTGGATTTCCACCGGGATCGACGGGCCAGCTTCCTTGGAGGGCTTGCCGTTTTCGTCCAGCATCGCACGCACACGGCCGTAGGCGCTACCAGCCAGCACCACATCACCACGCTTGAGCGTGCCGCTGCTGACCAGGATCGTCGCGATCGGGCCCTTGCCCTTGTCGAGCTGGGCTTCCACCACCAGGCCCTTGGCCGGGGCGTCCACCGGTGCGCGCAGCTCCAGCACTTCGGCCTGCAGCAGCACGTTTTCGAGCAGATCGTCGATGCCCTGGCCGGTCTTGGCCGAAACAGGCACGAACGGCGATTCGCCACCGTACTCTTCGGGCACGACCTGCTCGGCCACCAGTTCCTGCTTGACGCGGTCCGGGTTGGCTTCGGGCTTGTCGACCTTGGTGATCGCCACCACGATCGGCACACCGGCAGCCTTGGCGTGCGCAATCGCTTCCTTGGTCTGCGGCATCACGCCGTCATCGGCGGCCACTACCAGAATCACGATGTCGGTAGCCTTGGCACCGCGGGCACGCATGGCCGTAAAGGCCTCGTGACCCGGAGTATCCAGGAACGTGATCACGCCGCGATCGGTTTCCACATGGTAGGCACCGATGTGCTGCGTAATACCGCCCGCTTCGCCCGCTGCAACCTTCGTGCGACGGATGTAGTCGAGCAGCGAGGTCTTGCCGTGGTCGACGTGGCCCATCACCGTCACCACCGGCGGACGCGGCAGCATCTCGGCATCGCCGTGATCCTCGCCATCCACCACCAGCAACGCTTCAGGATCGTCCAGCTTGGCGGCGAACGCCTTGTGGCCCATTTCTTCCACCACGATCATGGCGGTTTCCTGGTCCAGCACCTGGTTGATCGTCACCATCTGGCCGAGCTTCATCATCTGCTTGATGACCTCGGATGCCTTCACGGCCATCTTGTGCGCCAGATCGGCCACCGAGACGGTTTCCGGCACGTGCACTTCACGCACCACCGGCTCGGTCGGCGCCTGGAAGTTGCTGCGTGCGTCGTCGGCATTGTGCTTGCCGCCACGGCCACGCGGGCCGCTGCGCCAGCCACCGACACCGCCGGACGAATCGCCGCGCGTCTTCAGGCCACCGCCCTTCTTGCCGCGGCTGCCTTCATCCTGCCAGGTACCGGTCTTGCCACCCTTGGCGCCCTTCTTGTCGCCAGCGGCAGCCGTGGTAGTCGTGGCAGCCGGTGCGGCCTTCTTGTCGTCCTTCTTCGCTTCGGTCGTGGCGCCAGCCGGCTTCACCGGCTTGTGCAGCGTGCCCGTCTGCTCGGCCTTCTTTTCCTCGGCCTTGCGCTCCGACGGCGCCTTCAGCACACGTGGCGGCGCATTCAGCATCTGCTGAATCGCGCGCGCTTCCGCTTCGGCGGCTTCGCGACGGCGACGGGCGGCAGCATCCTGCTCCGCACGCGCCTTGTCGGCTGCAGCCTTCGCGCTGTCCTGCTCGGCGCGCGCCTTGTCGACGGCAGCCTTGGCGTCGTCGGCATTTTTCTGCGCTTGCGCGCGTTCCGTGGCCAGACGTGCCTTGTCTTCTTCTGCCTTCTCGCGCGCGGTTTCCTCGGCGGCGTCGGCCGCGGCCTGTGCGGCGGCAGCTTCTTCAGCAGCCTTCTGGGCCAGCAGTTCGGCCTGGCGGCGCTGTTCGGCCTCCAGGGCTTCCTGCTTGGCGCGGCGTTCGGCTTCCTCGCGCTCGGCGGCCTCGCGGGCTGCCTGAGCCTCCGCTTCCTGACGTGCCAGGGCCTCGGCCTGCTCGCGGCGCTGTTCCTCATCGCGACGCACTTCCTCGGCAGCGGCCTCGGCCGATTCCTGGGAGTCGGCGCCGTCGCCGTGAGATTCCACGTCGTCACGCTTGATCAGGACGCGCTTCTTGCGCACCTCCACCTGCACCGTGCGGGTCTTGCCGGTGGAGTCGGATTGGCGGATCTCGGAAGTCTCACGCTTGGTCAGCGTGATCTTCTTGCGCGCGCTGTCGTCGGACTGACCATGCGACCGCTTCAGGTAATCCAGCAGCCTGGTCTTGTCCGATTCGGTGATGACGTCGTCTGGCGTTGCTTTGCCCACCCCAGCTGCCTGCAATTGTTCCAGCAGTGCAGCAGGGCTGCGGCTCAGTTCTGCGGCCAGTTGGGCAACTGTTGTGCTTGCCATTCAAACCCTTTCAATGCTCGGTTTCTACGTCGGGACAATTCGTGTGCGGAAAGCGCGTCCAGGCTTCACCCCGGACGTGTCCCTCAGTTAAACCAATGTTCCCGTGCTTTCATGATCAGCGCCTTGGCTTCTTCCTCGCCCACGCCGGCCAGTTCGACCAGTTCGTCCACGGCCAGCTCGGCCAGGTCGTCGCGTGTGTGGATGTTGCCTTCGGCCAGTTTGCCGATCAGCTCGGGCGTCAGGCCGTCGAGCGAGCGCAGATCCTGCGACACCTCTTCCACCTTTTCTTCCCGGGCCAGTTCCATCGTCAGCAGCGCATCGCGGGCGCGATTGCGCAGCTCGTTGACGGTGTCCTCGTCGAATGCCTCGATTTCCATCATTTCACTGATGGGCACGTAGGCCACTTCTTCCAGCGAGGAGAAGCCTTCCTCGATCAGGATGTCCGCCACCTCCTCGTCCACGTCCAGCTTGGCCATGAACAGCTTGCGCACCACTTCGCTTTCCTCGGCCTGCTTCTGCGCCGATTCTTCCTGCGTCATGATGTTGATCTGCCAGCCGGTCAGCTCCGACGCCAGGCGTACGTTCTGACCACTGCGGCCGATGGAGACGGCGAGGTTTTCCTCGTCGACCACCACGTCCATGCTGTGCTTCTCTTCGTCGACCACGATCGACTGCACTTGTGCCGGTGCCAGCGCGCCGATGACGAACTGCGCCGGATCTTCCGACCACAGCACGATGTCCACGGCCTCGCCGCCGATCTCGTTACGCACGGCCGTCACGCGCGTGCCTCGCACGCCCACACAGGTACCGATCGGATCGATACGCTTGTCATGCGCCACGACGGCGATCTTCGCGCGCACACCCGGATCGCGGGCGGCAGCCTTGATCTCCAGCAAGCCCTGTTCCATTTCAGGCACTTCGTTCTCGAAGAGCTTGATCAGGAACTCAGGCGCGGTACGCGACAGTTCGATCTGCGGGCCACGCGCGGCGCGGTCCACATTGAGGATATACGCGCGCACACGGTCGCCGGTGCGCAGGTTTTCCTTCGGGATGATCTGGTCACGTGCCAGCAGCGCTTCCACGCGGCCCGACTCGACGATCAAGCCCTTCTTGTCGGCGCGCTTGACCGTGCCGGTCATGATCTTTTCGCCACGATCCAGATAATCGTTCAGGATCTGCTCGCGCTCGGCGTCACGAATACGCTGCAGGATGACCTGTTTGGCCGCCTGCGCGCCGATACGACCGAACTCGACCGACTCGATCTGCTCTTCGATGTAGTCGTCGAGCTGGATATCGGCATTCTGCTCGCGTGCCTCGAACAGCAGGATCTGCTTGTCCGGCTCCTGCAGACCCTGTTCATCAGGAACGACGAGCCAGCGGCGGAACGTCTCGTGCTCACCGGATTCGCGGTCGATATGAACGCGAATATCCACGTCCTCCTCGAAACGTTTCTTGGTGGCCGAGGCGAGAGCCGCCTCCAGCGCACCGAAAACCACATCCTTGTCGACGTTCTTTTCGCGCGCTAGCGCATCGACGAGCAACAGAACTTCGCGGCTCATTGCTTGTTCCCTTTTCTTTGATTTCCCTTGAAGTCGATCACCGGCACCAAACGTGCGCGATCGACATCGGATATGGCGAATTCCAGCAGTGCCGGACCGTCCTTGCCTTCGAACTCCAGGCCGATCTTCTCGGCCCCGGCATCTCCTGCGGGTTCACACAGGATGCCCACGAAATTCTTCTGGCCATTGACCGGCAGGCGCAGCGTAACCCTGACCTCAGCACCGGCAAAGCGAACGAAATCGGCCAACTTCTTCAGCGGCCGGTCCAGGCCTGGCGACGACACTTCGAGGCGCTCGTAATCAACGTTCTCCACAGTGAGCACGTGAGTGAGCTGGCGACTGACCTTCTCGCAATCCTCAATGACGATGCCAGTTTCAGGCTGATCGATATAGACACGCAGAAGTCCGGCCGGGGCACGCTCAAGCTCAACCAACTCGTAGCCCATGCCGATAAGGGTGGTTTCGATCAAATCTGCCAGATGCACTGTAATCCCGAGTAGTGGCCTTCAATACCGTGGCAGACACCGGACAACGCAATACGCTCGGAATTGATGCTCGACGCGACCTGCAAACCGTCCTGCCTGCCCAATCATCCTGCCGGCCCGCCATGTGACGAAAACCAGCCGCAAGTGCAAACGGGCGAACCAAAAAAAAATGGGCGCAATGCCCATCATTCGCCCATCCTCGCCGAGGATGATACTTTTGAATAGACTTTGATTATACGCGGATTATGTCCAAAAGGCAAAAGCCTCCGAGGTTCCGCTCCGGATCGGGGCGATTGCCGACCATTACCGGCACCGCCCGATCCGTCAATCAACGCTGACCTCGGCCGCGCGGACGGCGACTACCGCCTCCCGCACCCTTGGCAGCCTTTGGCATTACATTTCCATTGACCTCGCCACCGCCGCGACGCTGGCGATTGCCACCTGCGTTGCCCGCATTGCCAGCGTTTCCGGCCTTGCCGCCCCGCCCGCCGCCGCGACCACCACCGGCGCCAGGGCCCCGCAGGCCGCCGCCCATCCCGCCGCCAAACTTGGTCGTATGCGACGTCAGCGGCGCAGGGCCGGACGGAATGTATCCCATCGAGGTCTGCATCGGATCAGGCTGACCACGGCCCGCGCCCCCAGCATTACCACCCCGGCCACCGCTCTTCTCGTAGCGCGGCAGACCATCCATGCCGGTGTGCATCGGCATGCCCGCCAGCGCCGCTTCTTCGCGCTGCTTGCGGCCGCCGACCTTCGTCACACCCTTGCCGCCGCTCTGTGCTTCCTTGGACGGCGCCTTCAGTCCAATGTTGGCCATCAGGCCGCGCACATCCGTCGGGTCCAATTCCTGCCAGCGACCGCGCTTCAAGCCGCGCGGCAGCAGGAACTGACCATAACGCGTGCGGATCAGGCGCGACACGGTCAGACCGACGGCCTCGAACATGCGACGCACTTCGCGGTTACGGCCTTCGGTCAGCGCCACGTGATACCACTGGTTCACGCCCTCGCCACCGCCATCGGCGATCCGCAGGAAGTTTGCCTCGCCATCATCGAGCTGAATGCCATGCAGCAGCCGCTGACGATCGGCTTCGGCCAGTTCGCCCAGCGTGCGCACTGCGTACTCGCGCTCCACGCCATAGCGCGGGTGCATGAAACGGTTCGCGATATCACCCGACGTGGTGAAAATCAGCAGCCCTTCGGTATTGAAGTCGAGGCGACCAACCGCGACCCACTTGCCGTTCTTGATGCGCGGGAGACTGTCGAAAACGGTCGGACGGCCTTCCGGATCCGACTGGCTGACGATCTCGCCGGAGGGCTTGTGATAGAGCAGCACCCGTGGAGGCTTGGTCGTCACCTTGCGGTGAATCAGCTTGCCGTTCACGCGGACCTGGTCGGTCGGCAGAATACGCTGGCCGATATGGGCAGGCAGGCCATTGACCGACACACGCCCCTGCAGGATCAGTTCTTCCATCTCGCGGCGTGAACCAAGTCCACCCTCCGCCAGCACCTTGTGCAGTTTGGGCGCGTCGTCGTCTGCGGACAGTTCGCGCACCGGCTTGGCCTTGGTGCGCGGCACAATCGTGTCTTCCTGATCGAACTGCTCGGAAATCACGAAACGGAACAGATCCTCGCCACCGGCAGCGGTCTTCGCGCCGCCCTTGCCGGCTTGCCGACCGGGCTTGTCGCCCTGGCGCTGCTCGACACGCTGGTCACCCCTGTCAGCACCCGGCTTGCCGCCAGGCTGTTGACCCTTGCGCTGACCACCCTTGTTGCGGCGGCCCGGCTGTTGTGAGGTTGGCTTGTTGTCACCATCAACCAGCGCTGCCTTGCGTTGCGGCTGCTGACGGCGCTTGCGAGCCCCCTGCGCTGGCTGATCCGATCGCGGCTGGCCAGCTTGCGCGTCGCCACCCATCTCCTCGGCACCAGCAACTGCCTGCGTGTCGGCGGCCGGCGCCGGCTTGCGACGCCCACGGCCACGCGCGGGGGCGGCGGCCGGCGAAGCATCGCCGCTTTCGCCAGTCGACGAGGGTTCGACATCGTCGCGCCCCGTTTCCCGGCCATCGCGGTCCTGCCCCGCCTGGCGACGGGAAGCCACTAGATTGCGCAGGCCGCGGCGCAGCCCCTTGCGGCGGGGCGCGCCTTCGGCGCCGTTACCCTCGGGGGCTGCGCCGGTATCGCCCGGCACGTCCGGCTGGCGGACGTCTTGCTCAGCGGAATCAGACAAAGTATTCACTATCGATGTTGCATGTTGTTCAGTTGGACACGCGCTCGTCGTCGTCCTCGGTCGTCAGCGGCATATCACCGTCGCGAGCCGGAACTGCGGCGTCCTCCTGCGAGGAAGACTCTGTGTCCACATGGAATCCGTTGGCCTGGGCCACCGGCGCGTCATCGTCATGCCCATCACCCTCGGGCAACTGCGCGACGCTGTCGTTCTGTTCGTTTTCATTGCCGGCGGCATCGCTCGCGCCACCGGACAGATCTTCGGATTGCGGCTCGACCGACAACGACTCAACTGCCGGCTCGCCCGTCTCAGCCACCCCAACGGTAGCCTCCGAAAAGGCTTCCTCGTCACCAGCAGGCGGATTCGCCGTCGCGACCGCCTCGAAATCGATGGCCTGCTGATCCAGCAGTGCCGCCTGGGCCTGGGCCTGGGCATCCTCGAGCGGCGGTAACTCATCCAGCGAGCGCAGACCGAGGTCATCCAGGAATGCCTTGGTCGTTGCGTACAACGCGGGGCGGCCAGGCACGTCCCGGTGACCGATGACTTCGATCCAGTCCCGATCCTCAAGCTTCTTGACCACTTCCGTGCTGACCGTCACGCCCCGGATCTCTTCGATGTCACCGCGCGTCACCGGCTGGCGATACGCGATGATCGCTAGCGTTTCCATCACGGCACGCGAGTACTTCGGCGGCTTTTCCGGATTGAGTCGGTCAAGAAACTCGCGCATCTCGGGACGGCTCTGGAACCGCCAACCGCTGGCCAGGGCCACGAGCTCCACCCCGCGCTGCTGCCAGTCGTTGCGCAGCTCTTCGAGTAGAACCCGGATGGTGTCGGCACCGACGTCGTCGGCGAACAACCGTCGCAGATCACCAACGCGCAACGGCTCCTGCGCACAGATCAGCGCGGTCTCGAGGACGATCTTCGCCTCTTGGGTATTCATGTGATTGTGTGCAGCCTGTCTTTGCACCTGCTTCTGGACGAATCCTGAAGCACTGGAGATTGCAGATACAGCGAGGCCTAAGCCACCGCCATCTCATCGCGCAGCTAACTCGCAGCTTTTCGCAGCGCAGCCGTGCACCTCATTTTCTTTGCATCGAATTGCCGGGTCGTTCCGGCAGGAGATCGTCCGGGGCTGACAGACTGCGCCAGTCAACGGACCTCTTGCGTCGCACCCTCTCCCTTTTGGGGTGGACATTCACCTGGACAATCAGATCGCCAAGGCGGCAAGAAACAATCGATATCGGCCCAGGCAACTTCGCCTGGCACCGGCGCCACCTCTCCACACAGCCCCATCGGACTTTGGAACCAGATCTTGTGAACCGGATGAACTGTGGGGACGATCCTGGCAAGCCAGACCTGCCCAGACCCCCTGGGCACACACCCCAGATCGGGAATGCAGCCCCGGCGACGCCACGAGCGCATCGGAGCGCGATACCGTGGTTTCGCGATTGTATGGCATTCCAGCCCCGCCCTGCAACCAGCAAAAAAGTCTAGAACACGACGCAGAAGCCGTGATTGGCCAGCGTATCGGGCAGCCAGACGGCGCGTGCGACACCCAGCGCCCCAAAACCGATCACAATAAGCGCGGCGCCCACTCGCACGCTGGGGCGGCGCGACAGTTGCCGCAGGTAGCCCGACAAACCCGAGATCACCAGCAGGTTCGGCAGCGTCCCGATGCCAAAGGCCGCCATGACAAGTGCCCCAGAAGGCGCATTACCAGCCAACAAGGCGAGCGCAAGTGCGCCGTACACCATACCGCAAGGCACCAGCCCCCAGGCCAACCCCATCCCATAGCGCCGCATGATGGGCGCGTGCCGACGCAAGCGAAGCGGCATCTGCATACCCAGCGACGCGATGCCCTGAACGACATACGAGGCCGCCCGCGCCGCCAGCCGTTCGAGCCACGCTGCCCGCATGACGCGGCCCCGCAACAACCACACCCCGGTCAGAACAAGCAACAGGCTGCCTGCACCGTAGAGCCAGCGCTGCACTGGCAGGTAATCCTGCTTCCAGACTGTCGCGCCCACCGCCCCCATCAGTGCCCCAAGCAGCACATAGGTCGTGAGACGCCCGGCGTGCATAACCAGTAGTTCCAGCCACCAGTGCAACCGCGAACGATGCACGACGTTAACGACCGCGACAGCCGCCCCGGACTGCCGTTGCTCGACGGCAATGGCAATTCCTCCACACATGGCTGCGCAATGCACGCCGCCAAGCAATGCAAGTGTAAAGACACTGAATAGCACACCAAATGGCAACTGTTCCTCGCTTCTGCGTCACATCAAGCTGTAAAATGCCTGCATCGCGCCTCCATCGCAAGCGCATTCATGCGAGCACCATCAATTGCTTACCTCCATTCCCGTCACCGAGATGTCTCCACGTTGCTCCACTTGCGCCATGGGCCAGCTTTGCCTTCCCGTGGGCATGTCGCAACAGGACCTCGCAAAGATGGACACGCTCGTACAGGAACGCGTTCGTGTTCACAAGGGCGAAACGCTCTATCGCATGGGCGAGCCACTTACCGCAGTCTATGCGATCCGCTTTGGCACATTGAAGACCCACGTGACCATGGAGGACGGACGCACGCAAATCACCGGCTTCCATTTACCCGGTGAAGTCGTCGGACTCGACGGCCTCGGCGAGATGCAGCATGCATCCGATGCCACTGCACTCGAGGACACCGAGGTCTGCGTCGTACGATTCGATGACCTGCAATCGCTGTCCGGCACCTTGCCGTCGCTCCAGCAACAGTTCCTGCGACTGATGAGCAAGGAAATCTCGCAGGACCAGATCATGCTGATCACTCTTGGCTCGATGCGTGCCGAAGAGCGCCTGGCAGCATTTCTCGTCAACATGTCGGAGCGCCTGTCGATGCGCGGCTACTCGTCGAGCGAGTTCGTGCTGCGGATGAGCCGCGAAGAAATCGGCAGCTACCTTGGCCTCAAGCTCGAAACCGTGAGTCGGCTCTTCTCTCGATTCGCCGAAGCCGGCCTGATTCAGATTCGCCAACGACACGTGAAACTCGTGGACATGGAAGGCATCAGGCAGGTCTATAGCCGAAACTGCTAACGAACGTCCTAGCCAGGAAAACGGCCGCACCTGGAATTCAGTTCCCGGTGCGGCCGTTCTGCTTTCTACCAGCACTCGATCCATTACTCGAGTTCGTCGGTCTCCTCGAGCTTGGTTGGCATGGTGTATAGCGTCAGCCCGCTGGACAACGCGCAAAACAACCACGCCACCAGGAAGCCAATCGTGTAGACCGCCTCACGAGACGCTTCCACCTGGTGCCCGAAGAACGTGAGATCGCCCGGATCAACGACCGAAAATACGGTGGCGGTGGCCGCTCCGCCCATCAGAAACGCCGGCCAAAGTACCCACATCAGCCAGCGGAGTCTCATGGGCGCCTCGCAGCCGGCGACGTTACATGCTCCGCCCCCGTTTTCTCTACGACCAGACCATGACGCTCCACGCCGGAAACCGGCAAATCCGGATGCGTGTTGGCGAGCCAGATGGTCACGCCGCAGCCAATAATTGCAAGCAACGGACCGCTCATCAAAAGCCACGGCCACGGTTCCCTGTACCAGGGCTTGGACTGTTGGGATGTCATTGCGCTCTCCTTGTTTGCTGCCATTTCGCCCTCAGCATCACAGATTGCGGGGAACAATGAAACTCGTGGATTGCCTGATATGCGCGTCTCGGCCGTCCTCGCCCTCCGCCGTCACCGTTACGTTGATCTTGTGCGTGCCTTCCTTGGCATCGTCGATCGGCACGCGGATGCGAATCGGCAACAACCGGTTGGACGTTGGCTGCATGGCCTCGGCGGACTTGTCATACTCGACCGTCAGTCCAGTCAGGTCGTCGCCCTCAGCCTCCACGCGAATCCGCATCGGCGCTTCCGTGGTGTTGATCACCTGGAGCCGATAGACGTTCTCGATCCAGCGCCCCTCCACTTCCCGGCCCAGCGCGCCGCGATCCCGAATGATGTCGACCTTGATCGGCGACCGCACTGCCAGCGACGCGACGAAGCCCGCCGCCAGAACCAACCAGATCAGCGTATAGATGATCGTGCGTGGTCGCAGCAGCCGCTTGCGCGCGTCGGATGTCGACAGGGACTTGCGCATCGCATTTTCCGACGTGTATCGGATCAGTCCGCGCGGGTACTCCATCTTGTCCATGACCAGATTGCACGCGTCGATACAGGCACCGCAACCGATGCACTCGTACTGGAGGCCATCGCGAATATCGATACCGGTCGGACACACCTGCACGCAGATACTGCAATTCACGCAATCGCCAATGCCAGCGGCATGGCGATCGGTCTTGCGGGAACGGCTACCACGCGGCTCCCCACGACCCACGTCATAGGTCACGACATAGGTATCGCGGTCGACCATCACGCTCTGGAAGCGCGCATAGGGGCACATGTACTTGCACACCTGCTCGCGCATGAATCCGGCGTTGCCCCAGGTCGCAAACGCGTAGAACAGCATCCAGAAACTCTGCCAGGGTCCGAGCGTAAAATGCAGGACCTCGCTACCAAGCTCCCGAATCGGCGCGAAATATCCAATAAACGTGAAGCCCGTCCACAGTGCGATCAGCACCCAGAGCACATGCTTGGTCGCCTTGATTCGCAGCTTGCGCAGGCTCCAGGGATCGCCGTCGAGTCGGATCCGCGCGATGCGATCCCCTTCGACATGTCGCTCGATCCACATGAATATCTCTGTGTAGACCGTTTGGGGACAGGCGTAGCCGCAGAACAGGCGTCCGGCGATGGCTGTGAACAGGAATAGCGATAGCGCAGAAATGACCAGCAGCACGGCAAGATAGATCACATCCTGCGGCCACAGCACGAGACCGAAGATGTAGAACTTGCGCGCGCCGAGATCGAACAGCACGGCCTGGCGATCATTCCACTTTAGCCAGGGGGTCCCGTAGTAAATCAACTGCGTCAGGATGACCAGCCACACGCGCCAGCTCGAAAACGCGCCAGAGGTCGAGCGCGGATAGATCTTGCGGCGGACCTCGTACAGCGCTTCCTCGGTGGTCTCTGCGCCCTTGGGGGGCGGCGCGGGACGCCAAGTGTTGCCGTTACGATCGCTCGACGACTGGCTTGCAGACGGATCGTTCGAGGCGTGATCGTCCGAGTGATCGGGGGCGTTAAGGGGCGCGCTCATCGTGTTGCCCTCACGCCCCGGTGGGCGGCACTCCGCCCGGCCCCGGGGCAGTTAGTCATTTTGCAGCGCCTCCCGTATTCGAGAGTCCCCACACATATGCGGTCAGCATGCGGATGCGCTCGGGCGTCAGAATCTCCTCATGCGCCGGCATATGACCGTTATGTCCCTTCAGGATCGCGTCGACGATCGTCGCTTCCGAGCTGCCGTACAACCACGTGTTGTCGGTCAGGTTCGGCGCGCCGAGTGCCTGGTTGCCCTTGCCGTTGGCGCCGTGGCAGGCCGCGCAGGTCGACTTGAAGGTGCTTTCGCCACGCGATGCACGAATCGGATCCGAGGACAGACCAGACAGCGAACGCACGTACTGCGCGGTATCGCCCGCCTGCTTCGCATCGATCGTGCTCGCAAACGACGGCATCACGCCATTGCGGCCCTTGGTGATCGTCTGTTGGATCGTCTCCGGCTCGCCACCGTAGAGCCAATCGTTGTCGGTCAGGTTGGGGAAGCCTCGGCTGCCACGCGCATCCGAACCATGGCACTGCGCGCAGTAGTTCAGGAACAACCGCTGGCCGATCTCGCGCGCGTCAGGATCCGCCGCCACCTGCTTGATATCCATGTTCAGATACTTGGCGTAGATCTGGTGCTGCGTTTTCTCGGCCGCTTCGCGGTGAGCGGCAAGCTCGCCCTGCGTCGAGAACTTGAGCATACCGGCGTACGATCCCAGACCCGGATACAGCGCCAAGTAACCAAGACCGAAGATGCAGGCCAGCAGGAACATCCACATCCACCAACGTGGCAGCGGATTGTTCAATTCGCGCAGGTCACCATCCCAGACATGACCGGTGTCATCAGTGGTGCTGACACCTTTCGGCATCTTGCGTTGGGAGAACAGCAGCCAGACACACCAGACGATCCCGATGAGCGCGATGGCCGCGATGTAATAACTCCAGAAATCGGAAATGAAATCGCTCATGGCTGTGGGTTCCGGCTTGTAGTTGTGTTTTCGTCAGGCAGGGCAAACGGCAACATCGCCGATTCCTGATTGGCGGCCTGGCGGCCGCCCGACCATGCCCACCAGCAGATGCCAATGAACGTCAGCATCGACACGACGGTTGCAATTGCGGTCACGATCGCCATGGCATCACTCCTTCGCCGGCGCCGGAGCCGCCGCCGAGTCAACGCGCACATTGCGGCGATTCAGGCCAAGTCCCTGCAGATACGCCACCAGCGCATCTTCTTCCGTCTTGCCCGCCAACTCTTCAGGCGCACGGGCAATCTCTTCGTCCTTGTACGGCACACCCAGACGCTTCAGCGCGTGCATGCGTGCCTGGATGTCGTTGGTGGGCAACTGCGTCTTCTCCAGCCACGGGTACGAAGGCATCACCGACTCGGGAACCACATCGCGCGGATTGCGCAGGTGGATCCGCTGCCAGTCGTCCGAGTAACGGCCGCCAACGCGCGCGAGATCCGGACCGGTACGCTTCGAGCCCCACAGGAACGGGTGGTCATACACCGACTCGCCCGCCGTGGAGAAATGGCCATAACGCTCAGTCTCCGCCTGCAGGGTACGCACCTGCTGCGAGTGGCAACCAACGCAACCCTCACGGATGTAGATGTCGCGCCCCATCAGGCGCAGCGGCGAGTACGGCGTGATGCCCGGATCGGGCTCAGTCGTCGAGTGCTGGAAGAACAGCGGCACGATCTGCACCAGGCCAGCGATACTGACCACGATGATGGTTGCGATGATCAGCCAGCCGACGTTCTTCTCCAGCGTTTCGTGGGAAAAGAATCCTTGTTTTTGAGACATCGTTCGGTCCTCGGCGATCAGTGGGCGGAAGCCGGCAGGTTGGCCGGAATCGGAGCGTCAACCGCAGGCTTGCCAATGATGGTACGTGCCACGTTGTAAGCCATGAGGATCATGCCGCTCAGGAAGCACAGGCCACCCAGCAGACGAATCAGATAGAACGGATACTTTGCCTTGACCGCTTCGACGAACGCATAGGTCAGCGTGCCGTCAGGCTGCGTGGCGCGCCACATCAGACCTTCCATCACACCGGCGATCCACATCGAGGCGATGTAGAGCACGACGCCGATCGTCGCAATCCAGAAGTGCCACTCGATCAGGCGCGTGCTGTACATCTCCTTCTCCCCGAACAGGCGCGGAATCAGGTAGTAAAGTGAGCCAATCGAGATCATCGCGACCCAGCCCAGGGCACCCGAGTGCACGTGGCCGATCGTCCAGTCCGTGTAGTGCGACAGCGCGTTCACGGTCTTGATCGACATCATCGAGCCCTCGAACGTGGCCATGCCGTAGAACGACAGCGCCACCACCAGGAACTTGAGAATCGGATCGGTACGCAGCTTGTGCCAGGCACCGGACAGCGTCATGATCCCGTTGATCATGCCGCCCCACGACGGAGCCAGCAGGATCAGCGAGAACACCATGCCCAGCGACTGCGCCCAGTCAGGCAGCGAGGTGTACTGCAGGTGGTGCGGACCCGCCCACATGTACGTGAAGTTGAGCGCCCAGAAGTGGACGATCGACAGGCGATACGAGTAGATCGGACGCTCTGCCTGCTTCGGGATGAAGTAGTACATCATCCCCAGGAAGCTCGTGGTCAGGAAGAAGCCCACCGCGTTGTGGCCGTACCACCACTGGATCATCGCGTCCTGCACGCCTGCATAGGCGGAGTACGACTTCCACATCGACACCGGCATTTCGATGTTGTTGACGATATGGAGGATGGCGATCGTCAGGATGTAAGCGCCGAAGAACCAGTTCGCCACGTAGATATGGCGGGTCTTGCGCTTGATGATCGTGCCGAAGAACACCACCGCGTAGGCAACCCAGACCAGCGTGATCAGGATATCGATCGGCCATTCGAGCTCGGCATACTCCTTGGAAGAAGTAATGCCCATCGGCAGCGTGATCACCGCCGCGATGATGATGGCTTGCCAGCCCCAGAATGTGAACGACGCCAGCGGGCCGCAGAACAGCCGGGCCTGGCAGGTGCGTTGCACGACGTAGTACGACGTGGCGAACAGCGCGCTACCGCCAAATGCAAAGATCACCGCATTGGTGTGAAGCGGTCGCAAGCGACCGAACGATAACCACGGTGTATTGAAATTCAGATCCGGCCAGATCAATTGCGCCGCAAGCAGAACGCCTACGGCCATGCCAACGATCCCCCAAACCACGGTCATGACGGCAAACTGCCGCACGACTCCATAGTTGAAGGTGTCGGCGCGTGAGGACGCGGTGGTGACAGCCATTCAGACCCCCAATGCAAAAAGTAAAAATAAACCTACTGACGGTGTGACTTTAGAAAATCGGCTTACAAGTCGCGTTGACTTTCATCAAGCCACCAGCATCCCTTGCGAACTGCTTGCATTAATTCCTGTCAATGAGCGTTCGCCGCAACGGTCACCTATATGCCTTGACATTCAAGGCTTGTCGTTGTCGAGCAAAATTGCTTCCGCCGGGCGATCGAGGTCGTCGTACTGCCCCGCGTGCAACGCCCACCACAGCGCCCCGGCAATCACGGCCACCAGCACCAGGCTCATCGGCACCAATAGATAGAGTGTTTCCATATTCAGGACTCCCTGGCCGGCGCCGCCGCGGCGCGCAACAGGCGCCATGCATTGCCGACAACCAGTAACGACGACACGGACATTCCGATGCCTGCCATCCATGCCGTAACGAGTCCGGTAGCTGCCAGGGGGATCGCCACGACGTTGTAGAAAAAGGCCCAACCCAGGTTCTGGCGTACCACACGGCGCGTCTTGCGGGCCACGGCGATGGCATTGGCGATTTCGCCCACGCCACCGTGTGTCAGCACGGCATCGGCACCGGCCTGCGCCAATGGCGCACCGCTGCCGATCGCTATCGAAACCTGGGCCTGGGCCAGCACCGGCGCATCGTTGATGCCGTCGCCCACCGCCAGAACGACGGCGCCCTGCTGTTGAAGATTGGCTACATAGTCGCGCTTGCCTTCAGGCGTGACCGCTCCAACGGCGGTCTCGATGCCGAAGCGGTCCGCCCACCAGCGCACCGCTGCCGGCTGATCGCCCGAAACCAGATGACAGCGCACACCGAGTCGGGTCAGCGAAGCCAGAAGCTCGGCTGTCTGGGGCCGTTCGACATCGGCCAACTGAAAACACGCCAGCGGACCGTTTGCGTCACCAAGCCAGACCTCGGTAGCGCCCGGAAAACGGTCACCACTGCGGCGGATGTCGGCCGCTGCCGGTGCCAATTCCGCGACGAACTCTCTACGCCCCAGCCGCATCAACCGGCCGTCGACATTTGCCTGCAATCCTTGCCCGGGAGTGTTGTGCAGTTCAGCCACCAGCCGTTCGGCATGGTGCGCCGCGGCCTCAACCAAGGCCCTCGCAATCGGATGTTCCCCACCACGCTCCATGGCGGCGGCGAGACTCTGGCAAGTCGGCGGATCCAGATTGCCCGCGATCTCCGTCGACACGAGCGCAAAACGCCCCTCGGTCAACGTGCCCGTCTTGTCGAGCATGATGTCCGTGACACCCGAAAGCGCTTCGAGCGTGTGCGCGCGGGTCAGCAGCACGCCGCGCCGCGACAACGCCGCGCCAGCGGCGGCCAGCGCCGCCGGAGTAGCCAGCGACAACGCGCAAGGACAGCTCACAACGAGCACCGCGACTGTCACCAATAGCGCGCGTGATGGATCGATCCAGATCGCCCAGACCAGCCCGGTGATTGCGGCCAGGATCAAGAGGGTGGCGACAAACCAGCCGGCCACACGATCTGCCAACTGGGCCAGGCGGGGCTTATCCGCCAGCGCGCGATCCAGCACGGCTACGATCTCGGCGAGACGGGTCTGCGCGCCGATCCGGCGCACGCTCACCTCGAGCGGACTGGCAGCATTGAAGCAACCCGCCAGCACGGTGTCGCCAATGGCGCGCTTCACCGGCCGCGCTTCCCCTGTCAGCATCGATTCGTCGATTTCGCTGACGCCAGCCACCACGACACCGTCGGCCGGCATGATCTCGCCCGCCTTCACGCGAATCCGGTCACCGGCATTCAGTCGCGCAACCGGGATCCGCTCGCCGACGCCGCTCGTCTCCACCAGCCGCTCGCAGGTCGCGGGCAGCTGGCGCGCCAGCATCTCGGCGCCACTGCGCGAGGCTTGCCGGACACGCAACTCCAGATAGCGGGCCAACAGAAGGAACGCGACGAACATCGTCACGGAATCGAAGTAGACCTCCCCGACGCCCCGCACGGTCGCCACAGCGCTCGCGAAGAAGCCAGCCAGCACGCCGATCGCAACAGGCACGTCCATGCCCATATGCCGTTGCCGCAATGAACGCCATGCGCCAGCGAAAATCGGCGAGGCAGAGTAAAGAACCACCGGGATCGTCAGCGCAAAGCTCGCCCAGCGCATCAACTGAAGCTGGCCGGGGTCGATCGTGGCTTCGTGCGTATAGAGCGGCCACGCATACATCATCACCTGCATCATGCCGAGCATCGCCACGGCCATGCGCATCAGCAGGCCGCGCCGCTCGCGGCGATCGTGCTGGTCGCCACGCGAGACCTCGAACGGCCATGCCTGGTAGCCGATGTCGGCCAGCGTGGACAGCAGCCCCGCCACGCCCTGCTTGTTCTCTTGCCAGCGCACCACTACGCGGCGCGTGGCCACGTTCGCCACGGCCGACTCGACCCCATCCAGTTGCCCGAGGTGCTGCTCGATCAACCAGGCACAGGCCGCGCAGCGGATGTTTTCCGGCGCCAGCGTGATCTCCGCCCGGCCGTCGCCCAGTTCTCGAACGAACTGGTTGCGCAGCTCGGGGGCATCGTAGGCGGCCCACACAGGCTCTGCCTCGCGTCGCGCCTGGGCATCTATCGGCCGCGCGAACCGCGTGACATCGCTATATAGATGCCCGAAGCCGGCTGAATAGAGTGTCTGCGCCAGCGCCTGGCAGCCGCCACAGCAGAATGTGCGGCGCTGCCCGCCGATATCAGCGACGACCGGCGTGACATCGCGCCCGAGAGGCTGGCCGCAATGAAAACAATGAGTAGTGGATGTAGATAGAGACGCCGACCCAGGCCGCGTGCCCGAGGCAAGGGCTGCGGCGGAACCAAGTTGTGCGCTCGGATTGGACGGAACGGACGTTCCATCGGGCGCGAGGGGGCTAGCGTGCAGGGACGGCATAGTGCGCTTTTAGTACCCAGCGAATACTAGGTAACCAGCGCGCCATATGCCTTGATAAAGATCAAACTTCCAAAAATGGAGCCAGGGTCTGGCCGTGCAAACAGGGGAGCGGGTTCGAACGGCCTTCAGACTCCCCTGCTAGCCTGTCAGGTCAACGAGGTGTCGACCGTACGACGTTCGGACTCGAGGTACTCCCGCGACTGCATCTCGATGATCCGCGAGACCGTCCGATGAAACTCGTTCGCCATCTGGCCTTCGGTATAGAGTTCGTCGGCCGGCACCTCGGCGGACATCAGCAGCTTGACCTTGTGATCGTAGAAAACATCGATCAGCCAGGTGAAGCGGCGCGCCTCCGATGACATCCGCGGCGTCATCTTCGGCACATCCGACAGGATCACCGTATGAAACTGTGACGCAATCTCCAGATAGTCGTTCTGGGAGCGCGGGCCGCCGCACAAGGTCGCGAAATCGAACCAGACCACGCCATTGGCCTTGCGCAACGCCTTGATCTCGCGATGTTCGATATGCAGGATCGGAGACTCGTCCGCCGTACCCGCGATGGACACGAACGCATCGCGCAGCGCGGCGCTGGCCTCCCGGTTCAGCGGCGTATGGTAGGCCTGTACCTGTTCCAGCGCCCGCTTGCGGTAGTCGATGCCGGCATCGACATTGAGTACATCGAGCTTTTGCTGCAGCAGCGCAATAGCCGGCAGCACCCGATCACGGTGAAGGCCGTCCGGGTAAAGCAGATCCGGGCGATAGTTCGACGTCATCACGAACTGCACACCGTTCTCGAACAACTGCTGCAGCAGACGATGCAGGATCATCGCATCCGCCACATCATTGACGTGGAACTCGTCGAAGCAGATCAACCGGAAGCGGCGCGCAATGCGTTTCGCCAGTTCGTCCAGCGGGTCTGCCCGACCGCGCAGTTCCTCGAGTTCCCGATGCACCTCGCGCATGAACTCGTGGAAGTGGAGCCGCGTCTTGCGCACCACCGGCACGCAGGAATAGAAACTGTCCATCAGGAACGACTTGCCGCGCCCCACCCCACCCCACATGTAGACGCCCTTCGGCACCTCGGGGTGTACCAGCAACTTCTTCAGCGTGCTGTTTCGACGGCCCTTGTAGGCCACCCACTCGTCATAGCATTGCTGGAGCCGCTCCACGGCGCGACGCTGCGCCTCATCTGACTGATAGCCGCGCTGCTTGAGTTCGTGTTCGTAAAACTCGGTGACGTTCATGTGGGTTCAACCGGGGGCCTGCAAGTGAAAACGGCGCGCCGCGAATGGCGGCGCGCCGATGCTCACACTTTGCGAGGCAAATGCCTTACATGTTGAGCTGACGCTTGTCGACGGCCAGCGCGGCTTCGCGCATGACTTCCGACATCGACGGGTGCGGGTGGCAGACGCGACCGATATCTTCGCTCGCAGCCTTGAACTCCATCGCCACCACGGCTTCGGCGATCAGGTCCGATGCATTCGCGGCCACGATGTGCACGCCCAGGATCTCGTCGGTCTTGGCATCGGCCAGCATCTTCACGAAACCGTCCGAAGCACCCATGCCCAGCGCACGGCCATTGGCCATGAACGGGAATTGGCCCGACTTGTACTCGCGGCCTTCGGCCTTGAGTTGCTGCTCGGTCTTGCCGACCCACGCGATTTCCGGGAACGTGTAGATAACCCAGGGAACCGTGTTGAAGTCGATATGCGGCTTCTGGCCAACGATACGTTCGGCCACGGCCACGCCTTCGTCTTCTGCCTTGTGGGCCAGCATCGGGCCACGCACCACGTCGCCGATTGCCCAGATGCCCGGCACCTTGGTCTGGCAGTGGTCGTCCACCTCGATGAAGCCACGCTGGTCCACGCCCAGGCCCACGGCGTCCAGGCCGAGGTTGTCGGTGTTCGGCACGCGGCCCACCGACACGATCAGGCGATCGACTTCCAGCGTCTGCGCCTTGCCGTCCTTGTCGGTGTAGTTGACCGTGACGTTGTCCTTGCCGGTCTTCACTTCGTCGACCTTGACGCTCAGGTGGAACTGCAGCCCCTGCTTGGTCAGCAGCTTCTGCGCTTCCTTGGCCACGCCTTCGTCGGCGGCGCCCAGGAATGCGGGCAGCGCTTCCAGCACGGTCACTTCGGCACCCAGACGGCGCCACACCGAGCCCAGCTCCAGGCCGATCACGCCGGCGCCGATCACGCCCAGCTTCTTCGGCACGGTACCGAACTTCAGCGCGCCTTCGTTATCGCTGATCAGGTTGTTGTCGACAGCGACGCCCGGCAGATGGCGAGCCTTCGAGCCCGTGGCGATGATGACCTGCTTGGCGGTCAGCGTCTCGCCATTCACTTCCACCTGGAAGCCTTCTGCAGCCTTGCCGGTGAACTTGCCGTAGCCCTTGAACAGGGTCACCTTGTTCTTGCGGAACAGGAACTCGATGCCCTTCGTCATCTTGCTGACGATGTCGTCCTTGCGCTTGAGCATCTTGGCCACGTCGACCTTGACGTCGCCCACGGTGATGCCATGGTCGGCCAGGTGATGCGAGGCGTTCTCGAACTCTTCCGAGGATGCCAGCAGTGCCTTGGACGGAATGCAGCCCACGTTCAGGCAGGTACCGCCCAGGCGTGCTTCGCCCTTCGGATCGTCATAGGCGTTGCCTTCCAGGCAAGCCACGTTCAGGCCCAACTGGGCAGCGCGGATGGCGGCGATATAGCCGCCGGGGCCGGCGCCGATCACCAGCACGTCGAATTGTTTGCTCATGGGAAATTTCTCTCTGGTGTGTCATGCCCGCGCAAGGGCGGGCGTCCGGCGGCGAGGTAGCGGCCGGGTCCCCGCGCGCGAAGCGCGGGGACGACGACAAACGATAGACGGAGGTCTGGCCTGAATTACAGGTCCAGCAGCAGACGAGCCGGATCTTCCAGCGCTTCCTTCATGGCCACCAGACCCAGAACGGCTTCGCGGCCGTCGATGATACGGTGGTCGTAGGACATCGCCAGGTAGTTCATCGGACGGATCACGATCTGGCCGTCTTCCACCACGGCACGGTCCTTGGTGGCGTGCACGCCCAGGATGGCCGACTGCGGCGGGTTGATGATCGGGGTCGACAGCATCGAGCCGAACGTACCGCCGTTCGAGATCGAGAACGTACCGCCGGTCAGTTCTTCCAGCGACAGCTTGCCGTCACGCGCCTTGGTGCCGAACTCGGCGATCTTCTTCTCGATGTCGGCCAGGCTCATCTGGTCGGCGTTGCGCAGGATCGGCACCACCAGACCACGCGGCGAGCCCACGGCGATACCGATGTCGAAGTAGCCGTGGTAGACGATGTCGTTGCCGTCCACCGAGGCGTTGATGACCGGGTACTTCTTCAGCGCGTGCACGGCGGCCTTCACGAAGAACGACATGAAACCCAGCTTCACACCATGTTCCTTCTCGAAGCGATCCTTGTACTTGGCGCGCAGATCCATCACCGGCTTCATGTTCACTTCGTTGAAGGTGGTGAGAATGGCGTTGGTCGATTGCGACTGGATCAGACGCTCGGCGATACGCGCGCGCAGGCGGCTCATCGGCACGCGCTCTTCCGGGCGATCGCCCAGCGCGGCGAAGTCAACCTGGGCCGACACTTGCGGCAGGGCCGGCTTGGCGGCGGCCGGAGCCGGAGCAGCCTTGGCGGCCGGAGCGGGAGCCGAGCCGGCGGCCAGCACGTCACCCTTGGTGATGCGGCCGTCCTTGCCGGTGCCAGCCACTTGCGAAGCCGACAGGCCACCTTCGGCCATCAGCTTGGCAGCCGACGGCATGGCGATGGCGCCAGCGCTGGCAGCGGCTGCGGGGGCAGCAGCTGCCGGGGCCGGTGCTGCTGCGGCGGGAGCCGGAGCGGCGGCGGCCGGTGCCACAGCGCCTGCGGTGGCTGCCGTGTCAATCTTGGCGATCACTTCATCGGCCACGACGGTATCGCCGTCGTTCTTGATGATCTGCGACAGAACGCCAGCCGACGGTGCCGGCACTTCCAGCACAACCTTGTCGGTTTCGATTTCGATCAGGATCTCGTCCTGAGCAACAGCTTCGCCCGGCTTCTTCTTCCAGTTCAGCATGGTCGCTTCGGCGACCGATTCCGACAATTGGGGAACCTTGACGTCAACAATAGCCATGGTTTGAAAATTCCTCGATGTATGCGTGTGTTTCGTTGCGGGTAGGCTGACCCGCGGCGCGCATCCTGGTGCGCGGCCGCGGGTGCCGACGAATTACTTGGTCAGAACAAAGCCCTTGAGCTTGGAGAACGCAGCGTCCAGCAGCGCCTTCTGTTGCTCGTTGTGCTTTGCGTAGTAGCCCACCGCCGGCGAAGCCGAGGCGGGACGACCGGCATAACCGAGCTTCTGGCCTTCCGTCATGTTTTCCATGATGTAGTGCTGCACGAAGAACCAGGCACCCTGGTTCTGCGGCTCGTCCTGGCACCACAGGATTTCGGTCGCGCCCGGATACTTCTTGAGTTCCGCGGCAACGGCCTTGTGCGGGAACGGATACAGCTGTTCCATGCGGATGATCGCCGTGTCGGTGGCACCACGCTCACGGCGGGTGTTGACCAGGTCGTAGTAGACCTTGCCCGAGCACATGATCACGCGCTTGACCTTGCTGGCGTTCAGTTCCTCGTGATCGGGGATCACGGTCTCGAAATGACCCTTGGCCAGATCGGACAGCGGCGACACGGCATCCTTGCTACGCAGCAGCGACTTCGGCGTCATGATCACCAACGGCTTGCGGAACAGACGGATCATCTGGCGACGCAGCAGGTGGAAGATCTGGGCCGGCGTGGTCGGCTGGACAACCTGGATGTTGTGATCGGCGCAGAGCTGCAGGAAACGCTCGATACGGGCCGAGCTGTGTTCCGGACCCTGGCCTTCGTAGCCGTGCGGCAGCATCATCGTCAAGCCCGATGCGCGACCCCACTTCACTTCACCCGACGAGATGAACTGGTCGATCACAACCTGAGCGCCGTTGACGAAGTCGCCGAACTGGGCTTCCCAGATCACCAGCGCATTCGGTTCGGCGGTCGAGTAGCCGTATTCGAAGCCGAGCACGGCCTCTTCAGACAGCACCGAGTCGATCACCGTGAACGGTGCCTGGTTTTCCGACACGTTCTGCAGCGGCACGTACGAGCCGGCATCCCAGCGCTCGCGAGCCTGGTCATGCAGCACGGCGTGGCGGTGCGTGAAGGTACCGCGGCCGGCGTCCTGGCCGGTGATACGCACCGGGTAGCCCGATGCAACCAGCGAAGCGAAGGCCAGGTGTTCACCCATGCCCCAGTCCAGCATCTGCTCGCCGCGGCCCATGTTGGAGCGGTCCTTGACGACCTTCTCCACCAGCGGATGCAGCTTGAAGTGCTCAGGAATCGTGGTGATGCGCTCGGCCAGACGCTTCAGTTCCGTCATCGGCACGGCGGTGTCGGCAGCGTCCGTCCACTTGCGGTTCAGGAACGGCATCCAGTCCACAGCGAACTTGTTCTTGAAGTTCGACAGGACCGGATCCACCGTGTGCTTGCCAGCGTCCATGGCGGCACGGTAGTCCTTGACCAGCTCGTCGCCGAACTCGGCCGGGGTCAGGCTCTGCGCCACCAGCTTGTCAGCGTACAGCTTGCGCGTACCCGGATGCTGGCCGATCTTCTTGTACATCAGCGGCTGCGTCATAGCCGGCGTGTCTTGCTCGTTGTGGCCCAGCTTGCGGAAGCAGATGATGTCGACCACGACGTCCTTGTTGAATTCCATGCGGAAATCAACGGCCAGCTGCATGGCGTACACCACGGCTTCGGGATCGTCGCCGTTCACGTGCAGCACCGGCGCCTCGATCATCTTGACCACGTCCGTGCAATACAGCGTCGAACGGGCGTCGCGCGGGTCCGACGTGGTGAAACCGATCTGGTTGTTGATAACCAGATGCATCGTGCCACCCGTGCCGTAGCCGCGGGTCTGCGCGAGGTTCAGCGTTTCCATCACCACGCCCTGGCCGGCAAAGGCCGCGTCGCCGTGCACCTGCACCGGCAGCACTTCCTTGTGGCCGACGTCGCCGCGGCGTTCCTGGCGAGCCTTGGACGAGCCTTCGACCACCGGGTTGACGATTTCCAGGTGCGACGGGTTGAACGCGAGCGACAGGTGAACCGGGCCGCCTTCCGTCGAGACATCGCTCGAGAAGCCCTTGTGGTACTTCACGTCACCGGCCGGCAGGTCGTCGACGTGCTTGCCTTCGAATTCAGCGAACAGGTCGGCCGGCATCTTGCCCAGCGTATTGACCAGCACGTTCAGACGGCCACGGTGAGCCATGCCGATCACGATTTCCTGCACGCCCTTGGTCCCGGCGTGCTGGATCAGTTCGTCCATCGCGGCGATGAAGCTCTCGCCACCTTCGAGCGAGAAGCGCTTCTGGCCGACGTACTTGGTGTGGAGGAATCGCTCCAGGCCTTCGGCCGCGGTCAGGCGGTCGAGGATGTGCTTCTTCTTCTCCAGCGTGAACACGGGCTTGGAACGCGTGGTTTCCAGGCGCTCCTGCCACCAGCGCTTCTGCGCCTGGTCGCTCACGTACATGAACTCGGCGCCGATGGTGCCGCAGTACGTTTCTCGCAGGTTGTTGAGCAGCTCGCGCAGGCTCATCGACTCCTTGCCGAAGTACGTGTTGCTGGCATTGAAGACGATATCGAGGTCAGCCTCGGAGAAGCCGTAGAACGCCGGATCCAGGTCAGGCAGGGGCGGACGCTCCTGGCGCTTGAGCGGATCGAGGTCAGCCCAGTGCGAGCCGATGTTGCGGTAAGCGGCGATCAGCTGCGTGGCAGCGACGCGCTTGCGGCCCATATCGGAATCGGCCGAGGCAACAATGGTCTTGATGGGGCCCTGCTTGGCGCGCTCGGCGAACGAGGCGACGATCGGTGCGTGGGGGATATCGCGGGCGTTGGAACCATCCGCAGCCGGGACATTCTGCATCGCGTCGAAATACGCGCGCCAGTTGTCGGGAACCGAACTGGGATTCTGGAGGTAGGCCTCGTACAGCTCTTCCACATAGGGGGCGTTGCCGCCGAAGAGGTACGAATTGCTTTGATACTGCTGCATCATGGGGCGCTCACTATTCTCCGGGAATGCCGGAGTTAAGCGGGTTCATCAACCTTCCGCGACACGGCTCGACCGGTTAGCGGATTGCAAACAACTCTTGGGGGCCCAACGGTTACCACCTTGAACGAACGGCACCGTGTCAGGTGCCGCTAGTTTTCGGTCTCGCCGCTAGACCCGAAAGGGCAAGTTGTGCGGGGAAGGACCTAAGTCTTCACTCGCGAAGCATAGCACGTTTGCCCTGGACTCGTAGGGACTTTTCGTGATGCAAAACAAGACGGACTGTTCAGGACTGTGGCGCGATCTGATCGACCGCATCGGTGATCAAGCCGTCCAGCCCCCATGACAGCAGGTTCGCTGCCCTCACCCGGTCGTTGACCGTGTAGCAGAGGACCTTGAACCCAGCCGAATGCGCGGCGCCGATGACAGCAGCATCGAGTTCACGGTGGTTGGCGTCGAGCGCCACGCATTCCAGCCGGCGCAGCCGCTCGAGCCAATCGGCAGGCAGTGTATCCAGCAGCAAGGCACGCGGGAGGTCTGGCGCCACCTGATGCGCGGCCTCCAACGCCACTTCCGAGAACGAGGACAGCAACGGCGGCGTGCCAGCGCCCCTCCACAGTGAAAGTGCGTCAAGCGCCACGGCCGCACCAGTCCGATATTCGGCCCCTGGCACCGGCTTGATCTCAATATTGACCATGAAGCCATTGGCCTGCGTATAGTGAGCAATGGCCGCCAGCGTCGGCACCGGCTCGCCCGCGTACGCGGGACTGTGCCAGCCGCCAGCATCCAGCGCCGCCAGTTCGCCCAGCGTCAGCGCATCGACACGCCCTTTGCCGGTCGTTGTGCGATCCAGCGTCGCATCGTGCATCAGGATCGGCTTGCCGTCGGCAGACAGCTTCACGTCGAACTCGAACATCCGGTAGCCGAACGACGCACCGTGCCGAAACGCGGCCAGCGTGTTTTCGGGAGCCAGCTTGCCCGCGCCGCGATGGGCAATAAAGCGGGGATAGGGCCAATTCGTCATGCCTGAGCCTCGATACGCTTGCCCGACTGCACGTCGAAGAAATGCAGATGCTCGGCCGACGCCGTAATCGGCAGCTTGTCACCGGCACGCACCTGCGTCTGGCTGTCGAGCCTGACCACGATGGGCTGGCCGCCGAGCGATCCGTACGCGAACGAATCCGCGCCGAGCGCCTCCACCACCCTCACATCCAGTTCGGCGATGGCCTCGTGCACGGCGCAAGGCTCGATGTGTTCGGGACGCAATCCCATCAGCGCCTGTTCGGGCAGATGCAGCCCCATCGGCAGATGTCCCAGCGTCGCCGCTGCCTGCCCGTCCTTCGGTTGGACCCGCATTTGCGCGACGCCCTGCCCGCTTCCGTTCCGCGCCACCGGCACCAGATTCATCGGCGGCGAGCCAATGAAGCCGGCGACGAACGTGCTGGCCGGTCGCGCATAGACTTCCAGCGGCGTGCCGATCTGCTCCACCCGGCCACCATTGAGCACCATCATGCGGTCCGCCAGCGTCATGGCCTCCACCTGGTCGTGCGTCACATAGAGGCTGGTCGTCTTGAGCCGGCGGTGCAGATCCTTGAGCTCCAGCCGCATCTGCACGCGCAGCTTGGCATCGAGGTTCGACAGCGGCTCGTCGAACAGGAACACCGATGGCTCACGCACGATTGCACGGCCCATCGCCACACGCTGCCGCTGTCCGCCAGACAATGCGCGCGGCTTGCGATCGAGCAGCGACGCAAGTTCCAGGATGCCGGCCGCATGCTTGACGCGCTGCTCGATCTCGCCCTTCGACATCCCGCGGATCTTCAGCCCGTACGCCATGTTGTCGTACACGCTCATGTGCGGATAGAGCGCGTAGTTCTGGAACACCATCGCGATATCACGCGCGGCCGGCTCCAGATCGTTGACGACCTTGTCGCCAATATGGATCTCACCACCGGTGATCGTCTCGAGGCCGGCCACCATGCGCAGCAGCGTGGATTTGCCGCAGCCGGACGGCCCGACTATCACGATGAACTCGCCGTCGGCGATTTCCATGTCGATGCCGTGCACGACCTGCGTGCCCCCGGCGTAGGTTTTCTGAACGTTGCGAAGAGACAGCTTTGCCATGGAATGACCTTATTTTTCCGTTTCCACGAGGCCCTTGACGAACCAGCGTTGCATCAGCACCACCACCACTGCCGGCGGGATCATCGCCAGCATCACGGTGGCCATCACGAGGTTCCAGTCGGTAGCGGCATCGCCCGAGCGGGAAATCATCTGTGTCACGCCCACCACCACGGGCGTCATCGACTTCTGCGTGGTGATCAGCAATGGCCAGAGGTACTGGTTCCAGCCATAGATGAACTGGATCACGAACAGCGCGGCGATGCTGGTGCGCGACAGCGGCAGCACCACATCCCAGAAGAATCGCAGCGGTCCGGCCCCGTCGATGCGGGCGGCTTCGGCCAGTTCATCCGGGATCGTCAGAAAGAATTGCCGAAACAGGAACGTGGCGGTGGCCGACGCGATGATGGGAATCGTCAAGCCGAAGTAGCTATCCAGCATGCCGAGGTCAGATACCACCTTGTAGGTCGGCAGGATACGCACTTCCACCGGCAGCATCAGCGTGATGAAGATCATCCAGAAGAACGTCTTGCGCAGCGGAAAACGGAAATAGACGATCGCAAAGGCGGAAATGATCGAAATCGCGATCTTCCCCAGCGCAATGCCCAACGCCATGATCAGGCTGTTCTTTATCATGGTCGAGACCGGCGAAGCGGCCTCGCCCACGCCTTGAAACAGCACGGTGCGATAGTTTTCGATCAGATGGCTGCCCGGGATCAGCGTCATCGGTGCATCGAGTACCTGCTCGGCCGTCAGCGTCGACGCGACGAAGGTCAGGTACACCGGAAATGCCACGACCGCGATGCCGACGATCAGCACTAGGTGAGTAATGAAGTCGAGTACGGGACGTCGTTCTACCATGGCTGGCTCCTCAATACTGGACCTTGCGTTCCACGAATCGGAACTGCACCACTGTCAGCGCGATCACGATCACCATCAGCACCACCGACTGTGCGGCCGAGCCACCAATATCCATGCCACGGAAGCCATCATGGAACACCTTGTAGACGAGCGTGTTCGTCGAGTTGAACGGGCCGCCGTGGGTCACCGCATCGATGATCGCAAAGGTATCGAAGAAGGCGTAGACCATGTTGATCACGAGCAGGAAGAAGGTGGTGGGCGACAGCAGCGGGAACACGATCGACCAGAAGCGCTTCCACGGGCCCGCGCCGTCGATGGCAGCGGCCTCGATCAGCGATTTCGGAATGCTCTGTAGCCCGGCCAGGAAGAACAGGAAGTTGTAGCTGACCTGCTTCCATGCGGCCGCCAGCACCACCAGCAGCAGTGCCTGGTTGCCATTGAGCAGGAAGTTCCAGTCCACGCCTGCTTTGCGCAGCGCGTAGGACACCACGCCCAGGGTTGGGTTGAACATGAACATCCAGAGCACGCCGGCCACGGCAGGCGCCACCGCGTACGGCCAGATCAGCAGGGTCTTGTAGCCAGTGGCGGCGCGTATGACGCGATCGGCGAAGTACGCCAGCAGCAACGCCACGGACAGGCCCACCACCGTCACGCCAATGGCGAAGATCGCAGTGGTCTGGAAGGACTCGATGTACTGCGGGTCCTTCCACAGCGTAACGAAGTTATCGAGCCCGACGAACTCGAGATTGATGCCGAAGGCATCTTGCTGCAGCATCGACTGCCACAGCGCTTGCCCGGCGGGCAAAAAGAAGAAGATCAGCGTGATGGCGATCTGCGGCAGCACCAGCAGATACGGCAACCACGGAGAGCGAAAGACGACGCGCTTTTCCATCGAGGGGGTTCCCAAAACAAACGCAAACGGGCGACGATTGTGCCGCCGCCCGCTTCAGCTCCATCACCGCAGGGGCTTATTCCCTGGCGGTCTTCTGGAAACGCTCCAGCAGTTCGTTGCCACGTGCCACGGCGTTGTCGAGCGCGGCCTTCGGCTCCTTCTTGCCAGCCCACACCGCTTCGAGTTCCTCGTCGATCACGGTACGGATCTGCACGAGGTTGCCGAGACGCACGCCGCGCGACTTGTCGGTGGTCTTCACGACCATCTGCTCGACCGAGACATCGGCACCCGGATTCTTGTCGTAGTAACCCGACTTCCTCGTCATCTCATACGCAGCCATCGTCACCGGCAGGTAGCCAGTGGCCTGGTGCCAGTCCGACTGGATCTCCGGTCGCGACAGGAACGTGAAGAACTTGGCCACGCCCTTGTACTCGTCGGCCTTCTTGCCGCCCATCACCCACAGCGATGCACCGCCGATGATCGTGTTCTGCGGCGCGCCCGGCACGTCCGGGTAGTACGGCAGTTGCGACACACCAAACTGGAACTTGGCATTCTTGCGGATATTGGCCAGCGATGCGGACGAGCCCGTGAACATCGCGCACTCGCCGTTGTAGAACTTGGCCTGCGACTCCGCCTTGCGGCCGCCGTAGCTGAAGTAGCCCTTCTTCACCATCTCCTGCAGATTCGTGATGTGCTTCACATGCAGCGGGCTATTGAAGACCAGTCGCGCGTCGGTGCCGCCAAAACCGTTGTTCTTCGTGGCGAAGAGCGTGTTGTGCCAGGCGGAGAAGCTCTCCAGGTGCACCCAGCTCTGCCAGTCGGTGGTATAGGCGCAGCTCTGGCCCGACGCCTTGAGCTTGGCCGAGTACTGCATCACCTCGGGCCAGGTCTTGGGTGGAGCGGAAATGCCCGCCTTCTTGAAGGCATCCTTGTTGTAATAGAAGACAGTCGTCGAGCTATTGAAGGGGAACGACAGCATCTCGCCCTTCGACGACGTGTAGTAACCCGCCACTGCCGGGATGTACGCCTTTTGATCGAACTTCTCGCCAGCGTCCTTCATCACCTGCGACACCGGCTTGATGGCGCCCTTGGCGCTCATCATCGTCGCGGTACCCACCTCGAATACCTGCAGGATGGCCGGCGCGCCGCCCGCGCGGAATGCCGCAATGCCGGCTGCCATGGTCTCGTCGTAATTGCCCTTGTTGACCGGCACGATCTTGTAGTCGGACTGGCTGGCGTTGAACTTGTCGGCAATCTCGTTGACCTTGTCGTTCAGCGCGCCCTGCATGGCGTGCCACCACTGGATCTCAACTGCGGCATGGGCCGTACCGGCCAAGGCCAGGCTTGCAACGGCGGCGAACTTCAACGCGGTGCGTGGAAAAGACATTGGCATTTCTCCTGAGGCTGTGTTCGGTCCGACCAATTTTTTTGAAAAAGCGACCGACTGTATGCATTTTTTGTGACAGGCATGTTACGCCGCTCTTATGTCACGGCAAACAGGGCAAACCCGCCTTGCCGAAGAGATTGTTGCGGCATATTGACACTGCGCAATCATCGCCCTTGCAACAAGGACGCAGATACAATTCGCCGCCATGACCTCGCCCCAACCTTTCTCCGCCCTGCCCGACGCCGCCCTGCGCCGCGTGCGCGGCATCCTGACCGACATTGACGGCACGCTGACCACCGATGGCCGCCTTCCCGCAGCCACGTATCTGGCATTGGATCGTCTCACCCGCGCCGGGCTGCATGTGATTCCGGTAACCGGGCGATGCATCGCGTGGGCGGAGATTCTGACTCGTCTGTGGCCGGTTGACGCAATCATCGGCGAAAACGGCGCCTTTTACTCGCATCTGCGTGATGGCAAGCTGGTTACCCGTTTTCTGGACGATGCGGAAACGCGCGATGTCAACCTGTTTCGCATCCACGCGCTCGGTCAGAAAATCCTGCGCGAGGTCCCCGGCTGCGCGCTGGCATCGGACCAAGCCTGGCATGCTGCCGATCTCGCGATCGACCATGCCGAGGACGTCCCGCCGCTGCCGCAACCGGCCGTTGACCGGATCGCCGAGATAATGCGCGAGGCTGGCATGACGGCAACGATCAGTTCGATCCATGTGAATGGATGGTTCGGGCACCATGACAAACTATCGATGAGCCGGCTGTGTGTAGAGGAACTCCTCGGTGACGACGTCGACGCCCATCGCGACGAATGGCTGTTCATTGGCGACTCGGCCAACGACGTCGCGATGTTCGGCCACTTCCCGCTGTCGGTCGGCGTTGCCAACGTGGGTGACATCCTCCACCTGCTGCCGCACAAACCGGCCTACGTCACCAATGCATCCGGTGGCGAAGGTTTCGCCGAAATGGCGGAAAGGTTGTTGGGACTGAGGCAGTTGGCCTGACAGTCATCAAGCAAGGCTGAAGTTCTCCTGGAGCGGGTAGCTATCTCACGATTCTCGCCCGTATAAGCATTGCTGCGCCGCAACGGCGTGGAATGCCAATACTCCAGGAGAACAATCAATGACGAACAAATCCCGCACATCGCCGCGAGCGAGGTACGCTGCTGTGGCGCTGCTTGCGGCCACTGCCCTGAGCGCTTGCGGAGGCGGAGGCGACGGATATCAATCCTCCCAGCCCGTGACCACGTCCGGTGCGCCCTCGACTCCAGAACCCTCTCCGCCCAAGCCAACCAACGTCATGACACCGGCCTGCAGTAACTGCGGAGCCGTCGATGCAGACACCTACGCGGGGACCGGGGTGGGCGTCTGGAAAGGCATCAACGCCACTGCAGACACCGTGGACATGCCAATTCGCATTTCGGGATTGAAGGGCCAGGACGTGACGCTAATCTTCACCAACCACACCGGCATTGCGCGGACCATGCCGAACATCTCGCTGACGACTTCGCAAATGCCGAGCATTGTCGCAAGCGCGCTGCGGTGGGACAACGACACACAGGAAACCAAGCGCCGCATTTCCGACTTCAACCGTGAAGGCTGGGTCGCGCTCGCCGGCAAGCGTGGCAGCACGCCCTACCATTCCGCTACGAGCGAGCCGACTCCCGCGGCGGTGCATGATGTGAGGACCTGGTACCACTCCGACAATTCCGAGCGGTCGGCCATGCTTGTGCGTCAACTGAAGGCCTCCGATGGCACCACGATCAACTTCTGGGTTGAAGGGTCGGAGAACGATGCATCCAAGGTAAGTCCGGACATCGTTGCCCGCCTCGCAGACAGCTTCGCCTCGGAAGGAAAAATCTACGACATGCTGAAGTCGGTGGGCGGCCCGTTCTGGGGGCAACACGCCTACTTCGACGTGATCCCCGCCACCGGACAGCCGATCGATATCGTCATCCTGAACTTCGACCACAATGACCAGCCGTTTGGTGGGATCGGCTACTTCTATGGACGAAACGCCATCAAGAAGGCGGCGAAAACCAATCCATTCAGCAACGAATCCGTATCCCTGTATCTGGATGCCGAGACGCTCTATCTGGGTGGTGAAGATGGCATGAGGACAATGCTGCTGACCATGGCGCACGAGGCCGTGCACGCGCAGAACTTCTACCGTCGCGGGATGCTCATGGGGCCGAAGTACAGCTTCGACGAGTGGCTGGAAGAGGCTTCGGCCATGATGATGGAGGACCTCGCAAGCCTCTCGATCGACGCAAACTACAACGCAATCCGCGACGTTCGCTTCCGGGACTACCTTGGCTACAAGGCCGGCTCTTACAACTGCAGCCTGACAACGTGGACACCGTTCGCCGCGTCATGCGACAGCTATTCGGTCTCCGGCTCGCTCGGCGGATTCCTGAACCGACAACTCGGACTCGATTTCTACAAGAACTTGCTGACGGATACCAGCAGCAGCTCCGTGGCCGCACTCGACTCCGCCATTCGCTCGGTGCAGCCGGAATCGAGCCTCGGAGAACAACTACGTCGGTTCGGCGCGACTTCGGGCGCACTAATGAAGTCCCCCAGCCCTGCCGGTTTTGGGTTCCCGGAACGACAGGACGGCCCGTTCACGCTTCCGTTGATCGATCCGCAAGCGCTCCTGCCCGTCCGGACACTGACGCAATCGATACCTGCCACTCTCGAGGCATACGCCAACCTGCCGGTGGTCCGTTCCGCCGTGAGCGGCACATACAGCGAGACCGTGAAGGTTCCTGCCGGCTCCACGCTGTCTGTCGTGATTCAATAGTGAATGCAGGGGCTGCGCAGCGGCCCCGCATTTCCGGAGACACCGCATGAGAGCAAGCCTCGGCGCGCTACTTGCCGCAATCAGCATCGCGGCATGTGCGACAAACTCGCCGGCAGACGCCCGTCAGACATTGGTGGGTGAGATCTACGTCAAGGGGAACGACCCCTTTCCGACCGTCATGCTCGAAACCAGTGACATGACTTTCTGGGAGCTGAGCGGCGTTGCCATCGCGGACGCTCGCGCGCTGACGGGCAAACGCGTAACGGCGCGGGGGAAGATCGAGCGGCCGCCGGGTCCCGATGTCTGGCTACCGTCACTGCGCGTCGACAGGGTGCCAGAGCCGGTTAGCCCCTGAGAGGAAACCATCAAATAAAAAAGAGGCCACGCGAACGCGAGGCCTCTCGATCCAGGTCCACAAACCAACGACTCTGCGATCAGTCGAACCCAAGCTCCTGCAGCTTGCGAGTAATGGTGTTCCGACCGATGCCGAGCCGCGTCGCGGCCTCCACGCGACGCCCGCGCGTGACACCGAGCGCGGCTTCCAGCACCGCTTTCTCGAATCGCCGCGTCAGCGCATCCATGACTTCGGGCTGCCCCGATTCGAGCATCGACTTTGCCTCGCCAGCCAGCAGCGTTTCCCAGCTTGCCGAGACGGCGCTCGCCGCAAATGCCGACGCCGACGACGTAGCCGAAGAGGCCATGGGTGGTCTTGTGGCGACCATCGTGTCGCCCTCGCCCGTGGCATGCGTGCCGTAGTCAGAAACTTCCGCAGCCTCGTACTCTCCCGACGACCTCGACTCGCCCGGCGAACGCATCGGCGACACACTGCTTTCGCCGTACCCCACCTCGATCATTTCGCGCGGGAAATCCTTTACTTCGATGGTCTGCGCCGGCGCCATGACGGTCAGCCAGTTGCAGAGGTTCTCGAGCTGGCGCACATTGCCGGGGAACGGCAGCGTGCTGACGTAGGCCAGTGCGTCATCGGACATGCGCTTGGTTTCGACGCCAAGCTCCTTCGCGCTCTTCTGCAGGAAATGGCGGGCCAGCAGCGTGATGTCCTCCGGACGCTCGCGCAGCGGCGGCAGGCGCAGGCGAATCACGTTGAGACGGTGGAACAAATCCTCGCGGAACAGCCCTTCCTTGACGCGCGTCTCGAGGTTCTGGTGCGTGGCGGCGATGACGCGCACGTTCGCGCGCAACGGATTATGCCCCCCCACCCGATAGAAATTTCCATCCGAAAGTACACGCAGCAGGCGCGTCTGCAAATCAAATGGCATATCGCCGATTTCGTCGAGGAACAGCGTGCCACCTTCGGCCTGTTCGAAGCGACCGCGACGCATGGTCTGCGCGCCGGTGAACGCGCCACGCTCATGGCCGAACAGTTCCGATTCGAGCAGATCCTTGGGAATTGCCGCCGTATTCAGCGCAATGAACGGACCATTTGCGCGCGGGCTGTGCTTGTGCAACGCACGCGCCACCAGTTCCTTGCCGGTACCGGACTCGCCGGTGATCATTACGGTGACGTTCGATTGCGACAGGCGACCGATCGCGCGGAACACGTCCTGCATCGCCGGAGCCTGGCCGAGGATTTCCGGCGCATCGACCAGGCGATCGTCCATTTCCTCCTCGCGCAGGCTTTCCTCGAGCGCCCGGCGAATCAACTCGACCGCCTTGTCGACATCGAACGGCTTGGCCAGGTACTCGAACGCGCCCCCCTGGAACGCGGCCACGGCGCTATCCAGGTCCGAGTAGGCCGTCATCACGATAACGGGCAGGCCCGGATGCCGCGCCTTGATGGCCTGCAGCAAATCCAGGCCAGAACCGCCGGGCATTCGGATATCCGAAATCAGGACCTGCGGCTCGTCCTCTTCCAGCGCCGCGAGCACGTCGCGCACGTTGGTAAAACTGCGGGAGAGCAGGCTTTCACGGGCAAGGGCCTTTTCCAGGACCCAGCGGATTGATTGATCGTCGTCGACTATCCAGATCGGCTTCATGTGCGTCGCTTGTCTGCTCGGTGTCATGTGGTCTCCCGTATTCCCTGCTGATGGCAGGGCCCCGCGCCGCTCGCACCGTCTCGCCGATCGGGCGGTTAGTGCAATGGCAACAGGATACGGAAGTCGGTACAGCCCGGCTTGCTCTCGCATTCGATCAAGCCCTCGTGTTGCTGCACGAAGGTTTGAGCGAGTGTGAGACCGAGCCCGCTACCGCCATCCCTGCCCGAAACCAACGGATAGAAGATGCGCTCGCGAATGTCCTCGGGGATTCCCGGGCCGTTGTCAATCACATGCAAATCCAATGCCAGCTTGAAGAGCCGCTTGGCGATCGTGACCTGCCGGGCCACCCGGGTCCGCAGGATGATCTGCGCATCGCCGCGCGCAACACGCTCGTGCAGGGCCTGGGCGGCGTTATGGACGATGTTCAGCACGGCCTGGATCAGTTGCTCCATATCGCCGCGCAATTCTGGCAGGCTGGCATCGTAGTCGCGCACGATTTCCAGCCCGTTGGGAAACTCGGCCAGCACCACCGAGCGCACACGCTCCAGCACCTCGTGGATATTGAGGTCCGAGACGATGTGCGGATGGCGATGCGGCTCCAGCAGGCGGTCCACCAGCGTTTGCAGGCGGTCCGACTCCTTGATGATGACCTGCGTGTACTCCCGGAGTGCACGCTCGGGCAGCTCGAACTCGAGCAACTGGGCCGCGCCGCGAATCCCGCCCAGCGGGTTCTTGATCTCGTGAGCCAGATTGCGGATCAGTTCCTTGTTCGCCGAGGTCAGGTCAAGAATGCGCTCCTCGCGGTCACTGCGCACCTTCTGCTCGTTGAGCAGTACCTCGACCACTGCTGTGTTCGCGTAGCCTTCCACGCCACCGATTACCACGTGCGCGTGCATTGGTTCCTGCAATGGCGGCCGCAGGACCAGATCCTGCCTGCGCACGTCCACCTGCCGGGCCATCACCGTCTCGAACATGCTGTCGAGTTCTTCCGACGCCCCGAACAGGTCCGGCAGGGACAGTTCCACCATGGCCTTGCGCGACACGGCAAAGCTGGCCTCCGCAGCCGGATTCGCGTAAATCACCCGCAGGCCCGGCTGGCGCACCAGCAGCACAGGGTTGGCCACTACATCCAGGCCCGGATGCAGGGCCGCGCCGCCCAGCGGCAGGATGTCCGCATCACGATCGGCCGGCTCGCCGGCGTCCGGCTTGCGGTCCGTTCCTGCTACCTTGCGGGACACTTCACGAATCAGGCGGCGCATTCCACTCAATCCTTCAAGCCGGAAAGCTCCCGGCGCAACGATGCCACATTGGCTTCGCTGCGGGTGATGTCGTCACGAAGCCGCGCGACGCGATCCAGGTACTTCTGATAATTGCGCTCGCCGCCTTGGCGCTCCGGCTCGCCGTTGTTGTACTCGGCGCGCAGGCCGGCCAACCTGGCCTCCTCGGTCTGCAGCTCGGTTTCCAGCACTGCGCGACGCTCGCTATCACGGCTCTTTTGCGTAGCGCTATCCACGCGCGGGAAGCTGGTCGGCGACGTAGCTGCCGCCGACTTGCCACCCGAAGGCGCGCCACCAGCGCGCGAGCCGGGTACGGTGACCACATCCGGCAGGTTCAGCCGCTTGCAGTCCTTGCTGTTGCCAGGATTGCCATTGCGGTACTCGGGCACGCCATCGGCGCCCTTACACATGTACACGTCGGAC
The DNA here is from genome assembly GCF_049843575.1 of Cupriavidus sp. Met-2. NCBI lineage: Bacteria > Pseudomonadati > Pseudomonadota > Betaproteobacteria > Burkholderiales > Burkholderiaceae > Cupriavidus > Cupriavidus sp. Met-2. The sequence continues at coordinate 348,387 of NZ_JBBHZL010000002.1, forward strand.
GACTGCGCGGCGGCAGGCCGGGCCCATGGCAACGCCATGGCCGCGACCATCACCAAAATGGGGAAGCCCACACGCATCTGGTGCGGCAACGCGCCGCTGGCATTGCTGAAGACCCTGCTCGAGATCGCTTCCATGAACATCGACATGTAGGTTAGGAAAAGAGCCCCATTCTAGCGATCAACGTGGCCGCAAAACAAAAAGGGACAGCCGAAGCCGCCCCTTCCTGGTGCAACTGTTGCCCGGCCACAACCCGGCAACTCACTCGGCTTACAGCGAGTAGTACATGTCGAACTCAATCGGGTGAGTCGTCATGCGGAAACGCGTGACTTCTTCCATCTTCAGTTCGATGTAGGCGTCGAGCATCGAGTTCGAGAACACACCACCGCGGGTCAGGAACTCACGGTCGTTGTCCAGGTACTCCAGGGCCTGATCCAGGCTCGAGCAGACGGTCGGGATCTTCGCGTCTTCTTCGGGCGGCAGATCGTACAGGTTCTTGTCGGCAGCTTCGCCCGGGTGGATCTTGTTCATCACGCCATCCAGACCGGCCATCATCAGTGCCGAGAAGCCCAGGTACGGGTTCATCAGCGGATCCGGGAAGCGCGTTTCGATACGGCGACCCTTCGGGTTGGACACGTACGGAATACGGATCGAAGCCGAACGGTTGCGAGCCGAGTAGGCCAGCTTCACCGGTGCCTCGAAGCCCGGCACCAGACGCTTGTACGAGTTCGTACCCGGGTTGGTGATGGCGTTCAGCGCGCGAGCGTGCTTGATGATGCCGCCGATGTAGTACAGCGCGAATTCCGACAGGCCGGCGTAGCCGTTGCCCGCGAACAGGTTCTGACCGTCCTTCCAGATCGACTGGTGAACGTGCATGCCCGAACCGTTATCGCCAACGATCGGCTTCGGCATGAACGTGGCCGTCTTGCCGTAGGTGTGCGCGACGTTCTGGATCACGTACTTCTGCAGCTGGGTCCAGTCGGCGCGTTGCACCAGCGTGCTGAAGCGCGTGCCGATTTCGTTCTGGCCCTGGCCAGCCACTTCGTGGTGGTGCACTTCAACGGGGATGCCCAGCGATTCCAGAATCAGGCACATTTCCGAACGCATGTCCTGGAACGTGTCGATCGGGGCAACCGGGAAATAGCCGCCCTTCTTGCCCGGACGGTGACCGCTGTTGCCGTGCTCGAATTCCTTGCCCGACGACCACGGTGCTTCTTCCGACTGGATCTTCACCGAGCAGCCTTGCATGTCGATGTTCCAGGTCACGCCGTCAAAGATGAAGAACTCGGGTTCCGGACCGAAGAAGGCGGTGTCGCCCAGGCCGGTGCTCTTCAGGTAGGCTTCAGCGCGCTTGGCGATCGAGCGCGGATCGCGGTCGTAGCCCTTGCCGTCCGACGGCTCGATCACGTCGCAGCTCAGCACCAGCGTCGGCTCTTCGTAGAACGGGTCGATGTAGGCGGTACCCGAATCCGGCATGAGCAGCATGTCGGAGGCCTCGATACCCTTCCAGCCGGCGATGGACGAACCATCAAAGGCGTGGCCGCTCTCGAACTTGTCTTCGTCGAAGTGCGACACCGGCACCGAGACGTGCTGTTCTTTGCCCTTGGTATCCGTGAAACGGAAATCGACGAACTTCACGTCGTTTTCGTTCACGAGCTTCATCACATCTGCAACGCTCTGCGCCATGCCTATCTCCTGGAAATTCGGGCTGAAACTGGGAAAGTGGGTAAGCCAAAGTTGGTGCGGTCATCTGCCTGGACCGCCCCAAAAGGGACGTCGAATGTTAGCAGAAAGCGTGCCAGCCGAAGCCACCTTTCCGCCTGCCAGACTCCCGACTTCCCGAAAAACGTGCACTGGCTTGGATTGGCGCGCACCGGAGCGAAAACACCGGATTGCATGCAATCCAGCCAATCAACTTGATGCCTTGGCGAAGTGCACTGCCCGCGCACGCCGCTCACCCCAATCAAACACCATAACGGTGCGCAATCCAAGGATTTGCACTGTTTATGTGCTCACCACGAAATTAGGCACCATATAGGTGCAACCCCATGGCACCACCACCGCGCCTTGCGTGGACATTTTTCGGGCCTGCCACAATGGCCGCGCTAGAATAACGCCGATTCAGCCGGCTTCCCAGTGCCGCGTTGGCCTTGTTGCCCTTGCGCGGGCCAGCCCCCGCATTCCCTCCATTCTTATTGACTCCGTCACAGAAGATGACTACCCGAGACGAACTCCTCCAGGCCGCCCAGACGCGCAAGCAGCAAGGCGAACTCGCCTATTACGGCGCCCTCACTCCGCAAGAGGCCTATGCGCTGCTGCAGGCCGAGCCGAAGGCCGTGCTGGTCGACGTGCGCACGCAGGCGGAACTGGATTGGGTGGGCGGCGTGGATCTGCCCGACGAGCAGTTCGCCCATATCGAATGGATGTCGTATCCCGGCGGCGCCCAGAACGCCAACTTCGTGGCTGAACTGAAGGCGCGGGTACCGGCCGACGCGCCGGTGCTGTTCCTGTGCCGCAGCGCCGCCCGCTCGAAACACGCGGCGCGCGTGGCGACGGAAAACGGTTACCTGCTGGCGATGGATGTGCTCGAAGGCTTCGAAGGCAACCGCGACGACCATCATCACCGCAAGACGATGGAGGGCTGGTGCGTACGCGGCCTGCCGTGGCACGGCGCCTGAGGAGTGCCACAAATCATTGATACGCCGCTTACTGCTCGACGATCTCGAATCCCATCGCCCGGACCCCGTCGAGCAGCATCGCGTAAGCCGGCCCGACCATGTCGGCCGGCCCTTTCACGCCGAGATCTATATGGCGCCGCACGAATTTGTCACCACGCGCGGCATCCCCGACTGATGGCAGGCTGAATACGCGAATACCGGCGAACGACGCCTCCACCTGCTCCATCAACGGCGTCAGCGTCGATTCGGGTGCCTCGAACACGTAGAAGGCGCGCGACACCTCGGTATCCTGATGGAACAGGTGCGCGTACCTGTTGTCCAGCACCCACTCCATCATCGGCCACGCCATGACCGGGAAGCCCGGCATGAAATGGTGATCGGCCACCGAGAAACCCGGAATGCGGTTGTAGCTGTTCGGAATGATCCGGGCACCGACCGGAAACTCCCCCATCTTGAAACGATGCTGGTTCTCTGGCTGATTCAGATCCGCCTTGACCGGATCGCCATTGGCCGTTTCCGCAATACGCAATGCGATCAGTTCGCGCGCCTCGGGGTGCAAGGCCAGATCCACGCCCAGCGCCGCGGCCACGCATTGGCGCGTGTGGTCGTCAGGCGTGGCACCGATGCCACCCGTGCAGAAGACGATATCCGGGCCCGCCAGCGTGCGGCGTAGCGTGGCCGTGATGCGCTCACGGTCGTCGCCGATGTACTCGGCCCAGTCCAGCGCCAGCCCGCGCGCGCCAAGTAGCTCGATGGCACGGCGCATGTGCTTGTCCTCGCGCCGACCGGAGAGAATCTCGTCGCCGATGACAATCAAACCAAAACCCATGATGCGCTCGCTCAGAATTGTTTTCAGGAAGGCTCGATGCGGCGCACGTCAGAGGGCGCCAACTCGATCACGTCGGTAGCCAAGGGCGGTGGCGGCGCTGCGGCCGCGCGCTCTGCCCGCAGATCCGCCAGCGCGCGCAGGCAGAAGTGGCCGAACCACAGCGCCGAGAAAATGAAGATCAGCACGTAAAGCCACAGCGTGCCGGCCAGCACCAGCGGGAACAGGAAGATGATGACAGCGGACCAGACCCACAGCAACGTCGGCGCGGAGCCGAGCAAGCCAACCGCCACACCGATCATCAGCAGCGGCACCCGATGGCGCTTCATGAGCGTCTTGCGTTCTTCGGCCGTGGCATGTTCCGCCAGCGCGTCGTAGGTCATCACGCGGTACGTCAGCCAGCCCCACAGCACCGGCGGAATCAGCGCGAAGAACGGCGGAATCAGCCATAACGGCAGCGTAATGAGGATCAGCACCAGGAAGATCAGCGTGCTGCCGAGCGTCTGGAAGACGCTGCCGACGATGCTGCCCCCGTGAGACTTGGCCAGGTCCGGATAGCTGCGTTCGAGCTGCCTGACCACCACCGGCACCGAGAACAGGCTAATGAAGATCAGCATCGACGCAATGACCAGCGGGATCGCCAGGGTCAGCACGAAGAGCGGCGCCACCACGCTGCGCAGCGACTGCAGGCCAAGCCAGTCGAGCATCGAGTAGATCCAGCTCGTGAACACCGAGCCTTCGAGGATGGCGCGGGCCGTCCCCATGATCGGTTCCCAGCCCCACCAGATCAGGCCGCCCCAGAGGACGGTAGCGAGAACGAATGGCACGATGGTCAGCATCAGCATCCGTGGATGCATCTGGCTGACCAGTGCGCGGCCAAACGAGCGGAAGATATCGTTCATGCGGCAAAGAGGTGAAAGAAGCCCTCGGAGCCTAGCACAGCCCGGCGATCGTGTTTCCGGAAACCCTCGGAAATGCGCGCGAAGTGGCGCTGGAGCCGACCAGAAAGGAACCTACCCCAGGCGCAGCAACCGCTTGATGCCAAGCCATTGCTGCGACAGGAAGCCATCGCCGTAGCTACGCGCACGCCCGGCAGGTGGCGGCATCTGGTCGCGGATGCCGGTTGGATGATAGACGTCGGTGAAGTCCGCGGTGCCAAAAAGCATGTCCCACCAAGGGAAGATCACGCCATAGTTGCACCCGCCGAGCCGCGCGGGCTTTTCCGCCGTGGCGCGTTTTTCATGACCAAGCCCCACCGCGTGGTGCGTGCGATGGAAGCGCGGAGAAATCAGCAGGCGCTCGCCCAGCCAGCCGAAGTGCAGCCGCAGATTGGCGTGCTGCAGGCTCTGCAGCAATTGCGACAGCGCTACAAGCAGGACGTACTGCGACGGCTCGACACCTACCGCCAGCGCAACAGCCGCGAAAACGAAATCGCGCAGAATATCGTCGAGCAGATGATTGCGGTTGTCGCTCCAGAGCGTCATTTGGCGCTGGCTGTGGTGCACCGCGTGCAGGCTCCACCACCAGCGGTACGTATGCGACAGCCGGTGATACCAGTAGTCGAGCAGGTCGAACAGCGCCAGATAGAGGAAAAAGCTGATCAGCGGGATCGACGTCACGCCGGGCCACCAGTCCTCGACGTTGACGCGCTGCCAGCCCAGCAATCGCAGATGGCCTTCGATGCCATCCATCAACGGTGCCAGCAGGAAGAACATCGCTAGCCGGAACAGCCCCAGTCGATGGATGAGCGTGTAGAGGATATCGGTGCGAATGGCCGCGCGGTCGGTCACGACCTCAACCGGCCGCAGTCTCTCGAGCGGTCCGAGGATCAGGACCATCACGGCGATCTGGACCAACCCGACCAGCAGCCACTCCGTGCCGGTGAACGCGTCTTCGGCATAGCCACCGAAGCCGAGGTTATAAACCACGGGCAACACCACGTTCTGAAAGACCGTGGCTTCGATCTGGCCCACCCACAGGTTAAGCCAGTTGGTGAGCGCGTCCCACATTACCGTTTGGCTCCCGATACTGACGATGTTTGAGGTTGTTCCCCCGCCTGCTCCACTCGCACCGGACCACGTTGCGCAATCCAGTGCTTGTACTGCGGATGCTCACGCAGCGTGGCGAAGCAGAAGCCCTTCTGCTCGAGCCCGCTGATCAGCGGCTCCAGCACGCCCGGCGCCCAGGGGTCCTTGCGCGACCAGATACCCAGGTGGGCCATCGTGATATCGCCATCGCGCAGATCGCGCAGCGCACGTTCGAGCAACATCTGGTTAGGGTAGCGTTCTGAGGACAGTTCGTCGCCGAGAAAACCGGCCGGCGCCCAGCCCACATGCTTGAAGCCGCATTGCTCGGCCCATGCCAGCGTCTTCGGCGACGTATGGCCACCCGGAGCGCGCCACAGCGGCACCATCGGCTGACCGGTCATCGACTGGAAGGCCTGCACGCTCCGGCGCAGTTCCTTGCAGAACGATTCCTCGGTCATCGCCACGTCCTTGCCACCCTGCGCCCCGAACTGCGGCCGCATGACGACCTTGCCGCCCTCGCCACCCTTCGCGCTGCGAAGGTAGACATGGTCAAAGGTGTGGGTGCCAAAGGCATGACCGTCGGCAGCCAGCGATTTCCAGTAAGCCGCCCAAGTTGGATCCAGCGAATTATCGTGGTTGACCGTGGGCTCGTTGGCCAGGAAGAACGTCGCGCGGATATGGTGCTTGCGCAACGTGCGAGCGATCAGTTCCGCCTGGCTCATGCTGCCAGTGTCAAACGTCAGATAGAGCGTGCCGGCTCGGCAGGCTCCGGGGCTGGCGTCGGCCGCCAGAGCAAGCGAGGCGCTCGCCAGCAACCCCGCCGCAGCCACCCCGATCCGGATCATCCAGTTGCGCATGGCGCTGACCTTCTTAATAGAGCGGGGCGCGCGTGCGGAAGTAGATGCCATGCGGCGATTTGCCGACACGGATCGTCTTGATCATCTTGCGGCTGGCCACATCGATCAGGCCAACCGAGCGCGCCCAGCGGAACGTCACCCAGAGCGTCTTGCCATCAGCGGTCAGTTCCATGTCGTCCGGGCCCGGCAGCAGACCCGTGATCTCGCCGACCTTCGACAGCGTCTGCTGGTCGATGATGCTTATCGAGCCAGACACCCGGTTGCTCAGGAACAGGTGCCGCTTGTCGCCCACGGCGCGGAAGTTGTGCGCGCCCTTGCCAGTCTGGATCTGCTTGACCACTGTCCGGGTACGCCAGTCGATCACGGCGACGTAGTCAGCCCCCGTCATACCCACCAGCAAGTACTTCTGGTCAGGCGTGACCCAGATACCGGCCGGCGCGGAGCCAGCCTCCATGGTCCAGAGCACGGTCAGCGTGGTCAGATCGATTGCGGCGATCTGGTTCGAGTCCTGCAGCGTGATGAATGCAATCTTGCTGTCGGCCGTGAACGCGATGTGGCTCGGCGTCTTGGCCAGCGGGAACTGCTTGGCGATCTTGAGCTGGCGGCCGTCCCAACGATAAACGTCGACGCGGTCCAGCCGGTTGCCGGTGGCGATGAACCACTTCTGGTCGGGCGAGAAGCCGATCTGGTACGGGTCGTCGATGTTCGGCACGCGCTGCTGCACCTTGCCGGTCACCGGGTCGAGGAAAACGAGGTCGTTGCCAACCGCATTGGCGACGATCAGCGATTTGTCGTCGGGGGTGGCGATCAGGTGATGGGGTTCCTTCCCGATCGGGAAAGTCTCCAACACCTTCTGCGTGTCCTTGTCGATCAAAGTAACGCTTGCGTCACCTGAATTCAGGATTACTACAACTTCCGCGCGGGCGGGTGCGGACACCAATGCCAATGCCAGGGTGCCGACCGAAACAGCGCCAGCCACAACACGACGCAATGCGAGCATAAGACCGTTAAATCATGACGAATCGCGCATTCTAACGTTTCAATCGACCAGTACGATGACGTGAATCATCAAACTTGAGGGTCTATCACAATTAGATACAAATAACCTGGACAGCCCCCCCTTGGACACCGGCCTATCGCTGCATGGACTCCCAGACTTTCTGAAGCCGCTTGACCGACATTGGCTGTGGCGTGCGCAGTTCCTGCGCGAACAAGGCCACCCGCAATTCCTCGAGCATCCAGCGGAACTCGTCGAGACGGGCATCGGCAGCGCCTCGGCCCTGCGACCGTAGCTGCTTCTCCGCACGCTGCCACTGTTGCACCAGCGGAGTCATTTCCTGGATGCGCTGGCTGTCACGGGCCGGATCGCCCTTGAGCTTGTCCACCCGCATCGCCATGCCCTTCAGGTAACGCGGAAAGTGCGTCAACTGGACATATGGCGTATCGATCACGAACGACTTCGTCATCAGACGCGCCAGCTGGCCTTCCAGGTCCTGATAGGCCGAGCCGAACGGCTTGGCCTGGAGCATCTTGCGCGGCAGCCCCGCAAACTCGGCGAGGATCGTGCCCACCAGCCGCGCGATTTCCTGGGCCAGCAGCGACAGCCGCGCCCGCCCTTCTTCCTTGCGGGTATTGAACTCGGCTTCGTTGCGCGGCAGGGGCGCCTGCAGGCAGGCGCGTTCCAGCGCCATCATGACGATCTGGTTGCGCAACTCCTCCTGCGTGCCCAGCGTCATGTACTGCATCGCCATCTGCTGCAGGTTCGGGATGTTCTTCTCGATGAACTTGACCTGCTCTCGCAGTTGCAGCGCGAACAACCGGCGCAGTCCGGCATGATGGATGCGCGCAGCCTCCTGCGGATCGTCGAAGACTTCCACGTCACAGTGATCGCCGTGGTCAACCAGCGCCGGATAGCCAAACAGCGTCTGATTGCCCTTGCGGATCTCAAGCAGTTCGGGCAACTCACCGAACGACCACGAGGTCAGGCTCTCGAATTGACCGGCTTCGGCCGCAGGCACATCGCGCGCGGCAATGTTCTGGAACGACTGCTGCGCCTGACCGCCGAACTCCGCACGCAACTGGGCCAGGTTGCGGCCCATGTCCAGTTGGCGACCGTGCTCGTCGATCACCTTGAAATTCATCGCGTGGTGGGCAGGCAGCGTCTCGAGCTTGAAGTCCGCACGCTTGATCATCGTGCCGGTCTGCTCGCGGATGTCGGCGATCAACACATCGAGCAGATCTCCCTCCCCGAACGGCTGGCGGTCGACAAACCCGGCTGCGTAGTCGGGCAGCGGCACGCAATGGCGGCGCAGCTTCTGTGGCAGCGATTTCAGCAGCAGATGCACTTTCTCCTTGATCATGCCAGGCACGAGCCACTCGGTGCGCTCGGGTCGCACCTGGTTGAGCGCATACAGCGGCACCGTCAGCGTCACGCCGTCGCGATGGCTGCCCGGTTCGAAGTGGTACGTCAGCGCCATATCGATCCCGGCGATCGGCAGGATCTTCGGGAACAGGTCCGTCGTGATACCCGCGGCTTCGTGCCGCATCAACTCGTCGCGATTCAGGTACAGGAGTTTGCGATCCTTCGCGGACTCCGCCTGATACCACTTTTCAAACGCCACCTGATTGTGGATGTCGGCGGGAATCGCGCGATCGTAGAACGCGAAAATGAGCGCGTCGTCCACCAGCACGTCCTGACGGCGCGACTTGTGCTCCAGGTTCTCGATCTCGCGTACCAGACGCTGGTTGTGGGCGAAGAACGGCAGCCGCGTGTCGAACTCGCCTTCCACCAGTGCGTGGCGGATGAACAGCTCGCGCGCCTCGGCCGGGTTCATCGGCCCAAAGTGCACCCGACGATGCTGGTACACGGGCAAGCCGTACAGCGTGCCGCGCTCGAGCGCCAGCACTTGCCCAGCCTTCTTCTCCCAGTGCGGCTCGCTCCAGCTCACCTTGAGCAGATGGCTGCCGACCTGCTCGACCCATTCCGGCTCGATACGGGCCAGCGTGCGCGCGTACAGGCGGCTGGTTTCCACCAATTCGGCCGCGATGATCCAGCGCCCCACCTTGCGCGCGATGAGCGAGCCCGGCCAGAGGTGGAACTTGATGCCCCGCGCGCCCAGGTACTCGCGCCCCTTGCCGTCGGATTCATCCAGCTTCAGGCCAACGTTGCCGAGCAGGCCGGTCAGCAGCGCCTTGTGCACCTGCTCGAAGGTCGGCTCGCTCTCGTTCAGGCGCCAGCCCTGCTCCGTCACCGTGGTCAGCAACTGCGAATGCACATCGCGCCATTCGCGCAGGCGAACATGCGACAGGAAGTTGGCACGGCACTGCTCCTGCAACTGCCGGTTGGTCTTCTTGTGCGCGACGGCGTCTTCGAACCATTTCCACAGCTTGACCCAGCCCAGGAACTCGGACTTCTCGTCCATGAACTTGCGATGCGCCTGGTCGGCGGCCTCCTGGGCCTCCTGCGGGCGGTCTCGCGGGTCCTGCACGGACAACGCGCTGGCGATGATCAGCACCTCGCGCAGACATTGCTGGTCGCGCGCGGCCAGGATCATCCGCGCCACGCGGGGGTCGAGCGGCAGCTTGGACAACTGGCGGCCAACGCCGGTGAGCTGGTTGGCCTCGTCGAACGCGCCCAGTTCCTGCAGCAACTGATAGCCGTCGGCGATGGCACGGCCCAGCGGCGGCTCGATGAACGGAAACGCCTCGATATCGGTCAGGCGCAGCGCCTTCATGCGCAGGATGACCGCTGCCAGCGACGAGCGCAGGATTTCCGGATCGGTGAAGCGCACGCGGCCCAGGAAATCACTTTCCTCGTACAGGCGGATGCAGACACCGTTCGCCACCCGGCCACATCGGCCGGCACGCTGGTTGGCCGCCGCCTGCGAGATCGATTCGATCTGGAGTTGCTCGACCTTGTTGCGGTACGAGTAGCGCTTGACGCGCGCCAGCCCCGTATCTACCACGTAGCGGATGCCAGGCACCGTCAGCGACGTCTCCGCCACGTTGGTGGCCAGCACGATGCGCCGCGCGTTCGACGGTTTGAACACACGCTCCTGCTCCTGCACGGACAGCCGCGCAAACAGTGGCAGGATTTCCGTATGCGGCGGATGATGCTTGCGCAGCGCCTCGGCAGCCTCGCGGATCTCCCGCTCGCCCGGCAGGAACACCAGCACGTCGCCGGGCCCGACCCGGCAGAGTTCGTCCACGGCGTCGACGATACCGTCGTACAGATCGCGCTCCCGGGCCTTCTCGGTGCGCGGGGCGCCGTCGGCCGGCGCATCCGCCTGTATCGGCCGGTAGCGCACCTCCACCGGATAGAGCCGGCCACTGACCTCGATCACGGGCGCCGGCTTGCCGTTGCGCGCGAAATGCTCGGCAAAGCGCTTGGCGTCGATGGTTGCCGACGTGATGATCACCTTCAGATCCGGCCGCTTCGGCAGGATCTGGCGCAGGTAGCCGATCAGAAAGTCGATGTTGAGGCTGCGCTCGTGCGCCTCGTCGATGATGATCGTGTCGTAGGCGCGCAGCAGCGGGTCATTCTGCGTCTCGGCCAGCAGGATGCCGTCGGTCATCAGCTTGACCGACGCCCCGGCCGACATCGTGTCGTTGAACCGGACCTGATACCCGACCGTCTCGCCCAGCGGCGTGCCCAGCTCCTGTGCGATCCGCTTGGCCGTGGAGGTGGCCGCAATCCGGCGGGGCTGGGTGTGGCCGATCAGCCCGCCGCCGGGCTTGCCCTCGCGTGCCGGGCCCCGCCCGATCGACAACGCGATCTTCGGCAACTGGGTGGTCTTGCCCGAGCCGGTTTCGCCGGAAACGATAATGACCTGGTTGGCCTGCAGTGCCCGGGCGATCTCTTCGCGCCGTGCCGAGACGGGCAAGGCCTCCGGAAACGCGATTTCCGGTATCGGATTGGCAAGCCGTGCCGGCTGCGGCGCACGGGGCTGGCGAGGCCCGCCGGGCGAGCGAGGCGCGCGTGCAGCGGCCTCCGCCGGCCGCTTGGCGGGATTCGGAGGGACCGGGGAAGTCTTGGCCTCGGCGGGCCGGGACGGAACAGGTTTGGCGGGGCGTTGTGCTGACATTGGCCGGGATTATAATCCGCCGCATGAACGCCAGAACCGACTCCCCGCAGCAGGACCCCGATCCTGCCTCCGCCCCGCTCCCGCTGCCCGTAAAGGCCGCGCCCGACACCCAGAATCCGCCCGTCGCCACGGAGCTTGCCGAGCCCGCCGGCCCGGACCAGCAGCAGTTCGTCGACTGGCTGCGATCGGTCGCGCCCTATATCCATGCCTTCCGCGGCAAGACGTTCGTAATCGCCTTCAGCGGCGAACTGGTCAAGGCCGGGGTGCTCGACGGACTGGTCAATGACGTGGCGCTGCTGCACGCGATGGGCATGCAGATCGTGCTGGTGTTCGGATCCCGACCGCAGGTGGAAGAACAGCTCGCGCTGCGCAATGTCCAGTCGCAGTACGCGGAAGGCATCCGAATCACCGACAATGCCGCGCTGGAATGCGCCAAGGAAGCCGCCGGCGAGTTGCGCCTCGACATTGAGGCCGCGTTCAGCCAGGGACTGCCGAACACGCCGATGGCTGGCGCCCAGCTTTCCGTGGTGTCGGGCAACTTCATCACCGCGCGCCCGGTGGGCATCGTCAATGGCGTGGACTATCAGCACACCGGTCTGGTCCGCAAGATCGACGGCGACTCGATGCGCATGTCGCTATCGCACGGCAAGGTGGTGCTGCTGTCGCCGCTCGGCTTCTCGCCGACCGGCCAGGCATTCAACCTGTCAATGGAGGACGTGGCCAGCGCCACGGCCAGCGCGCTCAAGGCGGACAAGCTGATCTTCATCACCGAGGTACCCGGCGTGCCCGACCAGGTGGGCAAGCTGATGAAGGAAATGTCGCTGCGCACCGCCGTGGAACGGCTGCAGAACAACCACCTGCCACCCGACGTCGCGTACTACCTCCAGCATCTGGTCAAAGCGCTCAAGGGCGGCGTGCCGCGCGCGCACCTGATCCCGTTCTCGCTGGACGGTTCGGTGCTGCTGGAGCTGTTCCTGCACGACGGCGTGGGCACCATGCTGTCCGACAGCGATCTGGAAAGCCTGCGTGAAGCCACGCTTGACGACGTTGGCGGCATTCTGCAGCTCATCGCCCCGCTTGAGGCCGATGGCACGCTGGTTCCCCGTGGCCGCCATCTGATCGAGCGCGACATCGACAAGTTCTCGGTGATCGAGCACGATGGCGTGCTGTTCGGCTGCGCCGCGCTCTACGAATTCCCGCGCGAGAACATGGGCGAGATGGCCTGCCTGACCGTATCGCAGGAAGCCCAGGGCACTGGCGACGGCGAACGGCTGCTCAAGCGGATCGAGCGCCGCGCCCGCGCGCTGGGCCTCGAACGCCTGTTCGTGCTCACCACGCGTACCGAACACTGGTTCCTCAAGCGCGGGTTCGTCCACGCCACGGTCGACGATCTGCCCGAAGACAAGCGCAAGCTCTACAACTGGCAGCGCAAGTCGATGGTCCTGATGAAGAAGCTCTGACGCGGCAGTAACAACAAGGTCGGCAGGGGCATGGGCGGATACTCCCGCCCGGCCGGCCAGCTTGGCTACAATAGCGGCCAAACGAACAAGGAGTCCCTCATGGCCCGCATGGTCCATTGCATCAAGCTGAACAAGGAAGCCGAAGGCCTCGACTTCCCCCCGCTGCCGGGCGATCTCGGCAAGAAGATCTGGCAAAACGTGTCCAAGGAAGCCTGGGCCGGCTGGCTCAAGCATCAGACCATGCTGATCAACGAGAACCGCCTGAACATGGCCGACCCGCGGGCGCGCCAGTACCTGATCAAGCAGACCGAGAAGTACTTCTTCGGCGACGGCGCCGACCAGGCCGCAGGCTACGTGCCCCCGCCGGCGGCTTAAGCACTACTGCCGCTCGCTCCTTTCCCGCCCGCGGGAGAGGAGCCCGGGGGAAACGGCCGCCACATCGAATCCCGCCTTGCCGGGATTCGCCGACCGCACGGTCCGGAATTGGCCGACTCCCCCATTACTTCCCGCCGTCCATATGCCGATCGGACTAGTCCGTCCCGCATAGCCCCTCCCCCGCCTACCTCTACGCCCGGCGAATAGTCGGCCAATCGCCACAGGCCTAATCTGACGTCACTCCCCAAAGTGACTTCGGAACCCGGCCATGGCCACCCCAAACCTCCCCTCCAGCAAGCCAGAACCCGTCTCTTCCGGTGCTTGGACGACGCTCTGGTCCAGCACCTTTGCCTTCACGATCTGTTTCGCCGTCTGGATGCTGTTTGCCGTGCTCGGCATTCCGCTCAAGAAGGAACTCGGCCTGAATGACACCGAGTTCGGCCTGCTGGCAGCCACGCCGGTGCTGAGCGGCTCCCTGATCCGCGTGCCGCTCGGCATCTGGACGGACCGTTACGGCGGCCGCATCGTGTTCTTTGTGCTGATGCTGCTGACGGTGATCCCCATCTGGCTGATCTCGTACGCGCATACGCTGTGGCAATTGCTGGTGCTCGGGCTGTTCGTCGGCCTGGCGGGCGGCTCGTTCTCGGTGGGCACGCCATACGTGGCCCGCTGGTTCCCGCGCTCGCGCCAGGGCCTGGCCATGGGCATCTTCGGTGCCGGCAACTCGGGCGCCGCCTTGACCAAGTTCGTCGCGCCCGCTCTGATCCTGGCCGCCGGCACCTGGGAAATCGTGCCGAAGGTGTACTCGGTGGCGATGCTGATCACCGCCATCGTGTTCTGGCTGTTCTCGCGCAGCAATCCCGCGCACCGCGTTTCGTCGGCCACCAGCTGGCGTGCGCAGCTTGCCGTCATGCGTGATCCGCGTGTCTGGCGCTATTCGCAGTACTACTCGGTCGTGTTCGGCGGCTACGTTGGCCTCTCGCTGTGGATGACCAAGTACTACATCGGTGAGTACGGCTTCGACATGAAGACGGCCGCGTTCCTCGCTGCCTGCTTCTCGCTGCCGGGTGGCGTGCTCCGGGCGATCGGCGGCTGGATCTCGGACCGCTACGGCGCGCACCGCACCACGTGGTGGGTCATGTGGGTCAGCTGGGTCACGTTCTTCCTGCTCAGCTACCCGAGGAGCGACTTCACGATCCACACCGCCAACGGCCCGGAGAGCTTCCATATCGCGCTCTCGCCAACGGTGTTCACCATCCTGATGTTCGTGGTCGGTATCGCGTTCGCGGTCGGCAAGGCCTCGGTCTTCAAATTCATCTCGAACGATTTCACACACAACATCGGCGCGGTCTCCGGCGTGGTCGGTCTGGCCGGCGGCCTCGGTGGATTCATCCTCCCGATCCTGTTCGGCGCACTGGCTGACCTGACCGGCATCCGCACCAGCTGTTTCATGCTGATGTACGGCGCGGTCTGCGTGAGTCTGGTGTGGATGCACTACAGCCAGCGCGCGGCAAACGCCAGGCCGACGCCCGAAACCCTGCAAGCCGCCTGAGTTCCGTCTCCTCCCAAACCAACCTAACTGCATATCATGTCAAGTTCCATACTGACCCGCTGGGAGCCCGAGAACGTGGCCTTCTGGCGCGACCAGGGCGAGCGAATCGCCTATCGCAACCTCTGGATTTCGATCCCCGCGCTGATGCTGGCGTTCGTGATCTGGATGCTCTGGAGCGTGGTGGCGGTCAACCTCGACCGCGCCGGCTTTCAGTTCACCAAGAACCAGCTCTTCTGGCTGACCGCGCTGCCCGCGCTGTCCGGTGCCACACTGCGTATCTTCTACTCGTTCCTGGTGCCGATCTTTGGCGGCCGCCGCTTCACGGCCATCTCCACGGCGCTGCTGCTGATTCCGGCGGTGGGCATGGGCTTCGCGCTACGCGACCCGTCGACCAGCTACCCCACGCTGCTGATCTTGGCGCTGCTGTGCGGCCTGGGCGGCGCGAACTTCAGTTCGTCGATGGCCAACATCAGCTTCTTCTTCCCGAAAGAAAAGAAGGGCCTAGCCACTGGCCTGAACGCCGGTATCGGCAACCTGGGCGTCTCCGTGGTGCAGTTCGTCACGCCGCTGGTGGTTTCGGTGGCCGTGTTCGGTGCGCTCGGCGGTGAACCGCAGACCTACAAGGCGGCCGACGCCACGCAACAACTCTGGCTGCAGAACGCCGGTTTCATCTGGGTGCCGTTCATCATCGTCGCCTCGCTGGCGGCATGGTTCGGCATGCACGACATCGCCGACGCCCGCGCATCGTTCGCCGAACAGGCCGTGATCTTCACACGCAAGCACAACTGGCTGATGTGCTGGCTCTATATCGGCACGTTCGGCTCGTTCATCGGCTTCTCGGCCGGCCTGGCGCTGCTGACCAAGTCGCAGTTCCCCGGCGTCAACCCGACGGCCTACGCCTTCCTCGGACCGCTCGTCGGCGCACTGACCCGCCCGGTTGGTGGCTGGATCTCGGACAGACTCGGCGGTGCCCGCGTCACGCTCTGGACCTTCATCGGCATGATCCTCGCGGTCTTCGCCGTGCTGGCCGCCCTGCCCGCCGATGGCGGCGCGGGCAGCTTCCCCGCCTTCCTCGGCGCCTTCATCGTGCTGTTCGCCCTGACCGGCATCGGCAACGGCTCGACGTTCCGCATGATCCCCGTGATCTTCCTGACAGAGCGCCAGCGCGCGGCCGGCAAGGACGCCGCCTCGCAGCGGCAGGCCGTGCAGGACGCCGGCAAGGAATCGGCCGCCGTGCTCGGCTTCTCGGGTGCGATCGGCGCCTACGGCGGCTTCTTCATCCCCAAGAGCTTCGGCACCTCGCTGGACCTGACTGGTTCGCCCCTTGCCGCGCTCTACTGCTTCATCGTCTTCTACGTGACCTGTGTGCTCGTGACGTGGTGGTTCTACGCCCGCCGCAACGCCGCAATGCCGTGCTGACAGAACGAACCCCACAGGAGAACCCTACAAAATGAGTCACTTTCTCGATCGACTGAAGTTCCTGTCGCGCGTGAAGTCCACCTACTCGGACGGACACGGCGCGGTGGTCAACGAGGACCGCAAGTGGGAGAACACGTACCGCAGCCGCTGGCAGCACGACAAGATCGTGCGCTCGACGCACGGCGTCAACTGCACTGGTTCCTGCTCGTGGAAGGTCTACGTCAAGAACGGCCTGATTACCTGGGAAACCCAGCAGACCGACTATCCGCGCACGCGCCCCGATCTGCCCAACCACGAGCCGCGCGGCTGCCCGCGTGGCGCGTCCTACAGCTGGTACGTCTACTCCGCCCAGCGCGTGAAGTACCCCATGATTCGCGGCCGCCTGATGGAAATGTGGCGCGAGGCCCGCAAGACGATGGATCCGATTTCCGCCTGGGAATCGATCAGCCAGAACCCGGAGAAGGCCCGCCGCTACAAGAGCGTGCGCGGCCAGGGCGGCTTCGTCCGCGCGGACTGGCAGACTGCCACCGAGATCATCGCGGCGGCCAATGCCTACACGATCAAGCAGTACGGCCCCGACCGCGTGATCGGCTTCTCGCCGATTCCGGCCATGTCGATGGTGTCGTACGCCGCCGGCGCGCGCTACCTGAGCCTGATCGGCGGCGCCTGCCTGTCCTTCTACGACTGGTACTGCGATCTGCCGCCGGCCAGCCCGCAGATCTGGGGCGAGCAGACGGACGTGCCGGAATCGGCCGACTGGTACAACAGCACCTACCTGATGGTGTGGGGCTCGAACGTGCCGCAGACGCGCACGCCTGACGCCCACTTCTACACCGAGGTGCGGTACAAGGGCACCAAGACCGTGGCCGTGTCTTCGGACTTCGGCGAAATGGTCAAGTTTGGTGACATCTGGCTCGCGCCGAAGCAAGGTACCGATGCCGCCCTGGCGATGGCCATGGGCCACGTGGTGCTCAAGGAGTTCCACGCCACCGGCAAGTCGGCCTACTTCCGCGACTATGTGAAGCAGTACACCGACATGCCGCTGCTGGTGCTGCTGCGCGAGCAGGACGGCACGCTGGTGCCCGATCACTTCCTCCGCGCTTCGCACCTGGACGGCAATCTCGACCAGGCGAACCATCCCGAATGGAAAACGCTGGCCATTGACGACGCCACGGGCGAAATCGTCGCGCCGAATGGCTCGATCGGCTTCCGCTGGGGCGAAGCCGTCCACGACAACGGCGCGAAGGTCGGCCGCTGGAACCTCGAGATGAAGGATGGCGGCAGCGGCCGCGAGATCGACCAGCGTCTGTCACTGATCGGTCATGAGGATGAAGTGGTCGAAGTCGGCTTCCCGTACTTCGGCGGCGAGCACGATGCCCTGCTCAAGCGCCGCGTGCCCACGCGCCGCCTGACGCTGGCCGACGGCACCACGGTCCACGTGGCCACCGTCTATGACCTGCAGATGGCCAACTACGGCGTCGACCAGGGCCTTGGTGGCCCGAACGTCGCCACGTCGTACGACGACGATGTGCCCTACACCCCTGCCTGGCAGGAAAAGCACACGTCCGTGCCGCGTAACCTCGTCATCCAGGTCGCCCGCGAGTTCGCCGACAACGCCGACCGCACGCAGGGCAAGAGCATGGTCATCGTTGGCGCCGCGCTGAATCACTGGTACCACAACGACATGATTTACCGCGGCATCATCAACCTGTTGATGATGTGCGGCTGCATCGGCAAGAGCGGTGGCGGCTGGGCGCACTACGTCGGCCAGGAAAAGCTGCGGCCGCAGTTCGGCTGGGCGCCGCTGGCGTTCGGGCTGGACTGGTCGCGCCCGCCGCGCCATATGAACGGCACGTCGTTCTTCTACAACCACACCAGCCAGTGGCGTCACGAGAAGCTCGGTGTCGACGAAATCCTCGCGCCGACCGCCGACCGCGCGCGCTACGACAAGCTGTCGCTGCTCGACCTCAACGCCAAGTCCGAACGGATGGGCTGGTTACCATCCGCGCCGCAACTGGGCCGGAACCCGCTCGACGTGGTGGCCGAGGCCCGCGCCGCCGGCAAGGACCCGATCGCGGATACCGTGGAGCAACTAAAGTCCGGCAAGCTGCAGTTCGCCTGCGACGACCCCGACAATCCCGCCAACTTCCCGCGCAACATGTTCGTGTGGCGCTCGAACATTCTCGGCAGCTCCGGCAAGGGCCACGAGTACTTCCTCAAGTACCTGCTCGGCACGCAGAACGCCGTGTTCGGCGATGAGAACGATGCGATCAAGCCCAGCGAAGTCACGGTTCGGCCAGCCGCCGAAGGCAAGCTCGACCTGCTGACCGTGCTCGACTTCCGCATGAGCACCACCTGCCTCTACGGCGACATCGTGCTGCCGACGGCCACGTGGTACGAAAAGGACGATCTGAACACGTCCGACATGCACCCGTTCATCCACCCGCTCTCGGAAGCCGTGCAGCCGCTCTGGGAAAGCAAGACGGACTGGGAAATCTACAAGGCGATCGCGAAGACGTTCAGCGAGATTGCCGGCCCGTACCTTGGCACACGCGAGGACCTGGTCTGCACCCCGCTGCTGCACGACACCCCGGGTGAACTGGGCCAGCCGTTCGAGCCGAAGGACTGGAAGCACGGCGAGTGCGACCTGATCCCGGGCAAGACCGCGCCGTCGATGACCGTGGTGGAACGCAACTATCACGACATCTACAAGAAGTTCACGTCGATCGGCCCGCTGCTCGACAAGCTTGGCAACGGCGGCAAGGGCATCAACTGGAACACCGAGCACGAAGTGCACGAGATCGGCCACCTGAGCAAGACGGTGACCGAGCCTGGCGTCAGCCAGGGCCGTCCGCGCCTGGAAACCGCGATCGACGCCGCGGAGATGATCCTGACGTTCGCGCCCGAAACCAACGGCCACGTGGCCGTCAAGGCCTGGGACGCGCTGTCGAAGATCACCGGCCGCGACCACACGCATCTGGCCGTCGGCCGCGAGCACGACAAGATCCGCTTCCGCGACGTGCAGGCCCAGCCGCGCAAGATCATCTCGGCGCCGACGTGGTCAGGACTCGAGTCCGAGGAAGTCAGCTACAACGCCGGCTACACCAACGTGCACGAGCTGATTCCATGGCGCACGCTGACGGGCCGTCAGCAGTTCTACCAGGATCACCGCTGGATGCTCGACTTCGGCGAAGGCGCGTGCGTGTACAAACCGGCGATCGACACCAAGACGATCAGCCCGATGCTCGGCAAGAAGCCGAACGGCAACCCCGAACTGGTGCTGAACTGGATCACCCCGCACCAGAAGTGGGGCATCCACTCCACGTACTCCGACAACCTGCGGATGCTGACGCTGTCCCGCGGCGGCCCGCACGTATGGATCTCGGAAGTGGAAGCCAAGGCCAACGGCATTCGCGACAACGACTGGGTCGAGGTCTTCAACGTCAACGGCACGCTGACGGCGCGGGTGGTCGTATCGCAGCGCGTTCCGCAAGGGATGTGCCTGATGTACCACGCCCAGGAAAAGATTGTGAACGTGCCTGGGGCCGAGACCAGCGGTATGCGCGGCGGCATCCATAACTCGGTCACCCGCGCGGTGACCAAGCCCACGCACATGATCGGCGGCTATGCGCAACTGGCCTACGGCTTCAACTACTACGGCACCGTCGGTAGCAACCGCGACGAGTTCGTGATCCTGCGCAAGATGAACAAGGTGGACTGGCTCGACCAGCCGCTACGAGAAGAACGTAACCCTGCAAACGAAGCAGAAAAGATCGAAGGAGCAAGGTAATGAAGATTCGTGCCCAGGTAGCCATGGTGCTGAACCTCGACAAGTGCATCGGCTGCCATACCTGCTCCGTGACGTGCAAGAACGTATGGACCAGCCGTGAAGGTGTCGAGTACGCATGGTTCAACAACGTCGAGACCAAGCCCGGTGTCGGCTTCCCGAAGGAATGGGAGAACCAGGACAAATGGCAAGGCGGCTGGAAGCGCAATGCCGACGGCAGCCTCACGCCCCGTCAGGGCGGCAAGGCAAAGATCCTGGCGAACATCTTCGCCAACCCGAACCTGCCGCAGATCGACGACTACTACGAGCCGTTCACCTTCGACTACGAGCATCTCCAGAACGCCCCGCTGATGCAGACGCCGCCCACGGCGCGTCCCGTATCGGCAATCACCGGCAAGAAGATGGAGAAGATCGAATGGGGTCCGAACTGGGAAGACGACCTCGGGGGCGAGTTCGACCAGCGCAGCCGCGACAAGCTGTTCGAGGATATTCAGAAGGACATGTACTCGACCTTCGAGAACACCTTCATGATGTATCTGCCGCGCCTGTGCGAGCACTGCCTGAACCCGACCTGTGTGGCGTCCTGCCCCTCCGGCTCGGTCTACAAGCGCGAGGAAGACGGCATCGTCCTGGTCGACCAGGACAAGTGCCGCGGCTGGCGCATGTGCGTGTCGGGCTGCCCGTACAAGAAGATCTACTTCAACTGGCAGACCGGCAAGGCCGAAAAGTGCGTGTTCTGCTATCCGCGTATCGAGGCCGGGCAACCGACGGTCTGTTCGGAAACCTGCGTGGGCCGCATCCGCTATCTCGGCGTGATGCTCTATGACGCCGACCGCATCGAACAAGCCGCGTCCGTGGCCGACGAGCGCGATCTGTACCAGTCGCAACTCGACGTCTTCCTCGATCCGCACGATCCGAAGATCCAGGCCGAGGCGTTGCGTCAGGGTATCCCGCAGAGCTGGCTGGACGCCGCGGTCAAGTCGCCGGTCTACAAGATGGCCTGCGAGTGGAAGGTGGCCTTCCCGCTGCACCCGGAATACCGCACGCTGCCGATGGTCTGGTACATCCCGCCGCTCTCGCCGATCCAGTCGGCCGCGGAATCGGGCTTCATGGGCATGAACGGCGTGATCCCGGACGTGAAGAGCCTGCGCATTCCGGTCAAGTACCTCGCAAACCTGCTGACCGCAGGCGATGTGAATCCGGTGCTGTCCGCGCTGGAACGCATGCTGGCGATGCGCGCATACAAGCGCTCTGAATCGGTGGACGGCCTGCAGGACCTGGCCGTGCTCGAACAGGTGGGGCTGACGCCCGCGCAGGTCGAGGACATGTACCAGATCATGGCCATCGCCAACTACGAGGACCGCTTCGTCGTGCCGTCGTCCCACAAGGAAATGGCGGAAGACAGCTTCGACGAGAAGGGAAGCTGCGGTTTCAGCTTCGGCAACGGCTGCTCGGGTGGCACGTCGGACGGCTCGCTGTTCGGCACGAAGAAGCCCAAGCCAGAAGTGTCGTACGCCGACTTGCCGCGCTCGCGCCGCAAGGCCATCACCGGTTAAAGGAAGGAGTTCGAATCATGCCCATTCATCAGGTACTCAGCACCCTGCTCTGCTACCCGGAACAGGAATGGCTCGACAGCCTCGAGGAAGCCAACCTCGCGCTGGTCGAATGGCCGCAGGCGCGGGACATGCTGGCGCCGCTGCTCGACGAGCTGCGCAGCCGCCCGCTGATCGAGCTGCAGGAGAACTACGTCGCCACGTTCGATCGCAGCCCGTCCCACTCGCTGCATCTGTTCGAGCATGTGCATGGCGAAAGCCGCGACCGCGGCCAGGCCATGGTCGACCTGATCGACGAGTACCGTCGTGACGGCTTCGAGCCGCTGGAGACCGAACTTCCCGACTACGTGCCGCTGTTCCTGGAGTATCTCGGCGCGTTGTCGCTCGATGGCAAGGAGGAGCGCGCGGAGCAGTTGCTCGGTGACGCGATCCACGTGCTGGCCGCCATCGGCGACCGCCTGGCCCGCAAGGAAAGTCCATATGCCGCCGTCTTCAGGGTGCTGCGCACGCTGACCGATGTGCAGCCCGTCGCGCAGCAGGATCCTCCGGTGCGTGACATGGATGAAGCCATGGAAACGTTCGGCCCCGGCGCCGATGGCGTGGAACCGCTGCTTGGCGTGAAACCAGCCGTCGACGTGATCACGTTCCACAAGCGCGCCGCGCCGTCCCCTCGCCCGTGAGCCCGTCCATTACAAGGAACCAACCAGAGCCACTACCATGAACCTGGTCCATCAATTTATCTTCGGGATCTATCCCTACATCGCAGCCGCCATCTTCCTGTTCGGCAGCCTGGCGCGCTTCGAGCGCGAGCAGTACACCTGGAAGTCGGACAGTTCGCAGATGCTCTATCGCGGTAACCTGCGCACCGGCAACATCCTGTTCCACGTGGGCATCCTTGGCCTGTTCTTCGGCCATCTCGTCGGCCTGCTGACGCCGGTCGTGGTGTGGGACACGCTTGGCGTGTCGCATGGCCTCAAGCAGGCCATCGCCATGAGCGCCGGCGGCGTCATGGGCACGATGTGCCTGGCCGGCCTGTTGATCCTGCTGCATCGTCGCCTGACCAACGCACGCGTGTCCGCCGTCACGCGCTTCGGTGACAAGGTCCTGCTGCTGTGGCTGCTGGTCACGCTGCTACTGGGTCTGTCGACGATCTTCGAGTCGGCCAGCCATATGGACGGCCACATGATGGTGCAACTGATGACCTGGGCGCAGCACGTCGTCACGCTGCGCGCGGATGCCGCCAGCTATGTGGCCGAGGCCCCGCTGCTCTTCAAGGCGCACCTGTTCATGGGCATCTCGCTGTTCGCGATCTTCCCGTTCACGCGACTGGTGCACGTCTGGAGCGGCTTTGCCTCGGTGACCTACCTGGGACGCGCCTGGCAACTCGTCCGGGGCCGGTAAGGCCGTGTCCCCATGCACGAGATCGAACGTCTGCTCAAGGGCTTCGAACGGTTCCAGCGGCGCTACTTCGAGGCCAGGCCGGAACTCTTCGATGCCCTGCGCACGGGCCAGAAGCCTCAGACGCTGCTGATCGGCTGTAGCGATTCGCGCGTGGACCCGGGCCTGCTGCTCGGCTGCGACCCGGGAGAGCTGTTCACGGTGCGCAACGTCGCCAACCTCGTACCTCCGTGCGGGGATGGCGCCAGCGGGCGGCTCCACGGTGTCTCGGCGGCGATCCAGTTCGCCGTGGAGCAACTGCATGTGGTCCGCATCATCGTGATGGGCCACGCTGGATGTGGCGGCATCCGTGCTTTGCTGGCCCATCCGCAAAACGACGATACGAACGCGCCGCAGGACTTTATCGGGCCCTGGGTCCGCATTGCAGGCCCTGCCCGGCGCATGGTCGAGCAGACGCTGCCCAACGCCAGTCCCGCGGAACGGCAGCGCGCATGCGAACAAGCGGCGATCCTGGTGTCGCTGCGCAATCTCGAGAGTTTTCCGTTCGTCCGCGAGGCCTGCGAGCGCGGCGCGCTCACGCTGCATGGCTGGTACTTCGACCTCCAGGCGGGCGCGCTGCTGGCCTACTCGGAACGTGCAGACGACTTCCTGCCGCTGGTCTGCCCTCTGACACCTGAGGCGCGCCCGCATCGTCAACCGTCGAATCGCCCCAGCATTGACAGCGGTCAAGCCGAAATGCTGGGTTCTTAATAATGATGTCGGCATTTGCCCCACTCGCTGGCGAACCCATGCCAACCCTGCGCTGGATCTGCATTCCCATCCTTTCGTGTATTGCCGCCACGACTATCGCCGCCGAGCCACCGGCAGCCGCCCCGACGCCTGCCAGACAAGCCGAGCTCTTCCGCCTGCTACGCGATGACTGCGGCGCCTGTCATGGCATGACGCTGCAGGGAGGGCTCGGATCACCGCTGACGGCTGCGGCGCTAGCCGACAAACCGCGCGACGGACTCGTCGCCACGGTGCTTCAGGGCAGGCCGGGAACCGCGATGCCGCCGTGGCGGCCATTCATGACACAGGACGAAGCACGATGGTTGATCGATCGACTCCAATCCGGGCAAGTGCCCGCCGTACCGAAACCATGATGCGCCGCACCGCACTTCCCGTCGTGCTGGCACTGAGCGCGCTGCTCGCCGGCTGCGCCACCGCGGTACGTGGCACCGGCGATATGGGCGTCGTGGTCGAGCGCGCAGCCGGCCGCATCCAGGTCGTGGAAACCTCGGGCATGACCCGACTGGCCACGATCGATGGCTTCGGTGACCTGTCGCACGCCAGCGTGGTCTTCGCGCGCGACGGCCGGTACGCCTACGTCTTCGGCCGTGACGGTGGCCTGACCCGCGTGGACCTGCTGAATGCCAAGGTGACCCACCGTACCATCCAGGCAGGCAACAGCATCGGCGGCGCCATTACCCAGGATGGCCGCGTGGTGGCCGCGCAGAATTACGAGCCCGGTGGCATCCGGTTGTTCGATGCCGCCACGCTCGAACCGCTCGCCGACATCCCCGCCATCGGCCCAGACGGGCGACGCTCGAAGGTTGTCGGTCTGGCCGACCTGCCCGGCAAGCGGCTGGCGGCGAGCCTGTTCGAGGCAGGCGAGATCTGGATCATCGACGTAGCCGACCCTCGCCACCCCAAAGTCACCAAGCTGCCAGCAGGCAAGCAGCCTTATGACGGGCTGGTGACGCCCGACGGCCGTTGGTATCTGGCGGGACTGTTCGGGGAGGACGGCCTGGCGCTGGTGGACCTGTGGCAATCCCCGCCTGCCGCGCGGCATGTCCTGTCCGGCTATGGACGTGGCTCCGCACCGCTGCCCGTCTACAAGATGCCGCACCTGCGCGGCTGGGCCATGGCGCAGGGCAAGGCATGGCTGCCCGCCATCGGGCGTCATGAAGTGCTCATCGCCGATACCGCCAACGGCTGGCAGGAAGCCGGACGCGTGGAAGTTGCGGGCCAGCCGGTGTTCGTGATGGCGCAGCCTGACGGACGACAGGTCTGGGTGAACTTCGCGTTCCCGAACAACGAAACCGTC
Organism: Cupriavidus sp. Met-2; assembly: GCF_049843575.1. NCBI lineage: Bacteria > Pseudomonadati > Pseudomonadota > Betaproteobacteria > Burkholderiales > Burkholderiaceae > Cupriavidus > Cupriavidus sp. Met-2. The sequence goes on from NZ_JBBHZL010000002.1 coordinate 373,486, forward strand.
CAGGTCATCGACACAGCCACCCGGAAGGTCGTGCGCACGCTCAAGCCTTGCCGTGGCGTGCTGCACATGGAGTTCACGCCCAAGGGCGAGGCAGTCTGGCTGTCGTGCCGCGACGACAATCGCGTGGTGGTCTACGACACGACCAGTTACGAGCCGTTGGCCACGCTGCCGGCGGACCATCCAAGCGGCATCTTCTTCACCTCGCGCGCGCAGCGCTTCGGGATGTGACCATGACGCCGGACGACCTGGACCGCCGCATCATCAACGCCTTGCAACTCGGACTGCCCGTTACGCGTCGGCCCTACGCCGACGCGGCGCGGTCGCTCGGCATCAACGAGGGCACGTTGCTTGCCCGGCTGCAGGCGCTGCTGGATGCGGGAATCCTGACGCGTTTCGGGCCGATGTACCAGGTCGAACGCGTTGGGGGGCGCTTCATGCTCTGCGCATGCCATGCCCCTGCCGATCGCCTGGACGCCGTGATCGAAGCCATCAATGCCTTTCCCGAAGTCGCCCACAACTACGAGCGCACACATCACCTGAACCTGTGGTTCGTGCTGGCCGTCGCGCGCGCGGAGGATGTCACCCCCACCCTGGAACGCATCGAGGTGGCCGCGGGCGTGAAGGTCCTGCCGTTTCCGAAGGAACGCGAGTACTTCGTGCACCTCCATCTCCCGACATGACCCACGATTCGCTCGACCTCGCACTGATTCGCGCCACGCAACAAGGGCTGCCACTCGTGCCTGAACCCTTTGCCGCCATCGGCGCGTCGCTCGGCATCGACGAAAGCGAGGTCATTGCGCGGCTGCAAGCCATGCAGACACTTGGCACCTTGCGCCGGATCGGCGCGGTGCCCAATCACTACTTGCTGGGTTGGCGGGCCAACGGCATGACCGTTTGGGACGTTGACGACGCATATACCGACACGCTCGGCGAACGCGTTGGCGCGTTGCCGTTCGTGAGTCACTGCTACCGCCGCACGCGCCACGCCCCGGATTGGCCGTACAACCTGTTCGCGATGGTCCACGCGCATACGCGGGAGGAAGCACAGGAACTCGTCGCCCGGATCGCAGCGTTGCTGGGTGATGCCTGCCGGGCCCACGACGTACTCTGGTCGACCCGGATCCTCAAGAAAACCGGTCTTCGGCTGCCAGCCACAGGAAACGTCTGATCATGCTCCGCGTGTCCCGATTCATGGAAGCGCTGTGCGACGGCGCGCCAACCTCCGCCCTGCCCCGCGATCGCCGCAATGACGAAAGCCCCGTTGTCATCTGGCATCCGTGCGCGCACGACCCGTCCACGGCCGGCACCGGCACCGGCACCGGCACCGGCACCGAACTCGATACCACCGAGTCCCTGGCGTTGCTCGAGCAACTCCATCTCGCCCGGGTTCGCTCGCTGATCCTCTCTGGCAGCGATCCGATGGCACGCTCCGACTTCTTCAAGATCATCGCCCGGGCCCGCGAGCTGGACCTCAATGTGCTGCTGTCCACGGACGGTAGCCGCCTGACAGGCATGAACGCCGTCAAGCTGGCTGCCTATGGTCTCGACTACGTCGGTATCCAGATCGACGGGCTGCAGTACACGCACAACCATGTGCAACGCTCCCGCCACGCCTACCAACGCGCCTTGCGCGGCCTGCGTGCTGCCCGCAACGCCCACCTGAGAGTCGGGATGCGCATGGCACTGAGCCCGATGAACGCTGCGGAGTTGCCCGCGGTGGTGGCCCTGGCGGACAGCGAGCGCATCGACAGGTTTCATCTCTCTCAGCCCTGCCCTGCGGACTGCGCGCACGACTCCGCCCAGAACACATCACTTCGTGATATGACGCGTGCTTCGCTCGAGTGGCTGTTCGATTATGTGTGGATGCGAGCGCAGAAAGGCAATGCAGGCGACTTCGTCACCAGCCAGCACGCGGCCAGCAGCGCCTATCTGCTGCATTGGGTCTCAACACGCGCGCCACACCATCTGGGGGCCATTCGCGAGCGTATCGCGTGCGCCAGCAAGGCCAAGGGCGCTGGCATCCTTCTGATCGATGCGCTCGGCCGCGTCCATCGGGGCTCGGCTCGGCTCGATGAAACTTGCGGCAATGTACGCGAACGACCGTTCAGCGACATCGCCGAGCAACGCTTGATCCACGCGTAGTTCGCCAGAGCTACGCCGATAGTACGCGCCAGCATCTACTTTGATATTCGACAAGAGTGGGACACGGAGCCTGTGCCACGCTTGCCCGTCACTACTACGCATACAAGGTGAATTCAACATGACAGAGCATTGGCTGACGCTGGCCGGCCGGCGATTGCTGCCGATCGTGCAGGGCGGCATGGGCATCGGCATTTCGGCGCACAGGCTGGCGGGAACCGTTGCCAGTCAGAACGGCGTTGGCACCATTGCCAGTATCGACTTGCGCCACCATCATCCCGACCTGATGGCGCAAACCGCCGGTACGCGTGACAAGGCACGCATCGAGGCCGCCAACCTGGTGGCGCTGGACCGCGAAATCCGCGCCGCGCGCGAACTCTCGGAAGGACGTGGCCTGATCGCCGTGAACGTGATGAAGGCCGTCGGCTCGCACGCGCAACTGGTTCGTCAGGCTTGTGAGAGCGGCGCCGACGCGATCGTCATGGGTGCCGGCCTACCGCTGGACCTACCCGATCTCGCCGCCGACCACCCGAAAGTGGCGTTGATTCCGATCCTCTCGGAATCGCGTGGCATCGGACTGGTAATCCGCCGCTGGATGAAGAAAGGCCGACTGCCGGACGCCATCGTGGTCGAGCATCCCGCCCATGCGGGTGGCCACCTCGGTGCGTCAGCCATCGAGGATATTGGCGACGACCGCTTTTCGTTCGACCGTGTGCTGGACGAGTGCCGCGAGTTGTTCAAGACGCTGGGCCTGACGTGGGGCAGCATCCCGCTGATTCTTGCCGGCGGCATGAACAGCCACACCAAGATCCGGCATTGGCTCGACAAAGGCGCCGCTGCGGTGCAAGTCGGCACCGCCTTCGCCGTCACAGAGGAATCCGACGCGCATCCAGCCTTCAAGCACGTACTGGCCACGGCGCGCCCGGAAACGTTGCGCGAATTCACGAGCGTAGCCGGTCTGCCCGCCCGTGCCGTGCTGACGCCCTGGCTGGCGAAGTACCTATCTACAGAGAGCCGCTTGCAGCGCCGTGCGAAAACGCGCGATTGTCTGGAAGGATTCGATTGCCTGCAGGCCTGTGGCCTGCGAGATGGTATCGCCCGTATCGGCCAGTTCTGCATCGACCTCAAACTGGCACAGGCAGTGCGTGGCGATGTGGAGCGTGGCCTGTTCTTCCGTGGCAAGGGCACGCTACCCTTCGGCGAGGCGATCCGTCCGGTTGCGGACCTGATGCACTATCTGCTGACAGGCGAGAAGCCGGCGGATCTGACCGAAGATACCGCCCGCGCCGTCAGCATGGCTTGATGCTCAGTTCGGCGGAACACCATGTTCCGCCACGGCTGCCGCCACCCGTGGTGGCAGCCCCCCCTGTTTGCGCATGACGCGCATACAGCGCAAGGCACGCAGCAATTGCACGCCCAGCCATCCGTTCGTGATGGCGAACAGTACACCGCCAACCTTCGCCAGCAACCCCGGCGCCAGCGGCACGGCCAGCAGCACCAGGAATGCCGCCAGCACCATCCACCCCTGCCTCTTCTGACTGTCCGGCGAGATGATCACCTGCATCGCCGGGACGCGCGCGCGTGGCGGCAACAGCCGGCGTAGATGCAACCAGACGAGAAATGGCACGATCTTGCCCAGCATCGCGTTCACGGGCAGCACCCCACCCCCAATCAGCGCCAGCACGCCGATGCACCACTGCGCCGCAGCCGGCATCTGATCCGGCATCAGAGCGCTGGCGGTCACCAGCAACGCAGCCAGCAGTAGGCTCAGGGCGGACACTGGCCATAGCACCCACTGCGGGTCATGTCGCCGCCTCGCTCGCCATGCGGCTTTCAATGCGCAGGCGCCAAGCACCATGGCGAACAGGAGCCAGGGCACGAGCGCGAAGCGCTCGACCGCCCCGCCCGGCCGCGCAATCACGACAATGCTAAAGACCAGCAGCAGTAGCCAATGCCCGTAAGGCAAACAGCGTTCGAGCCAGGACGGCAGACGCTCCGTCTGCCAGAACATCGGTAGTACGGTGGTAGCTACGCCGCTCACCAGCGCCGCCAGCCAGCCGCCGAGCCCCCAGACGACATGCAGCGCCAGCACCTGTTCGGGCGCCACCGTCCACATGCCGCCGAACAGGCCAGCCAGCGCTGCACCGCCCAGTGCCGTAACGATCAACGGGGCGCCGATCCATGCCAACGTCCGCGTGGTTGCATCGACTGCGGCGACCCTGAGGCCTGCCGCCAGCAACAAGAGGCCTGCGAGCGTCAGGAACGTCCCGCCGGTCGCGACGGCCCAGCGAAATGCCGTGGCACCGCTACCAAGGAATCCAGCCGCGAGCGCGGCGGCGGTCCCGGCGCCCGCTGCGGCGACGAATGGTGACACCAAGCCCGCGAACGGAACGGATACCCCGGCAACGACCGGCATCATCTGGAACAAGGCGCCGAGCATGACCGGCAACAACATCCCTAGCGCCAGTGCGTGGACGGCCGCCAATGCCAATGGCGCAAAGCGATCCGGCAGCGCGTCGACCGGGCCAAGCACCAGCAGCAAGCCAGCTACCACGCCAAGCCAGGGCGCAGGCATCAGGCAGCCAAACACCAGGCCGGGACGCGGTGCACTCGCGTAGTCGAGGTTGACGGCTTTCACCATGGCGCGATTCGAGGTCTCAAGGGTGAGCGGCTGGTCCCGACGCGAAATCCGCCAACAGCGTGTCCAGCCCCTTCACCTGGGCCTGACACATCGGAAACAGTACATTTTCTTCCTTAACGTTGTGCTGCTGCAGAAGAACAACCAGGGTATCGAGTTCGGCCGCCAGCGCGGCAACATCCTTCAGTTCCAGCCATTCCCGCGCATTGTCCAGCAGGCCACGCACCTCATCATGTTCATGGCGCATCACCGCGGTGGGGCCATTGCTAAACCCCACAGCTTGTTCGAACGCCGGAAACAAGCGCTGTTCTTCGGTACTGAAATTGCCCTGCAGGGCGAATTCCAAGCGCGCAAACGCACCGGCTGCGGCATCCCAGTCTTTCGCGCGCACGCAGGCTTCAACCTGCTCGATGGCTTCGTCGCAATCACGGTGTTGCCGCACCAGCGTGGTGATGGTCGTGGACATGTCGTTTCTCTCGATCTCATGGTTTGATATGGCAACGATGCTAGGGGCACGTTAACAGCATGGATTTGATCGGGACCAAAACTCGCTGACATACCACGTGCCCCGTTGAGCCTATTGAAACCAAAGACTCCCTTGATCTAGCGCAGTAGAGCCACCATCACACGCTGGCACAATTTGCGGCAGGGCCGCCCGTCCCCACTCATACTGCAGTATCACCCTGCAATATCACCCGCCGGGTCGCACCTTCCCAATGCTAGCCCCTACGAATCCAGATACCACTGCCCCCCAGCCTGACAACGCCCACGTGCCGGAAGCGGTCCGGCTGACGCCACTGCGCCACCGGCTTTCCACCCGGATCATTCTGTTGTCGTTTGCGTCACTGATGGTGGTGCTGGGGATGATCTCAGGCACGCTGTATCTCTCCTGGAAGCTGGAAGGAGCCGGCGCCGCCATCAACGACGCCGGGAGCCTGCGGATGCGCGCGAACCGGGTCGCCATTGAACTGACCCGTGCCCAAAGCGGCAGTCCCAACGATCTGGCAGGGCAAGTCGCGGCGCTGGACACCACGCTCGCGCAGTTGCGCCGTGGCAATCCGGCCCGGCCGCTATTCTTGCCCGACGAACCCGCGATCCAGGCCAAGCTCGACCTCGTCGTCACGGACTGGCAGCAGCGCCTGAAGCCGCTTGCGGTGGCCACCGCAAGCACCACGCCTGCAACGGCCTACATCGATGCCCTGCCAGTATTCGTCAATGAGGCCGACAGCCTGGTAAAACTGATCGAACGCGATAACGCGAGCAAAACCGATCTGCTGCGACTCTCTCAGGCAAGCCTTGCGATCATCGCGTGCGTTGGCACGGTCGCTGTGATCTATCTGCTCTATCTCTGGATCATTCTGCCCGTGCTGCGTCTGCAGGATGGCCTGCAGCGCATGGCTGCCCGCGAGTTCTCGCTGCGCTTGCCCATCGCCACACGTGATGAATTCGGCACGCTGAACGCCGGCTTCAACCGCATGGCCGACGAACTGCAAGAGCTCTATCAGGACCTGGCGGCACGCGTGGACAGCAAGACTGCTGAGTTGGCGCGGCAGAATCGGGATTTGGAGGCCCTCTACGACATGACCGCCTTCCTGAATCGGGCCAGCGATGCCGAGGCGATGGCACGCGGATTCCTGGAGCGCGTGATGCGCCAGTTCGAAGCCGACGGCGGGACCGTTCGTGTGATCGATGCCGCGCACGGAAAGCTCCACCGACTTGCCTCGGTGGGACTTTCGGACGCACTGGCGGAGAACAGCCGCTGTAGCGCGATTCATGACTGCCACTGCGGGGCCGCAGCTGAAGCGGGCATGATCACTGTAGCGGACCTGCGCCAGTTCGTGCGTCAGGGCTCCGAAACACAAGAATCTCCCTGTGGCCGCGAAGGTTTCAGGGGCATGGCGGCGTTCCGGCTCGACTCTCCACGCGGCACGCTCGGCACATTCACCCTGCATTTCCGCAATCCGCGCGAACTGCCACCTTCCGATCGTCAACTGCTCCAAACCCTCGCCCGCCACCTTGGCACGGCGCTGGAGCACCTGCGGCTTGCCGCCAGCGCGCGCCAGCTTGCGGTCGTCGAAGAGCGCAATCTCGTGGCGCAAGGATTGCACGACAGCATCGCACAAGGCCTGAACTTCCTGAACCTTCAGGTACAACTGCTCGGCGATGCGGTGGAACGGAACGACAATGCGGAAACGCGCGAGATCGTGCCGCTGCTGCGACACGGCGTGGAAGAAAGCTACCAGGACGTGCGCGAACTGCTGCACAACTTCCGTTCCCGGCTGACGACGGGCGACATGCGCCCAGCGGTGGAGGACACCGTCGCGCGCTTCCGCCGCCAATGCCGTACGGACGCCAATTTGACCATCGAAGGAAGCGGGCCACCGCTGCAGCCGGAGCAGCAGCTACAGGTGCTGTTCATCCTGCAGGAGGCGTTGTCGAACGTGCGCAAACATGCGATGGCCGAGCATGTCACGATCTCGCTCACGCAGGGGCGCGACTTCCAACTCGTCGTCCAGGACGATGGCGAAGGATTCGATCCTTCCGAATTCGACGGCCAGGACAGCGCGCACGTCGGTCTGCACATCATGCAGGAACGGGCGTCGCGGCTTGGCGCGACCCTGACGATCGACGCCCGCCCAGGGGCTGGCGTCCGCGTCGCACTATCATTGCCGCGCGGCGAAACCATGCCGCATCCAGACGAGTTGCTGGCGGCGCAGGAGTCTTCCCAATGACCATCCGTATCCTACTGATCGACGATCACACATTGTTCCGCTCGGGTGTCCGTGCGCTGCTGCAGCGGCAGAGCGATTTCGAAGTGGTCGACGAAGCCGCCGATGGCGTGGAAGGCATCAAGCGGGCCAAACAGCATCGACCGGACGTGATCCTGCTCGATCTGAATATGCCGGGCCTGTCAGGACTCGAAGCCCTGCAACTGCTGACGGAGGATCTGCCGGAATGCGCGGTGATCGTGCTGACGGTATCCGAGGAAGGAGAAGAACTGGCCAGCGCCCTGCGCAGTGGCGCGCGGGGTTACCTGATCAAGAACATCGAGACCGAAGCGCTGACGAGCGCGATCCGGCGGGCTGCCGCAGGGGAACCGGTGATCTCCGACACGATGACCGCCAAGCTGGTGCAGCAGTTCAAGGCTCCGGCGGCCGCACCTGCCCTGCTAGAGCGTGGCGACGCGGCCCCTCTGACGGCGCGTGAGCGGGACATTGTGCGCGGACTGGTACGCGGCGAAAGCAACAAGATGATCGCGCGCGCTGGGCGTGGCGGAGAGCACAGTCAAGATTCACGTGCAGAACATTCTGAAGAAGCTCAATCTGGCCAGCCGCGTGCAAGTGGCCGTCTACGCAGTGGAGCATGGGCTCACCGCGTGAGGCATTCGAAGCCGGGGGGCCATCACCGCCCGGCCTCTCACTCATACGACGCTTATGCGATTCAGTAATCCGAGCGCTGCACGCCCTGTTCGGTACCCAGCAACAGCACATTTGCTCCGCGCAGAGCGAACAGACCAACGGTCACCACGCCGGGTAGCTGGTTGATTTGCTGCTCCAGCGCCTTCGGGTTCTCGATCTTCAGGCCCGAGACATCCAGAATGACGTTGCCGTTGTCGGTCTTGTAGATGCCGCCTTCCTTGGTCATGCGCAGACGCGGCTGACCGCCTAGTGCCGCCAGGCTACGGGCCACCGCTGCGCGTGCCATCGGGATCACCTCGACCGGCAGCGGAAACGCGCCCATCGTCGGCACCAGCTTGCTGCCGTCGGCAATGCAGACGAATCGGTCCGCCACCGAGGCAACGATCTTCTCGCGCGTCAGCGCACCGCCGCCGCCCTTGATCATCGCGCCCGAGTTGTCGATCTCGTCAGCACCGTCGACATAGACGGGAATGCTGTCGACCTCGTTCAGATCGAGCACATTGAAACCGTGCTGTTGCAAGCGGCGTGTGGAGGCCTCGGAACTCGACACCGCGCCCGAAAAGCGCTCCTTGAACGCCGCCACGGCGTCGATGAAGAGATTGGCGGTGGAGCCGGTGCCCACGCCGAGAACGGCGCCTTCGGGCACTTCCTGCTTCACATAGTCAGCGGCAGCTTGCGCGACCAGCGCCTTGAGTTCATCCTGAGTCATGACTACAGCCAGAAAAGCGTTGGGAAACGCGTAGTGTAGCGGATTGATTCCCCATCTCCGACGTTTACGCCACGCGCCACGCCGTTACAATGGCCTCTCCCTCCGACGGAACCCAATCATGAACGAGCTTGAACAACTGAGGCAGTTCACCACGGTAGTGGCCGACACCGGCGACTTCCAGTTGATGAAGCAATACAAGCCACAGGACGCGACTACCAATCCGTCGCTGATTTTCAAGGCGGTACAGAAGCCGGAATACCGCCCGCTGCTGGAACAGGCCGTGCGTGATCACCACGGCAATTCGGGGCTCGATGGCGTCATGGACCAGCTCCTGATCGCATTCGGCTGCGAGATCCTGGCCATCGTGCCCGGCCGCGTGTCGACCGAGGTCGACGCCCGTCTGTCGTTCGATACCGAGGCCACCGTTGCCAAGGCGCGCCACCTGATCGGCCTGTACGAGCAACGTGGCGTGGCACGCGAGCGCGTGCTGATCAAGATCGCCTCGACATGGGAAGGCATCCGCGCTGCCGAGGTCCTGCAACGCGAGAACATCCGCTGCAACATGACGCTGCTGTTCTCGCTGGCGCAGGCAGTGGCTTGTGCCGAGGCCGGCGCGCAGCTGATCTCCCCGTTCGTGGGCCGCATTCTCGATTGGTACAAGAAGCAGGCTGGCGAGAAATGGGACCCCGTGGCGAACGGCGGCGAAAACGATCCCGGCGTGCGTTCCGTGCGCCAGATCTATGACTATTACAAGAAGTTCGGCTACGCGACCGAGGTCATGGGTGCCAGTTTCCGCGGCACCGATCAGATCCTGTCGCTGGCAGGCTGCGACCTGCTGACGATCAGTCCGGAACTGCTCGAGCAGCTTGCAGGCGGACAGAGTGCCGTTGCGCTCAAGCTGTCCGTGGAACAGGCACAGGCCGGCAACGTCGCGCGAATCGCCGCAGATGAACCCGCCTTCCGCTGGCAACTCAACGAAGATGCGATGGCAACGGAGAAGCTCTCCGAAGGTATCCGCCTGTTTGCAGCCGATGCGGTGAAATTGGAAAAACTCGTCGGCGAACTGGCCGGTTGAGTCGGGATCGCGGCTCTATCCAACACCTTGGAGGGAGCCGCGGATCCGCAGTCGAACAGTCGTTCAGACTGCCTGCGGCCAGAGCAACGGCAGGCATTCACCCGCCGGCGCGGGCAGGACGATATCCGCCGTCTCGTCCAGTGCTGACGGCTTCGGATTCACCACAATCACACGCGCGCCGTTTTCCTTCGCCACACCCGGCAGCGCCGCCGCCGGATACACCAGCCCCGACGTGCCCACAACCAGGCAGAGGTCACAGGACTCGGCCGCATGGTCGGCGCGGAAACGGGCCACTCGCGGCAGGTCCTCGCCGAACCACACCACGCCAGGACGCATCATCGCACCGCATATCGCGCATCGCGGGGGATCGCCCGGAATCGGCGGCACGGTATCGCAACGACCACAGCCATCAAGCCATTTGTTGGCGAAGAGGTTGCCGTGCAGCTCCACCACCTGCTCGCTACCCGCCTTCTGATGCAGGCCATCGATATTCTGCGTCACTAGCGTCATCGACTTCAGCCGGGCCAGCACCGCAAGCGCATGGTGGGCTGGATTCGGCCGGGCCGCCGCCACCAGCTCGCGCCGGTGCTGATACCACTGCCACACCAGCGCTGGTTGACGCCGGTACGCTTCTTCCGTCGCCAGTTCCTCGGGATCGAAGCGCTCCCATAGGCCGGTCAGCGCATCGCGGAACGTCGGCACACCGGACTCCGCGGAAATCCCGGCACCCGTCAGCACAAAGATCTGACGGGCCTCGGCAACCCAGCCACGCGCCTGCTCAAGGGCGAGGCTATCCATGATCAGCGCGGCAGACGGCGCTGACGCACCGCTTCGTACAGGCACACGCCGCTGGCCACCGACACGTTCAGGCTCTCGACGCCCCCCGCCATCGGAATTGCCACCAGTTCATCGCAAGTCTCGCGCGTCAGGCGGCGCATACCCTCGCCTTCCGCGCCCATGACGATGGCGGTCGGTCCCTTCAGGTCGACGTCGTACAGCGCCTTCTCGGTGCCGTCAGCCGTGCCGATCACCCAGATGCCACGCTCCTGCAGTTCGCGCAGCGTGCGCGCAAGGTTCGTCACCGTGATGTACGGCACGGTTTCGGCCGCGCCGCTGGCAACCTTCGCCACCGTGGCGTTCAGACCCACGCTACGGTCCTTCGGCGCGATCACCGCGTGAGCGCCAGCGCCATCGGCCACGCGCAGGCATGCGCCGAGGTTGTGCGGATCGGTGACGCCGTCGAGCACGAGCAATAGCGGCGTGCCTTCGATGCCATCCAGGAGTTCGTCGAGGTTGAGCGCAAGCGAGACATCATCGGCCCGCGCCACCACGCCCTGGTGGCGATCCGTGCCGGCCATGCCGCGCAGGCGCTCGGCATCAACCGGATGCAGCGTCACGCCAAGACTCTCCGCCAGGCGGATAAAGTCCTGCATGCGCCGGTCACGGCGATTCGCTTCGATGTAGATATCGGACACGCTCTGCGCGTTCTGGCGCAGGCGTGCGTTGACGGCATGAAAGCCGATCAGGAGTTTGTGTTTGGCCATGGCGCGCATTGTACCCGCCATGGCCAACTTCAAACGCGCCAGATTAGCGCTTGCGGGCCGGCCGCGTGCTCTTGCCGGCGGGCTTGGGCGCGCGCTTGGTCGTCGGCTGCCGTTCGGTCTTCAGATGCGCCGGCTTTGGCTTGGCCGCTCGCTTTGCGGGCTTGCCTGACTGCGCCTTCTTCGCCGACCCGCGGCCATGCGGCGCATGCCCGACATGGGCGTCGCGCGGCTTGAGCGGCGTGATGACCGCCTCGAACACCGGTTGCTCTTCGATCACACGGTCGAGCGTTTCGTCGAACGATTCTTCCGGCTTCGAAGTGCCACCGAGCAACGCGGCAAGCTGGCGTCCCTTCTTGCGCGCCGGCACCGCGTGGGCAGCCGGCACCCGCGGCTGCTCGGGCACGCCGGCCCGGGCGCGCAGCGTCTTGGCGGACGGCTCCTGCACCAGACGGAAGTCGATCTTGCGGGCATCGAGGTCGACGCGCGACACCTGCACGCGCACGCGATCGGTGAGCCGATAGCGGATACCAGTCCGCTCGCCACGCAGTTCGTTGCGCGCCTCGTCGTACTGGAAATAGTCACTACCCAGTTCCGTCACGTGCACAAGGCCTTCCACATACAGCTCGTCGAGCTGCACGAAGATGCCGAACGACGTCACCGCGCTGATCGTGCCAGCGAAATCGCTGCCCAGCTTGTCGCGCATGAAGTAGCACTTGAGCCAGGCCTCCACGTCGCGCGATGCCTCGTCGGCACGACGCTCGTTGGCCGAGCAGTGCAACCCCAGTTCGTCCCAGACGCCCTCGTCGCGCTTCGCGCGCGCGGCAACGTTCTCGGCACGCTTCTCGGCATCGGCGGCCTGCATCCGGCGCGCTTTCGGCGAGATCTGCGTATTGAGCTCCGTCCCCTGGATAAAGGCCGGCCGATACTTCGTATGCGCGAGGATCGCCTTGATCGAACGATGCATGAGCAAGTCCGGATAGCGGCGGATCGGGCTGGTGAAGTGCGCGTACGCCTCGTAGGCCAAGCCGAAGTGGCCGATATTGTCCGGGCTGTAGACCGCCTGCTGCATCGAACGCAGCAGCATCGTCTGCAACATCGGCGCATCGGGACGCGACTTGATCTTGTCCATGACCTCGGCATAGTCCGAGGCCTGCGGCTTGTCGCCACCGCCAAGCGACAGCCCAGCGGTCTTCAGGAACTCGCGCAGATTCTTGAGCTTCTCTTCGCTCGGACCCGCGTGAATCCGGTACAGCGCCGGATGCTTGAATCGCTCGAGGAAGTCGGCCGCGCAGACGTTAGCCGTCAACATGCACTCTTCGATCAGACGGTGCGCGTCGTTGCGAGTGCGCGGCAAGATCTGCTCGATCTTGCCCTGCGCGTTGCAGACGATATAGGTTTCGGTGGTGTCGAAGTCGATCGCGCCACGGGCACGGCGAGCCTTGAGCAGAACTTGGAACAGCTCATACAGGTTCTGCAGATGCGGCACCAGCTCCGCGCGCTTGTGGGCCTCGGGCCCCTTGGTATTCGACAGAACCGACCAGACCTCGTTGTAGGTCAGGCGTGCCGCGGAGTGCATCACCGCCGGATAGAACTGGTAGCCCTTGAGTTCGCCCTTGGCCGTGATCACCGCGTCGCAAACCATGCACAGACGGTCGACGTTCGGGTTCAGCGAGCAGAGGCCATTCGACAGCTTCTCCGGCAGCATCGGAATCACGCGGCGCGGGAAGTAAACCGACGTGGCGCGATCCAGCGCATCGGCATCGAGCGGCGTACCCGGCCGCACGTAGTGCGACACGTCGGCGATCGCCACGATCAGACGCCAGCCCTTTGCACGGCCGATCTTGACCTGCTCGCAATAGACGGCATCGTCGAAGTCGCGCGCATCCTCGCCATCGATCGTGACCAGCGGAATGTCGCGCAGGTCGATGCGATGATCGAGGTCGGCCTGACGCACCTCATCGGGCAACCCCTGTGCTTCCTTGACGGCAGCGGGCGAGAACTGATGCGGCACGCCATACTTGCGCACGGCAATCTCGATCTCCATGCCGGGATCGTCGATATCGCCAATCACCTCGACCACGCGGCCCACCGGCTGCACGTAGCGATCAGGCCATTCCATCAGTTCGACGCTGACCACCTGCCCCACGCGCGCCTTGCCTTGGGCCTTGGGCGGAATCAGGATGTCCTGGCCAATGCGCTTGTCTTCCGGCGCCACCACAAGCACGCCATTTTCAGACAGCAGTCGGCCGATCACGAAGCGATTGGCACGCTCCACGATCTCGACGATCTGCCCTTCCGGACGGCCGCGTCGGTCATAGCCAACCACGCGCACCTGCGCGCGATCGTTGTGCATCGCCTTCTGCAGCTCGCGCTCGGGCAGGAAGATATCGTCCTCGCCGTCGTCGCGAATCAGGAAGCCGAAGCCGTCGCGATGGCCCTGCACGCGGCCAAGCACGAAATTGGGTTGATGGGCCAGCTCATAGCGGCCCTTGCGATTGAGTTCGATCTGGCCGTCGCGTTCCATCGCGGCGAGCCGTTTCTGAAAGCCGTCATGCTCTTTGCGCGTGACGGCCAGGGCCTTGGCGATATCGCCGGCCGACAGGGGCGACCCCGAAGTTCTCAGTACGCCAAGGATTTCTTCCCGGCTGGGGATCGGATAGTTGTTCTGATTCAATTTTTCTCGAAACTGTTTGACAAACGTTTTACGGTCGCTATAATGGCCGCTTCGGTTGTTTCGACACCTGCCCAGGTGGCGGAATTGGTAGACGCACTAGGTTCAGGTCCTAGCGGTGGCAACACTGTGGAGGTTCGAGTCCTCTCCTGGGCACCAAGATTTGGCGAGAAACCCGCAACACACGTTGCGGGTTTTTTGTTTTTGCGTCGCCGAATCCTTCAAATCTCGTTCCTCTCTTTTGTTCACTCTCTCTATGGCGCAAAGCCGTGGATGAGTGTATCAGCTTCAGTGCCGATTCCGGCATTATCTCGCCACTCTCGTAGCGTCCATCACGAAAAACACGCGGTATTGCCACGCCAACTCGTCGCTTGACGCGCCGGCGATATGTAACTACCATAGTTTCACATTGAGATTTCCGTATGAGCACCAGTAGCCGGTTTGCCGTCGCCGTTCACATCCTCACCCTGCTCGCGCAGGCCGAAGGACCGGTGCCGTCGTCGATGATCGCCGGCAGCGTGGGAACCAACCCCGCACTCATCCGGCGCATGATCGGCGCGCTCACGGAGGCGGGCTTCGTCACCACGACAATGGGCAGCACCGGCGGCGCAATGCTTGCGCGACCCGCCAGCCAGATCACATTGCTCGAGGTGTTTCAGGCCACGGAGACCACTGCGCTGATCACGCTGCACCAAAGCGCGCCGAATCCTGCTTGCCTGGTGGGCCGCGAGATCACCGGCGCCCTGCAGGTGGTCGCCGATCGGGCGCAAGCCGCCATGGATGCCACGCTCGCGGAGATCACGATTGCCAGCATGCTCGGAGAAGTCGAACATGCCGCCCGGCGCCGCAAGCGCTGATTTTTTTGCCCGGATATGTAACCACATTGGTTTCATATCAACCACTTCCGAGAGGATACGACCATGAAGATCGCCATCATCGGTGCTACCGGCAACGTAGGTACGCGCCTGACCGACGAAGCACTCCGCCGCGGCCATACCGTCACCGCAATCGCCCGCCAGGCATCGAAACTGCCAACACGTGACGGCGTCACCACCCGCGACGCCGATGTCGCCGACGCCAATGCACTGGCTGATGCCGTGCGCAGCAACGACGTCGTCATCAGCACCGTCCGGTTTCTGCAAGCCACAGCGGCACAGATCACAGATGCGGCCAAGACGGCCGGTATCAAGCGCCTGCTGGTGGTGGGCGGCGCGGGCAGCCTCTACGTGGCGCCAGGCGTGCAACTCATCGATACACCGGAGTTTCCGGACCTGTACAAGGCAGAGGCATCCGCAGGCCGCGATTTCCTGAACGCCCTGCGCAGCGAATCTCAGCTCGAATGGACGTTCCTGTCGCCGTCGGCACTGTTCACGCCCGGCGAGCGCACGGGCAAGTTCCGCCTTGGCAAGGAAGATCTGCTTGTCGCCGCTGACGGCAAGAGCTGGATTTCGATGGAGGACTATGCCATCGCGATGCTCGATGAGATCGAGCAGCCAGAGCATGTGCGGGAGAGATTCACGGTTGGGTATTGAATTCACCCGCGACAATCACCCGCCCCCCCATTCTTGAGAGACAGGATGGGAGCACGGGTCGACCAGATCGAACCCCGACGCTCCCCGAGCCCCTACCCTCCCGCACTTGCGGGAGGAGGGACGGCGGCCTTCAGGCCGCCGAATCGTCTTCCTGCAGGCTGGCGCGCTTGCCGCGCTTGAGCCAGGCTGCAAGGTTATGCGGACGCAGCGTGTCGTACTCTTCGAACGGCTGGTGAATCCAGGGGTTCGAAGGCAGGAACGTCACGTGGTAATCGGGCGTCACCTTGGAACAAGCCTTGTACCAGAGCACGGCCGAACGCACATCCGTCACCTCGGGATAGCGCTCCTTCAGGTGGCGTCCCACGCGTTCCAGCGTGACACCCGAGTCGACGAGGTCGTCGACCAGCAGGATCCTGCCGGACAGATTGCCACGCGTCATCGTGATGTACTGCGCGATATCGAGTTCGCCCTGCTGCGTGCCCGCCGCCTCGCGGTACGAGCTCGTGGCCAGGATCGCCAGCGGCACATCGAAGATGCGCGACATCTGGTCGCCCACGCGCAGGCCGCCGCGCGCCAGACACAGGATCTGGTCGAACTTCCAGCCCGACTCGTGCACGTTCAGCGCCAGACGCGCGATCAGGCGATGATAGTCGTCCCACGAGACCCACAGGTTCTCGTCATCATTGATTGGCAGGTTCATGGCGTCTTTTCTTGTATCGATGGCCAATGGATAAAGCATCGGCCCGCATATCGCGGGCCGAGGACTATCTGTGAGGCCGTGGCGCTCGTGGCGCCACGATCATGCTCACGGGGTAATGCAGGCGGGTCAGGCGACCTGGTACGGATGGCGCAGCAGAATCGTCTCGTCGCGGTCCGGACCGGTCGACACCATGTCGATCGGAATGCCGACCACTTCCTCGATTCGCTTCAGGTAAACGCGTGCCGCTTCGGGCAGCGCATCCCAGGTCTTCACGCCAAAGGTCGATTCGTTCCAGCCCGGAAACTCTTCGTACACCGGCACGCAAGCGGCCACGGCATCCGAGCCACGCGGCAGGATATCGACGCGCTTGCCGTCGAGCTCGTAGCCTACGCACAGCTTGATCGTTTCCAGACCATCGAGCACGTCCAGCTTGGTCATGCACAGACCGGACACACCGTTGATCTGCACCGAGCGCTTCAGCGCGGCGGCATCGAGCCAGCCAGTGCGGCGCGGACGGCCGGTCACGGAACCGAATTCCTTGCCGACGTTGGCCAGGCGCACGCCCACGGCATCCTGACGGGCAGGGTTGTCGTTGTCGTACAGTTCGCTCGGGAACGGACCAGCGCCAACGCGCGTGCAGTACGCCTTGGTGATGCCAAGGATGTAGTTCAGGCGACCCGGGCCCACGCCCGCACCAGCCGCTGCGGCGCCGGCCACGCAGTTGCTCGAGGTCACGAACGGATAGGTGCCGTGATCCACGTCGAGCAGAGTGCCTTGCGCGCCTTCGAACATCAGGTTATTGCCTGCCGCATTCACAGCGTACAACTCGGCCGACACATCGGCCACCATCGGCTTCAGGCGCGGCGCGAATGCCAGCGATTCGTCCAGGATCTGCTGATAGTCGACGGCTTCGGCGCCGAGGTACTGAGTCAGCATGAAATTATGGAATTCGACGTTCTCGCGCAGACGCTCAGCGAAGTGCTTCGGATCGAACAGGTCCTGCACGCGCAGCGCGCGGCGAGCCACCTTGTCTTCGTATGCCGGGCCGATGCCGCGTCCCGTCGTGCCGATCTTGGCGGCGCCGCGGCGGGCTTCACGTGCCTTGTCGATGGCCACGTGGTACGGCAGGATCAGCGTAGCGGCTTCGGAAATGCGCAGGCGATTCTGCACCTGCAGGCCGGCAGACTCGAGCTCTTCGATTTCGCGGAACAGCGCCTCAGGCGACAGCACCACACCGTTGCCGATATAGCAGACGGTGCTTTCGCGCATGATCCCCGACGGGATCAGTCGCAGAATGGTCTTCTTGCCGCCGATGATGAGCGTATGGCCAGCGTTGTGGCCGCCCTGGAACCGCACCACACCTTTAGCATGATCGGTAAGCCAATCGACGATTTTCCCTTTGCCTTCGTCACCCCATTGGGTTCCGATCACGACGACATTGCGTCCCTGGCCTACTGCGGATGCGGACATGTTGAATTGGTCAGAAGGTTAAAAACGTATTCTACTCTCGTTGTTCTACGGTTCCCGGTTTTCGGGCACGCGTATGACAGACGATTGTTGTCCAATGCGGGCGATTACAGGCCGCCACGGGCATCAAACGTCATCTGAGAGCACCAAAAACGGCCGGCTCGCACGTCCGGCCAGGAAATTCAGCGAGGCACCACCACCCAGTTTGCGCCCTGGCGCTGCAACTGCCGGTCGCAATTGAACTCGTCGAGTTCATGCGTGTGGCCCGGCAACGACTGGATCACGATCTCCCCATTGGCACGCAGCGTGGTAATGGCGAAACGCAGCGCCGGATCGGCATCCCACGGCGCGAAGATCGCCTGGGCTCGCACCTCGACAGGCGACAACGCCGCCACTTCACGCAGATCCAGCGAAAAGCCCGTGGCCGGACGAGCGCGACCAAAGGCCTCGCCCACCTTGTCATAGCGGCCGCCACGCGCCACATAGTTGGGCAAACCAGAAACATAGGCCGTGAACATCACGCCGCTGTGATAGTGGTAACCGCGCAAATCGGACAGATCGATGTTCACGCTCGCATTGCTCACCTGCGCGGCGAGCGCCGCGAGTTCGTCCAGCGCACGGCCGATGGCCGGGCTGGCAGGCAGCGTGGCGCGAGCGCGCTCAATGACTTCGACACCGCCGTACAGCGTCGGCAGCGCCAGCAGCGCGTTCCGCTCGGTGTCGGGCAGCCCTTGGGTCAATTCGCGCAGGGCCGGCACATCCTTGGTTTCGAGCGCCGCAAACATCGCCTCTTCGATCTGGCGAATCGACGGCAACGCCGCCAGCAGCGCCTCGAGAATACCGGCATGGCACAGGTCCAGACGAATGTCCGACAGACCAGCCACCTGCAACGCGGCCAGCATCAGTTCCTGGATCTCGACGTCGGCTTCCAACCCGGCGTGGCCATAGATCTCGGCACCGATCTGAATCGGCTCGCGCGTCGCATTGAAACCCGCCGGACGCGCGTGAAGCACATTGCCCGCATAGCACAGGCGTGTCACGCCCGGGCGGTTCAACAGGTGCGCATCGATGCGGGCCACTTGCGGCGTGATATCCGCGCGAAGGCCCAGCGTGCGACCGGAAAGCTGATCCACCAGCTTCAGCGTGCGCAGATCCAGATCGTGCCCGGTACCAGTCAGCAACGACTCCAGGTACTCGAGCATTGGTGGCATGACCAACTCATAGCCATAGGTGCGGAACAGGTCCAGCATTCGGCGACGCAGTTCTTCGATCTTGCGCGCTTCCGACGGCAGGACATCGGCAATGTTTTCGGGCAGGAGCCAGCGGTTGGACATGGGGAATCTCTTCTATCAAAAACACAGGCGGGAAAGGTTCATGCCCTCCAGCCGGACAAAACCCCGGAAGATCCGGGGTTCTGTCGAATCACGCGATCAGGCGCCTGGTGCGCCATCCACGCTACTTCTTGCCACCTGACGGGGCCGGTGCGGTGTTGCCACCCGGCGAACGCATATAGCGGAAGAAGTCCGAATTGGGCTCCAGCACCATCACGTTGCCCTTGTCGCGGAACGTGTTGCGGTAGGCCTCCATGCTGCGCCAGAACTGGGCGAAGCTCGGATCCTTGCCGAATGCATCGGCATAGATCTGCGAAGCCTTGGCATCGCCCTCACCCTTGACCACCTGCGCATCACGATAAGCCTCGGCCAGCACCACCTCACGCTGGCGATCAGCATCGGCCCGGATTTTCTCACCTTCCGCGGCGCCAGTCGAACGCAGTTCGTTGGCCACGCGCTTGCGCTCGGCCTCCATGCGTCGATAGACCGACTCGCTGATGGCCGGCAGCAGATCCACACGCTTCAGGCGCACATCGATGATCTCGACACCCACCGACTGCGCGTACTCGGCCATACCGACCCGGATGTTCTGCATGACCTGCTCGCGCTGGCCCGCCACCACATCCGCCACGGTGCGCTTGCCGAACTCCTCACGCGCCACAGCATCGATACGCTGCGTCATGCGGTCCTGCGCGCCGCGCAGGTTGCCACCAAACGCCACGAAGAATTTGCGCGGATCGGTGATGCGCCACTTCACGAACCAGTCCACCACCATCGATTTCTTCTCGGCGGTCAGGAAACGCTCGTTGGCTGCGACATCGATCGTCTGCAGACGACGATCCATGAACACTACGTTCTGCAACGGCGGCGGCAGCTTGAAATGCAGACCGGGCTCACGCACGACCTGCTTGATTTCGCCGAAAGCGAAGACGACGGCGTACTGGCGCTGGTCGACCACGAACAGCATCGACGAAGCGACGGCCAGCAGGATAAACAGGCCAATGACAAAGGAAATCAGTCGATTCATGACGGGTCTCCTTAGCGAATGTCGCGGTCGCGGTTGCGCATCGACTCACGTGACCGGATATCCGGCGTGGTCGCATCCGGTACCGCCGGCGCATTCGTGCCCGGCGCTGCCGAGGACGGTGCGGCCGACGAGCCCGGCACCTGTGTCATCAGCTTGTCCAGCGGCAGATACAGCAGGTTATTGCCCGACTTGGCATCGACAAGAATCTTGCTCGAATTGGCGTAGATCTGCTGCATGGTCTCCAGATAAATACGGTCACGCGTGACCTGCGGTGCCTTGGCATACTCGGACTGCACCGAGCGGAAGCGCGCTGCGTCACCTTCGGCCTGTGCCACCACGCGGGAACGGTAGGCCTCCGATTCTTCCTTCAGGCGAGCCGCCGTGCCCTTCGCGCGCGGAATGATGTCGTTCGCATAGGCCTGGCCTTCGCTGATCGCGCGCTCGCGATCCTGGCTCGCCTTGTTGACGTCGTCGAATGCGGCCTGCACCTGCTCGGGCGGCTGCACGCTCTGAACGTTGACGGAAATCACACGAATACCCGTCTTGTAGGCCGTGAGGATCGATTGAATCGACTTGGCCAGCGATTGCGCAATCTGCTCGCGATTCTCGTAGAGCACCGCATCCATCTTGTTGCGGCCGACGATCTCACGCACCGACGTTTCCGCGGCCTGCGTCACGAGTTCTTCGTCGCCACCGCGGTCGGTCTTGTTGAAGAACAGGAATTCGCTGGCGTCCTGGATGTCGTATTGCACCGTGAACCGGACGTCGATGATGTTCTCGTCCTGCGTCAGCATCGACGAGTCCTTCAGGTTGCTGTCCTTGATCGACGTGGCACGACCGACCTCCACCGAACGCACAGCCGACAGGTTTACCACTTCGGCCGAGTGGATCGGCCATGGCATACGCCAGTTGATACCGGGACCGGTGGAGTACTTGAACTTGCCGAACTGCAGGATCACAGCGGTCTGCCCTTCCTGCACCATGAAGAAACCGCTGGCCAGCCAGATACCGATCACGGCGGCGATGATCACGCCGATGCCGACATTAGAACCCTTGCCTGACGGGCGCGGGCCACTGCCGAAACCCTGGCCACCACCGCCGTTGTCCTTGCGGCCCAGCAGGCCGTTCAGGCGGCGATTGAAGTCGCGCCAGAGCTCGTCGAGATCGGGCGGGCCATCCTGCGGGCGCTGGTTTTGCTGGCGGCTATTGTCCTTGTCTTCATCGTCCTGTCCGTTGCGGCCCCAGCGGGGGTCGTTCAGCGAGAAGATGGCGCGCAGGCGCGGCCAGCGCGCAAACCGCAGGGCGCGGCTGCCTGGCACGATGTGCGGGTCAGGATTCCGAGGGAACAGGGGCATGAAGAGCACGGGTCCGGGAAGTTTGGATCAGAGGGATTCTAGCAGCCATCTTGATCACTTTTGCCCAGAATCCCCAATCGGGCGGGGATTCTCGTTCAAAAACGATCAATTGGCACCTTGCTGGCGGGTATCTGGTTCGTCATCGACGTCCCACGGCTCCCCATCCTGGGCGGGCTGCAGCCCTTCCAGCCTTGGATCATAGGGGGCCGGGGCCTCCGGCCGCGACGACAGCCATTGGGCCATCGCGACGATGGCCTCGCGGAGGCCATCCAGCCCCAGGCCATCCCGGGCGGAGACAAACACTTTCGTTGGAACACCGTCTTCGTCTCGCTCGACACGGGGGCCGAGTTCGAGCAGCTCTGGTGCCGCATCGATCTTGTTCATGACCACGATCTGCGGAATGTCCGAGGCGTCGATCTCGGCGAGCACACGATTGACCTGTTCGATCTGCTCGTGGCGCACTGGACTCGATGCATCGACCACATGCAGGAGCAGGTCGGCATGCACGGTCTCGTCGAGCGTGGCGCGGAACGCCGCCACGAGTTGTGTCGGCAGATCCCGGATGAACCCGACGGTGTCGGACAGCACCACATTGCCGAATCCGTCGAGAAACAGGCGGCGCGAGGTCGTATCGAGCGTGGCAAAAAGCTGATCGGCCGCATAGGCCCGCGCCTTGGTCAGCGCATTGAACAGCGTCGACTTGCCGGCGTTCGTATATCCGACCAGCGAGATACTGAGCGTGTCATTACGGGCCCGGGCGCGGCGCTGCGTATGGTGCTGGCGCTGCAGGCGCGCCAGATCGGACTTGAGTCGTTTGGCTCGATCATCGAGCATCCGCCGATCCAGTTCGAGCTGTCGCTCGCCAGGGCCGCCGCGCATCCCGATACCACCCTTCTGCCGTTCCAGGTGGCTCCACGCGCGAACCAGGCGCGACGCCTGGTACTGCACCTGCGCCAGTTCCACCTGCACCTTGCCGACGTGGCTCTGTGCACGCTGACCAAAGATATCCAGGATCAGACCGGTTCGGTCGATCACATGACGCCCCAGGAATCGCTCCAGGTTGCGCTGCTGGGCAGGACTCAAGGCGTGGTTGAACACCACCACATCGGCATCCAGCGCGTCAGCGGCCTGCCGCAGTTCCTCGGCCTTGCCGGATCCGATGAAGAGTGCCGGATCGGGGCGCGAACGCTTGCCGGTCAGCGTGTGCACAGGCACCGAGCCGGCCGTGGTCGTCAACAGCGCCAGTTCGGAAAGGCTTTCCTGGAAGTCATGCTTGCCGAAGTCGACGCCAACCAGGATGGCACGGGTCGGTTCGGTCTGGGAGGTAGCTCTGGGTTGCAAGCGGATGGACGCAGTGCGCCGAAGGGATCGTTGTTAAGACAAAATCTGGCCGCGTTGGCGCAGCCTGCCGCCCCCGGACGCCGTAAGGCTCGGGACAGGTTCAGGTTGCAAGCGGGAAGCGACGGAAGGGTTCGCCCGTTCCGGGCGGAAAAGACGGCTGACAAGCCGAGGCACGCGATGCGACGGCCGCACGGAGATGCGGCCGCCCATGGGAGAGGAAAAATCAGCTCTCGGAAGAATCATCCACACGGAAATTGACGGCGCGCGCCGGCACGACAGTGGAAATCGCATGCTTGTAAACCATCTGCGTCACAGTGTTGCGCAGCAGGACGACGTACTGGTCGAACGACTCGATATTGCCTTGCAGCTTGATGCCATTGACGAGGTAGATGGAAACTGGCACGTGCTCTTTGCGCAGCGCATTCAGAAACGGGTCTTGTAGCAATTGCCCTTTGTTGCTCATGGCACACTCCAAATTTATAGATTTAGTGATGGATCATGGGGACGAAAATCCCCGGTTCAAGCCAGTTGGCGCAAGATGCGCCAAAAAAAGATCAAAAAACGGTACCAGGCTGGCATCTACGAGCAGGGTTTCCCCGCTACCGTGAATTTAGCCGCAGTTCCAAACGAACGCAAACGAAACTTGGCGGCAAAACCTGTCCCTTTTCCTGGTCAATCCTTCGATTCGGCGTACGGGTTTTTGTTCGTACGAAATTCGATCCGAAGCGGTGTTCCCTTGAGTTTGAACGCCGTGCGGAAGCGGTTCTCGAGGTAGCGCCGGTACGCGTCGGTCACGCCGGACAGCGCGTTCCCGTGCACAACGATGATCGGCGGATTCGATCCACCCTGGTGCGCGTAGCGCAGTTTCGGGCGGGACACGCCCACGCGCTTCGGCTGCTGGAACTCCACCGCTTCCTGGAGCACCCGCGTGATCTGCGGCGTCGGAAGCTTGATCATCGCAGCGGCGTACGCGTCGTCCACCGAGCGCAAAAGCGCGCCAATGCCGGTGCGCTCGCGGGCGGATACGAAGTGGATGTTCGCGAAACTCAGGAACTGCAACTTGCGCTCCAGGTCGTGCTTGACCCGGTCGCGCTGATGGCCGTCCAGGCCGTCCCACTTGTTCACGCCTACCACCAACGCCCTGCCCGACTCCACGATGAACCCGGCGATATGCGCGTCCTGCTCGGAGATATCCTGCTGTGCATCGAGCAGCAGCACCACCACATTGGCGTCCGCGATCGACTGCAGCGTCTTGACCACCGAGAACTTCTCAATCGCTTCGAACACCTTGCCGCGCTTGCGCAGGCCAGCCGTGTCAATCAGCGTGTAAGGCTTGCCGCCACGCTCGAACTCCACATAGATAGCGTCGCGCGTGGTACCCGGCATGTCGAAGGCAATCACGCGCTCTTCGCCGATCAAGGTGTTCACGAGCGTGGACTTGCCGACGTTCGGGCGACCAACGATGGCGATCTTGACGCCGTGCTGGCCGGCATCTTCCTGATCTGCCAGTTCCGGACGCTCCTGAACGGCCAGGTCGAGGGCTTCATCGACCAGTTCGCGCACGCCGTCGCCATGCGTCGACGAGATCGCGTACGGATCACCCATGCCCAGTTCATAGAAATCCGCGGCCACCGAGGTGTACTTCATGCCCTCGGCCTTGTTGATCGCCAGCATCACGCGGCGACCTGTCTTGCGGAGGTAGTCCGCGATGACACGGTCCTGCGGCGCCAGCCCCAGGCGACCATCGACGAGAAAGATGACGACATCCGCTTCCACCACGGCCTGGCGCGTCTGCTTGGCCATTTCGGCCACGATGCCTTCCTTGGCCACCGGCTCGAAGCCCCCGGTATCGATCACGATGAAGGGGCGATCGCCGATACGGCCCTCGCCGTAATGGCGGTCCCGTGTCAGGCCCGGCAAATCGGCGACGAGCGCGTCGCGCGAGCGGGTCATGCGATTGAATAGCGTCGACTTCCCTACATTGGGACGACCGACGAGTGCGATAACTGGTTTCATTCAATAAACGGAAACAGGGGGCGGCTCGCGCCGTCCCCCAGCTATTCCGGAGTCATGTTGATCCGACAACCATCGTGCCTATGCACGTCTGGCCGCTTTTCCTGTCGGCGGAACCCGAGCCCAGGGCCCGATTCCGCAGTTTTTGGCACGACCAGGGATCATGCTACCGGATTGGCGCCCCCCGTGCGACAGGGGCACGGGCGGCGTTGGGTGCGTTACGTGCGCTGGCGATCAGTCCGGCACGAAGCCGTAAATATCGCCATCGCGGGTCTGAACCACCAAGGTCTGACCGGCCATAACCGGCGCCGCGGTAACCGCGCTGCCGTCGGTCTTCATACGGGCCAGGATCTTGCCGTCTTCGCGCGACAGGAAGTGGACGAAGCCCTCGAAGTCGCCCACCACCACCGAGCGGCCCACGGCCACGGGCGCACCGAGACTACGGTACCGCAGTTCAGTGTTCTTCCAGCGTTCATTGCCGTTCTGGCGATCGAACGCGTACACCGCCGACGTCTCGTCGCTGGCATACAGCGAAGTATCGTCCTGTGCCAGCCCGCTTGGCGACGAGAAATCCTTGCCCCATTGCGGCTGGCCGTTGGCGAGCTCCAGGCACGACACGCGCCCCTGGAACGTCGTCGCGCACACCTGGCGGCCATTGACGGCCGGCACGCCGGTCACATCGTTCAGACGCTCGATCTCCGAGACGCCCTTCGGGTACGACACGGTGCTTTCCCACCGCAGCGCGCCATTGCCCGGGGCGAGCACGCCGAGCTTGCCGCCCGGGAAGCCGGTGACGATGCCGTCGCCGGCAAACACCATGCCCATGGCCGCACGCAGGTTCAGCGGGGTCTGCGTGCGCTGATAGATCCAGCGTCGCTCGCCCGTCATGGCATCCATGCCGATCAGGCGCGTATCGGTGGTACGAACGATCACGAGACCGTTGCCAACCAGCGGGGCCGACAGCACCTCACCATTGACCTGTTTCTTCCAGATCTGCTTGCCGCTGGTGTCGAACGCGTAGATCGCGCCCTTTTCACCCGCCACGGCCGTCACCGTACCGTCGGTGCCGGGGCCGGACGTCAAGTCCAGATCGGTCTTCGCCTTCCAGCGCGTCTGGCCGGTTGCGCCATCGAGCGCGAGCACGGTGCCGCCGTTCGACGACACATAAACCGTATTGCCCGACGCCACCGGCGACATCACGTACGGACCACCCTTGCCCACGTCGGCCTTCCAGGCCTGCTTGACCGACAGCGTCGCCGCAATCGGCTTCAGCTCCGTGGGCGGATGCTTGTTTTCCTTGCTGAACAACGAGCAGCCTGCCAGCAGGCCGAGACAGGTGCCGGCAACGATCGTGCGGGTGGCGGCTACGCGAAGCAATGACGTCATACGGTGCAATCCTTAGTGAGGAACTGGGGCCGCTCAGGCCGCGCCCAGCGCATCGAGTTTGAACTGGATGATCTGGCGCATGGACGCCTCACCGCTGCCGAGCTTGTCGAGCGCGCTGCGATAGGCGGTACGCGCTTCCTCGCGCTTGTCCTGGGCGGCCAGCAGATCGCCACGACGGTCTGCGAACAGCGCAGCGTAAGGTGCGGCCGGCTCGTCCTTGAGCAGCGCCAGACCCTGGTCATAGGCCTTCTCGTCCAGCAGCACGCCAGCCATGCGCACACGGGCCAGCGGCGCGTAGTCGTCACCGCCATGGTCGATCGCCCACTGGAGCTGGGTCTTGGCGCCAGCCAGATCACCGGCTTCGTACAGCACCTTGGCCGCGACCAACGCGCTCATCGGTCCATAGGCGGTACGACCAAACTTCTCTTCGAGGTCGGTAGCGGCGCGCTTCACGCGGTCGGCGTCGCGGCTTTCCGCAGCCTTGGTGACCTGCTCATACAGCAGCGACGCATCGCGCGCCTGCACGCGCTGCCAGTAACCCCAACCACTCCAGGCAGCCAACCCGAGCAAGATGACAATCAACGCCCAGGTGACAGCGTTGCCATACTGTTTCCACCAGGCCTTGAGACTCTCAAGCTGTTCCTGTTCTTCTAGATCGTAAGCCATGTCGAGGCAGTTATCTGCTTAGGTTGAATATAACCGGCCGCCGTCAGGGACAACGACCGGGTGCTGCGATAGGGAACGGCAGATTATTGCTCGTCGTCGCCTTCGATCTCATCGACCATCGCGTCGATGATGAATTCGACAACCTGCTCGGCCGGCACAGTGGTTTGCTGGCCACCTTCGGCCACATTGCCGCCGCGCAGTTGCTTGACCTGCACCGTGCCCGCGGCGATTTCGTCGTCGCCAATGATAACTGCAAAGGATGCGCCACTTGCATCGGCACGCTTCATCTGCGACTTGAAGCTCCCGCTCTTGCCGTCCGGCGTGGCATGGAGGACCACGTCCAGCCCGGCGTCACGCAGGCGTTCGGCGGCGATCATTGCCTGCTGGTTCGCCAATTCACCCTGGTGAACCATGTAGACGTCACAGCCCTGCGTATCCGGCACCAGGTTCTCTTCGCGGATCAGTTCGATGATCCGCTCGATGCCCATTGCCCAGCCGCAGGCCGGCGCAGGCTTGCCACCCATCTGCTGGATCAGCGGGTCATAACGGCCACCGCCGGCGATCGTGCCCTGGGCACCCAGCTTGTCCGTGATCCACTCGAACACGGTCAGGTTGTAGTAGTCCAGGCCGCGCACCAGACGCGGGTTGATCTTGAACGGAATATTGTTGGCCAGCAGGATCCTCTGAACGCCCTCGAAGTGAGCGAGCGACTCCTCCCCGAGGAAGTCGATCAGCTTCGGTGCATTGGCGGCCATCTCCTGCAGCGCCGGATTCTTCGTGTCCAGCACCCGCAGCGGGTTCGTGTACAGACGACGCTTGCTGTCCTCATCGAGGATGTCCTGGAAGCCTTCCAGGTACTTGATGAGCTGCTCGCGATGCGCGGCGCGCTCATGCGCCTGGCCCAGCGAGTTCAGTTCGAGACGGACGTTGGTCAGCCCGAGGTCGTCCCACAGGCGCTGGCACATCAGGATGATTTCCGCGTCGACGTCCGGGCCGGCAAAGCCGAGCGCTTCCGCGCCGAGCTGGTGGAACTGACGATAGCGACCACGCTGCGGGCGTTCGTGACGGAACATCGGGCCGATGTACCAGAGGCGCTTGGGGCCGTCATACAGCAGGTTATGCTCGATCGTCGAACGCACGGCCGCAGCAGTGCCCTCCGGACGCAGCGTCAGATTCTCGCCGTTCAGGGAATCGGTGAAGGAGTACATCTCCTTCTCGACGATGTCGGTGACCTCGCCGATACCGCGCACGAACAGCTGGGTATGCTCGACGATCGGCGTGCGGATCTGCTGGTAGCCATAGGCGCGCAACATGCTGCGCGCCGCGCTTTCGAACATATCCCACAGCGGGGCGTCAGTGGGCAGCATGTCGTTCATGCCCTTCACGCCCTGCAGTGCCTTGACGGCCTTCGTCTTGTCTTCGCTCATGTCTGATTTGTTGTTACGGTGATGCCCGATCCTTGCGCGATGGCGCCGAATCGATCAGGCCACCGCTTCTTGTGAAGCCTGTTTCGCGTCCGGACCGTAGTGCGAACGTACATACTCGTCGACGATCGCCTGGAACTCCTGCGCGATGTTCTCGCCGCGCAGGGTCTTCACCTTGACGCCGTCCACGAACACCGGCGCCGCAGGCGATTCGCCCGAACCCGGCAGCGAAATACCGATGTTGGCGTGCTTGCTTTCGCCAGGGCCGTTGACGATGCAGCCCATCACTGCCACATCCATTTCTTCCACGCCCGGGTAGGCCGTCTTCCAGACCGGCATCTGCTCGCGCAGATACGACTGGATGCTTGCTGCCAGCTCCTGGAACGTTGTGCTGGTGGTGCGACCGCATCCCGGGCACGCGATCACCATCGGCGTGAAGTTGCGCAGCCCCATCGTCTGCAGGATTTCCTGGCCGACGTAGACTTCCTTCTCGCGCGGCGCGCCGGGTTCCGGCGTCAGCGAGATCCGGATCGTGTCGCCGATACCTTCCTGCAGCAGCACCGATAGCGCAGCCGTCGACGCAACGATACCCTTGCTGCCCATGCCGGCTTCAGTCAGACCCAGATGCAGCGCATAGTCGCAGCGGCGCGCCAGCTCGCGGTATACCGCGACCAGTTCCTGCACCTGCGATACCTTGCACGACAGAATGATCTGATTGGCCGGCAAACCGATCTCTTCAGCCTTCTGGGCCGACTCGATCGCCGACGTAATCAGCGCCTCTACCATCACGCTTTGCGCGGGCCACGGCTCGGCGCGCTGGGCGTTTTCGTCCATGATGCGTGCCAGCAAATCCTGATCCAGGCTGCCCCAGTTCACGCCGATACGCACCGGTTTGTTGTAGCGGCACGCCATCTCGATCATCTCGGCGAACTGCTTGTCGCGCTTGGCACCCTTGCCGACATTGCCGGGGTTGATCCGGTACTTCGAGAGCGCCTGCGCGCACTCGGGGTAGTCATGCAGCAGCGTATGGCCGTTGTAGTGGAAGTCGCCCACCAGCGGCACATCCACGCCCATACGGTCGAGTTGTTCGCGAATCGCCGGCACGGCCGCGGCGGCTTCCGGCGTATTCACCGTGATACGGACAATCTCCGAACCGGCGCGTGCCAGTTCCTTGATCTGGATTGCGGTGCCGATGGCATCCACCGTATCGGTGTTGGTCATCGACTGCACGCGCACTGGCGCGCCGCCGCCGATCGTCACGATGTTGTCGCCCCACACAACACTGGCCTGGCGCGAAACGCGACGCGGCAGCGGGCCCGGGATCACGGGCTGGAAAGCGTTCTGGTTCATTGCATTACCACCTTTTCTTGCATGGCTGGCCGCGCCACCCGCAGCGCATTACTGCAGGGTCATGCGGGCCACATTATTCCGGTTGGACGCCTGAAAGTTCACTGCGGCACCATTGTGCGTCAGCGACTCAACGCCCTTCACATTCCCGAGAATGACCTTGTAGGGCCCGCCCGCGCCACCGCCCGACACGGTATCGCCAGCCTTGGCGGTACCGCCAAGAATGACCTTGCCGGTGCGGTCTCGTACTTCATACCAGCTATCGGCCGAGAAACGGATCTGCACAGCACCCGCACTGTCGCCCTGCGCAGCGGGAACCGTGGCAGGCGGCGTAGCGGCTGGCGTCTTTGCCGCCTCGGCGGGAGCCTCTCCACCCGTGACCATCGGCAAACCCGCCGACGTGGTAGCCGGGGCCGGCGTGACGGCCACGGACTGCGCGGCCGATGCCGACGCAGTCTCGGACGGTGCTGGCGAGTCGTTGCCGGTCATCACCGGCGGCAACGCTGCGCTCACCGTGCCATCGTTATTGCTCTGCTCCTGGGCCCGCTCCTCGGCAACAGCCGGTTTGGGCGCCTCGGCCGCGGCCTTGCTGCGGGCCTCGACCCACGCCTTGGCATGATCAAAGCCGAAATATCCGCCAACGCCGATCAAGGCCAGCACGCAAACCAGCCAGACCCAGCGCCCACCGGCACCACCGCCAGTACCCTTCGAACCGAAGCGCTTGCGATCGTCGAAAGCCTGATTGAGTGCGCCCTCATGACGCTGCGTGATCCCGGTAACTGGCGTGGCCTGAGCCTGCGCGTGATAGCGCCCCAGCAACCCGTCGATATTCACCTGGAGCGTCCGCGCGTAAGCACGCATCACACCCTTCGCGAACGTCACATCGGGCAGGCTCGATACATTGCCCGACTCAATGGCGACGAGCTTCGACGCTGCCACCTTCAGTCGTGCACTGACATCTTCCAGAGAAAGCCGCTGCGCCTCGCGAGCGTCTTTCAATTTCGCCCCGATCTCGCGGGCAACAGCCTCGCGGTCAGAGTCTGTCGCGCCACCGCCGACGTGACCCGTCGTCGCGGCCTGGCTGTCGGCGCGCTCTTGTTCACTCATCCCAAGCTCCTCTCTCGTATGCGGTCAACTCGCGCGAGTCGGGGAACCGGCTGCGCAGTTGTGCCGTGAGTGCGTTCTGTGTTTCGGTATCGCCCTGTCGGCGGGCGATGCGCGCACCCAGCCAGAGGGATTGCGCGCTGGCAAAGCGGCTGCTGTTGACGCGGCCAACGTAGTCCTTGGCCTGCGGCATCTCCCCGCGTTGGAAACTGAGCTGCGCGAGGTTCGTCAGCAACGCCGGATCATTGCGGTCGTAGCCATAGGCCGTCTGGAGACTCTTCTGCGCCGAAATCAGGTCGCCATTGCGCATCTCGCAGGCGCCCAAGTTCGTCAGCGGCTTGACGGGGCCGTTCATGGACGGCGCCTGCACCGCGCGCTGCAGCATGGCCTTCGCCTCTGCGTAGCGGTTGTTCTGGCACAGGAACCAGCCGTAGTTGTTCAACACGTCCGGGTCGCTGTCACGCATGCTCAGCGCGGTGCGGAAACTGTCTTCGGCCAGGGCGGTCTCGTTCATGCCCATGTAGACCAGCGCCCGAACGTGATAGGCGTCGACCAGCGTCGGATCGATATTGATGGCCTGCTTGACCTCGTCAAGCGCCACCGAATACTGGCGCGCCTCGAGGTACTGCGTGGCCAGGCGCAGCCTGATACTGGCGCGCTTGTCGGCCGGAGTCTGATCGGAAGCGGTCTTGATGTCCTGGGCGGGTGCAGGCGGCAACGAACAGGCGGACAGCATCAGCCCGAACAGGGCAGCAACGATCAGACGGGTCATGCAGGACGGGCCTCCCGGGGGGCGCCGGCGTCAGCCACCGGCACCAGTGGCGTGATCTTGCCGAACTTGCCGCGCTCGGCCAGACGGGTACGATCCATGACTTCGCCAGCAAGCTGGCCACACGCGGCGTCGATGTCGTCGCCACGTGTTTTGCGGATCGTCGTGACAATCCCCGCATCCATCAATACCTGGGCGAAGCGGCGAATCTGCTCGTTGTTCGAGCGCTTCAGCCCCGATTCCGGGAACGGGTTGAACGGAATCAGGTTGAACTTGCAAGGCACGTCGGCCACAAGCTTCAGCAGTTCCCGCGCATGTTCGACGCCATCGTTGACGCCATCGAGCATGCAGTATTCGAAAGTAATGAAATCGCGCGGCGCGAATTCCAGGTAGCGGCGACAAGCCGCCATCAGCTCCGCCAGCGGGTACTTGCGGTTGAGCGGCACGAGCACGTCGCGCAGCGCATCGTTCGAGGCGTGCAGCGAAACCGCCAGCGCCACGGGCAAGTCCTTCGACAGACGGTCCATCATCGGCACTACGCCGGACGTGGACAACGTCACGCGCCGACGCGACAGGCCGTACGCATTATCATCGAGCATCAGCCGCATGGCCGGCACGACCGCGTCATAGTTGAGCAGCGGCTCGCCCATGCCCATCATCACCACATTGGAGATGACACGCTCGTCCTTGGGGCCGCGACCCAGCTGGGCACGCATCGCGAACTCGGCCATCCAGAGCTGGCCGATAATCTCGCCGGTGGAGAGATTGCGCGAAAAACCTTGCTTGCCGGTCGAACAGAATCGGCAATTGACGGCGCACCCCGCCTGCGACGACACACACAGCGTGCCGCGCGTGTCCTCGGGGATGTACACCGTCTCCACCGCGTTGCCGTCCCCCACATCGAGCAGCCATTTGCGCGTGCCATCGGACGACGTATTGTCCGAAATGGCAGCGGGCGAGCGGATCTCGGCACGCGTCGCGAGCTTTTCGCGCAGCGACTTGGCGAGATCCGTCATGGCGTCGAAGTGGCTGGCTCCAAACTGGTGGATCCAGCGCTGCAACTGCCGCGCACGGAATGGCTTCTCGCCGAGCTCGCCGCAATAGGCAGTGAGCGCGTCCGCGTCGAGATCGAGCAGGTTGACGAGATTATTCATGACGGCAGTTCCAACTTGACTACAGGTTCAGTCGTGATGTCAGAGACAATCAGCGGCTGTAAACGTTCATACCCGGGAAGAAGAAAGCCACTTCCACGGCAGCCGTTTCCGGAGCGTCCGAACCGTGCACGGCGTTAGCGTCGATGCTGTCGGCGAAATCGGCGCGGATCGTGCCCTTTTCAGCCTTCTTCGGGTCGGTGGCGCCCATCAGGTCGCGGTTCTTGGCGATAGCGCTTTCGCCTTCCAGAGCCTGGATCATGACCGGGCCCGAAACCATGAAGTCCACCAGGTCCTTGAAGAACGGGCGCGCCTTGTGAACAGCGTAGAACTGCTCGGCTTCACCGCGCGACAGGTGAACCATCTTGGCTGCAACGACTTTCAGGCCAGCGGCCTCGAAACGGGCGTAGATCTGGCCGATAACGTTCTTGGCCACGGCATCCGGCTTGATAATCGACAGGGTGCGTTCGATCGCCATGAAAAACTCCGAAAAATGAAGGGGTTACAAATGGATTAAACGTGCAATTCTAGCACGACCGCATGACGGTTTCGAACATGCCTGCCAATGCATTTCCGGGCGCGCCCAACGCCGCAGACCGTCAAGCAAAAAGATATCTATAGATAACTTATTGCCCAGGAATCACGGGAACGGAAGCGCGCGGACCCCGTCAAATGTTTGCGTTTTCGGAAAACAACTATTGAACGGGGATATTGTCCATACAAAGCCCCCTTGCAAATCCGCGGGCGCGATGCCACATTGGCGCTGTGCTGGCCGGGTTGCCCCGGCGCCTCACTGATATCTGATGACAGGAGTCACCATGAACAACAAGCTGAATACCTATGGGTTCGGCAATAGTGCTGCGAGCGTCACTGATGTAGCCGTCCGCAACCGGGTCCTTCGTAATACTTACTGGCTGCTGGCCATTTCGATGATTCCAACCGTGATCGGCGCCTGGATCGGCGTGGTCACTGGTTTCACCGCGATGATCGCTGGCAGC
Organism: Cupriavidus sp. Met-2; assembly: GCF_049843575.1. Lineage (NCBI taxonomy): Bacteria > Pseudomonadati > Pseudomonadota > Betaproteobacteria > Burkholderiales > Burkholderiaceae > Cupriavidus > Cupriavidus sp. Met-2. Next base: position 407,292 of record NZ_JBBHZL010000002.1, read on the forward strand.
CCGATGATGTCGGCCGTGCTGTTCCTCGCGGTCGCCTTCGGCTTCATGTTCGCCATCGAGAAGACCAAGAACAGCGGCATGGGCGTGGTCCTGCTGCTGGCCTTCACCTTCTTCATGGGTCTGATGCTGGCACGCATCCTCAGCTTCACGCTGTCGTTCTCGAACGGCCCCGCGCTGATCATGTACGCCTTTGGCGGTACCGCAGCGGTTTTCGGCGTGATGGCCACCATTGCCAGCGTGAGCAAGCGTGATTTCTCCGGCTTGGCCAAGTTCCTGTTCGTCGGCGTGATCCTGCTGATCCTGGCCAGCCTGGCCAACATCTGGCTGCAACTGCCGGCGCTGATGATCACGCTGTCGGTGATCGCCATCGGCATCTTCTCGGCGTTCATCCTGGTGGACGTGCAGCGCGTGGTGAATGGCGGCGAAACCAACTACGTGACCGCCACGCTCGCGATCTACCTGGACGTGTACAACGTGTTCGTGAACCTGCTGGCCCTGCTCGGCATCGCAGGCGGCAGCCGCGACTGACCTGCATCTGCCAACGAAAAAAAGCCGCCCTCGGGCGGTTTTTTTCATGGGTGCGCCATGTGGATTCAGTCGCGCTCGAACACCGCGATCGACTCCACGTGCGACGTATGCGGGAACATATTGACCACGCCCGCGCCGGCCAGGCGGTAGCCGGCCTCGTGCACCAGCAAGCCCGCGTCACGCGCCAGCGTCGCCGGACTGCACGACACATAGACGATACGCTTCGGCAGCACGTCGCTACCGGCCTGACTCAGTTCAGCAAGCGCCTTGCAGACAGCCAGCGCACCCTCGCGCGGCGGGTCTACCAGCCAGCGGTCGAAGCGGCCCAGCGCTGCGATGTCCTCGGCGGTCACCTCGAACAGATTGCGGCAGGCGAAGGACGTCTTGGCTGCCAGCCCGTTGTACTCGGCATTGGCCAGCGCACGCGTGGTCAGCACCTCGCTTCCCTCGATCCCCATGACAGATGCACCCTGCGTCGCCAGCGGCAGCGTGAAATTGCCGATGCCGCAGAACAGGTCGAGCAGGCGGTCAGTCGGCTTCGCATCCAGCAGACGTAGCGCGCGACCAATCAGCACGCGATTGATCTGGTGATTGACCTGCGTGAAGTCGGTCGGCTTGAACGGCATCCGGATGCCGAACTCGGGCAGTGTATAGGCCAGCTCCTGCTCGGCCGGATAAAACGGATAGACCGTGTCCGGCCCCTTCGGCTGGAGCCAGAACTGCACCTGATGCTGATCGGCGAAGGCCCGCAGCAAGTCCTTGTCGGCGTCGTTGAGCGGCTCCAGGACGCGCAACACAAGTGCGGTCACCTCCGCACCAACGGCCAGTTCGATCTGCGGCATCCGATCATGGATCGACAGGCCGCCCACCAATTCGCGCAGCGGCACCAGCATTGCCGACACATGCGGCGGCAGGATCTCGCAGTGCGTCATGTCCGCCACATAGCTGCTCTTGCGCTCGTGGAAGCCCACCAGCACTCCACCCTTCTTGACAACGTGCCGCACCGTCAGACGGGCGCGGTAGCGATAGCCCCAATCCGGGCCCGCGATCGGGCGGAACACGACGTCGGGCTTCACCTTCGACAGGTGCCAGAGATTGTCTTCGAGCACACGCTGCTTGATTGCCAGTTGCGCGCGCGAGTCCAGGTGCTGCATCGAGCAGCCGCCGCACACGCCAAAATGCTGGCAACCCGGCTTCACCCGCATGACGGAGGCCTGCTTCACCTCGACGAGTTGGGCCTGTTCGTAGCTAGGCTTGCGGCGATAGCTGCGATACGCAACCGTCTCGCCGGGCAGCGCACCCTCGACGAAAATCACCTTGCCTGGCGTGCCGTCCTCGTTCTCCAGACGGCCGACGCCACGCGCCTCCATGTCGAGGCTGTCGATCTTGACGACGGGATCATTGGAAGCGGCGGAAGCGGCAGATGCCGCTTCCGGGTGGCTTGTCGGATTGGGCTGGGAAGACACGGCTTGAGACACCAGTGGGACCTGTCGTATTGTTTTGCAGAAGCGCGATTGTAGTCCAGTCGCGGCGCCCGACATCGAAGGGGGCAGGCTATGGAACTGATTTCGTGGAATATCCAGTGGGGCCGCGGGGCCGACGGCAAGGTCGATCTCGCCCGCATTGTCGACACCCTGCGTGGAATGGCCGATGCCGACGTGCTCTGCCTGCAGGAAATCACGCGCGGCTTCAGCGACCTTGCCGGCCACCCCGGCCCCGATCAGGTGGCCGAACTCTCCGCCCTGCTGCCGGACTACCAGGTAATCTTCGCCCCCGGCGTCGACCGCACCCACCGTGACGGCAGCCCGCGCCAGTTCGGTAACGCAATCGCCACTCGCCTGCCTGTGCGCGAGATCTTCCGCCATGCCTTGCCCTGGCCCGCCGATCCCGATGTCGCGTCGATGCCCCGCGTGGCACTGGAAGTCACGGTGCAGGCCGGCAGTCGACTGCTGCGCATCATCTGCACGCACCTGGAGTATTACTCGACATCGCAGCGCGCGGCGCAGACCGAAGCGTTACGCGACTGGCATGTGCAGGCTTGCGACCACGCGCGCCACCCGGGTCGATCGGAAAACCGGCCGGGCCCGTTCACACCGGAACCCCGGCCGAGCGAGGCGATCCTGTGCGGCGACTTCAACAGCCGACCGGAAGATGGGGCCTATCTGCGCATGGTCGAAACCTATGGCGGCGTCACGCCGGATTGGCACGACGCATGGATCCATATGCATCCTGGGCAACCGCACGCGCCCACCTGCGCGCTGTTCGACAAGGAACAATGGCCGGAGCCACCCTTCGCCTGTGACTTCGTATTCGTGACGGACGATCTGCTCGGGAATGTGCGCCGGTGCGAGGTCAACGACCGCACCGATGCATCGGACCATCAGCCGATCCACCTGACGATGGATCTGTAGGTCAGTCGTCGTCCTCGCTCTCCGGGCTCATCGGCTGGAGTCGGAACGCCCGCAGGTATTCCATCCACTGTTCCCCGGGAAGCTCTGCCAGCGTCTCCTGGGTCAGTGCCACCTCCATATCGAACTCGCGCGGCGTCAGGCCACCGCGCATGAGTTGAAAGCGGCAGTACATCAGGTACGTGTTGACGACATCGGTCTCGCAGTAGTCGCGGATCTCTTTCAGCTTCCCCGCCTGATAGGCTTCCCAGACCTTGCTGCCGTCCATCCCCATCTTCCCGGGGAATCCACACAGCTTCGCCAGATCGTCGAGTGGCGCGCTCGCGCGCGGCTGGTACATCGCCAGCAGGTCCATCAGGTCGAGGTGCCGCATGTGATAGCGGCTAATGTAGTTGTTCCACTTGAAGTCGCGGCTATCGTCGTCGCGGCCCTCGCCCATTTCCCAGTAGCGCGGCGCAGAGACGCCGTGAACCAAGCCACGGTAGTGCAGCACGGGCAGATCGAAGCCGCCACCATTCCAGGACACGAGTTGCGGGCTATAGCGCGCAATCAATTCGTAGAACTTCTGGATCAGCGTTGCCTCGCCATCCTCGAGCGTGCCCAGCGAGCCGACATGAAACACCGCCGATCCGTCGCGTTGCGTCCGGCGCAGCACGCACGAAATGGCGGCCACGCGTTGCAGGTAGTGCGGCAGGAAGTCGGAACCGGTCTTCTCCCGGCGGGCGGCAAACGCATGCTCGGCGACTTCGGCGTCGCTCATCGATGCGGGATGGTCATGCAAACGGCGCAGGCCGTCGACATCGGGAATTGTCTCGATGTCGAATACCAGCACAGGGGTCATAGAACGGCGTCCTTGCGTACACCTTGCGAAGCGAAATGCCGTTTGAGCTTGACCAGCGCTTCCTGCTGGATCTGACGCACGCGCTCGCGCGTGAGACCCATTTCCTCGGCCAGCTCCTCGAGCGTGGCCGGCTCGATGTGATTGAGGCCGAAACGGCGCTCCACCACATAGCGATGCTTCTCCGACAGGCGCGCCAGCCAGAGTTTCATCAGGTTTTCCAGCTCGCGGTGGGCCACTTCCTGATCGGGTGCGGCGTTATGCTCGTCGGAAAGGAAATCGAGCAGGCTGGAGCCCGGGTCGAGGTCGAACGGCGTGTCGAGCGAGGTGGTATGTTCATTGAGTGCCAGCACGTCCTGCACCTCGTCCGGCGTCTTGCCGAGCAGGTGAGCGATGTCCTCGAGGCTGGCGTCGCGGCCATCGGTGCCACCTTTTTCAAGATGGCGCTTGGCGCGCAGTACCTGGTTGAGTTCGCGAATCACGTGCACAGGCAAGCGCACGGTGCGTGCCTGGTTCATGATCGCGCGCTCGATGCTCTGGCGAATCCACCAGGTCGCATACGTCGAAAAGCGGAATCCGCGCGAAGGATCGAATTTCTCGATCGCGTGCATCAGGCCCAGGTTGCCTTCCTCGATCAAGTCGAGCAGCGGCACGCCCCGATTCAGATAGCCCTTGGCGATGCTGACCACGAGACGCAGATTGCGCTCGATCATCACCTGACGCGCGGAAAAGTCACCGCCCTTGGCCAGCGTGGAGAAATGGAGTTCCTCCGGCGCGGAGAGCAGCGGCTTGATGCTGATGCGATTGAGATAATGCTGGACCGTGTCGGCGGCGAGTTCCGTGTGCAACACGGTACGGAAGTCATCGGGCTCGGCAGTGGTCTCACTGCTGCCCTCTTCCTCATCCTCTTCGGATTCTTCCTCGTCGCCGTCATCGTGATCGGCGTCGTCCGCATTCAAGTCCGTGTTGCGCAGGCCGACGCGCGAAACTGGCGCGATCGGTTCGTCGGCGACGGGTACCAGTTCGGCGGCCGGATCGTCGCCGAACATTTCCGTGTCGATCCCGCCGTCAGGTCTTGCCACTCCAGCCTTTCCTTCCGGCTGCTTGGGACGACGGGTCCTGCTGACAACTCCGGATGAGACAGTTTTCTGGCGTGGCATGAAACCTCACTGTGGCGGCAGATACCGCATCGGATCGACCGGTTTCCCGTTTTTGCGGACCTCGAAGTGCAGCTTGACCCTGTCAGAATCACTGTTACCCATTTCGGCAATCTTTTGGCCCTTGCGGACCGTAGATTGCTCTGTGACCAGCACCTTGTCGTTGTGCCCGTAGGCCGTCAAGTACGTGTCATTGTGTTTGATGATGACAAGATTCCCGTAGCCGCGCAAGGGGCCAACGTGAATCACTCGCCCCTCATCGGCGGCCAGGACTGCATCGCCCTTTTTACCCGCAATATCAATGCCTTTGTTGCTCTTCTCGTCAAATTTACCGATCAATTGGCCGCTGGCCGGCCAGCCCAGGCGAATATCGGACGCCGGCGCGGAAGCCGATGCCGAAGGCGTTGCTGCCGGGGCTGCCGCGGCCGATGCAGGCGCCGCCGCTACAGCGGCTGGCGTGCTGGTCGTCGCGCCGACAGGCGCGCCTACCGGACGGGATGAATCGATCGGCTGGGACTGGACGACACCCGACGCCACCGGGGCGGTTGCCACGCCAGGCGCGGCGTTCACGTCGGCACCCGGCGGCACCACGCGCAACAGTTGGCCAACCTCTATCTGGTTCGCATTGGCCATATTGTTCCAGCTCGCCACATCCCGATACGACTGGCCATTTTCGAGCGCGATACGGTAAAGCGTATCGCCTCGCTTGACCCGATAGTATCCGGGCGGCGCCGGCTCGGTGGAGGCTGCCTGCTGGGCGCCGGCCGTGGAGGTGCGATCCACCACAGGGGCGGGCATGGGGGAGTTGGCGCAGGCGGCCAGGACGGCCGCGATCGCCACGACGCTTAAACGTTGTCCGACTCGCGCGAAAGAATCCGATTTCACGATGTTGTGCATAGTTCGACTCAGATGGTGCCCGATTTTAAGGGCACAAAGAAAACCGCTTCAAGCGCAGTTCTGTGAAAACGATGCCGGTTGAGGCGCTCGATCAGCAGCAACTGCTGCGTCACGGTCTGCCCGGGCGCGCCAGAGCTGGGCGCGACCACCGGGGCGATCAGCCGCCCGCCGATGGCCAGTTGTTCCAGCAACGCCTGCGGAACCTCCATGCCAGCGGCGGCCAGGATGATCGACGAAAACGGCGCGGCCTGCGGCAGGCCAAGCATCCCGTCGCCGTAATGCAACCGGATGTTTGGCACGCGTAACGGCCGCAGGTTCGCCTTGGCTTGTTCGTGCAGCGGACGAATCCGCTCTATGGAGAACACTTCCTGCGCCACCAGACTCAGCACGGCCGCCTGATAACCGCAGCCGGTGCCGATCTCCAGCACGCGCGCCAGCGCGTGATCGGATGACATCCCTTCGCGCAGCAACTCAATCATGCGCGCCACCACGGACGGCTTCGAAATGGTTTGCTGATGTCCAATCGGCAACGCGGCGTCTTCGTACGCCTGGGAAGCCAGGCCCGGCTCCATGAACAGGTGGCGCGGCACCGTGGCAATGGCGCCAAGCACCCGCTCGTCGCGAATGCCGCCGGCGCGCAGGCGGGCTGCCAATGCCGCCCGAGCCCGATCCGATGCCATCCCACCCCCGCCAGCCACCGCTGCGGACGCCCGAGCTTCCACGGCACTGCCCGGCGGCGGCGGTGCAACCGGTGGAGCCGCCGGCTTGCGCGGCTTGACGGCCGTCGGTGCCGGCGCCGGGGATGCCGCGCGCTTGCCGACCGCAGGCATTCCGGCGGTTCTTGCTGGCGCGGGCTTGCGCTCAACCACCGCATCGAGCGGAAGTGGAAAGCGGGATCGGCGCGGCGTGGAACTCATTTGAACTGGTACGGCAATCTGACGGATACGCGCGGGCAGGCGCGGGGATTCGGTGTGAACGACTGAAGGCAGCGTGGCGATGACACGCTCACCCCAGCCACTGTTCGATTTTTTCGAGCTGGCCGCGATGAGTCAGGTCCAGCTGCAACGGAGTCAGCGAGACGTAGCCATTGGCGGTCGCGTGAAAATCGGTGCCTTCGCTCGCGTCGCGCGCGTCGCCAGCCGGCCCGATCCAGTAATTGGTTTCCCCGCGCGGATTCACCTGCACCACCACCGGTTGTGACGGATGCCGCTTGCCGAGACGCGTGGCGCGGTGCCCGCGGATATGTTCGTACGGCAGGTTCGGGATATTGACGTTGAGCAGCAGCGGCTCCGTCGGCGGGCGGGCTATCACATGCTCGACGATCTCGCGCGCCACGCGCGCCGCGGCGTCCAGATGCTCCCAGCCGTGATTGACCTGCGAGAACGCGATCGACGGAATCCCGAACAGATAGCCCTCGATGGCTGCGGCCACCGTGCCCGAGTACAGGACGTCCTCGCCCATGTTCTGCCCCTGGTTGATCCCGGAGACCACCAGATCGGGCATATCATCGAGCAGGCCAGTCAGCGCCACGTGCACGCAATCGGTCGGCGTGCCATTGATGAAGCGAAAACCCTTCTGCACGCCCTCCCGCGCTTCGTAGACAGACAGTGGCCGCTGCAACGTCAGCGAATTCGATGCCCCGCTATGGTTCTGTTCGGGTGCGATCACGGTCACGCGCGCCAAGGGGGCGAGCGCGGCGTGGAGGACGGCGAGTCCCGGCGCGAGGTAGCCGTCATCGTTGGCGAGGAGGATATGCATGGCCGCGATTGTACCCGAGCAAAGCGGCGCGGGAGCGTCATCGTGCGCCCGGACATGCGGCGCCCGAATGGACGTCATGCAGCGATTTTTCGAACAGAACGACCGTGCTTTTCCTGCGCTACACTTGCCCGCAGCGCATGCGTACCCCCGCGCATGCCCCATTCCAACTGGAGACACAATGAAAGCCGTACTGTGCAAAGCCTGGGGCCCGCCCGACTCCCTGACCCTGGAAACGCTGCCCGATCTCGTGCCGGGCGACGGCGAGGTCGTCATCGACGTCAAGGCAGCCGGCGTCAACTTTCCCGATGTCCTGATCATTCAGAACAAGTACCAGGCCAAGCCGGAGCTGCCGTTCTCGCCGGGCTCCGAGCTGGCCGGCGTGGTCAATGCCGTTGGCGCGGGGGTCACGCACGTCAAGCCCGGCGACAAGGTCATCGCCTACCTCGGCAACGGCGCGTTCGCCAGCCAGGCCAAGGCGCCCGCCAAGGCCGTGGTGCCGATGCCTCCGGGCATCGACTTCGACGTGGCGGCGGCGTTCACGCTGACCTACGGCACATCCCACCATGCCGTGGTGGACCGTGGTGAGCTCAAGGCCGGTGAAACGATGCTGGTGCTGGGCGCGGCCGGTGGCGTGGGCCTGGCAGCCATCGAGATCGGCAAGGCCATCGGCGCGCGTGTGATCGCCGCGGCTTCCACCGATGAAAAGCTGGCAGTCTGCAAGGAACACGGCGCGGATGCGCTGATCAACTACAGCACCGAGGACCTGCGCGAGCGCGTCAAGGCGCTGACCGACGGCAAGGGCCCGGATGTCATCTATGACCCGGTGGGCGGCGTCTATGCAGAACCGGCGTTCCGCTCGATCGCCTGGCGCGGCCGCTATCTGGTGGTGGGTTTCGCCAACGGCGAAATCCCCAAGATACCGCTGAACCTGGCGCTGCTCAAGGGCGCGTCGCTGGTGGGCGTGTTCTGGGGTGAGTTCGCGCGCCGCGAACCGAAGGCCAACCAGGCCAACATGGCCCAGATGCTCGGCTGGATGAAGGAAGGCAAGATCCGCCCGCATATCTCGGCGCGGTATCCGCTGGAGCAGGCGCCGCAGGCGCTCAAGGACATGGAAGCCCGCAAGGTGACCGGGAAGATCGTCATCACGCCTTGAGTCGGACTTTTGTTTGCCCCCTCTCCCGCGAGCGGGAGAGGGGCGAAATCAGACCGCAGCTTCAAGCGTCAGAGCTTCTCCGTCTCCCCCGACTTCGGCTGCCACCGCATCAGGCGCTTCTCTCCCACCGTCACCATCCAGTCGAGCACCAGCGCGAACGCGGTCAGCACCACGATGCCCGCGAACACCGTGTTGATGTCGAAGGTGCCTTCAGCCTGCAGGATCAGGTAGCCAACGCCACGCGCCGACCCCAGGTATTCGCCCACCACCGCCCCGACAAACGCCAGGCCCACCGAGGTATGCAGCGAGGAGAACACCCAACTCGTGGCACTCGGCAGATAGACATGGCGCAGCAGTTGCCGCTTGTTGGCGCCGAGCATGCGCGCGTTGGCCAGTACCACCGGGCTCACTTCCTTGACACCCTGATAGACGTTGAAAAAGACGATGAAGAACACCAACGTCACCGCCAGCGCCACCTTCGACCAGATGCCGAGACCGAACCAGACCGCGAAAATCGGCGCCAGGATCACGCGTGGCATCGAGTTGGCAGCCTTGACGTAGGGATCGAGCACCGCCGAAGTGAACGGGCTCAGCGCCAGCCACAGGCCCACGCCCAGCCCGGACACGGTACCAATGCCGAATGCCAGCACCGTTTCGAGCAGCGTGACGCCCAGGTGCAGGTAGATATCACGCTCGACGATGAACCAGCTCCAGATGCGCTGCGCCACCATCAGCGGTTCACCAAAGAAGAACGCCACTTGCTGGGAACGCGTGGCCATGTGCCACACGATCAGTACCACCGCAAGAAGCAGAAGCTGCCAGACGCGCAGCATACCTTTTGAGTCGGGACGAAAAGCCATGTTCGATTGTTGTCCGATCGGGAAAACTCAGGCCGCCTTGCGCTGCTGCGCGTAGCCCTTGAGCACTTCTTCGCGCAGCACGTCCCAGATGGCGGCGTGCAGCTCCACGAAGCGCGGATGGTTGCGGATCTCGGCCACATCGCGCGGCCGCGGCAGGTCGATGGAGAACTCGCCGATCGGGTGCGTGCCCGGCCCAGCGGACAGCACCACCACGCGGTCACTCATCGCGATGGCCTCGTCAAGGTCGTGCGTAATGAACAGCACGGCCTTGCGTTTGGCCGCCCACAGGTCAAGCACCTCGTTCTCCATGAGCTGACGCGTCTGGATGTCCAGCGCCGAGAACGGCTCGTCCATCAGGATGATGTCCGGGTCCATCACCAGCGTCTGCGCCAGGCTCACGCGCTTGCGCATGCCGCCAGATAGCTGGTGCGGATAGCGATCGCCAAACCCGCCCAGCCCCACGCGCCGCAGCCATTCCTCGCCCTGCTTCACCGCTTCATCGCGCGGCACTCCGCGGAACTCCAGGCCGGCGATCACGTTGTCGAGCGCGCTGCGCCACGGCATCAGCGCTTCGGCCTGGAACATGTAGCCGGCACGCGCGTTGATGCCCTTGAGCGGCTCGCCAAAGACGCGCACGGTCCCGGTCGAGGGTTCGAGCAGGCCGGCCGATACATTCAGCAGCGTTGATTTGCCGCAGCCGGTGGGGCCCACGACAGAGACAAACTCGCCGGGCTGGATGGATAGCGTGACGTCGCGCACAGCGGTATAGCGCTGCGCGCGGTCTTCGCGCGAGACGAAGGTACAGGTCACGTTTTCGAGGGAAAGTGCAGGCGTGCTCATGACGGCATGACTCTGGGAAGCTTTCGCCCGCCGGACGGCTGGCGCGCGGCGGGCGACTGGGAGACGGCTCCTTGAGGGAGCCGGATCGGATACTGGCTTGTCTTACTTGTACTTGGCGTTGGCCTTCTGCACGAAGTTGTTCGTGAACGTGTTCTCGAGCTTGATCGCCTTGCCCTTGAGCTCCGGATCGAACTGCTGCAGCGTGTTCAGTGCCGTGTGCGGGCCATCGGCCGGCATCATGCCGTCCGGCGAAATCGCTTCCTTGACCTTGTCCCACGCGGCCAGGTACAGCGCGCGGTCGCCCAGCAGGTAGCTTTCCGGCACGGTCTTGACGATGTCCGACGGGCCAGCCTTCTGCAGCCACTTCAGCGCGCGCACCATGGCGTTGGCCATTGCCTGGGTGGTATTCGGGTTCTGCTGGATGAACGACACCGACGCATAGAGGCATCCCGACGGCATATTGCCGCCGAACACGGTCTGCGTTTCCTTGATCGTGCGCGTGTCCGAGGCGATCTTGACCTCGTTCTTTTGCGTCAGCATCGAGATCACCGGATCGAGGTTGGCCATGGCGTCGATCTGGCCCGAACGCATCGCGGCCACCGCGCCGGCGCTGGCGCCCACACCGATGAACGACACGTCGGACGGCTTCAGCCCGGCCTTGGCCAGCACGAAGTTAGCCATCATGTTGGTCGACGAACCCGGCGCGGTCACACCGATCTTCTTGCCCTTCAGGTCGGCGATCGACTTGAAGTTCGGCATGGTCTTGTTCGACACCACCAGCACGATCTGCGGCGCGCGGCCCTGGAGCACGAACTCCTGGTACTGCTGGCCCTTGGCCTGCAGGTTGATCGTGTGTTCGTACGCGCCCGACACCACGTCGGCACTGCCGCCGACCACGGCCTGCAGCGCCTTGGCGCCCCCGGCAAAGTCGACAATCTCGACATCGAGCCCTTCTTCCTTGAAGTAGCCCAGGCGCTCGGCGATCGTCAGCGGCAGGTAGTAGAACAGGTTCTTGCCCCCCACGGCGATGGTGACCTTGCTCTTCTCCGGCTTGCCCTGCGCCTGCGCGCTGCCGAATGTGAACCAGCCAGCCAGGAACAGCGCCAGCGCGATCAGCACCTGTTTCCAGAACTTCTTGTTGTACATATGGCTCTCCTGCCTTTTCTATTTCTGTTTGATCGAGGGGCGCGCCGCATGGCGGCTTGCTGCGATGCTAGCGGACGCAAGCGCCATGCGCATCGGGATCAATACCTAATCCCGGCAGACGCAGCGGCGGCCATGCTACACGCCGCCCCTTTCAGGCAGCTTGCCAACCCGTCATTCCGCGTGGATATCGGCGGCCTTGATCACCTTGGTCCAGCGCTGCAACTCGGCGCGCTGGTACTGGTCGAGCTGTTGCGGATTCATGTAGCGCGCCTCCGCGCCAAGCTCCTCGGCCTTCTTGCGGAACGCCTCCGACTTCATGATCTTCTCGATCTCGGTGGTCAGCCGGTCGATTACAGGCTTGGGCGTGCCCACGGGCGCGTACATCGCAAACCAGGACGAAACGTCGAGATCGGGATAACCGGCCTCTGGCGCCGATGGCACGTCCTTCAGGCTGGGCAGCCGGGTCTTGCTCGTGACCACGAGCGGGCGCAGCTTGCCGGCGGCGATATGGCCCATCAGCGGCGGCGGCGTGGTGATCGTCATGTCGACATTGCCGCCGAGCAGGTCGGTCATCGCTGGACCCGTGCCCTTATAGGGCACGTGCGTGATCTGGATACCCGCCATCTCGTTGAGCAATTCGGTCGAGACGTGCTGCAGCGACCCATTGCCCGACGATGCGTAGTTGAGCTTGTTCGGATTGGCCTTGGCGTAGGCCACCAGCTCCTTCAGCGACTTCACCGGCAGGCTGGAACGCACCACCAACACCTGCGGCGCCGACAGCAGGTTGGCCACCGGCGCGAAGTCCCTGACCGGGTCCCACGAAGTCTTGGTCAGCAACGGCGTGATCACGTGATAGCCCGAGTACTGCACCAGCAGCGTGTAGCCATCCGGCTTGGCCCGTTGCACAGCCTGCGCGGCAATCGTGCCATTGCCGCCCGGCTTGTTGTCCACCACCACCGATTGTCCGAGCGCCTTCGACAGCGGCTCTGAAATCATGCGGGCGGCCAGATCGGTCGTGCCACCGGCAGCGGCCGACACCACGAGCATGATCGGGCGATTGGGGTACGTGCCTTCCTGGGCGTGCGCGGTGGCGGACATGGCCAGACCGGCGGCAGCCAGCAGTGTGCCGGCACCAATCAGTGTGCGTTTCATGGTTGTCTCCGTATGTTTTATTGGGGGACTCAAAAAATCTGTCGGTTGATGCCTGCCATCAAGCCTTGGCGAAAAACTCTTCCATCCACGCAGGCGGCTGATGCGTGCGCAGGCGCGGGCCGGCGCGCAGGAGTTGGCTGGACACGTCGCGCTGCACCAGATCGGAGACGCCAGCGACCACGTCGAGCAGCGCGCCCAGTTCGACACCCGTATCCACGCCCATCGACGCGAACATGTGCACAAGTTCCTCGGTGCTGACGTTGCCGCTCGCGCCGGGCGCGTAGGGGCACCCACCCAACCCACCGGCCGCGGCGTCGAACCGCGTCACGCCGGTCTGCCACGCGGCGATCGCGTTCGCCAGGCCCATGCCTCGGGTGTTGTGCAGGTGAATCGTCAGGCCAGTCTTCGGCAAGGCGCGCTGGAACGTCTCGCAGAGCGCGGCCACCTGGTTGGGATAGGCCATGCCCGTGGTATCGCACAGGGTGATACCCGCCGCGCCGGCATCGGCAAACGCCTTCGCCAGGCGCATGACCTCGGCTTCGCTGACGTCGCCCTCGAACGGGCAGCCGAACACGGTCGACAGCGACACGTTGACAGGCACGCCGGCCTTGCCCGCTTCCGCGATCATCGCCAGCAACTGGGTCTGCGACTGATCGCGCGTCATGCGCAGATTGGCGCGATTGTGCGTCTCGCTGGACGACATCACCAGATTGACTTCGTCGGGGCGGCACGACAGCGCGCGCTCCAGCCCGCGCAGGTTCGGCACCAACACGGTCAGCCCAACACCGGGGACGCGCTCGACCTGATGCATCACGGCCTCCGCATCTGCCAGCGCGGGAATGGCGCGGGCCGACGTGAACGACGTAGCTTCGATACGCGCGAAACCGCAGCGGGCCAGCGCATTGACGAAAGCGACCTTGCCCTCGGTGGGAACGATGAACGGTTCGATCTGCAGCCCGTCGCGCGGGGCGACTTCGTTGATCTCGACCTTCGCCGGGCCTGACAGCGGATACGTAGCAGCACTCATCTTGGCACTCATGCAATCACTCCACGCGTACGCAGGTCGGCAATGGCCGCTACGTCGAAGCCGGCATCGGCCAGCACGGAATCGGTATGCTCGCCCAGCGTCGGCGCGCGATCGTGGATGCCGCCGGGATTGCCCGACAGCTTCGGCATGATGCCTGGCACCTCCACCTGCAGGCCCTTCGCGGATGTCACCGTCTCGATTACGCCGCGCGCCCGGTAGTGCGGGTCTTCGGCAATGTCCTTGACGGTGTAGATGCGGCCAGACGGCACGTCGGCGGTGCGCAGCACTTCCAGCGCGGAGGCCACGGTTTGTGTCTTCGTCCAGGCGGTAATCGCGGCGTCGATCTCGTCGACACGCTTCACGCGGCCATCATTGCGTGCCAGCGCCGGGTCTTCGCCCAGGTCGTTGCGACCCATCGCGGCCATCAGGCGGCGGAAGATCGCGTCGCCGTTGGCGGCGATCAGCACATACTCGCCGCAGCCGCACAGGTAGGCATTCGACGGCGCGATTCCCGGCAAGGCACCCCCGGCCGGCTGGCGCACAGCGCCGAACGCGGAGTACTCGGGCAACAGGCTTTCGCTCAGATTGAACAGCGACTCATACAGCGCCACGTCGATGACCTGGCCTTCGCCACCGCGCGCATCGCGTTCGTACAGCGCCAGCAGCACGCCAAGCGCGCCATGCAGGCCGGCGATCGTGTCACCCAGCGACAAGCCCGCGCGCACGGGCGGGCGTCCAGGTTCGCCGGTCAGGTAGCGCAGCCCGCTCATCGCTTCGGCCACCGCCGCAAAGCCGGGCTCATCCCGCTTCGGGCCGCTCTGGCCGTAGCCCGAGACCCGCACCATGATCAGCTTTGGATTGTCGGCATGAAGCACATCCCAGCCGAGCCCCCATTTCTCCATGGTTCCCGGGCGGAAGTTCTCGATCAGGACGTCGGCCTCGCTGGCCAGCTTGCGTACCAGAGCCTGCCCCTCCGGCTGGCGCAGGTCGATGGCAATCGACTGCTTGTTGCGCGACTGGGCTTCCCACCAGACCGAGGTATCTTCGTGCAACATGCGCCACTTTCGCAGCGGATCGCCCTGCCCGGGCGGCTCCACCTTGACCACGTGTGCGCCGAAATCGGCAAGTGTCTTGGCGGCAAAGGGGCCTGCAATCAGCTGGCCCAGTTCGAGAACGCGGATGCCGTCGAGAATCTGTCGCGCCATGAGTGTCTCCGAGAAACTGACCCCGATTGGGGTGGATTGGCGTAGTTTCGACGGAGTGTGCCCCAGCGGCGGGGTGATGCGGAATCGGCATTCCGGAAAGCGGGCTTTCTCGGAATGCGAAAGATCAGGGAGAACCCTAGAGGGTTCAGAAGCGGGCTCGGGGACTCAGAATGGCGCGCGGTCGCCGCAGAGATGGCTGATCAGCAGCCGCGCCGAGACCGTGAGCCCGGCCGGGTCTCGCATGCCGATCAGCAGCGATCGGCGCGCCCAGGCGTCCCGCAGACCGACCAGCGAGAGCCCCATCGACTTGACGTGCGGCTCCGCGGCGATCCGCGGCAGCACCCCCACGCCCAGACCGGCCATGACCATGCGACACATCGCGTCGAAGCTCCGCACCTGGATGCGCAGCCGAAACTGCCGCTCGAGCCGACTACTTTCTTCCAACAGCCGCGCCGCCAGCGAGGTCACCTGCGGCAAGCTGACGAAGTCATATTCGAGCGCATCGGCATAGTGAACCGGGCCGTTTTGCGCCAATGGATGCCCCGGCGGCGTGATGATGACGAGTTCGTCCTGCCGATACTCGACCGTCACCAGTCCCGCGCACGGCGTGCGGTCGGCGAAAATGCCCACATCGGCCCGGTTTTCCATGACAGCGGCAACGATGTCGCTGCTGTTGTGTTCTTCGAGTTCGATGCGGATGGTGGGATGCTGGCGCATGAACTGCGCCAGATCATCGGGAAGAAATTGCGTGATGGCCGAGGTATTGGCACAGACGCGCACCTGCCCGCGCACACCCGAGGCGTAGTCGGACATCACCCCGGCCATGCGCTCCACGTCCTGCAGGATGGTCAGCGCGTGGTGGAAGCAGGCCTGCCCCGCCTCGGTAAGCTGCACGCCAGCGGCATGGCGGAAAAACAGCGGCGCCCCGACCGCGGTCTCCAGGTCGGAGATTCGCTTGCTGGCAGCCGCCACGGCCAGATGCGATTGCCGCGCGCCGGCCGAGATACTGCCCTGCCGTGCCACGGCCACAAACAGCCCCAGCGTGACGAGATCGAAGCGCGCCAGATTCATGGTCCGTTACAGGGTGCGACGGTCCATCACGGCGCGGGCGATGGTGCCCGCATCCACGTATTCCAGTTCGCCACCCACCGGCACGCCTCGCGCCAGACGCGAGACCTTCAGCCCGCGCGCCTTCAGCATTTCGCCGATGTAGTGCGCGGTGGCCTCGCCCTCACTGGTGAAGTTGGTGGCGACGATCACCTCGCTGGCCGGGCCGCCGAGTTCGGGGTCAGTAGCACGTGCCAGCAGGCGGTCGAGATGAATCTCCTTCGGACCGATGCCGTCGAGCGGCGAGAGCCGCCCCATCAGCACGAAATACTGGCCGCGATAGGTCAGCGTCTGCTCGATCATGACCTGATCGGCCGGCGTTTCGACCACGCAGAGCAGCGTCGCGTCACGCTCTGGATCGCTGCAGGTTCCGCAGATTTCGAGTTCGGTGAAGGTGTTGCAGCGCGTGCAATGGCGGATGCCATCGACGGCCCCGCGCAGCGCGTCACCAAGCTTGCGCGCGCCTTCGCGGTCGTGCTGCAGCAGGTGATACGCCATGCGTTGGGCCGACTTCGGTCCAACGCCGGGCAGCACCTTGAGCGCCTCGATCAGCGCCTGCAGCGAGGTGGGCGGCGCCGCTCTCATGACAGAGCCGCCTGGTCGGAACGTGTCATCAGAATGGCAGCTTGAAGCCCGGAGGCAGCGGCAGACCCGACGTCATCGAACCCATCTTTTCTTGCGTGGTGGCCTCGGCCTTGCGCACGGCGTCGTTGAACGCGGCGGCTACCAGGTCTTCCAGCAGGTCCTTGTCATCGGCCAGCAGGCTCGGATCGATCGTGACGCGCTTGACGTCGTTCTTGCAGGTCATCACCACCTTCACAAGGCCGGCGCCGGACTGGCCCTCGACCTCGATCTGGGCAAGCTGCTCCTGCATCTTCTTCATGTTTTCCTGCATCTGCTGGGCTTGCTTCATCAGCCCGGCCAGTTGACCTTTCATCATGGGATCACTCCTTGAATACGTGTGGATGGGGGCGGGCGGCGCGACCGTTGGTCAGGCGGCCGCCACTTGAAACTTGAAATTCAGGCTGCGCGCGGCTGGATCGACCCTGGCACGATCTGGCCGCCGAACTCCCGCAACAGACCTTGTACAAACGGGTCGCGGTCGATCTCGGCTTCGGCTTCGCGCTGGCGTTCGGCACGCGCCGCGGCATCGACAGCCGCCGCGGTATGCGTCACGCCACCAACGACGCATTGCACACGCACATCGACGCGGAAATGCTCGACCAGCGCTGCCTGAAGCCGCTCCGCGACGTTAGCCTCGGCAATCGCCGCAACCGGCACGCGCAGATGCAGCGTGCGGCCGACCACGCGATGCAACTCGCTTTGATGGGCAAGCTGCTGGGCCAGCCCCTTGAGCGGCAGGGTGGCGGCGAACTCGGGCCAGTCGCCTGTGAAAACCGGCGGCGTGCCATCCTCGCCTGCGCTTGGCGCCACTTGCGGGACGGCAGGTGCCAGTTGCGCTGCCGGTTCCGGCTCGGGCTTGCTGACCGGCTTGGCTGCCGATTGCGTCGGCGCGGGCTTACGAGCCGCGCGCGGCGCGCGATCGGCGCTGTCGGAATCAAAGCCGTTGTCGAAACCACCGAAGCTCGGGTCATAGCCCGGATCGCTGTCGTACGGACCGATCACAGGCAGATCGGGCGGCATCTCTTCCCACGGCGGCACGTCACTTGCACCCGCGGCTTCCCACGGCGGGACGGACTTGGCTTCGGGTTGCGGCGCAGGCTTGGCGACCGGTGCCGGGCGCGCGGCCGCGACAGGGGCGGCAGCAGCCTTGCTCGGAGCGACAGCCTGCGTCACTACCGGCGCAGCGGCAGGCGCAACTGCCGGAGCCGGAGCCGGCGCGGCAGTGGTAGCCGGCCGTGAGGCGGAAGGCGGACGCAGCGGCTGCGCAGCCGGGCGCGAACTGGCCGCGGCGGCGGCACCTGCGTTTGGCGCAGCCGACATCGGTCGGCCAGCACGACCGGCGGAAGCTTGACGCGCGGCGGCCAACGCCGCACGGGCTGGCGACATCGACGTATCCACGTCAGCCTGGGGCGGCGCGGGTTCGGCTGACTTCGCTGGCACAGCGGGCATGGCGGGTGCTGCGGATGCGGCCGGAGCAGCGGCCGTAATCGGCGCTGTCGGCGCTGCCGGCGCGACCACTGGCGCGACCTTGACCGGCTCGGCCGCCACAGGCTCGGCAACAGCCGATGCCATGGCCCGAGGCGACGGTGCGGCGCTCGTCGTGCCAGCCGGGCGCGGGCGTACCACCTGCTGTCCGCCACCGCCCTGTCCGCCGACCGACGAAGCGGGAGCAGTGGACGGCCGGAACGCCAGCATTCGCAGCAACGTCATCGTGAAGCCGGCGTATTCGTCCGGCGCCAGCGCCAGTTCGCTGCGGCCAAGGTTGGCAATCTGGTAGAAAAGCTGGGTTTCCTGCGCGTCGAACTGCCCGGCCAGGCGGCGCACGTCCTCGGCTTCGGGCCATTCGTCCTGCACGGAAGCCGGCACGGCCTGCGCCAGCGCGACCTTGTGCAGCAGCGAGCCAAGATCCTGCAACGCCCCGGCAAACGACAGGCTGCGGTCGGCCATCGAATCGGCGATGCCTAGCATCGTGGCGCCGTCTTCGGCAGCCAGCGCATCGAGCAGTTGCACGAGGTAGCTCTGGTCGATTGCCCCCAACATGCCGCGCACTGCCTCTTCCGACACCTGGCCGGCACTGTAGGCAATGGCCTGATCGGTCAGCGACAGCGCATCGCGCATCGACCCGTGGGCGGCCTGCGCCAGCAGGCGCAGCGCGCTACCGTCATGGCTGATCCCTTCCTGGGCCAGGATGTGGTCGAGGTGCGAGAC
Organism: Cupriavidus sp. Met-2; assembly: GCF_049843575.1. Lineage (NCBI taxonomy): Bacteria > Pseudomonadati > Pseudomonadota > Betaproteobacteria > Burkholderiales > Burkholderiaceae > Cupriavidus > Cupriavidus sp. Met-2. The sequence continues at coordinate 426,200 of NZ_JBBHZL010000002.1, forward strand.
GATGTGGCCCGGCGGCATCTGCTTCAGATTGAACTGCAGGCAGCGTGACAGCACGGTGACCGGAATCTTCTGCGGATCGGTCGTGGCCAAGATGAACTTGACGTGCTCGGGCGGCTCCTCCAGCGTCTTCAGCATGGCGTTGAAGGCGTGGTTGGTCAGCATGTGCACTTCGTCGATCATGTAGACCTTGAAGCGGCCGGCCGTCGGGGCGTAGATCGCCTTGTCGAGCAGCTGCGCCATCTCGTCGACGCCGCGGTTCGACGCCGCGTCCATCTCGATGTAGTCGACGAAACGCCCGCTGTCGATTTCCGTGCAGGCCTTGCACTGGCCGCAAGGCTGGGCGGTGATGCCGCCGTTGCCGTCAGGGCCGGTGCAATTGAGGGCCTTGGCCAGAATCCGGGACAGCGTGGTCTTGCCGACGCCGCGCGTGCCGGTGAACAGGTAGGCGTGATGCAGCCGCTGCTGTTCCAGCGCGTGCGTGAGCGCGCGGACCACGTGCTCCTGGCCGACCAGCGTGGTGAAATCCCTGGGGCGCCATTTGCGCGCTAGAACTTGATAACTCATGGCGGCGATTGTAGCAAAAGGCGGACCTGGGTCAGACCTGGATTTGGAGTTGCCAGATGCTATCGCACGCCGCCGCCATCCGTGAAGGGTCGCCGGCTAGCCACACTCGCCCACATAACCGCAATTGGCGCACTTGGCGCAGCCGTCCACCTTGTGCAGGGCGTGAGCGCCACACTCGGGGCACGGCTTGCCGGTGCCAATCCCGGCAGCCAGTTTGGCGGCGGGCGCCGCTTCGGCCGGCGAAGCCAGCGCCACAGCCGCCTCGCCGCCTTCGCGCCGGGCCAGACGGGCAGCCAGCGCCACCACCGGTACCTGGCTGCCCTCCTCGTCCAGGAAACCACGCTTGATCAGGATGCGTTGAATCGCGTAACTCAGCGCCGCCACCTCCGAATCATGGAAGCGCGGCACCTCGGTGCCGTCCTGGCGGGCCAGGGAGCCGTAGCGGACCGTGCCCTTGTCCCAGACCACGTTCCGCATATCGGCCAGCGCCTTGGCGATCGGTCCGCCCGAGCGGGCCACCATCGACAATAGCCGCATCGTCGACGTGATCCACTGCTGGCCCTCGGAACGCTGCCCCGCGGGCATGAAGAACTCGATTGGCCGCTCGATCGTCACCGGCTGGCCACCGATCGTGCCGGACACCTGCATGAAGTTGACGGTCAGGTAGACCGTCTTGTGACCCTCATAGGTCAAATACTCGACCTTCGACGTCACGCCTTCCAGATCGCCGAGTGGCCGGCTACCGAACGGCCGCGTCAGCGGATCGTCCTCGCTCGGCGTGGCGGGCGCCGGCGCCGTGGTGGCCGTGGCGGCCGGGGTGACCGACAGCACCGCGCCAAGCACCTGGTTCGGCCGATACGTGGCGAGCCCCTTGAGCCCGGCCTTCCACGCTTCGAGGTAGAGATTGCGGAAGGCTTCGTACGGATAGTCCTCCGGCACGTTCACAGTCTTGCTGATGCTCGTGTCGATATAGGGCTGGACCGCCTCCAGCATCCGCATATGGTCAATGGCAGACATCTGGAGCGCCGTGACGAAGCTCTCCGGCAACTGCTCGACGTCGCCGCCCATATGGCGATAGAGCCGCCATGCATGGTCGGCCACCTCGAACGTGCGATAGCTGTCGTCGGGCATCCGCTTGCGCCGGTTGTAGGTCCACGAGAAGGCCGGCTCGATCCCATTTGACGCGTTATCGGCAAAGGCAAGCGTGATCGTGCCAGTTGGCGCGATCGAAAGCAGGTGCGAGTTGCGCAGGCCGTGTTCGCGGATGGCATCGCGGATGGGCTCGGGCAGGCGGCTCACGAAGCCGCCACTCAGATAGGCGTCGGCATCGAACAACGGGAAGCGGCCCTTCTCCTCGGCGAGTTCGACCGATGCCAGATAGGCGTGATCGCGCATGGTCTCGGAGATCCGCCCCGCAAGCGCGCGCGCCGCATCGGTGTCATAGCGATGACCCAGCATCACCAGTGCGCTACCAAGCCCCAGGAACCCCAGGCCGATACGACGCTTGGCTTGCGCCTCGGCCTGCTGCTCGGGCAACGGCCAGTAGGTGATGTCGAGCACGTTGTCGAGCATCCGCGTCGAAACGCGCACGACCTCGGCAAACGCCTCGAAATCGAAGCTGGCCTGATCGGTAAACGGGCGGCGTACGAAGCGCGTCAGGTTGATCGAGCCCAGGCAGCAGCAGCCATACGACGGCAACGGCTGCTCGGCGCACGGGTTGGTGGCCTCGATCGTCTCGCAGTAATAGAGATTGTTGTCGGCGTTGATGCGCGACAGGAACAGGATGCCAGGCTCTGCGTGGTCATAGGTGGCCTGCATGACCTGGTCCCACAGCCGACGGGCCGGCACACGCCGATACACCCACTGGCCGTCGTCGCGGCGATAGGCGCCCGCCGCGATACCGTCCGCGCCAGGCTCGGCCTCGTGGATCAGTTCGATTTCCCCATCAGCCGCCACCGCTTGCATGAACTCGTCGGTGACGCCAATCGAGATATTGAAGTTGGTCAGGTCGCCACGGTCCTTGGCGTGGATAAAGCTCTCGATATCGGGGTGGTCGCAGCGCAGCACGCCCATCTGCGCGCCGCGCCGTGCGCCGGCCGATTCCACGGTGGCACACGATGCATCGAACACCTTCATGAACGACACCGGCCCCGATGCGCGCGAGTGCGTGGCACGCACCAGCGCGCCACCCGGCCTGATCGAGGAAAAGTCATAGCCGACACCGCCGCCGCGCCGCATCGTCTCGGCGGCCTGGGCCACGGCGGTATAGATGCTCGGCTTACCGCCACGCACCTGGGAAACCGAGTCGCCCACAGGCTGGACGAAGCAGTTGATCAGCGTAGCTTGAATGCCTGTGCCAGCCGCCGAGTTGATACGCCCGGCCGGCACGAAGCCGCCTTCCAGCGCCCAAAGAAAGCGCGAGGCCCAGGCCTCGCGTTTGTCGGCGGGTTCCACCTCCGCGAGCGCGCGCGCCACACGGCGGCGCACATCGTCAATGGTCTGCTCCTCGCCCTTGGCGTATTTTTCCTGGAGTACTTCGATGGAGATGTCTTGCGGCGCAAGCGCGCCGCGGAGGATCTGGTCGTTTGCGTTCATGTCCCCAGCCTGTCAGTTGAGAGCTTTCCGGCCCGAATTTGCCGTCCGCCATGCTGCCAGCACGGCAGGACGCCAACCCCGCTTCAGATCAAACAACCAGCCAAAGCCCTTGGCAAGAATACAAAATTGGAAAGCCTCTCAAGGTTGCGTTACAATGCCGGTCGGACGGGCCTCCTCGCATGGCGGCGCGGTCAACCTGGTCAGGTCGGGAACGAAGCAGCCACAGCCGTTTTCCACCAGTGCCGAGGGTCAGGCTCGTCCCCCTAATTCCCCTTTCTGCTTTTATCTCCCGGCAATTCCCTGATTAATCTCTGGCGCCCGCCCGTTTTCGCGCGCCAGAAACATCCTATTGTGCGCCTGTTTTGCGAATCGGGCACAGGCCGGGTGCGCTCAGAACAATGACCCCTGCTGCGTCGTGGCGATAGGTACCGCCTGTGACGCCGAGGCACGCAGAAGCTCCACATCGATCCACTCTCCGGCCGCCGTGGCCACGCCAGCCTCGATCCGCTTGCCCGGAAACATCGGCGCCACCGCCGCTGCGTAGCGCAAGAGCTGCGCGCGATAGCCCGCATGTTCCTGCGGCAACAGCCTGAGCTTGTAGTCGATGATGACGACCCGCTCGTCGAATTCCACCAGCCGGTCGATTCGCAGCAACCGCCCGCGGCCGTCATAAAGCTCCACCTCATTGCGTGCCGACACGGCATCCACCGGGAACATCAGTTCGCGCAGTGCCGGGGCCTCAAGCATTGCGCGCAGGTCCGCGACGGCCGCCTCGGCCTGCTGCCGCCAGCGCTCACGCGCGTTCGGCGCACCCGCGCCAGTCAGCGGGAACCAGCGCAAGACCGTTTCCACGTCGGGCAAGCTGCCATGCGCATCGGGATAGCGCGAGACACGTTCGAGCAGCGCGTGCACCAGTTCGCCATGTGCAGCGGCATCGGCATCGAACACGATGCCCTCGGCCTCGTCGTCCGCATCGTCGATCGGCAAGCGGTCGTCAGCCGCATCGCGATAGCGCAGCCGGAAATCGGTATAGCGGATGCGCTCGCTGGCGGCGGTCAGGGTATCGACTGCCGCGACGTCGGTCTCGGGATAAGCCGTGATCTCGTCACCGACACCCGCCGCAGCCAGACGCACGTACCAGCTTCCGGCGATCTCCGCCCCTGGCGCATCTTCCTTCTCCGCCTTGCTCGCGCGCCCCTTGATGCCGCTAACCAGCAGGCCTTGCTGCGCGCGCGTCATTGCCACGTAGAGCAGATTCCAGTTTTCGCGATCGGCCAGCGCCGCTTCGGCGTCGAACAGCGGCGCGCGAGCCATGCCGCGCTCGTCACGCTTGCCGTAGGCGGAAAAATGCCGTGGCACCGCCGATGTCGGCGGCCAGTCGACCAGAATGCCACCACGATCCGCCGCCGGATCGCTGTGATTCGCATCGAGCAGAATCACGAACGGCGCCTCGAGGCCCTTTGCCGCGTGCACCGTCAGAATATGAACGGCATCGAGCTGATTGTCTGCGGCGTCGTCTGGCTCCGCCTCGGTATCCTCGACACCTTCGCCCATGCCGCCCTCATCGGGGCTTTCATCCTCGTCACCACGCCGAATTTCCTGCAGCTCATCGATGAACTTGGGCAGGCTCGGATAGCGTCCGCCATCAAGGTCGAGCGACAGCTTCAGGAAGGCATCGAGATTGGCCAGCACCTGTTCGCGAATGGCGGCAGGCGCGGCCTCGGCATAACGGCGACGCACCTCTCCCTGGTGATAGATCTGGTCGACCAGATCATGCACGGGCTTGTGTGGCGCGAGCGCCAGCCAGCCGCGCAAGCGCGCGACACCCGTTCGCAGCGAATCGGAAACGCGCTCGGGCAGTCCCAGCGCCTCGATGCGTGCCCACCATCCACCCTCGCCCTCCATCATGGCCAGCAGCACCAGATCGTCGTCAGTCGCGCCCACGAGCGGGCTCTTGAGAACATGCGCGAGGTCGAGATCCGATTCCGGTGTCATCAGGAACGCCAGGAGCGCCGAGAGATCGAGCGCTTCCAGCGTCGTCAGCAAGCCGCCACGGCGCGGGCTCAGGCACGGGATGCCGGCCTCGCGCATCGCTCGTTCGTAATCGGCCAGAAAGGTCTTGCGTCGCACCAGCAGATGCATGTCGCGCCAGCCCGCCGGGCGAGTGCCATCGCCTTCCCTCACGGGCACCTGGTCGCGCAGATAGTGCAGCCAGGCTGCCACGCGGCGACCTTCCTCGTAACGCAGGGAGTCGCCTTTCTGCGTGCGTGGCTGGGTCAGCGTATCGCGATGGCCATCGCCCTCGGATGCTTCGTCATCCTCTGCTTCCTCTGGCTCGACGAGCGGCAGCAGCCAGACCGGTCCGGCCGGACCGCCGAGCGCCGTGGTTTGCGTTTCGTAGAGCGGATAGCGCCCTTCCGCGCGTGCGTGATCGAACACGGCGTTGACCCAGTCGAGCACCTCGGGGCGATTGCGGCGCGTGCGGTTGGTACGCAGCACGGTGGCGCCGAATCCGTCCTGAAGCATGACCCGCGCGGCATCGAACAGGCGCGCGTCCGCGCGACGGAAACGGTAGATCGACTGTTTGGGATCGCCAACCAGAAACACGGTGGGCTTCTCTCCCAGCCCCTGATAGCCGGCCAGCCAGCCCTGCAGGATGCGCCATTGGAGCGGGTTCGTGTCCTGGAACTCGTCAAGCAGCAGGTGACGATATCGCGCGTCGAGACGCACCTGCAGGTACGTGGCGGTTTCCTCGTCGGCCATCAGCTTCGCCGCCAGCCATTCGAGGTCCGCGAAGTCCATCGCACGCTGGTCGCCCTTGTGGCGCTGATAACGTTCGAGCAGTGCATCGCCCAGACGGTACAGCGCCAGGTTGATCGCGAGCACCATGGCCTCGCAGCGGCGCGCCGCGATCTCGTCCAGTCGTGCGCAGTGCTCTGCGTGCTGATCCAGCAATTCGTCAACGGCACCTTCGCTACCGCACACCTTGGCCAATGCCGTGGTACGACGCAGCGAGCGCGGCTTGCCCGCATCGGTGAAAAACGCGGCACGCAGCAACTGGAATGCGTTGGCGGCGGCCTCGCCCGGCGCGGCGCCCGCGTCGCGCCATGCGCGGATCGCGCGCAGTCCGTCGATGATCTTCGACGCGTGCCCCTGCTCGGTCTTCCCGCCACGACCGAGCAGCAGTGCCATCTGCGCGCATTCCTCGAGCCAGTCGTCGTCGCAGAGCGCGTCCACCAAAATGTCGGAGGTGGCATCGTCACCAAGATCCTGCGCCAGCTTCGTGGCGGGATCGCCCGACTCCTTGAACGCAAACCACTCGTTGCGTGCGTGGAACATCCGGTCAAGCAGACCCCGTGCCTGGAAGTCACCGATCGCATCGACCAGCGCTTCATAGGCTTCGCGCAGATCAGCGTATTGCGGCTGCGCCAGCGCGCGCCAGAACGGCGCCCAGGCCTCGCGCTTCATGCGCAAGGCATCCTCGCGGAGCGACGCGCCGGGCACGATGCCCGACGACAGCGGCGCCCCGCGCAACAACGTGCCGAACCAGCCGTGGAACGTGTCGATCGCCATGCGGCCCGGTGACGCCAGCACTTGTGCATGTAGCGTCCGCGCGCGGGGCAATGCCGCGCGCGCGGCGTCTGGAGACAGCCCGCGCATTTCCAGCTGCGTCAACACCGCCTCATCAGTTCCGCCGGCAAGCTGCGACAGCACTTCGAGCAGGCGCTCGCGCATTTCCTCGGCGGCCTTGCGCGTAAAGGTGATAGCCAGGATCTCATGCGGCGCGGCGCCGGCCAGCAGCAGACGGACCAGACGCGCCACCAGCAGCCACGTCTTGCCGCTGCCCGCGCAGGCCTCCACCACCACGGAGCGGCCGGGGTCGCAGGCGGCGCGCGTAAAATCGGCCTCGCCCACGGATTGGCCATCGCGCAAATAGGCGTGAACTTCGGTCATGACTGCAGATCCGGCAACGCGGTGGACTCCCAGAAGCCCTTGCGGCACAGGCCGCGGGCATCGCAATAAGTACAGGCGGCGGCATCGCCGATCGCGGGCAGCTTCGCGCCTTGCCGCAAACGCACGACGTCATGCCGCAACTGGCGCTCGAGCCAAGTCACCGCCGCCTGAAATTCCGGCAGATCGACTTCCCGCTGGGCACCGGGCGAACTATCGCGGCCGCCCTGCTTCACACCTTCCAGCGCCACCCAGCTTCCCGCCACGGCATCGGCCCGAAGCAGACCGTAGAACGCCAACTGGCAGTCTTCCTCGGCATCACCGGCCTTGCGCCGCAGGCGGCTGGCTGGCTGGGTCTTGTAATCGAGCACCGCATGAGCGCCATCCGGTCCCTTGTCGAGCCGGTCGATCCGGCCGGCCAGCCGCAGCGGTACGCCATCGGGCATCGCCACATCCACGCCGGCATCGAATTCGCCACCGCGCCAGTGCCAGCCCGCTTCCTCACGCTCAGCCTGCCATGCCACGTACGACGGCAGGACTTCCATCCAGCGGCGGTAATAGCTGATGGCATTGCCGTCCTCGGCAATCTGCTTGCCGAACGAGGTATCCGAGATTTCCCGCAGACGCGCCAGACGCCGGTCGCTGTCACGCTCGCCAGAGGCATGGATCTCCTCGTGGTATTGCAGCAGCACGCGATGCAGCAGGTTGCCGATATCGCGCTTCTCGAGGTCGTCGCTGAGCGTGTCGAGCCCGGAAAGGCCCAGCATCCGGCTGGCGAAGAACTGATAGGGGCAACGGCGCAACGTGTTGTACGCCTGCGCGCTCCAGCGCTCTGGCACGCGCTCGGGCGCCACCGGCGCAGGCATTCCGGCGGGCTGCGCGAAGGTATCGTGCAGAGCGGGCGTGGCGCTGGCTTCGATCGGCGTGCCCGCTCGCGCGCAACATGCGGATAACCGCTCGATCCAGCCGGAGACATGATGCGGCTCGCCCCGGCTGCCGAAGCGTTGCCACGTCAGCACGACATCACTGTTGTTGAGCAGCACTTCGGCCAGATCCCGGGCCTGCTGGGCAAAGCGGGCCTCGCGGTCTTCGAGCCCAAGCTCGCGTCGCATCTGGTTCGAGAAGAACATCAACTCAGCCGCGCTGGACGGCAACTGCGCGTCATCGCAACCGACTACCACCACGCCGTCGAACCGTCGCATCCGGGCGCCGTTGAGCGGCAGGATCGTGATGCGCGACTGGCTCTGCGCCGAGGGCTCCTTGTAAGCCACCGATTCGAGCAATGCCGACAGCATCGCGCGAAACTCCTGTTGGTTCAGCGTGGCGTGGCTGCCGGTCTCGTCGTCGGGCAAGTCGCCCAGCTTCGCCAGCGCATCCAGCAGTTGCCGCCCGGCATCGTCGGCAGCCAGCGCGACACGCATATCGAGCGTGTCAAGCATGGCGTCGAGGCGGCCCAGCCAGACATGGAGCGGCTGTTGCGCGAGGCCCCGTGGCCACTGCGCGGCCTCGTCGGCCAGCGTGGCAATCAGCGTGCGAGCCGCAGCGCGAATCTGCAGTTCGGCATCGCTGGCCTCCATCGTCTCCGCGTCGACCAGCGCGCCTGCCGCTCGCTCACGCTCTGCAAACAGATGCGCCAGTCTGGTCCAGCCTCCGGTAACTACAGCGCGACGGATGCGGCGCTCCATCAGCGCGATCGCCGCGCCGCGATGCTCGAATGCAGGCAGGCAAAACGGGCTCTTGAGCAGGTCGAGCAGTGCCGCGCTATCGCCATCGCGCGCCAGCACGTCAAACCAGCGCATCAGCGCGGCGGCTGCGCGCGTGGTCGACAACTTCCAGCCGGTTTCATCGCGGACAGGCGCTCCGGCACGCGCCAGCAACGCGCGGGCGCGGCGGGCCACCACGCGGTCGTGGGCCACGAGCGCCACATGCCTGCGGCCTTCGTTGAGCCATTGCACGAGCTGGTCCGCTGCTGCGGCGGCTTCATCCTCGAAGCGCGCGCTGCCGATAACGCGGACGCGCGGACGTTCGGTCGGCAATTCGGCCGACAACGCAGCGGGCAAGGCCGGCGGTGCCGCGAACGGTTCGCTGTCGGCACTACTGTCCCCGTCGCGCCGGGCCTCGGGCCACAGCGCAAGCAGCGTCCGATACCAGTCGGGCTCGCCCCCCGCTTCCGATGCGCCGGTCCAGTCGTAGCCGACCTCGAGCGTCGGCACGAGTTCGCCGGCCTGCTCGAGGAATCTGGCTTCAACCGGTTCCGGCGGTGTCGGGCCAATCCAGACCACCGGCCCTGCAACCTGCTGCGCCATGCGCTGTAGCGCCCGGCGTCGTGCCGGAAGCGGGTCGTCCGGCCCCGACAGCATTTGCCAGAAGGCAAGCACGATCTGCGCCTCCTGCCCGAGAAAGCGCTCGGACAGGTGCGCATAAGTACGTTGCAGCGCGCCTTGCAGGAGCGCCGCCCGCTCGTCGCTATCGTCGCCCTCGAGATCATCGTCTCCGCGGATCGCCGCGTCCTCCAGCCAGCGCGCACTCAGTTCGTCGCTGATCGATAGCAGCGTCTGCGCCAGTCCCCATGCCGCCCCCTCTGTCTGGGCGCCAAAGGCAATCCGCAGCCAATCCTGCGAGCGAATCGCCTGTTGCACCGCCAGCAGGCGCGCGGCATGGCCACGCGTGGGGGTCGGGTCGGTAGCAAGGTCGGGGGGAAGGTCCAGCAGCCAGTGCCCGAGCGTCAGCACACGCGGTAGCAAACGGGGCTGCCCGGCGGCGCGCGCAGCGGCATCCAGCGCCTGGCGCACGCCAGGAATCTGCGCGGCCGTCGGCACGACGATATGCGCGCCAGCGGCCACCGGGCCGCAGTGATCCAGGAAATACCAAGTCGCCGTGGCAGCCTGATCGAGAAAGGACGGCCCGGGAGGGAACGAGAGTCGGGTCATGGATAGCGGGGACGGAGTCGAGGCCGAGGGCAACCCGTGACCCTCGGAACAGACATCTTGTCTTGATTAGTTGTCGTCGCCTGCGCTGCCGCCCTCCAGACGGGCGCGCAGTTCGCGCGCCGTCTCCAGCAGGCCTTCATAGCCCGAGCGGGCGTGCTCGGGCAAATCGGGGTCGCCGATCAGCGTGCCGAGCGTTTCCATCACACTGTAGACCAGCCCCTTGGCGGCGCCGGTGGCGATGCTCTCGGACTCGACGGCGCTGCTGAGATGCTGCAGCGCATCGCTCAGGTGGTCCGCCTGGCTTTCATCGGACGGAGTGGGCTTGCGGGAGTCTGGCGTCATGATCAATAGCGTTGTGAATCGGTTTGTGCGTCACATGCGCACGATTCCATTCTACTCGGGCGTCACGTCTGTCTGAATGGATTACGCGTGGATTGCGCGGATACGCGAAGTGCATTCTAGATCATGCCGACGAGCAGGCCTCGCATGGCGCCTCCGCGAAGGCGCGGCAGATTAACTCAAATAAGGGATGCCAATAGCAGGAAACTCTTGCGGCGATTGACACTATCATCGGCAAAACGATTCACAACACGGCACAATATCCACTGTTGCCGCCCCCGGCTAAATCCCGATTCTGGCGAGGACTTGATTTTCGCCAAGCTGGTAACATATCGGCATCAGCGGCGCATACTGCCGCGCGCCGTCGCGCTGCGAGTCCGCGCAATGTCGTGTAAGGTAGCGGATCGCGCCGACAGCCGTTGTCCGCCTTCAACATAAACTGAGCGATACCTGAGGTTCCCCGCCATGAGCGAACAAATCAAATATGTGAGCGACGCTTCGTTCGATGCCGACGTGCTCAAGTCCGACAAGCCCGTGCTGCTCGACTTCTGGGCCGAATGGTGCGGTCCTTGCAAGATGATCGCCCCGATCCTGGACGAAGTCGCGAAGGACTACGGCGACAAGGTGCAGGTCGCCAAGATCAACGTGGATGAAAACCAGCAAGTGCCGGCCAAGTTCGGCATTCGCGGCATCCCGACGCTGATCCTGTTCAAGAACGGCCAAGTGGCCGCGCAGAAGGTTGGCGCGCTGTCGAAGTCGCAGCTGACCGCGTTCCTGGACAGCCAGCTGTAATCTGTACCCGCCCGGGGCCGAACGGCTCCGGGAATGCACTACCCGGTCATGCGTGCGTCAGCTCTGGCGCACCGGCCGGATTGTGCTATGATGCCACCCAACAACTTCCCCGAGCGTTCGCTCATTCTTTTCCCCCTTCTCCTTGTTCTTGCCCGTCCGGGCACTTCTGTACCCCTCGTCTATGCACCTGACAGAACTCAAATCGCTTCACGTGTCTGCGCTTCTCGAAATGGCGGCAACGCTCGAGATCGACAATGCACAGCGGATGCGCAAACAGGAACTGATGTTTGCGATCCTCAAGAAGCGCGCCAAGATGGGCGAAACCATCTACGGAGACGGCACGCTGGAAGTTCTGCCCGATGGCTTCGGTTTCCTGCGCTCGCCGGAAACTTCGTACCTGGCCAGCACGGACGACATCTACATCAGCCCCTCGCAGATCCGCCGTTTCAACCTGCACACCGGTGACTCGATCGAAGGCGAAGTGCGTACGCCGAAGGACGGCGAGCGCTATTTCGCGCTGGTGAAGGTGGACAAGGTCAACGGGCAGCCTCCCGAAGCGGTGAAGAACCGCATCATGTTCGAGAACCTGACGCCGCTGCATCCGAACCGGCCGCTCACGCTCGAACGCGATATCCGCGCCGAGGAAAACATCACCGGCCGCATCGTCGACATCATCGCGCCGATCGGCCGCGGCCAGCGCGCGCTGCTGGTGGCATCGCCGAAGTCCGGCAAGACCGTGATGCTGCAGCACATCGCCCACGCGATTGCGAACAACCATCCGGAAGCCGACCTGTTCGTGCTGCTAATCGATGAGCGCCCGGAAGAAGTGACCGAAATGCAGCGCTCGGTGCGCGGCGAAGTGGTGGCGTCGACGTTCGACGAACCTGCGATCCGTCACGTGCAGGTGGCCGAAATGGTCATCGAGAAAGCCAAGCGCCTGGTGGAACTGAAGCGCGACGTGGTGATCCTGCTGGACTCGATCACGCGTCTGGCCCGCGCCTACAACACCGTGGTGCCGGCATCGGGCAAGGTACTGACCGGTGGTGTGGATGCCAACGCGCTGCAGCGTCCGAAGCGTTTCTTCGGCGCCGCGCGTAACCTGGAGGAAGGCGGTTCGCTGACCATTATCGCCACGGCGCTGATCGAAACCGGCAGCCGCATGGACGACGTGATCTACGAAGAGTTCAAGGGCACCGGCAACATGGAAGTGCACCTCGAGCGCCGCCTGGCCGAGAAGCGCGTCTACCCAGCCATCAACCTGAACAAGTCGGGCACGCGCCGCGAGGAACTGCTGATCAAGCCGGACATCCTCCAGAAGATCTGGATCCTGCGCAAGTTCATCTCCGACATGGACGAAGTGCAGGCGATGGAATTCATCCTGGACAAGATGAAGCCGACGAAGAACAACGCGGAATTCTTCGACCTGATGCGCCGCGGCGGCTGATGCCACGCTGGTAGTCCATCCTGATAAAAAGGCGTACCCTTGGGTGCGCCTTTTTTCTTTCGCCCCCCTCGCGAGAACCATGCTCGGAAAGCTGACCAGTTTCCTGCGCGCCCGCTCGAAAGCGCGCAAGCTCGCCCATTACGCGATTCCCGACGATCTCTGGGCGCAAACCGTGGCTGCCCTGCCCTTCGTGCAGCGCTACGACGAAGCTGACCTGACCGCATTGCGCGAGCTGGCCACACTGTTCATCGCCAACAAGGAATACTCGACCGCGCACGACATGGAGCTGACCGATGAAATGGTGGTCAGCGTGGCGGCGCAGGCTTGCGTGCCCATCCTCAAGCTCGGCATCGAGTGGTATCGCGGCTGGCACGGCATCGTGCTCTACCCGGGCGAGTTCGTGATCCGCAAGACCATCCAGGAGGACGTCGGCTTCGAGGACATCGGTCTCGTACATGGCGTCGAGGAAGAGGCCAGTGGCGAGGCATGGGAACACGGCCCGGTGATCCTGTCCTGGCCGGATGTGGCCTCGCCCGGCGCCGTGCTGGACGCCCACCACGGCGAACACGAACTACCGGTAGACACGTACAACGTCGTCATCCACGAATTCGCCCACAAGCTCGACATGCTCAATGGCGAGGCCGACGGTGTGCCGCCGTTCTCGCGCGTTCTACACCCGGGTGTCGACGCCGAGCAGTGGGCGGAGACCTTCCTGAGCGAATACGATACGTTCGCAGAGGCCTGTGACGCCTTGCCCGACCATATCTGGGACGACCCCAATCGACTCCCTCCCCGCCTGCAGGTGATCGATCCGTATGGCTGTGAGGCGCCGAGCGAGTTCTTTGCAGTGGCGTCCGAAGCATTTTTTGTAGAACCTGTTGGTTTGCGACGGCTGTGGCCTACTCTTTATGACGCCTTGGCTCAGTTTTATCGGCAGAATCCAGCCGGGAATGCGGCAAGCGACACTTAAGACATCGCCAGTTGCCCAGCTACGACGCCATTTCGTTTGTTGCACCTGCACTTGATTTTCTGCCATAATCCCGGTTTGCCCGTTATCGGCAAGTGGTTCGCTCGCCGCAAGCTTTCTGACCTGCGGCACGACGAGCGGACTGGCTACCCAACCTGAAAGGAAGCACCATGAAAGAAGGCATTCACCCGAATTACCGTGAAGTCCTGTTCCACGACGTGTCGAACGACTTCAAGTTCGTGACCCGCTCGACGATCCAGACCAAGGACACGATCGAACACGAAGGCAAGACCTACCCGCTGGCCAAGATCGAAGTGTCGTCGGAATCGCACCCGTTCTACACCGGCACGCAAAAGATCATGGACACGGCCGGCCGCGTCGAGAAGTTCCGCCAGAAGTTCGGCAGCAAGCTGGGCGCCGCCAAGAAGTAATTGCCCCGCTTTATGCGAGCAAGCGCCGCGCCCAGAGGACAGATGCTCCCGCGGCGCGCGACCTGACAAAGAGGCAGCATCGGCTGCCTCTTTGCATTTGTGCCCCCACAAGACGATTTTCATGCGCCGGGGTCACATGCCTTACCATCTGCCGATGAGCCAAGCCAAGACTTCTCCCGTCCATCTGACTGCCGCTGCTACCGGTGCCCTCCCGCGTGCACTGCTGCTGGCGATCTGCATCATCTATGGACTGGCTGGCCTGTTCGGCCGCGACCCCTGGAAAAACGAGGATGCCGCCGGATTCGGCGTGATGTGGCAACTCGGCAGCGGCGGCCTGCAGGACTGGCTCATGCCGAACATCGTCGGCCGCCCCTACAGCGACGACGGCCCACTCGTATTCTGGATCGGCGGCGGCATGATCCGCCTGCTTGGCGGCTGGCTCGGCGCGCCGGATGCGGCAAGACTCGCCACCGCGCTGTTCTACTTCGCCACCTGCGCGCTGATCTGGTACTCGACCTACCTGCTGGGCCGCCGCGACGAGGTTCAGCCCTTCGCCTTTGCCTTCGGCGGTCAGCCTGACGCGCGGTCCTACGGACGCGCGCTCGCCGATGGGGCCCTGCTGATCTTCCTGGCCTGCGTTGGCCTGGCGTTGCGCGGCCACGAAACCACCGCGCAGGTCGGCCAGGTCTGCTTCATCGCCTTCACCTTGTACGGCCTCGTGCGCAGCCTTGACAAGCCGGTACAGGGCAGCCTCTGGTTCGGCGTCGGGCTTGGTGCCCTGTGCCTGGCCAGCGGGCCGATCCTGCCGCTGGTATTGCTTGCCGCGACACTCATCGCCGGACTGATCTGCCGACCGCTGCCGCTGATGCGGCTGCTGACGATCGGGGCGCCGCTAGGCGTTCTCATCATCGCAGTATGGATGGCCACGGTATATTTCGGCGCCACCGTCACGGACGATGCCGTAACCTATATTCGCGAGTGGGCTCGCTACGACCGCCACACCTACGGCCCGCCTTCGCTGGCAGCCGCCGGCTTCATCGCACGCAACTTCTTCCTCTTCTCGTGGCCGGTCTGGCCGATTGCCGCCTTTGCATGGCTGTCGTGGCGCGGCATGCGCCGGGCACCCCATGTGACGCTGCCACTGTCGTTCCTGGCCGTGCTGTTCGTGCTGCTGGTGCTGCTGCGCAGTCCGGGGGACGTGCAGTTCATCCTGCTGCTGCCGCCGATGGCCGTTCTGGCTGCCTTCGCGCTTCCGACGCTGCCGCGCGCGGCGATCAACGCGATCGACTGGTTCTCGCTACTGTTCTTCACGATTCTGGGCGGCACGATCTGGTTCCTCTGGGTCGC
This sequence comes from Cupriavidus sp. Met-2, assembly GCF_049843575.1. Lineage (NCBI taxonomy): Bacteria > Pseudomonadati > Pseudomonadota > Betaproteobacteria > Burkholderiales > Burkholderiaceae > Cupriavidus > Cupriavidus sp. Met-2. The sequence goes on from NZ_JBBHZL010000002.1 coordinate 441,560, forward strand.
GAAGACGACAGGTTGGCCGCCACGCATCGCCAGCAACGTATTCCGTCAGTTGCCCGGATTCCAGCATACGTTCACGATCAGCGCCGTCATCATCGCGCTGGCGGTGACGGTGGCATGGGTGCTGATCGTGCGCTGGCGCCTGTCGCGCGCGCCGAAACAGATCTGGCGACCTGTGGTCATTTCTGCCGCCGGCACGACGCTGATGTGGGTCATGGCGATGACGCTGTGGCTGCCTTCCATCAACTACGGCAAGACCTATCGAGACGTGGCACAGGCCGCCCAACTGGCGCTGCCGTCCACCTATACCTGCGTGCAGCCCATCCGCATGGGCGATGCGCAGCTTGCCTCGTTTGCCTATTTCGGTCATATCCGTTTCGGCGGTCCCGATGACGGCTGCGACATACTGCTGCGGCATGATGCCGTGGACTACGGCGCCCCGAGCAGCATCTCCCATTTCGAATGGCGCCTGATCTGGGAAGGTCGCCGACCCGCCGACCGTGACGAGCGCTTCCGCATGTACCGGCTCGTCGATCTGTCGCACACCGCCCCGCCACGGCCGACAATTCAGCGCCGGCTGCCGCGTCAGCCCTGAGCATCCGCCGCCCGGTAGCGTCCGGACGGCGTTGCCACCCGCTGGCACGCAGCCGGCCCCTACCCTAGAAGAACGATGAGCAGCGCGCTGCAGGATATTCGTCGCATTACCCATCTGGCCGCCCCCGTGCTGGTTGGACAACTGGCGGTCATCGCCTTCGGTGTCATCGACACCATCATGTCCGGCCGCGCCTCGGCCACCGACCTTGCCGCTGTTGGCTTGGGCGGATCGATCTATGTCACGGTCTACGTCAGCCTGATGGGCGTGCTGCAAGCGCTCGCGCCTGTCGCGGGACAGTTGTACGGCGCCAACCGATCCGCGGAGATCGGCGCCGAGGTACGGCAGGCAGCATGGCTCGGTGTGGCGCTGGCTATCCCCGGCATGCTGTTGCTGCTGTTTCCCGCACCGTTGCTGGAATTCGCCAAAGCACCACCCGAGTTGGTCGAAAAAGCATCGCACTATCTGCATATCGGTGCATACGGCCTACCCGCAGCGCTGGGTTTTCGCATCTACATGGCGCTGAACAATGCGCTATCTCGCCCCGTCATGGTGACGGTGCTGCAGATTGCTGGCCTGGCACTCAAGATTCCACTCAATGCCTGGTTCATCGAAGGCGGTTATGGCCTCGCCCCGATGGGCGGGCCCGGCTGCGCGCTGGCATCCACGCTGATCAGCTGGATATGGTTTCTGTCCGGACTTGCGATCCTGCTGCGCGGTACGGCCTACCGGTCCCTGGAGATCTTCACGCGTTGGGAGTGGCCACGCTGGGACCGGATTCAGCCTCTTCTGCGCCTGGGGCTGCCGATGGGACTCACCTACCTGATCGAGATCACGTCATTCACCCTAATGTCGATCTTCATCACACGCATGGGCACCGATACCCTTGCGGGGCATCAGATCATCGCCAACCTCAGCGCCGTGGCGTACATGATGCCGCTCTCGCTATCCATCGCGACCTCGACGCTCGTCGCGCAGTCCATAGGCGCACGCGATATGGCTGCCGCACGGCGTATCGGCTGGCGTGGCATTCGCTTGGGCGCCGGACTCGCGCTACTGACCGGCACGCTGCTCTGGCTGCTACGCGAGCCGCTGCTGCATGCCTATGTCAGCGACCCGGCCGTGATTGCCAAAGCATTGCCGCTAATGCTGTTTGTCGCGTTCTATCAAGCCTTTGATGCTGTACAGGTCATGAGCGCATTCATCCTGCGCGCGTACAAGATCGCGCTGATCCCGACGCTGATCTACGCCGGCTCACTCTGGGGCGTGGGGCTCGGTGGCGGCTATGTGATGGGTTTCGGCCTGATCGATGCGTTGCCCGCCTTCACGCGCGGCGCATCGGGCTTCTGGTTGGCCAACAGCATCAGCCTGGCAATTGCCGGAACGCTGCTGGTTCGATACTTCATGCGCGTGAGTCGCGTTGGATAACCTGAATCAATGGCGCACAGAAAAAATGCCCGCGTACGCGGGTATTTCTAATTTGGCGAAGCGGACGGGACTCGGCTACATCCCACAGGCTGCGGATTCGCTTGCAAGCGAATCTCTGCGAGTCCGGCCAGGAGCCGCGCAGATGGCTCGCTCCGTTCCGTACAGACGAAAAAAATGCCCGCTTGCGCGGGCATTTCTAATTTGGCGGAGCGGACGGGACTCGAACCCGCGACCCCCGGCGTGACAGGCCGGTATTCTAACCAACTGAACTACCGCTCCTTTTTCGGTTGCTATCCGAAGCTTCGCTCCGAACAGCCAACTGGACGTTTGATTACGTCCAACATCTGGCGTCCCCTAGGGGATTCGAACCCCTGTACTCACCGTGAAAGGGTGATGTCCTAGGCCTCTAGACGAAGGGGACAGAAACTATTTGCAAGCAATGTTTCCGTCTACTGCTGCGAAGTCCGCCATTCTAGCAGAGATTTCGCAATCTGAGGCACTTTTTTACTGCATCCGTGCCTCGGAAATTCTGGTGGAGCTAAGCGGGATCGAACCGCTGACCTCTTGCATGCCATGCAAGCGCTCTCCCAGCTGAGCTATAGCCCCAAATTATAATCGCAGCCCATTACTGCAGCACGATCATCTTTGATTTTTTGAGGCTGAAAATTTGCCTCGGGTAAATCAAAAGGTGATTATCAGATAATCACCTCTCACCCAAATAAAAACCCGCTTGGTTTCACCCAAGCGGGCTCAGTCTGGCGGAGCGGACGGGACTCGAACCCGCGACCCCCGGCGTGACAGGCCGGTATTCTAACCGACTGAACTACCGCTCCTTTGTCGGTTGCTATCCGAAGCTTCGCTCCGGACAGCCAACTGGACGTTTGATTACGTCCAACATCTGGCGTCCCCTAGGGGATTCGAACCCCTGTACTCACCGTGAAAGGGTGATGTCCTAGGCCTCTAGACGAAGGGGACAGAAACTTGGTGGAGCTAAGCGGGATCGAACCGCTGACCTCTTGCATGCCATGCAAGCGCTCTCCCAGCTGAGCTATAGCCCCATAGTTACTGCCATTTACTGCAATCTTGCTCACCAGATTTACTGCGTTTCTGGCGAAGCGGCGATTATAAAGCATTCTCACCGTTTTGCAAGCCCCGTTCGGTTTTTCAACCGCTCTGCTTGACTCGCGTCGTGCAGCAGGGAGAACGAGATTATGCTGAAGTCTCGACCAGAGCGCAAGCCCCAGCCGAGACTTTTTCAGCAGTTTTTTACGCTGCAGCCAAACGGCGCAGCACCGTGTCGCGACCGAACAGTTCAAGCACCGCGTCGATGCTCGGCGTCTGCAACTGTCCCGCCACCAGCAGGCGCACCGGCATCGCCAGCTTCGGCATCTTCAGACCGAACTCCGCCAGCACTGCCTTGAACGCGGCACTGATCGCTTCGCGCTTCCACTCCGGCAGCGCCGCGAGTTGCGTGGCCAGCGCCTGCAGTGCGGGGCGAATCTCGTCCGTCAGGTGTTCGGCCTTCAGCGCCGCATCGGCCTGCGGCTCGCCGCGATAAAACAGCATCGCGGTCTGCGCCACTTCCTTCAGCGTGTTCGCGCGATCCTTGACCAGCGCGATCACGTCCACCAGGTTCGCGCCTTCGACCTTGCCGCCGAGCGCCTCGATGAACGGACGCGTCAGGTCTGCCAGGCGCGTGTTGTCACCAACCTTGATGTAATGGCTGTTGAGCCACGCCAGCTTTTCCGGGTTGTATTGCGCCGGGGACTTGCCCAAGTGCTCCAGATCGAACCATTCGACGAACTGTTCGCGCGAGAAGATCTCGGCATCGCCATGCGCCCAGCCCAGTCGCGCCAGATAGTTCAGGACGGCCTCCGGCAGATAGCCCTCATCCCGATATCCCGTGACGGGCAACGCGCCATGACGCTTACTCATCTTCTCACCCTGCTCGTTGAGCACGGTGGGCAGGTGGGCGTAGACCGGCACCTCGCCACCCAGGGCGCGGATGATGTTGATCTGCCGCGGCGTGTTATTGACGTGGTCATCGCCCCGGATCACGTGGGTGATCTTCATGTCGAGGTCATCCACCACCACGCAGAAGTTGTAGGTCGGCGTGCCATCGGGGCGGGCAATGACGAGATCGTCGAGTTCATCATTCGAGATCTCGATGCGGCCCTTCACGGCGTCGTCCCACACCACGCTACCGCCGATCGGGTTTTTGAAGCGCACCACGGGCTGCACGCCAGCCGGCGGCTCGGGCAGCACCTTGCCCGGCTCCGGACGCCAGAAACCGTTGTACCGCGGCTTTTCGCCAGCAGCACGCTGCGCTTCGCGCAAGGCGTCAAGCTCCTCGGTACTCATATAGCAGTGGTAAGCCAGCTCGTTGTCGAGCATCTGCTGTACCACCTCGCGATACCGGTCCATCCGCTGCATCTGATAGAAGGGGCCTTCGTCGATGTCCAGATCGAGCCAGGCCATGCTTTCCAGGATGACGTCGACGGCGACATCGGTCGAACGCTCGACGTCGGTATCCTCGATACGCAGGATGAAGTCGCCCTTCATGCGGCGGGCAAACGCCCACGGATAAAACGCGGAGCGAATATTGCCGAGGTGAATGAAGCCGGTCGGACTCGGTGCGAAGCGGGTGCGGACGCGTTGTGTCATGGTTCGGGGAAACAAAAAGGCCCGCGCACGGATGCGCGCAGGCCGGATGTCAGGGAATGCTGCATTATACGCGCTGCCCGACACGATCTCCGCCCTGGAATCATTTATGCTGCCGCCAGTCTGACATTCGGCCATACGCGATGCGAGGCCCCACGGGGCCTCCAGCATCACATCCAGCAAGATCTCCTTCCCTCGATGCAACGACGAAACTTCCTGGGCGCTTCGGCAGCGATGCTGCTGGCAGCCTGCTCCTTCGGCCCCAAGCCGGACGCGACAAACCCCGGCACCACCGCCACCGTACCACCCGTGGCGACCAACCCGCCCCGGCCAATCCGCATCGGTCTGGCGCTCGGCGGCGGAGCGGCGCGTGGCTTCGCGCACATTGGCGTGATCAAGGCGCTCGAAGCCCAGGGAATTCGCCCGGATATCGTCACGGGCACCAGCGCGGGCTCAGTGGTAGCGGCACTCTACGCGTCGGGCATGGATGGCTTTACGTTGAACAAGCTCGCGCTAACGATGGACGAAGCGACCATCGCCGACTGGGCCCTGCCCTTCGGCACACGCTTCGGCGGCTGGCTCAAGGGCGAGGCGCTGCAGAACTACGTCAACCGCCTGGTCAAGAATCGTCCGATCGAGTCGATGAAGCTGCCGCTCGGCATCGTTGCCACGGATCTCAAGACCGGCGAGCGGATTCTGTTCCGGCGTGGCAATACCGGCCAGGCCGTACGCGCATCGAGCAGCGTCCCGGGCGTATTCCAGCCGGTGGCGATCGGCGGCCACGACTACGTCGATGGTGGCCTGGTGGAGCCGGTACCAGTGGATGCCGCCCGCGAGATGGGCGCCGATTTCGTGATCGCGGTGAATATCTCTGCCGATCCGGCGAGTCAGAAAAATGGCGGGCAGAGTGGTGTCCTGCTGCAGACGACGGCCATCATGGGGCAGTCGATCAACAAGATGGCGCTGGCGCGCGCCGACGTTGTGATCCGGCCCGACCTGCCGGATATGGGCGGCAGCGATTTTACGTCGCGCAATCGGGCGATCCTGGCTGGCGAGCAGGCCACATCTGCGGTACTAGCGGCATTGCGTGAAAAGCTGGCCGCCGCGCGCAATCGTCCGGCGACGGGCGGAACCGTCGCGACACAATAAGCAGCGACACGCCGCGCCCGAACATCGCTCTCCCCCAAACAACACACAACAAAAAAGGACTGCCTGAGCAGTCCTTTTTTGTTTTGCCTTCGGGATTTGCCGCTTCAGCAGCCGCAAATCCTAGGCACCGTACTTAGCCACCGTAAAGCGAGCGGCCCTGGGCATTCGGATCGTAACGCTTGAGCGTCTCGATCATGTTGCTGGTGTTCTCGACCGAGCCACGCGCCGAATCGTCGATACGGCGGGCACCGTTGTAGCGCGTCACCCAGTAGGCGGCACGCATGTCATCGACACGGATCTTGCTGCCGGTGGACGGCGCGTGCACGAACTTGTTGTCGCCAATATAGATGCCGACGTGCGAGAACGTGTGGCGCATGGTGTTGAAGAACACCAGATCGCCGGGCCGCAGATCGTTCGCCGCAACCGTGGCGCCAACCTGGCTCATTTCGACGGAGCGACGGGGCAACATGAAGCCGAAGGTGTCGTTGAACACGTAGCGGACGAAGCCGCTGCAGTCCAGACCCGACTCGGGGCTGTTACCGCCGAAGCGATAACGAACACCGATCAGACCCAGCGCGTTCATGACCAGGTCGCCAGCTTTCGTGGCGACATTGCTGGTGGAGTTCATCATCGACGACAGCAAGCCACGCTTGCCTTCCGGATGCGCGTCCGTGACATCCGCACGGGCATCGATCCGGGCGTCGGTATCCTTGAACACCGTATCCGCCAGCACTCCATTCGACACAGTCGCACCGCAGACAATGGCAATTCCAACGGCGGCGCGCGCCAGGGAATGAAGTACCGTTCGCTGCATTGGTTCTCCTGATGATCGGACAAATCTGACCGGTGAGTAAGACAACACCGGACAGCGTGAAAACATCAGGGCGGATCGGACGCAAGAAGTACGCCAGTAGAAAAGCTCCCGTCTCGCACCAACCGCGTGCACTGCTGGTCTTCCCCAAGACCTCACGCGGCGGACGAACCACCCCCAAAAAACTTATCGGGCGATCTTAAAGTAGCCGCCCTTGACATGTCAAAGATGGTTACAAATTTCCCTCAAATCGCCTGCAAATCAACGAACTAGCGCAAAAAACGCATCCAGTTTCTTGGTTTTCGCATAAACAGCGCATGTTACGCCGGCGTGTCAATGCATGATGCGACGCACATCAAATCAAGCCGAACCTAGCTGGGCCGCCGCCATCAGCTTGCGTGTATACGAATGTTGCGGTGCGCCGAGCACCGTTTCGGTCTCGCCCGACTCCACAACCTCGCCGTTCTTCATCACCACGACCCGGTGCGCCATGGCGCGAATCACCGCCAAGTCGTGACTGATAAAGAGATAGCTGAGGTTGTACTTGTGCTGGAGCTGTGACAGCAGAGCCAGCACCTGCTGCTGAATCGACACGTCAAGTGCAGAAGTCGGCTCATCCAGCACCAGCACCTGCGGTTTCAGGATCAGCACACGGGCAATGGCGATACGTTGCCGCTGGCCACCCGAGAACTCGTGCGGGTAGCGCCCCAGCGCGGTGCGGTCGAGCCCCACTTCGCGCAGTGCCTCGATCACGCGCTCACGCGTTGCCTCGCGCGACAGGCCCGGCTGGTGCAGCGCGAGCCCCTCCTCCACGATCTGCTCGATCGTCATCCGGGGAGACAGCGACCCGAACGGGTCCTGGAATACCACCTGCATCCGTGAGCGTAACGCGCTGCGCTCCTTGCCCGTGCAGGTATCGAAGCTCCGGCCCAGGAACTGGATCGAGCCGCTACTCTTGCGCTGGAGCGCGAGCACGGCGTGAGCCAGCGTCGTCTTGCCTGAGCCCGACTCACCTACGATCCCGACCGTTTCCCCTTCGCGCAACTGCAGGTTCACCTCCTTCACAGCCGGGAATGCTTCCTTGAGGAACCAGCCCGCCATGCCAGGACGCTTCTTCATGTAGTTGACGCACAGCGCATCGGTCTCCAGCAACACCGGGGCCAGCGGCACCAGCGGCAACACCTCGCGCCGGGGCCGACTGTCGATCAGCTTGCGTGTGTAGGGATGGTGCGGATTGGAGAAGACCTCGGCGGTCTCGCCCGTCTCGACCAGGACGCCCTTTTCCATCACGCCCACGCGCTGGGCGAACGCCCTGACCATGTTCAGATCGTGCGTGATCAGCATCACCGCCATGCCGAACTCGGCCTGCAGGTCGCGCAACAGATCCAGGATCTGGGCCCGGATGGTCACGTCCAGCGCGGTGGTCGGCTCGTCGGCCAGCAACAGCTTGGGGCGGCACGCGAGCGCCATGGCGATCATCGCGCGCTGACGCTGGCCACCCGACAACTGGTGCGGGAAGCTATTGAAACGGTTGGGCGCGTCGGTGATGCCGGTGCGCTCGAGCAGCGCAATCGCGCGATCGCGGGCAGCCCGGCGGTCCAGCCCTTCGTGCAGCGCCAGCGTCTCCACGATCTGGTTACCAATCGTGTAGAGCGGATTAAGCGCCGTCATGGGCTCCTGGAAGATCATGGCGATCTCCGATCCGCGAATGCGGCGCATCTCGCGATCGGACACCTGTAGCAGATCTTCGCCCTCGAAACGGATCGAGCCCTGATAGTGCGCATCCTCGACCAGTCGAAGCATCGCCAGCGCGGTCACGGTCTTGCCCGAGCCCGATTCGCCGACCAGCGCGTAGCGCTCGCCGGCCCGAAGGTCGAAACTCACTTCGCGCACCGCGCGCGTGGCGTGCTCGCCCTCCCCGAAGGTGACCGACAGGCGGTCCACGCACATTAGCTTGGTACCCGGCGCTGGCACTGCCGCCGGTTCGGTAAAGGTCATGGCCGTGCTCATCGGACGGCCTCCGCTGCCCCGCCACGTGCCGGCACCTTCGGCGCCACGCGGCCGCGCATCTGGGCCAGGCCCATGCGCGTGTCGAACGCATCGCGCAGCGCGTCTCCCATGAACGTCAGCAGCAGCAGTGTCAGCACCAGCACCGCGAAGGTCGACAGGGAAATCCACCACGCATCGAGATTTGCCTTGCCCTGCGCCAGCAGCTCGCCCAGGCTAGGCGTGGTCGGCGGCACGCCAAGACCGAGGAAATCCAGACTCGTGAGCGCCAGAATCGCCGCGCTCATCCGGAACGGCAGGAACGTGATCACCGGCGTCAGGCTGTTCGGCAGGATATGCCGCCACATGATCTGCACATTCGACAAACCCAGCGCGCGGGCCGACTTGACGTAGTCGAGCGAGCGATTGCGGTAGAACTCGGCGCGCACGTAGTCGGACAGCCCCATCCAGCCAAACAGCGACAGCAGGATGATCAGCAGCGCCAGACTCGGCTCGAAGATCGAGGCAAAGATGATCAGCAGGTACAGCTCGGGCATCGAGCCCCATATCTCGATCGCGCGTTGCGACATGAGGTCGAACCGGCCGCCGAAGAACCCCATCAGCGCGCCCGTCAGCGTGCCGACCAGCACGCCGATGACGGTCAGTGCCAGCCCGAACAGCACGGATACGCGGAATCCATATAGCAAGCGAGCCAGCACATCGCGGCCACGGTCATCGGTGCCAAGCCAGTTTTCCGCCGAGGGCGGCGCCGGATTCGGCTCCTTGGCGAAGTAGTTGATCGAATCGTACGAATAGCGGTTCAGCGGAAAAATCGCGAAATTGCCATGCGTCGTAATTCGCTCGAGGATGAACGGATCAAGATAGTCGGTGCGCGTTGGGAAATCGCCGTCGAACGTGGTTTCCGGGTAGACCTTGGCGATCGGCAGGTAGTACTCGCCCTTGTAGCGGACCAACAGCGGCCGGTCGCTCGACAGCACCTCGGCGCACAGGCTCAGCACGAACAGCGCCACGAACAGGATCAGGCTCCAGTAGCCAAGCCGGTTGCGACGGAACCGTTGCCAGGCGCGCTGACGCGGAGACAGCGAGTGCGGCAGCCCGTTCTGGATTGGGGCGCGTTTGAAGGGATTCATCGATGCATCCCCTCGAAGTGAATACGAGGATCGACCATCACGTAGCAAATGTCCGAAATCAGGCGCGTCACCAGACCGATCAGCGTGAACAGGTACAGCGTGCCGAGCACCACGGGGTAGTCACGACGCAGCACCGCCTCATAGGACAGCAGACCCAGCCCGTCGAGCGAAAACAGTGTTTCGATCAGCAGCGAGCCGGTGAAGAACGCGCCGATAAACGCCGCCGGGAACCCCGTCACGAGCGGAATCAGCGCGTTACGGAACACATGCTTCCAGAGCACGCGGTGCTCGGACAGGCCCTTGGCCCGCGCGGTCAGCACGTACTGCTTGCGGATTTCCTCCAGGAACGCATTCTTGGTCAGCATGGTGACCACGGCGAAGCTGCCCACGACCGATGCCGTGATCGGCAGCACCAGGTGCCAGAGGTAATCCATCACCTTGCCCATGAGCGACAACTGGTCCCAGTCATCGGAGGTCAGGCCGCGCAGCGGGAACCACTGCACGAACGTGCCGCCGCCAAACAGCACCAGCAGCAGCACGCCGAGCACGAAGCCGGGGATCGCATACCCCACCAGCACGATCATGCTGCTGATCACGTCGAAGCGGCTGCCGGCCCGGATTGCCTTGGAGATGCCCAGCGGCACCGATATCAGATAGGTCAGGAAGAATGTCCAGAGCCCCAGGCTGATCGACACAGGCATCTTCGACTTCACCAGTTCCCAGACGCTGCGGTGCTGGAAGTAGCTCTGGCCGAGGTCGAACTTTGCAAAGCGCTTGAGCATCAGGAAATAGCGCTCGATCGGCGGCTTGTCGAAGCCGTACAGCGCCTGGATCTCCTTGATCTTGTCCGGGTCCACGCCGCGACGGCCGCGATACTCGGCACCGCCGCCGCTGGCCTCGGCAGCACCGCCCCGCCCTTTCATCTCAAGCATCATCTGCTCGACTGGGCCACCGGGCACGAACTGGATCACGACGAACGTAAGCGTAATGACGCCGATCAACGTCGGAATCATCAGCAGAATGCGCTTCAACAGATAGGCAAGCATGGCCGTCCGGGTTCGGGATTACTGGGTCTTTGGCACCAGGTCATTGCGCCACCAGTTGGAGAGGATCCAGCCTTCCGCCGTGTAGAAGTACGGCAGACGCGTCGGGTACGCCATCTCCTTGCGATATGCCACACGATGGAACGCACTGTACCAGTTTGGCACGATGTAGTAGCCATGCATCAGCACACGGTCGAGCGCTCGGCCGGCGGTAATCAGTTCATCGCGCGATCGGGCGTGCAGCAACGTGTCAACAAGCTTGTCGACCGCCGGCGATTTCAGGCCGAACAGGTTGTCGGAACCGGGCGTGCCCGCCGCTTCAGCCGTGAAGCGGTCGCGCAGTTCGTTGCCGGGGCTCTGGGAATCCGGGAAACGGATCGACACCATGTCGAAATCGAAATCCTCGAGCCGCTTCTGGTACAGCGCGAAGTCCGTGGTGCGCTGGTTCACCTCGATGCCGAGCTTCTCCAGGTTACGGATGTACGCCGTGATAACCCGACTCATGGCGCCGCCGTCATCCAGGAATTCGAACACCATCGGCTCGCCCTTGGCATTGCGCAGCGCACCATCTGAATAGGTCCACCCCGCCTGCGCCAGCAACCGGCGCGCATCGCGCAGGTTGTCGCGCAGGGAGCGCGGCGGGTTCGTCGTGGGCTGCACGACATCCGCGCCGAACACTTCGGCCGGCAACTCGGCGCGCAGCGGCTCCAGCAACGCCAGTTCACCCGGCCCCGGCTTGCCATCGAAGGTGGTGCTGGCGGCCAGTTCGCTGTTCGAGAACCAGCTGTCAAGCCGCTTGTAGGCCCCGTAGAACAGTTGCCGGTTCAGCCACTCGAAATCTAGCGCGAGGATCAGCGCCTGGCGCACCCGCACATCCTGGAACATCGGCTTGCGCATGTTCATCACGAAGCCCTGCATCCCGGCGCCATTGCGGTGCGGGAACTCGGTCTTGATCAGCTCCCCTTCCTTGAAACGCGTGCCGACGTAGCTCTTGGCCCAGTTTTTTGACCGATATTCGACGATCGCATCGAACTCGCCGGCCTTGAATGCCTCGAGTTTGGCCGTTTCGTCCTTGTAGAGACGGTAGACCACCCGGCCGAAATTGAACGTGCCGCGGCGTACCGCCAGATCCTTGCCCCAGTATTTCGGGTCGCGCGCGAACACGATGCCACGCCCGGCGTCGTAGCGTTCGATCTTGTACGGTCCGCTGGTGATCGGCTCCTCGAAGGTCAGCTTGTCGAACGATACCTTCTCGGTCCACTTCTTCGAGAACACCGGGAGCGAGCCGACAATCAGCGGCAGTTCGGGATTGCGTTGCTTGAAGTCAAATCGCACCGTGCGTTCGCCGGTCACCACCACGGCTTTCACATCGGTGCACATGCTGCGATAGCCCGGGCTCGCGAACTTGCTCATCAGCATGTCGTACGAATACTTGACGTCCGACGCCAGCACGGGGTCGCCGTTGACAAAGCGTGCCTCGCGGCGAATTTGGAACGTCACCGACAACTCGTCCGGCGCCACCGTGACATCGTCGGCCAGCAGGCCATAGGAGCTGGCGGTCTCGTCGGCGCTGCTGATCAGCAGCGACTCGAACATCAGGGCGTTGAGCCCCGGCGCGGACGTGCCCTTCAGAGTGAACGGGTTGAACTTGTCGAAACTGGTGCGGCGGTCCGGGTTGGCCAGGGTCAGCGTGCCCCCCTGCGGGGCATCGGCATTGACGTAGTCGAAATGCTTGAAGTCCGGCGGATACTTGAGGTCGCCGTGGAGCGCAAAGCCGTGGGCTGCGAAAGCAGATAAGGGAAAACCCGAAGCCAGCACGATCGACAGCGCCGCCCACCCTTGCACTACCGCGCGTCGACAGAAGCACTGCCCTGCCGCCCGAAGCGGCCAACGTGCACGAATCAGCATCCGGTTGCAGACCTCCACAATGCCCAGGACAGCCCGGCGGCTTGTGGCCGGGCGAAGTTGTGCGACAATTTTACATGCGTTCGGGTGGCCAACAGCCATCCGGACATTCCCTCTACGCGGTGCAACAAAAGCGGGAAAGTTTGCTTATTGTGCATCGGCCATGGGCCATCGCATAAAATACGCCCGCCCCACACATATTTGGAGAATCTATGGGATTTCTGGCAGGTAAGCGGATCCTGATTACCGGTTTGCTTTCGAACCGTTCGATCGCCTACGGCATTGCAGCAGCGTGCAAGCGTGAAGGCGCGGAACTGGCGTTCACTTATGTCGGCGAACGATTCAAGGACCGCATCACGGACTTCGCCAAGGAATTCGGCTCCGACATGATCTATGAGTGCGACGTTGGCAGCGACGAACAGATCGACGCCACGTTTGCCGCACTGGGGCAGCGCTGGGAAAAATTCGACGGTCTGGTGCACTCGATCGGCTTCGCGCCGCGCGAAGCCATCGCCGGCAACTTCCTGGACGGGCTGTCGCGTGAAGGCTTCCGGATCGCACACGATATCTCGGCCTACAGCTTCCCGGCACTGGCCAAGGCCGCGATGCCGCTGCTCAATGACAAGGCATCGCTGCTGACGCTGACCTACCTGGGCGCCGAGCGTGTGGTACCGAACTACAACACGATGGGCCTGGCCAAGGCTTCGCTCGAAGCCAGCGTGCGCTACCTGGCGTCGGCGGTCGGCCCGCGCGGGATGCGTGCCAACGGCATTTCGGCCGGTCCGATCAAGACCCTGGCCGCCTCGGGCATCAAGGACTTCAGCCGCCTGCTCAAGCATTTCGAAGACGTGGCACCGATCCGTCGCAACGTGACGATCGAAGAAGTCGGCAACGTCGCGGCCTTCCTGCTGTCGGATCTGGCCAGCGGCGTGACCGGCGAGATCACGTATGTCGACGGCGGCTACAACATCGTGGGCACGGCCGTCGAGGACTGATCCCGGCTTCGCACCGCCCCTGCGATCCAGGCGCCCCAACACGGGGCGCCTTTTTGTTTCTTCAGGCCACCGCCTCGATCGCCGCCACGGCCCGCCCGGCGGCCGGCGAGAGCGTCCGCTGCGCAAGCCGCACGACCGCGAACTGCATCGTCATGGCGGGCAGACCCGGAACGTCGAGCGGCACCAGACTCCCCACCGCCGTCTCATCGCGGACCGCACGCGCTGGCGCCAGCAACACCGCATCGGTATGTTTGGCGAGATAGGTCAGGGCCCGGAAATCGTTGCTTTCGACCTGGAACGGCAGTGCCTCCCCCGGCTTGCAGCGCAACACCTTGCGCAGCCGCTCGTGCGTTTCGGGCGGGAACACCACCGATACCAGCGCTGCCTCCCTTAGCGCCGGCAGCAACACGGGCCGCCCCGCCAGCGGATGCCCCTGCCGCACGAACAGGCCAGCCGACTCCTCCGGCAGCCGCTGCACTTCCAGCTCGGCCAGGGTCGGCACTGTGCTCTGCTCGATCACGACGAAATCCAACCGCTCGGCGCGCAACGCGTCAAGCAGCGCGCGAGGATCACTGACCTCGGTCGCAATCTGCAGCCCGGGCCACTCCCGGTGCAGCAGGCAAAGCACCTCCGGCAGCAGCATCGCTGCCGGAAAGGCGCCGAGTCCGATCTGGACGCTGCCGATCTCGTGCTGCCGCACCAGCGTCAGGTCGCGGGTCAGGCAGTGCGTCTCGAACAGGATGCGCCGGGCGCGCTCGGTGACCATGCGCCCGACAGCGGTCAGCGTCACGCCGCGTGTGCCGCGATCGAACAGCACCGCGCCGGCTTCCTCTTCCAGTGTCTGGATGCTTCGCGTCAACGCCGGCTGACTCAGATGGACCCGCCGCGCCGCCGCTGCCAGGGAGCCCTCCTCCGCCACCGCGACCAGATGTTCAAGCCGTTTGAGATTCATATATGCGTAGATTGCATTGCTGCGATACGAAATTTGCACTTGAATTATAGGTCCGCACCGCATCCAATGACTCTTTTCCCGACTCAGCCCTGTAGAGCCTACCCATGCGCATTGCCCGCTTGACCGCCCTTGCTTCCGCCGCGCTGACGATGTCCGTCGCACTCGCCGGCCCGAATCCCGCTACTCCGCTGACCGAGCAATCGAACGCCGCATGGCTGCGCAAGCTGCCGTTCGCCGACCGTGCCGACTTCGAAGATGCCAAGCGCGGGCTCGTGGCGCGCTTCCCCGAGCCGACGATCAAGAGCGCCGACGGCAAGACAGCGTGGGACTTCGGCGCGTATGCCTTCGAATCGGCGGCGGACGCCCCGCCCACCGTTAACCCGAGCCTCTGGCGACTGGCGCAACTGAATAACGAAGCTGGCCTGTTCAAGGTGGCTGACCGCGTCTATCAGGTGCGCGGCGCCGACCTGGCAAACATGAACATCGTCGAAGGCGACACCGGCCTGATCATCATCGATACCTTGCTCACGGCGGAAACCGCCCGGGCCGCGCTCGACCTTTATTACGCGCACCGTCCGCGCAAACCCGTGCTGGCCGTGATCTATACGCACAGCCACGCCGATCATTTCGGCGGGGTACGTGGCATCGTCAGCGAGGACGACGTGAAATCCGGCAAGGTCGAGATCCTGGCGCCGAATGGCTTCATGGACGAAGCCGTCAGCGAAAATGTGCTGGCAGGCGGCGCGATGGGCCGACGGGCGCAGTACATGTACGGCACCAACCTGCCGAAGAACGCCACGGGCCAGGTCGATACCGGCCTGGGCAAAGCCACTGCGCGCGGCACCATCACGCTGCTGGCGCCCACGTCGTCGATCACCAAGCCGATCGAGACGCGCCGGATCGACGGCATCGACTTCGAATTCCAGCTCACCCCAGGCACCGAGGCGCCGGCGGAGATGAACATCTATCTGCCGCAGTTCCGCACGCTTTGCATCGCCGAAAACGCGGTGCGCACCCAGCACAACCTGCTGACGCTGCGCGGCGCGCAGGTGCGCGACGCCAAGGCATGGTCTTACTTCCTGAGCCAATCGCTATTGCGCTACGGCGATCGGACCGATGTGCTGATCGGCCAGCATCACTGGCCCACCTGGGGCCACGCACGCATCGTCGAGATGCTGTCCGACCAGCGCGACATGTACGCCTACCTGAACGACCAGACCCTGCGGCTGCTGAACCAGGGCCTGACCCCGCTCGAGATCGCAGACACGCTCAAGACGCTGCCCGAGCCGCTGGCCAGCAAGTGGTATGCACGGGACTACTACGGATCGGTCAGCCATAACGTACGCGCGGTCTACCAGCGCTACCTGGGCTTCTACGATGGCAACCCGGCCCACCTGAACCCGCTGCCGCCCGAGCAAACGGCCAGGAAGACCATCGAATGGATGGGCGGCGCCGATGCCGTGCTGGCCAAGGCCCGCGAGGCCTATGCACATGGCGACTACCGCTGGGTGGCGCAGATCGGCAATGACCTGGTCTTCGCCGATCCATCGAACGCTGCGGCGCGCGCGCTGCAGGCCGATGCGCTGGAACAGCTTGGCTACCAGAGCGAGAACGCCACGTGGCGCAACATCTACCTGACCGGCGCTCAGGAACTTCGCGATGGCGTGCCCAAGCTGCAGGGCAGCTCGCTCGGCTCGGCCGATCTCGTGCGCGCGCTGACGGTGCCGAACTTCTTCGACTATCTGGCCGTGCGCCTGAACGCGGACAAGGCCGCCGGCAAGGCCATGACGCTGAACTGGCAGTTCACGGACCTGAACCAGCGCTACGCGATGACGCTGCGCAACAGCGCGCTGACCTACGTGGCCGATGCCCAGCACGCGCAGCCGACCGCCACGGTCACGCTGACCAAGGCCACGCTCGACAAGATCAGCCTGAAGCAGCTCACCCTGCCGCAGGCCATGCAGTCGGGCGCGATCCGCATCGATGGCAACCCGCAGGCCGTGGCGGGCCTGTTCGCCATGCTCGACACGTTCGACCCGGCCTTCAATATCGTCACGCCGCACGGATACCAGAAGTAACCACGCGGTTCGCCACGCCGGCTCGAGCTCGAGCCGGCGGCTCGCATCCCCCGCTTTGGTGTGGGAACGCTACATTCAAGCCAAACGTCAAATGTGTCGATAACCGTGCTAAATGTCATAACAATAACCAGCACGAGTCATGGCCCTTACCATCGCCAGCAATGTCCTGGCGCTCAGCGCTTCCCTGCAGGCGGGGAAAGCGAGCAACGCAGTGGGCGACACCATTCGACGCCTGTCTTCCGGGCTGCGGATCAACTCCGCGCGGGACGACGCAGCGGGCCTCGCCATTGCCAGCCGAATGCGGGTGCAAGTCAGTGGGCTGAACCAGGCCCGACGTAACGCGGGCGACGGGCAATCCATGCTGGAGACTGCCAGCGGCGCCCTTGACTCCCTGAGCGCACGCCTGCAGCGCATCCGGGACCTGAGCGTTCAGGGCCTTAACGGCACACTTTCGCTCACGGATACGGATGCGGTCCAGGCCGAAATCAATGCGAACCTGAAGGAAATCGACCGCCTCACGCAGCAGTCCACGTTCAACGGCTTGCGGCTGCTGGACGGCAGCGCTGGCATGGTCAACCTGCAGATCGGCGCGAACGATTCGGACAAGTTGTCCGTGAACCTCGGTGGTTCCGGCTTTGGCGTCAACGCCCTGGGCCTGAAGGACTTCACGATCGCTGGGCTGCCCGGCACCGTCAGCGGCCTTGGCGTGCTCCAGGGCCGCAGTACCAACGTCATGATCGACAGCCCGACCACCACCGTCCACTGGCCGGCGGGCAGCACGAGCCCCAACCTCGTGCGGGACGTCAGCGGCACCATCTATGTGCAGGACGTGGACGGCGCCGGCAAGCCAACCTATCAGCAAGTGGGGTACCGGCCGACGACCGATACGGTAACGGGACTCAGCGACGTCGCGCTCTCTCCGTCAGGCCCGCCAGTGTTCCAAAGCCCGGCGGCGGTGGCATCGCGCGCCATCGGCGTGCCGAGCCTGCTTGACAACACGAATGCGCCGATCGCCGGCGCTTCACTGGTCCAGGCCGACGATGGCCGCTATTTCATCCTGAAGGCCGGCAACTACTATCAGGCCAGCCTAGGTTTCGGCACCTCGGGAACGGTCACCGCAAAGGCCGCCGACATGACGTCGCCGCTGACCGCGGCGGACTTCTCCACGCTGCCGGCAACCGTCACGCAAACGCCGCCCGTGGATCCCGCTGCCGACACCGTCGCGTTCCAGGACGCCAGCGGCGTCAGCCTCAGCGCATCCGCCTCGCGCCTGCTTCAACGCAACAACGGCACCTATGTGATCGAGGTGGATACGGGCGGCGGCAATTTCCGCTATTACGATGCAGCGCTCACGATGAGCGACGACGGCACCACGCGGACCATGACAGCCAGGGCGGTGAGCACCACCTACCAGTCGTTCACGGACTTGCCGTCGGTCAGCGGCGATTCGACGGTGACCATCGACCCGGCAAAGGTCTCGGTCAACTACACCGATCGAAACGGGGTGACCTATGGCAACGTGCTCGGGCTCGACGCCAGCGGCAACTACGTGTTCAACCTCCCGCAGTCGGCCAAGACCGGCACGCTGGTGACCGCGCAGGACGGTTCGCAGTACATCCGCACCGTCAACGGCAGCGAAGACGTGCTGATCTTCTACCCACTGACGTTCACGGCGCTGACCGACGCCTCCACCAACACGACGGTGCTCAATGTGGTGGAAGCCGGCGAGGGCATCCGTCTTAAGCAGCCGCTCGATCCGCTGGTAACGCTTGATCGGGCGCTCGCTGCCGTCGACGCCCAGCGCAGCCTGCTAGGTGCGGCGCAGAATCGGCTCGATTCGATCACCAATGCCCAACAGACGACCGCCACCAACCTGGATACGGCACGTTCACGGATTGAAGACGCCGACTATGCGGCCGAGGTCTCGAAGATGACTGCCGCCCAGATCGTCAGCCAGGCCGCCACAGCCATGCTGGCACAGGCCAACCAGCAGTCTCAGTCGGTGCTTTCGCTGCTGGGCCGGAACTGATTGCGGCCGACGTCAGCGGCATGGCACAGGCCCCGCCGCTGGCTGACGTCGCCGAATCGATCCCGGGTCGGGCCAATGACAACAAGGAGAGCCCACCGGCGCTAGCGCCCCCGCCGTTCACCCGGCCGATCACAATCCCCATGCATCGCGCAGTACCGTTCCAGCAGCACTGATTCCCGATCGCTCAGTACGATTCTTCCGGGCTTGTCCGGCGACTGCTCGCCAGGCGCCCAATAGTGCCGATGAGACGCGAAGTCGCGCCATACCGCCCAGACTGACAGCCCCACCATCGCTACGACGTAGATGGCGACATAGACGTTGTTTCTACTCACAGATCCCTTCCGCATACGGCTCGGCGTTTGCCTGAAGCTGCAACGCTAAGCCGCCCACGCCACCGCTTTGCCCGGACTGGTCTCGTTTCTGGCCACGTTTCTGACCACGTTTCATCGCGCGACCACCGCAAGCCGGAAAAGCCATCAATTCCAGACTAGTCCGGCCCGCCGGTCGGCCGCGCATCAGTACCCTGTTCGATCCTGATTTGTGGGCGCGAGCCGCACGTATGTGTCCGGCGTTCAATGCGCCCGATTGCTTGCAACCGCCGCAACTTTGCCAACAGGCTGACGATGCCCAGCAAGCGCTACATTGCCCATTCCCAGAGCTTCGCGAACACCATCGGGAGTTTTCACGCCGGTCGCTCCCGGTTTCTTGTGTTCCTGATCACGCTCTGCTTCCTGGGGCTCGCTATCCGCGCCATCTGGATCGCCGGACCTGGCAACGCGTTCTACCAGCAGCAAGGCGATTTACGCGTCAGGCGACAGCTCGATGTTCCGCCGACGCGCGGGCGAATTCTTGATCGCAACGGCCATACGCTCGCACAGAGCCTCCCGGCCGGCGCCATCTACTTGAGCCCCCGTCAGATGGTCTCCAGTGAAAAATACACGGGGCTTGCGGAGGCACTCGGTATGCCGCTGACAGAGATCGAGGCGGCATCGGCATCGGACCGGGGCTTTGTGTACCTCAGGCGCCAGACCGACGCGGCAACGCTGGAACTGGTCAAGACGCTTGCGCTGCCAGGCGTGGGAACGGTACGCGAGTTCAAGCGTGTCTATCCATCCGGCCCGCCCTTCGACGCCCTTCTCGGGCTGGTCAATCTTGACGGCATCGGCATCGAGGGACTGGAACTCGCGCTCAATGACCGGCTGAAAGGCGCGCGCGGGCGGAGCGTCGTCGAGAAGGACCGCCTTGGCAACATCCTCTCCCAGCTGGTGATTGCCGAGGCCGAGGACGGCGGCGATATCCATCTGTCGATCGATGAGCGGCTGCAAACCGCCACATACCAGGCATTGCAGCAGGCATCGGAAACGGTGAAGGCTCGATCCAGCCTTGCCGTGGTCACTGACGTCAAGACCGGCGAGATCCTCGCCGCCGCAAGCTGGCACGCCGATAGCAGCAAACGTCGCGCTGCGGCGCTGATCGACGCCTTCGAGCCAGGCAGCATCATCAAGCCGCTGATCGTCGCGGGTGCGCTGGAACTGAAGCGCGTTGCACCAGACACGTTGATCGAGACGAACGGCAGATTCGATTTTGCCGGCGCGAAGATCACAGACGTCCGGAACTTCGGCCAGCTATCGGTCGCGGGCGTTATCGAGAAATCGAGCAACATCGGCATGGTGAAAATCGTCTCCCGCCTCTCGCCGGACGAACTGTGGACGCACATGCACGCGCTCGGCTTTGGGCGAAAGGCTGACTCCTTCCCATTTCCCGGCCTGGGTAGTGGTCGCATGCATAGCGCGCGGGGGATGACGCCGATTACCCAGGCGACCATGGCATATGGATACGGGCTGACCGCCTCCGCGCTACAGATCGCGCAGGCATATGCGGCGATCGGCAATCGCGGCCAGCTTATCCCCCTTACCCTCGAACGGCGGCCAGCAGGAAGCGAGACGCGCGGCACGCAGGTCCTGACGCCAGCAACCGCGGAGGCCGTGCTGGCCATGCTCGAACGCGTGACCGGTGCCGGAGGGTCAGGCCGACAAGCCCGCGTGAACGAGTACCGCGTCGGCGGCAAGACCGGCACGGCCTACCTGCACGTCCCGGGGCGTGGATACGACAAGAAGCGCTACCGCGCGTCGTTTGCCGGCGTGGCACCCCTGTCCGCGCCCGAGATCGCCGTCGTGGTCAGCGTCGAGGATCCCAGCGAAGGCAGCCACTTCGGCGGCAAAGTCGCAGCGCCAATCTTCGCGCAAATCGTCTCGCGTGCCATGCAATTGCGGCATGTGGTTCCAGATGCCCCACCGGCCGAGGCCAACATCGCACGTTGAGTTTCGGTTCGGGCCAATTCCAGACCAGTCTTGTATGCAGTCCGGAAACCGTCCGACAGACTGATGGTCACAGCCACCCTCAGGATATACCGGCGCGCGGCGATCCACGCGTGCCCAGCCTTCAGCGATGCCAACAGAGTCAAAGCCGGAAACCACCAACACTCCCGGACGGGCCCGGATTGCAACCTGCCTGGGCGCGCTTGCCGGTCTCCTTATCGCGCTGGGAATGGCCTTCGGTGCCTGGCACGTCTATCAGGCATGGCTGTCGCTCCCGGACGTCAATAGCCTTGCCGCGTTCAAGCCAGACAGGCCGCTGCGCATTTATTCTCAGGATGGCATCCTCCTGGCCGAGTATGGCGACGAGCGCCGGGAGATCGTCCCGCTTTCCAGAATTCCGATCGTCGTGCAGCAGAGCCTGCTGGCGATCGAAGATGCGCGGTTCTACGAACACGGTGGCGTGGACTTCTCGGGATTGTTCCGCGCTGCATGGGCCAACTTCGCATCGGGCCGGCACGCGCAGGGGGCCAGCACCATCACCATGCAGGTAGCGCGCCGCCTGTACCTGTCCAGCGAGAAGACTTACGACCGGAAGCTGCGCGAAGTTCTTCTGGCCTTCAAGCTGGAGCAGCAGTTCAGCAAGCAACGGCTGCTTGAGGTCTATATGAACCAGATCTATCTGGGCGAGCGCGCATACGGATTTGCTGCCGCGGCGAGCATCTATTTCGACAAGTCACTCGACCAGTTGACCCCAGCGGAAGCCGCCCTGCTCGCGGGCCTCCCCAAAGCACCGTCCGCATTCAACCCGACGGTCAACCCGGAGCGTGCCCGCGTACGCCAGCGGTACATCCTCGCGCGCATGCACGAGCTTGGATATCTGGGCGACGAACAGTACGCATCCGCATTGGATGAACCGCTTCGGCTGAAGCCACGTAGCTATGCCATCGACCCGGCATTTGCCTTTCCGGTGGAGCGCGCACGCCAACTGGTCGTGGACCAGTACGGTGAACGCGCCTATCGCGATGGCCTGGACGTGACGCTAACCATTCAAACCGCCACGCAGGCAGCCGCTTACGATGCCCTGCATGACGGCCTGCTTCGCGCCCAGCAAAGACGACGCTATATCCCGCTGGGACGGGTGGCCATCGACGGCAATGCGCCAGCATCGGGGCTTGACGACTATCCGGATCGGGACGGCCTCACCACGGCCGTCGTCACCGCCACGGCCGATCGCAGCGGCCGCCTGACGGTCAAGACGCGCGATGGCACGACCCTTCGTGCGCAAGCACCCGCGTATGCCGCGACGCCGCTGACGCGCGGCACGGTTGTCACCATGGCAAGCCTGGGTGGCAAATGGGAGATCGGGCAAGCGCCCGACATGGAGGGCGCGCTGGTTTCCATCGATTCCGTCAGCGGCGATGTCGTGGCGTGGGTGGGTGGCTATGACTTCCATCGCGGCAAGTTTGATCACGCCGTGCAGGCGTTGCGCCAGCCGGGCTCCTGCTTCAAACCCTTTGTCTACTCCGCCTCTCTCGAAAAAGGCTACTTTCCGGGAACCATGGTGGACGACAGTCAGCGGGTACTGGACTCGACCGTCACCGGTGCCCGGCCCTGGCGGCCCAAGAACTACGGCGGCCGCTACGACGGCTTCATCACGGCACGCGAGGGGCTTGTCCGCTCCAAGAACCTGGTGACGGTGGGGCTGACGCAGGCTTCCGGTATCGATTACGTGCGGGATTTCGCGCTGCGATTCGGCTTCGCGCCAGACCTGAATCCCGGCAGTTTCCCCCTGGCGCTGGGCGCCGGCAGCGTGACGCCGATGCAATTGACGCAGGCGTACGCCGTCTTCTCCAACGGCGGCTATCTCGTGCAGCCGCGCCTGATCGCCCGGATCGTGCAGCGCGGTGACCAGGAGCTCTACACATCGGCCGGAGACATCGAGCGCAAACAGATCATCTCCCCACGCAACGCGTTCATCATGGACTCGCTGCTTCGCGATGTGGTTCGGAAAGGCACCGGTCGCGCGGCGGCCCATATCGACAAGGCCGACGCTGCCGGCAAGACGGGGACCTCGAACGATGCCAGGGACGCATGGTTCGCCGGATACGCGACGGGGCTGGCGACCACCGTATGGGTAGGCCATGACCAGTTCCGCAGCCTCGGGGCGGTCACGGGTGGGACGCTTGCACTGCCGATCTGGACGGACTTCATGCGCCACGCCACGGCTGACCGCGCCCCGATCAGCAGAGCGTTGCCGGACGATGTTGTCGAGGAAAACGGCGACTACATCTACCGCGAGTATCGTTCGTCCGCCTGCGTGAGCGATTCCCACGCATTCATCCGGACGGGATACCGCTGCGCATCCGAGCCCGCGGCCATCCCGACACGCGAGCAGCAACGCGAGCACGAGCAGGTCCTGGAGTGGTTCCGGCAAGACGCCGATAACGTGTGACGCCTCGGGCGCGATTGCTGCAAGGCTTATAATTCAGCGCCTGCGATACGTCTTGGAAACCGCAAAATGCCCATTTCGATCATGGTCCTGGATGACCACGAAATTGTTCATCAGGGTATCGTCCGGGTACTGCAGCAGAACTCTGCATTCGCAATTCTCGGGACATTCACCCGCAGCAGGGATTTCGTGCAGGCGCTCAGGAACAAGGCGCCCGATCTGGTGATCATCGACTATGCGCTAGAGCCTTCGGATGCGGACGGCATCGGCGTTATCCGGATGATCCGGCGACAGTATCCGGGCATCAAGATCCTCGTTCTATCTGCCCACGACAGCCCCGTCACCATCGCCCTGGCAATGAAGGCGGGGGCCGATGGGTACTGCATCAAGAACGGCTCGATTGCCGACATCACGGCGGCTATCGCCAAGATACTCCGGGGGTCAAGCCACATCCCAGCCCAGGTTGCCTCGCTTTCCGTGTTCGGCAAGGAACAGGGGGAAGGCGCGCCGGGCTCGGGGGGCCTCACCGCCGCGCTGACCGAAAAGGAACGCGAGGTGCTCAGGTGCTTTCTGGACGGGATGACGGTCAACGAAATCGCCGCGAAATTCTCGCGCAGCAAGAAGACGGTGAGCGGCCACAAGCAGTCGGCGCTCCGCAAGCTGGGGATCCGCTCCGACAACGACCTGTTCAAGGTGCGCCACCTTATCTGACCTACGCCCAGCGACTTGCCCGCAACCCAGGACGAAGATATCGATGTCGGCACCGAATCCCCACGCATCATGAAACGGGCACTGCTCCTGATCCTGGCTGTCCTGGCCGGCTTCATTCCGTACGCCCGCGCCATGGCGCAAGGTTCCTGGGGAGCGACGGAGGAAGCATGGCTGAAGGAGCACCACGTCCTGCGTATCGCTGTGGACCCCTACTGGCAGCCGCTCGAGTATGTCGAGAACGGAACCGCCCACGGGCTCAGCATCGCCTATGTCCATGCCATTGCCGATCGGCTTGGCCTGACGGTGCAACTGGTGCCCACGAAGTCATGGTCGGAATCCGTGCGCAAGCTTCTGGACGGCGAGGTGGACGTGCTGCCCGCCGTGCCCGACTTCCAGTTACCCAAGTCCGCCGGAACACGGATTGCGCTGACACGTCCTTACTACGTTGGCACGACACTGGTTGTCGCAAAGGCGCGGGACAAGAACTACTTCGATCTGTCGAGCCTGGGCTGCATTACCGTAGCCGTCAAGGAAGGCGGCGCCTATCACCAATGGTTCGAAGGTCACCCGTTGCCTTGCACGCGGATACTCCCGGAGCCGAGCGACAGCATGGCATTGGCGGCAGTTCGTGACGGCAAGGCTGCCGCCGCT
The DNA here is from genome assembly GCF_049843575.1 of Cupriavidus sp. Met-2. Taxonomy (NCBI): domain Bacteria; kingdom Pseudomonadati; phylum Pseudomonadota; class Betaproteobacteria; order Burkholderiales; family Burkholderiaceae; genus Cupriavidus; species Cupriavidus sp. Met-2. Next base: position 466,466 of record NZ_JBBHZL010000002.1, read on the forward strand.
GTCGGGCCGAGCGCGGTACTTCATCCGCTCATCCGGCTGCAGTACGACAAGACGCTTCATATCGCGGGGACCATCGCCGAGCTGCCGCTGGTGCTGCGCATGGCTGTCCGCCAGGATTCCGCGCCGCTGCTCTCCCTGATGAATCAGGCGCTGGCATCGCTCAGCGCCGGGGAAACCGACCAGCTCTATCAGAACTGGCTGGAGGGCGCGGATTACCTTCAGCCATCGCTCAAGGCACTCTGGCACTACTACGGCGCCACGATTGTGCTTTTCCTGATCGTCCTGATATCACTGGGCGTTTCCGTCTACCAGGCGATGCGTGCCCGCGCCAATGCCTTGAAGAGCGAGAAGGTGAAATCCGAGTTCCTGGCCATCATGAGCCATGAGATACGGACGCCCATTAGTGCGGTCGTGGGCGCGCTGGAGTTACTCGATCGGGAAGACAACAACACGCCAAGACGAGAACTTCTTCATCGGGCTCGAGAAAGCGCCGACTCGTTGCTCGCGGTACTCAATAACGTCCTGGACTATTCAAGCATCAGTACCGGGAAGATCCTCGTGAAGCCCTCGGCGCTGCATGTGAACGACCTCGTCCGCTCGGTGCTCGATGGCTTCGAAGCCATCGCCGATCGCAAGGGCATTGCGCTCCAGCTGAACGACCAGTCTGGCGGTCACACCATCAACCTGGACGGTAATCGCGTACGCCAGGTGCTGGGCAATCTCGTGGCAAATGCGATCAAGTTCACCGAGCAGGGTACCGTCACGGTCGACGTCCGGCTGTCCCGGTCAGAGCGATCGTCGGAACGCGTCACGCTGGCGATCCGCGTGAGCGACACGGGCATCGGTATTACGCCAGAGGATCAACCAAGGCTGTTTCAGCCCTTCAGCCAGGTGGGGAACGCCCGTCAACGCCAAACGGGTAGCAGTGGCCTTGGCCTCTCCATCTGCAAGAAGCTCGTGGAAGCCATGGGGGGAAGCATCTCGATCTGGAGCACCCTCGGGCAGGGTACGACGGTCGAGTTTTCGCTGGAAACGACGATTGCCGACACACACGACGAGACCGCCTTGCCCCCCTCGCCACAGGTGGCAGCAAGCGTCTCCGGGGCGATTCTGGTCGTTGAAGACACGCCGGCCAACCAGTTGGTGCTCATGGAGCAGTTGCGCGCGCTTGGGTATGACCCGGTGCTTGCGGAAGCCGGCGCCCAGGCCATCGACCTGTTCTCGACTCGATCGTTTGCCGCCATTCTGCTGGACCTTCACTTGCCGGACGTCGACGGCTTCACAGTCGCAAAGCAAATGCGCGCCCGGGAGGACTCGACGCATTCGCAACCCACACCAATCATCGCCGTGACGGCCGAAGCCGGGCCGGAACAGGCATTGCGTTCGCTGGATGCGGGCATCGATTGCGTTCTAGCCAAACCGATCAATCTGCAGGGATTGCAGGAAACATTGCACCTGTGGATTCCGGATTGCCACGCGACTGGCGCGATCGGGGCGACTGCTACCGACGCACTGAACGCACTCAACGCCAGCCATTCCAGCCATTTGGAACGTACCAAGACCATGGCGGAATACGCGCAGCTCGAACTTGCAGCGCTCGATGCCGCCGCGCGGGCGCGAGACATTGTCATGACCAGACATCATCTCCATCGTCTAAAAGGGACACTACTCCAGTCCTCGCAACTCACAAACCTGGCTGAGAGCATCCCGTCCATCGAGGCCAGCCTCGACAAGGACGTCGACTGGGATGGCATTGTCCTGAGCCTTCAATACCTTCGACCCGAGATTCTCAGGCGGTCAGCAGATGACGCTTGATGCTGGCGAGCGCGGCAGATCGCCCTCTTCCGGACTCCACCTCGACACCCGGCAAGCGCGACGCGCTTGCGCACACCGAACTATCCAGATCGCACAGACAACGACTGCGAGCGATTGCCCGCCGATGGGATCGGTAAGCGCACCGAGAGTTACTTCCACATCACCAAATGATTGATCTACGTCAACTCCATGTGCGGGGTGTTGGCGCGACCATGCACTGACAAAACCCTTTGGACATCAAGGGCATAAAACACGCGGAACCTCATGGGGTTCCGTTCCTACCGCACACAATAATGAGAATTCCCGCGATCACCATTCGAAAGGCCCTGCAAGGCGGATTGGCCTTGCTGACGGCCATCGGGGCGACATATGCCCTGGCACAAACCGAGCCCGCACCTTCGCCAAATGCGACCCATCCCCAGGTCATCGACGACTTGCCGGCGAACTACGCTGCCAGCCTGGATGCAGCGACTCGGAAGCAAGTCGAACGGGGCCGATACGTAGCGCGGCTAGGCGATTGTGTCGCCTGTCACACCGGCACCGACAAGTCCAGACCGATGGCAGGCGGGCTTGCGCTGGAGACGCCATTCGGCACGCTGCATTCGACCAACATCACACCCGACCCCGAAACCGGGATCGGCCGATACAGCTTCGCGCAGTTCGACCGTGCGATGCGCAAGGGCGTGGCCGCCGACGGCCACAACCTGTATCCGGCCATGCCGTATCCCTCCTATGCCAAGCTCACGCAGGAGGACATGCAGGCGCTGTACGCATACCTGATGCACGGCGTGAAGCCAGTCCGCCAAGCCAATCAGCCGTTGGGGATGTCATTCCCTTTCAACCAGCGCTGGGGATTGGCAGTCTGGAATTGGCTGTTCCTGGACGCAAAGCCCTTCCAGCCCAATGCAAAGCAGAACGCGGAATGGAACCGCGGCGCCTATATCGTGCAAGGGCTCGGACACTGCGGCGCATGCCATACGCCTCGCGGCATTGGCTTCCAGGAGAAGACCATGTCCGATGCTGGCAGCACGGGCAAATTTTTCCTCGCGGGAGAGACCGTGGAGGGATGGCGCGCACTGAGCCTGCGCAGCCTGTGGACGCCTGAAGACACCGCCGAAATTCTTAGGACCGGGCGCAACCGGCATGGCACGGTGTCGGGAAACATGGTCGACGTGGTGCAGCACAGTACCCAGTACATGACGGATGGCGATCTGAAGGCCATCGGCGTCTATCTCAAATCGCTACCGGCTGCGGGGCATGACAAGCCGATGCAGGTCGCGCAGGGGCCAGCGCCCGCCATCGCGCCGCGCGCGTCAAAGGCCGCACCGGACGTTGTACCGGCCACCGCATCTGGAGCGCCCGTCGACCTCTATACCTCGCGCGGTGGATTGGGATACCTGCAGTTCTGCACCGATTGCCATCGCTCGGATGGTGCCGGGGTGTCAGGCGTGTTCCCGGCGCTTGCGGGCAACCCGGTACTGATGTCCGACGACCCCTCGACGCTCGTTCACATCACGCTGACGGGCTGGCGTTCCGCCCAGACTGCCGACAATGCCCGCGTCCTGAGCATGCCGGCATTCGCCCGCCTGAGCGACCAGGAAATTGCCGAGATCCTGAACTTCACCCGCAGAAGCTGGGGCAACGACACAGCCAAGCCGATCGCGGCAGCCACGGTGCGGAGTATGCGCAAGCAACTCGACGTCCGTAAGCTTGACGACAGCAAGTTCGAAACCCCGCGCATCGCCAACATCTTGAAGGAGTCCAACGCCACACAGCTGGTTCTTGGTGCCCGGCTGAACATCAACACGCACGAGATGCTGCCCAGGAATGTGGGCAATGCGCTGAACTGCGCGAGTTGCCACCTGAATGCCGGGACCGTCGCGGATGGCTCGCCGTATGTTGGTGTGTCCGCGTTCTTCCCGAGCTACGCGCCGCGGGCCGGCCGGGTCATCACGCTGGCAGACCGTATCAACGGTTGCTTCCTGCGATCGATGAACGGCAAGCCGCTGCCGCTCGACTCCGAGGAACTCAAGGCGATGGTCGCTTACTTCGACTGGATGAAACGCGAGACCAAGCCAGAGGACAAGGTCGAAGGCCGCGGTGTCGGCAAGATCGACCGCCGCCTGGTACCGAACGTGGAAAACGGCAAGAAAATCTACGCAGTCCAGTGCGCGCTATGCCACGGTGACGGCGGCGAAGGCATCAAGAATGCCAACGGCAAGTGGGTCTATCCGCCGCTGTGGGGCGACGAGTCCTTCAACATCGGTGCGGGTATGGCGCGAACCTATACGGCAGCGGCCTTCGTCAAGCGCAACATGCCCATCGCTTTCCATAACGGGTTCCCCTTGGGCCAGGGCGGGTTGACCGATCAGGAAGCCGTGGATGTCGCCGAGTACTTCACCCACATGCCCCGGCCAGACTTCGCGGCCAAGGTCAAGGATTGGCCCAACGACAAGAAGCCGGCCGACGCACGTTACTAACGCTTCTTGGCTGGCGCGGCCCCGACGTCAAAACGTTGGGGCCGCCGACGCCAAATGTCGGATGTCGGAAACACACGCTACCTGGAGGGATAGGACGTCGGCACAGTGCGCAGCATCGCGTGCGCGGCGTGTCATCAGGTGCATGGAAGCTCCAGGGACGCCAGAGAGGCTGTAGAAGTGCAGGCCTTGGCTGGCGATCCGCTCTCCATCGAACGGTCTCCAAACCTGGAATTCTTGGCCCGCCCTAGAGGATTCGAACCTCTGACCGCTCGCTTAGAAGGCGAGTGCTCTATCCAACTGAGCTAAGGGCGGCGCGGCCTTGCCATTGCGGCAAGGCGTGCATTCTACCGCAGCACGAATGCCGCGCACAGGACACATCGTCTGCTTTACGAAGGTTCGCGTTCGCGCACGCGTGGGCGACGCGGCATTCCGGTGAACTCCTCCGCATCGTGCGAGGAAACGCAGTTCCGGCCCATCTGTTTGGCGTCATAGAGCGCGCGATCCGAACGACGCATGACCGCGTCGGCGTTTTCGCCCAACTGCCATTCCGCCATCCCGATGCTAACCGTGTAGGCGATTGGGTCTGGCTCGGACGGGCACGGTGTCGCCCGCACCAGTGCGCTGAGTCGGACGCTGATGGCGCGGCCCGTCTCCAGTCCGGTGGCAGGCATCACGATCGCGAATTCCTCGCCGCCGAGACGGCCGATCACCGAGTCCGGCGCCGCCACCTTGCGCAGCAGTCCCGCGAAATGGCGCAGCACGCTGTCTCCAGCCAGGTGTCCATAGAGATCGTTGATGGCCTTGAAGTGGTCCAGGTCCATGAACGCCACGGTAAGTGGCTTGCGCGAGCGCTCCGCCTGCTTGCAGGCAAGTTCGAGTTCTTCCCAGAATGCGCCACGAGATAGCACATCGGTTAGGTCGTCGTGCCGCGCGCGACGTTCGATGATCTGGCGCAGACGGTCATGGGCCATCAGCGCGAAGCTGACGGCCAGCCCCATCACGCCGAACACGAACCAGACAGTCATGCTTTCGTGACGATCAACCAGCGGCTGCACGTGGCCGTCCATGAGCGCGGCGAACATCGGCCAGGCCTCCGCGCCAGCCAGTACTGCGCAACCAAGGGACAGGACAGATAACGAGAGTGCTGCCAGCCGACCCGTGCCGCGCTTGAGCGGCACCAGGGCAACCGTGATCCGGGCAATTTCCAGTAGCAGCAGGGTCTGGATCGACGCCGTGGCGAGCCCGAGCCAGGCGAGTGTGCCGGTCGGCACATGCCCCAGGCCCATTTCGGCAAGCCCGCCGGCCGCATAAATCGTCAGCGCGGCCAACCCGGGGAGGTTCAGCACACCAAGCACCACGCCACGACCACGCTTGCCCGCGAAATGCCGTGTGCCGTAGACCATCATCGACAGTCCCGCGGTCAGGGCGAACTCAGGGAGCACCGCCAGCGGCCACTCTGGCCGGTATGCGTGCGCGGCCTGAAGGACCACGGCCAGGGTCACCAACAGATCGCCGAGCGCCCACGACGTGAGCCCGCTACGCTCCATACCCGCAGAGCGCCGCAACACGGCACAGACGATCGCCATCTGCAGCGCTATCAAGCCTGCGATCAGCACCACCACCTGCGACTGAAACATCTCAATTCCCGTTCCAAAGGTGTCGTCATGCTCCGCACGGCAATGGCGCACCTTCTGATTCCGGCCCGCGACAAGCCGTCATATTTTGTTTTCCGCAGGTCCGGCTGCCCGGGTGCCGTGGCACAGCGTGCCGGGCCGGGCATGGCTCAGGCGTGCCCCAGCCCAATCGCATCGCTTGCGGGGCTGTCTCGCCATAGTTGTGATAGTCGGGACCAGGTCCGTGTGAATACTGCAATGCCGGGCGCGAAGCGCCAGGTCGGACCGTTACGGTGTGCGGATTATGTCAGCGCGCCGCACCAAGTCAAGCCAAAACCGAACCCGCCTGAAGCAGGGTGCGTGGCCAGAGAATCAACCGGCACATCGGGCAACCGACGACGCGCCGGTTAGAATATCTTTCACGGCACAATTGACCTGGCGGCCAACACCGCGATAGAATCGCCGGCTCCGGAGCGTAGCGCAGCCTGGTAGCGCATCTGATTTGGGATCAGAGGGTCGTAGGTTCGAATCCTATCGCTCCGACCATATTTGCAGGCAGTTTTAGGCAGAAGATTGAACGGCTTACGCCTCACGGCGTAGGCCGTTTTTTCTTGCCCGTCTCTAGCCTGTCATAAGGCTCCCCATATCGTTGATGTCGTGTCCGAGCACGCGCAGCGCCGTACGGACGCTGCTGCATTGCTCCTGCCCGCGCAGTACCATACGCAGGAACCAACCCAATAAAGTGCACCATGCGTTACGTAAAGGCCATCGTCTCTGTACTGATCTGCGTTGCTCTGGTCGGCCTGCTGGCCCGACAACTGCCGCAATACGAGGAGGCCATCATCATGGTCGGCTTTGCTGCCGCGGTCGTGCTGGCACGCTGGCTGGTCCGGAAGCCGTAGTACGTTGCGCGTCAGAAGACGCAAAAGCAGCGACTCAAAATGGAACCTGCACTGCACAATCAGCTGCTTGCAGCGCTTCGGTCATTTGATACGCCGATGTCGCGCCGCAACACGATCCCAGGTAGCTGACGACGTACGATCCTCCGCGTCCGATGCTGCGCCTGCGATCGTGCTATAATCCCGCGTCAGTTTGGGGTATCTGAGCATGCCCTGTAACCGGGTCGGCGCCGCCAGGCGCACTGGAACATTTGGCCTCCACACCCCACATCGGGGGAGTTGGGACCGGTCAGACCCGGAAACACATTGCCCGCCTTTCCCCGTGACGCACACGGTCGCGCCGTTGTGGCACGCCCGCGGGTGAACGTCCTCAGGGTCCCCTCGATCCCTTTAACTCATGCAGCCTAGGGTGCTGCCGCAAAGGAAAACAGATTGGCTAAGGAAGAACTCATTGAATTTGGCGGCGTGGTGTCGGAAGCCCTGCCCGACAACCGTTATCGCGTCACGCTGGAAAACGGCGTGGAAATCTGGGCATACGCCTCCGGCAAGATGCAGAAGCACCGCATCCGTATCCTGGCAGGCGACCGCGTGACCCTGGAAATGTCGCCCTACGACCTGACCAAGGGCCGCATCAATTTCCGCCACAAATCCTGAGTTCGATCCTGTCACGCGGCTGACACGGCCGCTACGGACACTGACGGGCTATCCGGGGGCAATCCCGCCGGATAGCCCGTTTTTGTTTTCGGCGACCTCCACCTTGATGGCGGCAGCCCGCTTCACCATACTCAAGGCTCGTACGAAGCCCCTGCCCCGAACATGAACCTGATTCTGTGGCGCCACGCCGAGGCGGAAGACCTGCCCGACGTACTGAGCATCTCACGCTCGGCCGACCTTCAGCGACCATTGACCCGCCGCGGACGCAAGCAGGCCGAATCATCGGCCGCGTGGCTGCGCGCCCGTCTGCCGGCCGACTATCGGGTTGTCTGCAGTCCGGCGCTGCGTACCCGGGAAACGGCGGCCGCACTGACGGGCAAGGCCGAGATCCTCGATGAGCTCGCCCCAGGGGCGGATGTCGGCGCCGTGCTTGCGGCGATCGATTGGCCCCAGGGGCACGAATACACCGTCGTCGTGGGACACCAGCCCTGGATCGGCCAACTAGCCAGCCTGCTGCTGGCCGGGCAGGAGATCAACTGGAGCGTCAAGAAGAGCGGCATCTGGTGGCTGACTGCCCGCACCCGCGAAAGCGAAGCGCAGGTCGTGTTGCGCGCGGTGATCCCGCCCGATCTCCTCTAGCACCCACTCCAATTCCGACACCCGCAACTGAACAGTTGCTTGTCACGTCTTCCATCTGGACGCTCACATTTCGGATATCGGCGATAGCCGCGAAACGGCTCCTCACCTAAGGTTGGGGCCTCAGCAATCAATGTACCGCGCGCAGGCGCGTGGCCGTCACTGAAGCGTCACCATCAATTCACGGCGCTGTCACCCGGCATCTCTACATTGTTTCAAAGCCGTTTCGTCACCGAAAGGACACACCTGATGCGAGACCTTCCGACGCCTACCCAGCCGCTCTTCGACTCCTTGCCCACTGGCCTGACCGGCCAGTCGGCGCGGAGGCGTCTTCCTCGTCAGCCAGCACAACGCCAAACCGAAGCACAAGTTGCAACGCCTGCTTTCAGCGTGGCGTGGGCGCGTCACCAGGACGAAGTAGCCGAAGCCCAGCGCCTACGCTACAAGGTCTTTGCCGAGGAAATGGGCGCGCGACTGCAATCGTCAGCCACTGAAACCGATGTCGACATGTTCGACGCCTACTGCGACCACCTGATCGTTCGTGATCAGGAGACGCTGAGGGTGGTGGGCACCTATCGCGTGCTGCCACCGCATCAGGCCAAGCGCATCGGCTGCCTGTATGCCGAATCGGAGTTCGATCTGGTTCGTCTCTCGCACCTGCGCCCCAAGATGCTCGAACTGGGCCGCTCCTGCGTGCACCGCGACTATCGCTCGGGCAGCGTCATCATGGCGCTGTGGGGCGGGCTCGGCGAGTACCTGCAACGCTACAACCTCGAAACCATGCTGGGCTGCGCCAGCGTGCCGATGAGCGATGGCGGCCACTACGCTGCGAGCCTCTATCGCCTGTTCGCGGAAAAATCGCTGGCGCCGATCGAGTACCACGCCTTCCCGCGGGTACCGCTGCCGGTGGAAGACCTGAACCAGACGCTGGACGTCGAACCGCCAGCGCTGATTAAGGGTTACCTGCGCCTGGGCGCGAAGATCTGTGGCCTGCCCGCCTGGGATCCCGATTTCAACGTGGCCGATTTCCTGACGCTGTTGCGCGTGCGCGACATGAATCCGCGTTATGCACGCCATTTCCTGGGCCTGAATCGCGACTGATCCCAGGTCGGATCGGCAGATCCTCTGACCTGGCAAACAAAACGGCGATTCCCTGGAGTCGCCGTTTTGCATCGCAGGCCACGTCAATCTGAGGCCCGAGATGGCTCCCAGTCAGACGCACCTTAGACGTAGACCACCTTGTACCGCTTGCCGATGCGCTCCCACTCATCCGCCTCCTGCGCCAGGCTGTATTCGACGAGCGGATTCATGTCGATCCACGACTTCGGCAACCGTACTTCAAACCCTTCGTCGAGTTCGTCGGAGCGCTGGCCAACCTGAATCTCGGGCAGCTTCACATCGGCACGCCGACGGCACAACACGAAAGCGAGTCGAAGGCTGAACAGCATGCGCCAGTCGAGAAACTTTCCGCTGCCCGAGAGCTTGCTGAGCTTGCTCGCGTGTCCGAGCAGCAGCGTGGCAAGACGCGCCTGATCGGTCTTCGAGAACCCCGGCATGTCAGCATGCGTCGCGATGTAGGCCGAGTGCTTGTGATAGCCGCTGTGCGAGATCGTCATGCCGATCTCGTGCAGGCTTGCGGCCCAGCCCAGCAGTGCCAGGTTATCGGAGCGACGTTCGTTGGGCGGATCGGGAAACTGCGAAAGCAGGTCGCGTGCGGCCACCCCTACCCGGCCCGCCTGCGCGCGATCGACGCCGTAGCGGCGCATGAACTGATCCACGGTGACCGTGCGCATATCCTCGTGATGACTGCGGCCGAGCAGGTCGTACAACACACCGAGCCGCAACGCGCCATCGGTCACGTCCATACGGTCGAGATCGAGCTCCGCGAACACGCCAAGCATGATCGACAATCCGCCAGGTAGCACGGGAATGCGGTCTGCCTTGAGGCCGGCGAGCTTCACGCGGTTGGCGTTCTCGGCCTTAACCAGCGCGCGCTTTAGCCGCTCCAGACCTTCACGCGTGATGCCATGCTCGGACGCGCTGTCGTTCATGCCGTTCAGCTCGATCAGCTCGGCCAACGCCCGCGCCGTGCCTGACGAGCCCACCGCCTGCTGCCAGCCTGCGGCCCGATACTGGCGGACCAGCACCTGGATCTCGCGACGCGCGGCAAGCTCGGCCTGCTTCATTGCGTATTCATCGACGTTGCCGCTTGGAAAGAACTGGCGGCTGTGAGACACGCAACCGATGTAGAGACTTTCCATCAACTTCGACTGGTAGCCGCTACCGATGATGAACTCGGTGGAGCCGCCGCCGATATCGACGACGAGCCGGTTGCCCTGGCAGGCGGGTGCGTCGTGCGAGGCGCCCAGGTAGATCAGTCGCGCCTCTTCCCGGCCGGCAATGACTTCGATGGGGAACCCAAGCGCCGCCTCGGCCTCGATCAGGAATTCAGAGGCATTCTTGGCCACGCGCAGCGTATTCGTCGCCACGGCGCGTACCTGGTCGGGAGAGAAGTCACGCAGGCGGTCACCGAAGCGTCGCAGGGCCTCGATACCGCGGCGGCGGGCCGGCTGATCCAGATACTTGTCGGGGGTCAGGCCGGCGGCCAGGCGAACCGGCTCACGGAGTGCGTCGACCTGGAAGATCTGGCTGGCGGGGCCGGAAGCCGTGGGGGTTTCATCCACCCGCCCAATCATCAGGCGGAAGCTGTTGGAGCCCATGTCGACGGCGGCCAGCAAGCGGGGAGTCTGTGTCATTGCGTCTGTCAAGCGCGAGCTAGGCTCTGGTGAGCCAAACTCGTAAGATTATGTCGTAGCCATGTCCGCATCATGACAAAATCAAAGTGTCATTAAACTGACACGATTCTATGAAAAAGTCGCCACATCGCCAAAATAAGGTCATAGACATGTCGACGACGCCGCCCGGCACGCTTCTCAATCGCGAGTTGGGCATTCTGGAGTTCAATGCGCGCGTACTCGCGCAGGCCGCCGACCCTAATGTTCCCCTGCTGGAAAGGCTGAAGTTCATCTGTATCGTATCCAGCAACCTGGACGAATTCTTTGAGATCCGGATGGCGGGTCTGAAGGAACAGATGCGGGAAAACGCATCGGGCCTCACGCCCGACGGTCTCTCATTCCTGCAAACCTACCAGCTTGTCACCGAGCGCACCCAGCGACTGGTTGCCTCGCAGTATGACATGCTGCAGAACGTGATTTTCCCCGCGCTGGAGCAGGAAGGTGTGTTCTTCCACCTGACCAGCACCTGGACCGAGCAGCAGCGCGCCTGGGCGCGCGATTTCTTCGTGCGCGAGCTGGGCCCGGTGCTCACGCCCATCGCGCTCGACCCTGCCCACCCGTTCCCGCGCGTGCTCAACAAGAGCTTGAATTTCGTGATCGAACTGTCCGGCAAGGACGCGTTCGGACGTGATGCCGATCTCGCCATCGTGCAGGCCCCGCGCGCGCTGCCGCGCGTGGTGCGCATGCCCGAGCAGCTTTCGGGATACCCGTACGGGTTCGTGATGCTGTCGTCGTTCATGCAGGCATTTGTGCATGAGCTGTTCCCCGCAATCGAGGTAGAAGGCTGCTATCAGTTCCGCGTAACGCGTAATTCGGACCTGTTCGTGTCCGAAGACGACATTACCGATCTGCGCGAAGCCCTCCAGGGCGAACTGCCGACACGTCACTTCGGCGATATGGTCCGCCTCGAAGTGTCGTCCGACACGCCGCCCGCGCTGACGCGCCGGCTGCTGCTCGAGTCTGGCCTGACCGAACAGGATCTGTACCGCGTGAGCGGTCCGGTAAACCTTGCGCGGTTGATGCAGATTCCCGACATGGTGGACCGCCCTACCCTCAAGTACCCGCCCCATGTCCCGGCAGCGGTCAAGGCACTTCCAGCGGGTTCCAACATGTTCGACGTGATCCGTCAGCGCGATGTGCTGCTGCATCATCCGTACGAGAGCTTCTCGTCTGTGCTCGACCTGCTGCAGCTTGCCGCCAACGACCCAAACGTCGTGGCGATCAAGCAGACTGTCTACCGGACCGGAAACGAATCTGCGGTGATGGAAGCGCTCATGACCGCCGCCCGCAATGGCAAGGAAGTGACGGTGGTGGTGGAACTGCTGGCGCGGTTCGACGAGGAAACCAACATCAACTGGGCCGAACGGCTGGAATCGGTTGGCGCCCACGTCGTGTATGGCGTGGTCGGCCACAAGTGCCATGCCAAGATGCTGCTGATCGTGCGCCGCGAGCCGGCCACGCCCAAAGCGAAGCACTTCATGCTGCGCCGCTACGTCCACCTTGGCACCGGCAACTACCATCCGCGCACGGCCCGGCTGTACACCGACTTCGGGCTGCTGACGGCCGAGGAAAAGATCTGCGAGGACGCGCATCACGTGTTCCAGCTTCTGACGGGCACCGCCGGTACGATCCGCCTGAATCACCTGTGGCAGTCGCCGTTCACGATGCACAGCAATCTCGTCGAGCACATCCGTGCCGAGGCCCGCAACGCACGCGCGGGCAAGCGGGCGCGCATCATCGCGAAGATGAACGCGCTGCTGGAGCCGACGATCATCGAAGAGCTGTACAAGGCATCGCGTTCCGGCGTGAAGATCGACCTGATCGTGCGCGGCGTTTGCGCGCTTCGCCCAGGAGTGCCAGGGATGTCCGAGAACATTTCGGTACGTTCGATTGTTGGCCGCTTCCTCGAACACCATCGCGTCTACTACTTCCATGCCGGTGGTGATGACGTGCTGTATCTGTCGAGCGCTGACTGGATGGACCGCAACCTGTTCCGCCGCGTGGAGGTGGCCTTCCCGATACTGGATCGCACGCTCAAGGCACGCGTGATCAAGGAAGGCCTGCAGGTGCATCTGCGCGACAACGCCTCGGCGTGGATCATGCAATCGGACGGCGAGTATGTGCGCAAGCCATCGCGCGCCAAGGAGCAGCGCGTAAGCCAGGTGGAGTTGCTGGCGCGGTTCGGTACCTGAACGGCGCACCTTGCAAGCAAAAAGGCCGCTTCTCCGATAGGAAGCGGCCTTTTTGTATTGGATTCGCTGAAGCAGCGCGCGGTTGATGTCAGGCGGCGTGGCGCGGGGCATCGCCCAGTTGCGGCATCGGCTGTGCCGATTCAGGTTCATACCCGCTGCGATCCACCGGGAACACGATGCGGAACGTGCTGCCCCGCCCCACTTCACTGGTCACTCGCAGATCCGCGTGGTGACGCGACAGGACGTGCTTGACGATAGCCAAGCCCAGCCCCGTGCCGCCGGTATCCCGTGAGCGGCTGCGATCAACGCGATAGAAGCGCTCGGTCAGGCGCGGGATATGCTCGGGCGCAATCCCCAGCCCCGTATCGCTCACTGAGAACACCGAATGTCCGTCCGTGTACGTCATACGGATGGCAATGCGCCCGCCGTCCGGGGTATAGCGCACCGCATTCGACACCAGATTGCCAAGCGCCGACAGCAGCTCGCCTTCCGAGCCGCGCAGCACCACGGCAGTATCGATCTCCGCATGGATGTCGTGGCGCCCTTGGGACAACGCCTCGGCATCATGTACGAGGTGTGCGGCGAGCCCGCCGACGTCCACTGGGTCGAGCGTCGGCGGCTGGACATCCGATTCCAGCTTGGCCAGCGCCAGAAGATCCTCCACGATATGCTGCATCCGCATCGACTGCACCAGCATCATATCGATGTAGCGCTTGCGATCTTCCTCCGACACCGGCAGGTCGCGAACGGTCTCGAGGAATCCGGTCAGCACGGTCAGCGGCGTCTTCAACTCGTGGGAGACATTGGCGACGAAGTCCCGCCGCATCGCCTCGGTGTTCTCGACCTTGGTGATGTCCTGCGTCAGCACGAGCTTGCGATTCTCGCCGTAGGGAAGAATCTGTACCGAGGTACTGCTGCGTTTGTGTTCGCCCATATCGCGCATGATCAGGGGCTCGTCATAGCGTTCGCGCGTCAGGTAGTGCACGAACTCCGGGCGCCGAATCAGGTGCGTGATGCGCTGACGCACGTCGCGCTTCGCGTTAAGGCCGAAATGCTGCTCGGCCACGTCGTTGCACCATTCAATCTGGTCGGCGTCGTCGAGCATCAGCACGCCATAGGGTGATGCCTGGATGGCCTGGATAAAGCGGGTGTGCTGCTGCTCCACCTGCAACACCTGGGTGCGCCAGCGCTTCACCAGGCGGTGCAGGCGATAGTAGACCTCGCCCCACAGACCCAGTGCGCTGGGAATCTCGCCGTATGCGGGCGCATCAAGCACCTTCCAGAGCCGGTTGATCTGGAACAGGTAGTAGCCGAGCAGCAGAAACAGCGCAATGCAGAGGAACAGCAGACCGGAGACAGGGCCGGCAAAGACGTACAGTCCGGTGGCGACGACCGTCAGGCTGACGAGAATGGCCACGGAACGGGCCCAGATGACATTCATGCGAGGGTAGGAAGTTCGAGCGGCGGTCGCATTGCGACGGAGTTTGCCACGAAACAGCCGTGGCCGGCATGGTCCTGTTCGACCGGACGGGGCCCTCGTCGCACCGCCGCCGGCCGGTTACGCTCAGTGGCTTGGCGATCGCGCCAGGCGATAGCCGCTGCCGCGCACGGTTTCGATCATGTTGCTGTATCCACCCGGGGTCAGCGCGGCGCGCAGGCGCTTGATGTGTACGTCCACGGTCCGTTCTTCCACGAAAACGTGGTCGCCCCAAACCTGATCCAGCAACTGTGAACGACTATGCACACGCTCCGGATGCGTCATCAAGAAGTGCAGCAAACGGAACTCCGTCGGTCCCAGATCCAGCTTGATCGGACCACCATCATCCTGGCCGGTAACGCGGTGCGTGGCCGGGTCAAGACGCAGGCCGTTGATCGCCACCACGTCGTCGGTCAGCTGCGGCGCACGGCGGCGCAATACCGCCTTGATCCGGGCCAGCAGTTCCTTGGGCGAAAAAGGCTTGGTCACATAGTCGTCCGCGCCAGCTTCCAGGCCCATCACCTTGTCCTGCTCCTCGCTGCGCGCAGTGAGCATGATGATCGGGATCTGCTTGGTGCGATCGTTGTTGCGCAGCTCCTTGGCGAAGGTGGCACCCGATTTGCCCGGGAGCATCCAGTCCAGCAGCACGAGATCCGGCAGCACGTCACTCATCAGCGATAGCGCCTGCTCGGCGTTGTATGCGCGGATGGGATAGTGCCCGGCGTGCTGCAGATTGACGGCAATCAACTCGGCGATTGCCGGTTCGTCTTCGACAACGAGAATACTGCTTGGCATGTAATTGTTCTCCGCAAACTCAGTCCGGGCGCGTTATCAGCTTAGCGCTTCGCGCTCCATGTCCTCGCGCGAGGCATGACGCACGTCCGTGCCCTTTACGATGTAGATGATGAACTCTGCAATATTCTTCGCGTGGTCACCGATACGCTCGACGGCCTTGGCGATGAACAGGAAATCCAGCGCCACCGAGATCGTGCGCGGGTCTTCCATCATGTAGGTGATCAACTTGCGCACGAAGGCCCGGAATTCCTCGTCGATGGCCTTGTCGTCCTTCACGATGCGCGCGGCGGCCACGGTATCCAGCCGCGCGAAGGCATCCAGTGCCTGGCGCAGCAGCGTGATGGCCATCTCGCCGGACAGCTTCACCTCGGCGTAGTTGATCGTGTGGGCCGCGGCATCTTCCATGATGTGCTTGGTCCGCTTGGCGATCTTCTCGGCCTCGTCACCCGCGCGCTCGAGATTGGTGATCGTCTTCGAGATCGCCATCACCAGACGCAGGTCACGCGCGGTGGGCTGGCGGCGCGCGATGATGTTGCCGCAATCGGCATCGATCTCGACTTCGAGCGCGTTGAGCTGCTGCTCGCGGGTGATGACCTGATCAGCGAGATCGCCGTCGAAGTCGGCCAGCGCGCGCATGGCGAGCTCGATCTGGGACTCGACCAGACCACCCATCTGCAGCAATTTGGTGTTGATCGCGTTGAGGTCTGCGTCGAACTGGGTCGACAGGTGCTTATCAGTCATGGTGTTCTCCTGGCCGCTAATCGTATGCTAAGCGTGGATGTTCGAGTCCTGCAATTCAGTCCGGCTTCGATCAACCGAAGCGGCCGGTAATGTAGTCTTCGGTTTCCTTGCGATGCGGCTTGATGAAGATCTTCTCGGTCTCGCCGAACTCGATCAGCTCGCCCAGGTACATGTAGGCGGTGTAGTCCGAGCAGCGTGCAGCCTGCTGCATGTTGTGCGTCACGATCACGACCGTGTACTCGTCCTTGAGCTCGGCGATCAGTTCTTCGATGCGGCCCGTCGAAATCGGGTCCAGCGCCGAGCACGGCTCGTCCAGCAGCAGCACCTCCGGGCGGATCGCAATACCACGCGCAATGCACAGACGTTGCTGCTGGCCACCGGACAGGCCATATCCGGACTGGTGCAGCTTGTCCTTGGCCTCGTTCCAGAGCGCTGCCTTGGAGAGCGCCCACTCGACGCGATCATCCATCTCCGAGCGCGATAACTTCTCGAATAAGCGCACGCCAAAGGCGATATTGTCGTAGATCGACATCGGGAACGGCGTCGGCTTCTGGAACACCATGCCGACCTTGGCGCGCAGCAGCGAAATGTCCTGCTTGCTCGTCAGCAGATTCTCGCCATCCATGCTGATCTCGCCCTCGGCGCGTTGCTCGGGGTACAGCGCGTACATCTTATTGAACGTACGCAGCAGCGTCGACTTGCCGCAACCGGACGGACCGATGAAGGCGGTCACCTTCCGATCCGGGATCGACATGTTGATGTTCTTGAGCGCGTGGAACTGGTTGTAATAGAAGTTCAGGTTCCGAACGTCGATCTTGGCGCGCACGGTATCGGGAATATCGATGACGGTAGAGGTCATGCTGATGTCTCGCTTGTATTGTTACTTCTTGAAAAGCATGCGCGCGATGATGTTCAGCGCAAGCACACCAATCGTAATCAGGAACACGCCGGCCCATGCCAGTTGCTGCCATTCGGTGAACGGGCTCATGGCAAAGCGGAAGATCGTCACCGGCAGGTTGGCCATCGGCTTGTTCAGGTCGGCGCTCCAGAACTGGTTGGACAGCGCGGTGAACAGTAGCGGCGCGGTTTCGCCAGCGATACGGGCCACGGCCAGCAGCACGCCGGTCACGATGCCCGCGTACGACGACTTGATCGTGATCGACATCACCATCTTCCACTTGGGCGTGCCAAGCGCAACGGCTGCTTCACGCAGTGCGTTCGGCACCAGGTTCAGCATGTTCTCGGTGGTACGGACCACGATCGGCACCTGCAGCAGTGCCAGCGCGCAGACACCGGCCCAGCCCGAGAAATGGCCCATGCGGGTCACCACGATGGCATAGACGAACAGGCCGATCACGATCGACGGGGCCGACAGCAGGATGTCGTTGATGAAGCGGATCAAACTGGCCAGCGGCGACTTCTTGCCATATTCGGCCAGGTAGATGCCGGCCAGGATACCCAGCGGCGTGCCGACCAGCGTGGCCATGCCCACCAGCACGAAGCTGCCGAAGATGGCGTTGGCCAGACCGCCGCCGGCGGTGTTCGGGGCCGGCGTCATCTGCGTGAACAGGTCGAGCGACAGACCACCGACGCCCAGCGAGATGGTGGTCCAGAGAATCCATGCCAGCCAGAACAGGCCGAAACCCATCGCGGCCAGCGACGCGGTCAGCGCGTACATGTTCATGCGTCGGCGCGAGCCCTGCAGGCGCGTGCGCACGGCGTCCGAGTCAGGACGTACGGCGGGGATGGACGAAGTTGACACGGCTTGACTGGCTTGGTTCATTTTCCACCCTCATTCTTGGCCAGACGCAGCAGCAGGAGCTTGGACAGTGCGAGCACCACGAACGTAATGAAGAACAGGATCAGGCCCAGTTCCATCAGCGCGGCGGTATGCAGGCCAGCACCGGCTTCGGCGAACTCGTTCGCCAGCGCCGAGGTAATGCTGTTGCCCGGCGAAAACAGCGACACGTTGTCGAGGATATTGGTGTTGCCGATCACGAACGTGACCGCCATCGTTTCGCCCAGCGCGCGGCCCAGGCCAAGCATGACGCCACCGATGACGCCGGCACGCGTATAGGGCAGCACCACGCGCCACATCACTTCCCAGGTAGTGCAGCCAATGCCGTAGGCCGATTCCTTCAGCAGCACCGGGGTGACTTCGAACACGTCGCGCATCACCGAGGCGATGTACGGGATGATCATGATCGCCAGAATCACACCCGCGCAGAGCAGACCGATGCCGAGCGGAGCGCCCTGGAACAGCTTGCCGATCACGGGTACCTGACCGATGGTGTTGGCCAGCGGCTTCTGGAAGTACTCGCCGAAGATCGGCGAGAACACGAGCAGACCCCACATGCCGTAGACGATCGACGGCACTGCGGCGAGCAGCTCAATGGCGGTGCCGAGCGGCCGGCGCAACCAGGCGGGCGACAGCTCGGTAAGAAACAGTGCGATGCCGAAGCTGACCGGCACGGCGATGATGAGCGCGATCAGCGACGTGACGATCGTGCCATAGACGGGAACAAGCGCGCCATAGACATCGGCGGGCGGATCCCATTCCGAGTTCCAGAGGAACGAAATGCCGAACTTGCTGATCGAGGGCCAGGCGCTGATGGCCAGAGACACGATGATGCCGCCAAGCAGCAACAGCGTCACGATGGCGGCGCCGCGGGTCAGGCCGCCGAACAGGATGTCGCCAAGACGGCTGGGAGGCCGGACGACGGGAAGATCGGACGAGGTCGCCATGATGAAAAGATCGATGGGTGAATCGGAGCCGCGGCGGCATATCAGCCGCCGCGGCACCCGTCACGCAACGCCGGGGCGCGACCCCGGACTACGTGACCGGACAGACTTCGGGATTAGTACAGTGCCTTACCCGAACCGTCCTTGACGCTGCTCTTCCAGGTCGAGCGAATCTGGTTCACGACCGATTCCGGCAGCGGTACGTAATCCAGTTCAGCAGCCATCGTGCCACCGCTCTTGTAGGCCCAGTCGAAGAACTTCATGACTTCCTGGCCCTGTGCCGCCTTATCCTGCGTCTTGTGCAGCAGGATGAAGGTGGCGCCAGCGATCGGCCATGCAGTCTTGCCCGGCTCGTTCGTCAGGATCTGGTAGAACGACTTGCTCCAGTCAGCGCCGGCAGCGGCCGCCTTGAAGGCTTCGTCGCTAGGCTTGACGATCTCGCCTGCCGAGTTCTTCATCGTCAGGTACGTCATCTTGTTCTGCTTGGCATAGGCATACTCGACGTAGCCGATGGCGCCATTCAGACGCTGCACGAAGGCGGCCACGCCTTCGTTACCCTTGCCGCCCGTGCCACCGCCCGGCCAGTTCACCGTGGTGCCTTCGCCCACCGAGTTCTTCCAGTCAGGACTGACCTTCGAGAGGTAGTTCGTAAAGATGAACGTCGTGCCCGAGCCGTCGGCACGACGCACCGGCAGGATGTCCTGGCTCGGCAGGTGGGCCTTCGGGTTCAGGGCCTTGATCGCGGGATCGTCCCACTTCTTGATCTTGCCCAGGTAGATGTTGGCCAGCACGTCACCCGTGATGATGAGCTCGCCCGGCTTCACGCCTTGCAGGTTAATCACCGGCACCACGCCACCGATCACGGTCGGGAACTGGATCAGGTTGCCCTTTGCCAGCTCGTCGTCCTTCAGCGGAGCGTCCGAAGCGCCGAAATCGACGGTCTTGGCGCCAATCTGCTTGATACCACCCGACGAGCCGATAGATTGATAGTTGACCTTGTTGCCCGTTGCTTTTTGGTAGGCATCAGCCCACTTGGAATACACAGGCGCCGGGAAGGAAGCGCCAGCACCGGTAATTTCCGCCGCGAACGCAGTACCCGCCACCACAATCGACACGATGCCTGCTACGGCAGTCTTGACCAGCTTCATATGTCCTCCAGAGAACATGGGTTGGGAATGACAAATTTTTGACAAGGCGAACTGTATGCTCTCCATATGACAGTTCCATGACATCGCCAAATCTTCTTCAAACGCCACCTGAAGGCCCCGATATTCAAGGGCTTGTCAATGCGCCGGCATACATTTGTGCGCCAATCACCACCCCGATATTGATAGCAATTTCTCTAT
The DNA here is from genome assembly GCF_049843575.1 of Cupriavidus sp. Met-2. NCBI lineage: Bacteria > Pseudomonadati > Pseudomonadota > Betaproteobacteria > Burkholderiales > Burkholderiaceae > Cupriavidus > Cupriavidus sp. Met-2. The sequence continues at coordinate 486,651 of NZ_JBBHZL010000002.1, forward strand.
CGATGGTCGCGGATGATGGCGGTTAATTGCTTTATTTGCGAAAAAGAAAAGGCCACGACACAGTGCCGTGGCCTTCCGACAGCGTTGGGCTGCCCAGAAGAACGCTCAGGCGCGCAATGCGGCGGCAAGCTCCTGCGCGGCACGCTCAGCGGTTTCCACCTGCTCGGCCTCCACCATCACACGGACCACGGGCTCCGTTCCCGAGGCGCGGATCAGCACCCGTCCCCGTCCTTCCAGCTCGGGCTCCACGCGGTCCCGGACAGCCTTGAGTCCAGCGTGGTTCTGCCAGTCAAAACCCTTCTCGACGCGCACATTGATAAGCGTCTGCGGGAACAGGCTCACGCCATCCAGCAGTTGCGGCAGAGTCTTGCCACTGCGGCGTAGCGCGGCCAGCACCTGCAGCGCGGACACGATGCCATCGCCCGTGGTATGCCGGTCCAGGCACAGCAGATGCCCGGAGCCCTCGCCACCGAGTTGCCAGTGGTGCCGATTGAGTTCCTCGAGCACGTAACGGTCGCCAACCTTGGCGCGCACGAACGACACGCCAAGGCGCTTGAGCGCCAGTTCGACCGCCATGTTCGTCATCAGCGTGCCGACCGCGCCTTCTACCCGCTGGCCAGACGCCTGACGATCGCGCACGATCAGATAGAGCAACTCATCGCCGTTGTACAACCGGCCATCGGCGTCCACCACCTGCAGGCGGTCGGCATCGCCGTCGAATGCCAGGCCGAGATCCGCGCCGTTAGCCTTCACTGCTTCGATCAGCTTCTCGGGGGCGGTGGCACCATATCCGGCGTTGATGTTGCGGCCATTGGGCTGGTTGCCGATCGAGATCACCTCGGCGCCCAACTCGTGGAACACATGCGGGGCAATGTGATAAGCGGCACCATTAGCGCAATCGACTACGATCTTCAGACCATGCAGGTCATGCTCATACGGGAACGTGCTCTTGCAGAACTCGATGTAGCGACCCGCAGCGTCGTCGATCCGGCGGGCGCGGCCGAGTTCATCCGAGTGCACGCAGGTCATCGGCTCTTCGACCATCGCCTCGATCTGCGATTCCACGTCATCGGGCAGCTTGTCACCCGATGCCGAAAAGAATTTGATACCGTTGTCGTAGTACGGGTTGTGGCTTGCGGAAATCACCACGCCCGCCGCCAACCGGAGCGTTCGCGTGAGATAGGCAATGCCCGGCGTGGGCAACGGGCCAGTCAGCAGCACGTTGACGCCCGCCGCTGTAAAGCCGGCCTCGAGTGCCGCTTCCAGCATATAACCCGAGATCCGCGTGTCCTTGCCGATCAGGACGGTGGGCTTGCCCTGCGAAGTCTTCTGCCCCAGCGCCAGCACCTTGCCGGCCGCATGGCCAAGTCGCATCACAAAATCCGGCGTGATCGGCGCATCGCCGACCCGACCCCGCACGCCGTCTGTCCCGAAATACTTGCGTGTCATGTTTCTCATTCTCCGTGTTGCCCATCGGGGGCAACTGATTCTTGGCGGACGGCCCACCACACCTTGAGGGCGTCCACTGTTTGTTCAACATCATGTACCCGGACGATATATGCGCCGCGCTCGGCTGCGCACACGGCTGCCGCCACACTGGCAGCTACGCGCGCCTGTGGAGGTTTGCCACCGATGATTGCACCCAGCGTCGATTTGCGCGACAGGCCCACCAGGATCGGCAGGCCATCAACAGCAAGGCTAGGTAATTGTCCGAGCAACCTCAGATTATGATCTGGAGTCTTGCCAAATCCAAAACCTGGATCAAGGGAAATACGTGCCGTGTCGATGCCCGCCGCACGCAGGGTTGACACCCGTTCTTCCAGGAAAGATGCCACCTCGGCAACCACATCGGTGTAGTGCGGATCTTCCTGCATCGTCTGGGGATCACGCTGCATATGCATGACACATAGTCCGAACTGCCCTGCGGCAACTGCCTCAACCGCACCCGGCATTCGGAAGCCCCAGATATCATTGATCAGATCTGCTCCGCCCGCCAGCGCTGCACGCATAACCTCCGGCTTGTAGGTGTCGATCGAAAGCGGCTTACCGCAATCGGCCAGCGACTCGACGATCGGCATCACGCGATCTAGTTCCTGATCGAGCGGCAGCGCGGCCGACCCAGGTCGGCTGGACTCCCCACCGATATCGATGATGTCGACACCCTCCGCAATCAATTGCTCCGCATGGCGCAGCGCGGCGTCACGGGTGGCGTGCTGCCCGCCATCTGAGAACGAATCAGGGGTCACATTGAGAATACCCATCACGAGTGGGCGGCGGCGGCGGGAAAAACGATAGCGCCCGCACTGGAAGAACTCAGTCGACAAGATTCGCGTCCTGAAAACAAAAAAGCCGGCGCGCAAGGCACCGGCCTGAGAGGCTATCAGAAACCAGCCCTTGCGAGCTGGCCTCTGCGTGTCACCTCATGTCACATCCGTATCAAACCGTTTCGTCGGCACGTGCCGTTGCGGGTGCATTGGTCGGTGCCACCGGGGAGCCGCCAGCAGGCGTATTGCCACCGCTGTTCGGACCCTGCGCGCCACGCGGCGGACGCGGCGGACGGCCCGCCATGATGTCGTTCACCTGTTCGGCGTCGATCGTTTCCCACTCCATCAGCGCGTTGGTCATCGCTTCGACCTTATCGCGGTTCTCTTCGAGCAAGCGCTTGGCCAGCGCGTATTGATCGTCAATGATGCGGCGGATCTCTGCGTCAACCTTCTGCTGCGTCGCTTCGGACACGGTCTTCGACGACAGCTTGCCGAACATGCCGTCCTGCTCTGTGTCCACGTAGACCATCGCGCCGAGCGAATCGCTCATGCCAAAGCGGGTCACCATATCGCGGGCGATCTTGGTGGCACGCTCGAAGTCGTTCGAAGCACCGGTGCTCATGGCATTGAGGAACACCTCTTCGGCAGCGCGGCCGCCGAACAGGATGGCAATTTCCTCGAGCATGTTGTCCTTGTACTTTGAGTACTTGTCATGCTCCGGCAACTGCCAGGTTACGCCCAGCGCCCAACCACGCGGCATGATCGTGACCTTGTGGACCGGATCGGCCTTCGGCAGCAGCTTGGCAACCACGGCATGGCCAGACTCGTGGTAAGCCGTGGCCTTGCGCTCTTCCTCGCGCATGACCGTCGACTTGCGCTCCGGACCCATATAAATCTTGTCCTTGGCGTCCTCGAAGTCCTGCATGTCCACCACGCGCTTGCTGCGGCGGGCGGCGAACAGCGCAGCCTCGTTGACCAAGTTGGCCAAGTCCGCACCCGAGAAGCCAGGCGTACCACGAGCGATGATCGATGCGTCCACGTCGTTGCCGATCGGCACCTTACGCATATGGACCTTCAGGATCTGCTCGCGGCCGCGGATGTCCGGCAGGCCCACATAGACCTGACGGTCGAAACGGCCCGGACGCAGCAGTGCCTTGTCCAGCACGTCGGCACGGTTGGTCGCGGCGATCACGATCACGCCAGAGTTGGCCTCGAAGCCATCCATCTCGACCAGCATCTGGTTCAGGGTCTGCTCGCGCTCGTCGTTACCGCCGCCCATGCCGGCGCCACGATGGCGGCCAACCGCGTCGATTTCGTCGATAAACACGATGCAGGGGGCCTGCTTCTTGGCGTTCTCGAACATGTCGCGCACACGAGCCGCACCCACGCCGACGAACATTTCCACAAAGTCCGAACCCGAGATGCTGAAGAACGGCACCTTGGCCTCACCGGCGATGGCACGCGCCAGCAGCGTCTTGCCGGTACCCGGAGGCCCGACCAGCAGCACGCCGCGCGGAATACGTCCGCCCAGCTTCTGGAATTTCTGCGGGTCCTTCAGGAAGTCGACCAGTTCGACCACTTCCTCCTTCGACTCGTCGCAACCCGCGACGTCAGCGAAGGTAACGGCGTTCTGGTTCTCGTCGATCAGGCGCGCGCGGGATTTACCGAAGGAGAAGGCTCCGCCTTTCCCCCCGCCCTGCATCTGCCGCATCATGTAGAACCAGAAAACGATGATCAGGAGCGTCGGTCCGAGGTAGTACAGCGCCTGGACCAGCACGTTGGGCTCATCGTCAGCCTTGCCGGTCACCTGGACGCCATACTTCATCAGGTCGCCGACCATCCAGATATCGCCCGGCGAAATGATCGTGTACTTGGAGCCTTCCTTGGGCGAAACCACGAGGTTGCGGCCCTGCACGTCGACACGCGACACCTTGCCGTTCTTGGCGTCATCCATGAACTGCGAATAGGTGACACTGTCCTGGGCACGCGGTTTGTCGAACTGCTTGAAGACGGTGAACAATACCAGCGCGATTACGAGCCAGATTGCCGCCTTTTGAAACAGGTTGTTATTCAAGGCCGAACTCCTTTCCAATTGCCTTGCCAACGGGTAGCTGCATTGCATTGTAATGCAGCCCCCGCCCCCGCAGGGAAATCTGAATCTATGGACCTGATAGTGCCTGATACGGCCCATTCAGGGCAAGTCGCGCGCCGCCCGGGCGTACCCTGCCCCCGTTTGGGAGCACTGGGAGCGCCTGCGGCATGTTTTGGGCCCGCGTCAGTCCACCGACTTCAGGTAGCGCCCAAGAATAAATGTTTCCGAAGACTTGTCGCGCGACGCCTTGGGCTTGCGGCTCGCGACGACCTTGAACTGCCGCTTGAACTTTTCCACGATCTGGCTGTAGCCCGAGCCGTGAAAGCACTTGACCAGCAAGGAACCTTCCGGCTTCAGGTGGGCCTGGGCAAAGTCCAGCGCCAGATCGCACAGATACTCGATCCGCGCGGCATCGGCCGAGGCCACGCCAGACAAGTTGGGGGCCATATCGGAGATAACAAGGTCGATTCGGGAGCCGCCAGACGCATCCAGCACCACCTGTTCGAGCTGACGGAACACTTCTTCTTCCCGGAAGTCGCCCTGGATAAAGGTTACGTCGGCCACCGGCTCCATCGGCAGGATGTCGATCGCCACCACGGCGCCGTCGATCCGGCCGTCTTTCGCGCGGGGCGACGCGGCCAGCTTGTTCCGGGCGTACTGGCTCCAGCTGCCCGGCGCGGCGCCCAGATCCACGATGACCTGGCCCGGCTGGATCAGCTTGTCCTGATCGTCGATCTCTTTGAGCTTGTAGGCCGCGCGGGCGCGATAGCCCTCGCGCTGGGCCATCTTTACGTACGGATCGTTGATGTGGTCGTGCAGCCACGACTGATTGAATTTGTTCTTGGCCATTGATGAGACTTGCCTACTTGCTACTTACCGGTTTGGCGGGATTGGCACCGCAAGTCGAACGACCGTGCGGAGCTTTTTCTCCCGATTTGGAGATCTTTACCGCCTGCCGGCGATATTTTGGCGGATAATACGCGCCAAATCGCTATTTGCCCTCTCATGCCAGCCCTACAACTGATTTCCGCCCAACGCTCCGACCTGCGCTCGCGCGCCCACAGCCTCAATCCCGTGGTCATGATCGGTGCGGAAGGCCTGACCCCTGCGGTCCTGGCCGAGATCGACCGGAGCCTGGCGGCTCACGATCTGATCAAGATTCGCGTCCTCGGTGACGAACGCGACGCACGCATCGCCATTTACGACGCCATTTGTGACGAACTCAGCGCCGCGCCGATCCAGCACATCGGCAAGTTGCTCGTGATCTGGCGTCCGGGCCCTGCCCTCCTGAAGGAGAACCAGCCGGAGGAACTGGGCGCCGCAGCGCGTCGCCGTGCTACCGGCACAGGCGCCGCGCCACGTACCGTCGTGGTCCGCAAGCCGAGCACCTCCGGTCAACGCCGCCCTAAGAGCACGGCAGTCACCGTACTGGGCAACGAACGTGTGACCCAGGGTGGTAACGTCAAGCGTTCCCGCGCCCGCCCGGCCAGCCAGAAGAAGAAAGCACTGGGTTGACCAGTGGCCGAATCGGCCAGTTCCACCAAAAAGGCGGCCGAGGCCGCCTTTTTTCACACCTTTGCTCAGCGTGGCGCGCTAGCCCGCCACACCAGCACGAGTGCCAGCACACTCTGAACCAGATAGATCACGCTGGACACCCCGTGCAACATGCCGAATTCGGCCTTGTACGGTGATTCGGACACGCCCAGATTTAGCGCCTGAGCCTTGACCTTGAGTCCTTCCATGAACGGCTGCACACCGAAATAGCCGGCCAGCACGCATACCAGCATGGCCAGGACGATCCAGCGCAGCGAGCGATAACGCTCGGCGCCACGGCGGATCAGCACATTGCAGAGTACAAGCTGAAGCACGCCCACGGTCATGCCGAGGATCGCCTCATAGCGGAACAGATGCCCGGCGATCATGCCGGCCGTTTCGCGGCTCGGCAGCACCGAGAACAGCGTCGGTGCCACCAGATAGCCGATCGTCCACAGGCTGCCGGCCCAGATCACGGTCAGCAGCAGGAACAGACGATGCGGCAATGGCGGCAGATTCGAGTAAGACGAGGAGAACACGCCTGTCCCGCGCCGTCAGATGTAGCGAACCGTGATGACTTCGTACTCGCGCTCGCCGCCCGGGGCCAGCACGACTGCTACGTCGCCTTCGAACTTGCCGATCAGCGCGCGAGCGATCGGCGAGCTCACGGAGATCTTGCCGGTATCGAGATCCGCCTCGTCGTCACCGACGATCTGGTAGCTCACGGGGTTACCGGATTCCAGTTCTTCCAGATCCACGGTGGCGCCGAAAACGATGCGACCGTCCATGTCCAGCTGGGTGGGATCGATCACCTGGGCGGCGGAAAGCTTCGCTTCCACTTCCAGGATGCGGCCTTCGATAAACGCCTGCTTTTCCTTGGCGGCGTCGTATTCGGCATTTTCCGACAGGTCGCCCTGGGCACGCGCCTCGGAAATGGCGTTGATCACCGCAGGACGCTCGACGGCCTTGAGGCGCTGCAGCTCTTCCTTCAGGAGTTCGGCGCCACGCTTGGTAATCGGAATGGTGCTCATTGTCTTGTTCAACAAAAAAATGAGCCGCAGCGGAGCTGGAACCATGCGCCGGCAGTCACCTGCCAGGCAGCACTTCCGCTCAACCGCGGCTTTCAGATGGGATCACACAGCGGCCAGCAAGGCCGGTGCAATCGGCGAATTCGACGTAGTGTAGGCCAGAACCGCCGCCGGTATCAACCCGACGGGCGGACTACTGCGGTACGGGATCACATTCCCCGCACCGCAGCATCAGGCATATCAGGCCAGCTGCTTGTGCAGGCCCTGCAGGTCGTAGACCTCCAGGTTCTGCATGTGCTTGAGGCCTTCCACCGCGGCGTTGGCGCCGGCGATGGTGGTGTAGTACGGCACGCGGGCGGCCAGCGCGGCGATACGGATCGAACGCGAATCGGCGATGGCCGTGCGCGTTTCGTCGACCGTCGTGAAGACCAGCGCCAGTTCACCGTTCTTGATCATGTCCACGATGTGCGGACGGCCGTCCTTCACCTTGTTGACAACCCGGACCGGGATGCCGGCAGCTTCAATGGCCGATGCCGTGCCACGCGTGGCGACGATCGGGTAACCGAGGTCGTGCAGCATGCGGGCCACGGTCACGGCGCGAGGCTTGTCGCTGTCCTTGACGGTGATCAGCACGGTGCCCTTCTCGGGCAGGCGCGACCCCGCGGCCAGCTGGCTCTTGAACAGCGCTTCGCCGAACACCTTGCCCACGCCCATCACTTCGCCAGTCGAACGCATTTCAGGTCCGAGGACCGGATCCACGCCCGGGAACTTGTTGAACGGGAACACGGCTTCCTTGACGCTGTAGTACGGCGGCACCACCTCTTCGCCGATACCTTGCGAATCGAGCGACTGACCGGCCATGCAACGCGCGGCGATCTTGGCCAGCGACAGGCCGGTGGCCTTCGACACGTACGGCACCGTACGCGACGCGCGCGGATTCACTTCCAGCACGTAGACGATATCCTCGCCATTCCGCTGCTGGATCGCGAACTGCACGTTCATCAGACCCACCACGTTCAGCGCCTTGGCCATCGCGGCGGTCTGGCGCTTCAGTTCGTCGACGGTTGCCTGCGACAGCGAGTACGGTGGCAGCGAGCAGGCCGAGTCGCCCGAGTGGACGCCAGCCTGTTCGATGTGCTCCATCACGCCGCCGATGAACACGCGAGTGCCGTCGCACAGGGCGTCGACGTCGCACTCGATGGCGTCGTTCAGGAAGCGGTCCAGCAGCACCGGCGAGTCGTTCGACACCTTCACGGCCTCGCGCATGTAGCGCTCGAGGTCGCGCGGCTCGTGCACGATTTCCATCGCGCGGCCACCCAGCACGTACGACGGACGCACCACCAGCGGATAACCGATTTCCTCGGCCAGGCGCAGTGCCTCGTCTTCAGCGCGCGCGGTACGGTTCGGCGGCTGGCGCAGGCCCAGGTCCTGCAGCAGCTTCTGGAAACGCTCGCGGTCTTCCGCGGCATCGATCATGTCCGGGCTCGTACCGATGATGGGTACGCCGTTGGCCTCCAGATCCAGCGCCAGCTTCAGCGGGGTCTGGCCGCCGTACTGGACGATCACGCCAACCGGCTTTTCCTTGTCGACGATTTCCAGCACGTCTTCCAGTGTCAGCGGCTCGAAGTACAGGCGGTCAGAGGTGTCGTAGTCGGTCGACACGGTTTCGGGGTTGCAGTTGACCATGATGGTCTCGTACCCGTCTTCGCGCAGCGCCAGCGCGGCGTGCACGCAGCAGTAGTCGAACTCGATACCCTGACCGATCCGGTTCGGGCCACCGCCCAGCACCATGATCTTCTTGTTGCTGGTCGGGTCGGCCTCGCACTCGCCATGCTCGGCCTCGTAGGTGCCGTACATGTACGCGGTGTTCGTGGCGAACTCGGCCGCGCAGGTGTCCACGCGCTTGTAGACCGGGCGCACATTCTGCGCCACACGCGCCAGACGCACGGCCTTCGCGTCGGTCTTCAGCAGCTTGGCCAGGCGGCGATCCGAGAAGCCCTTCTGCTTCAGGTGACGCAGTTCGGCGGTCGACAGGCTTTCCAGCGTGCGATTACGCACCAGGCCTTCGGTCTTCACGATGTCTTCGATCTGGGCCAGGAACCACGGATCGATATCGGTCTCGCTCTGCACTTCCTCCAGCGACATGCCGAGGCGGAATGCGTCGCCCACGTACCAGATGCGGTCCGGGCCGGCTTCGCCGATTTCCTCGATCACTTCGTCGCGATCGGTCGACTTTTCGTCCAGGCCGTCCACGCCCACTTCCAGACCACGCAGTGCCTTCTGGAACGATTCCTGGAACGTACGGCCCATGGCCATCACCTCGCCCACCGACTTCATCTGGGTGGTCAGGTGGCTGTCGGCGGCCGGGAATTTTTCGAACGCGAAACGCGGCACCTTGGTGACCACGTAGTCGATCGACGGTTCGAACGAGGCCGGGGTCTGGCCGCCGGTGATTTCGTTCTTGAGTTCGTCGAGCGTGTAGCCGACGGCCAGCTTGGCGGCAACCTTCGCAATCGGGAAGCCGGTGGCCTTCGAGGCCAGGGCCGACGAACGCGACACGCGCGGGTTCATCTCGATCACGATCATCCGGCCATCCGTCGGATTGATCGAGAACTGCACGTTCGAACCGCCGGTGTCCACGCCGATCTCGCGCAGCACGGCCAGCGAGGCGTTACGCAGGATCTGGTATTCCTTGTCGGTCAGCGTCTGGGCCGGGGCCACAGTGATCGAGTCACCGGTGTGGATGCCCATCGGGTCCAGGTTTTCGATCGAGCAGATGATGATGCAGTTGTCCGCCTTGTCGCGAACAACTTCCATCTCGTATTCCTTCCAGCCCAGCAGGGATTCTTCGATCAGCAGCTCGCGCGTCGGCGACAGGTCCAGGCCACGCTTGCAGATTTCCTCGAACTCTTCGCGGTTGTAGGCGATACCGCCGCCGGTGCCGCCCAGCGTGAACGACGGGCGGATCACGATCGGGTAGCCGGCGGTGCCGGTTTCCTGGGCGATGCGCGATTGCACGGCCACGGCCTCGTCCATCGAGTGGGCGATGCCAGACTTGGCCGAACCGAGACCGATCTTGGTCATCGCGTCCTTGAACTTCTGGCGGTCCTCGGCCTTGTCGATGGCTTCCGGCGACGCGCCGATCAGCTCGACCTTGTACTTGTCCAGCACGCCATGGCGGTGCAGGTCCAGCGCGCAGTTCAGCGCGGTCTGGCCACCCATGGTCGGCAGGATCGCGTCCGGGCGCTCCTTCTCGATGATGCGCTCGACCACTTCCCAGGTGATGGGTTCGATGTAGGTCACGTCGGCCGTGTTCGGGTCCGTCATGATGGTCGCCGGGTTCGAGTTGACCAGGATGACCTTGAAGCCCTCTTCACGCAGCGCCTTGCAGGCCTGCGCGCCGGAGTAGTCGAATTCGCACGCCTGACCGATGATGATCGGGCCCGCGCCGATGATTAGGATGCTCTTGATATCTGTGCGCTTTGGCATTGCACGCTCTCTTTGTTGGCCGGCTCGCGCGGTTGGGCGCGGGCCGGGCCGGTAATCAGGTTGTAGGCCGTCAGCCCAGTGTGGCCGTGGCCAGCTTGGCGCCGAAGCCGATGAACATCGCCCCGACCCCGCTCGACATACCTGCGGACAGGCGTCGGCGGCGGCGGAACGCATCGGCCAGCCTTGCGCCCACGAAGATGATCGTGGTCAGGTAGGCGAAGCTGCAGATCTGGCAGACCAGGCCCAGCGCCACGAACGACAGCGCCGGAACGGCGAACTGCGGGTCCACGAACTGGATGAAGAACGAGATGAAGAACAGGATGGCCTTCGGGTTCAGCAGGCTGATGAACAGCGCCTTGCTGAACGGGTTCGACGCGCGATCCAACGACGCAACCGCGTTCGTGGCGACATCGGCTTGCGCCGACCAGTTACGCACCGCGCCACGCAGCATCTGGAAGCCGATCCAGGCCAGGTATGCCGCACCCACGTACTTGACCACGTGGAACAGCCCCGGGCTGGCCTTCAGCAGCGATGCCACGCCAGCGGCCGACAGCACCATCAGGATCGCATCGCCGAGGAAAACGCCGCATGCCCCCTTGTAGCCGGCGCGTACACCGCGCTGCGCGGCCACCGACAGCACATACATCGAATTCGGCCCCGGCAGCAGCACGATGAAGATCGTACCGAGCACAAAGGTCCAGAAATCAGTGATGCCGAGGTTGGCATGCATGAAGGCGTTCATGGGCGTTTCCCGTTCAGGCTCTCGTTTCTCGATCTCAGGCAGCGGCCTTGGCGCGGGCGTCCTGCATCAGCTTGGTGAAGCGGTCGAACAGGTACGCGATGTCGTGCGGGCCCGGCGACGCTTCCGGGTGACCCTGGAAGCAGAAAGCCGGCTTGTCCGTCAGCGCGAAGCCTTGCAGCGTGCCGTCGAACAGAGACGTGTGCGTGACGCGGGCGTTGGCCGGCAGCGTCGATGCATCGACTGCGAAGCCGTGGTTCTGCGACGTAATCACCACACGACCATCATCATGGTCCTTGACCGGATGGTTGGCGCCATGGTGGCCCGTGCTCATCTTGAGCGTCTTGGCACCGACGGCCAGGGCCATGATCTGGTGGCCCAGGCAGATGCCGAAGGTCGGGATACCGCGGGCGATGAACTCGCGCGTGGCGGCGATCGCGTAGTCGCACGGCTCCGGGTCGCCAGGGCCGTTCGACAGGAAGATACCGTCCGGATTCAGCGCCAGGGCATCTGCCGCGCTGGCTTGCGCCGGCAGCACGGTCACCTTGCAGCCGCGTTCGGCCAGCATGCGCAGGATGTTGAACTTGACGCCGAAGTCGAAAGCGACCACGTGGAACTGCGGCTTGTCCTGCTTGCTGTAGCCTTCGCCGAGCTTCCACTCGGTCTGGGTCCACTCATACGGCTCCTTGACGGAGACGACCTTGGCCAGGTCCATGCCTGCCAGGCCCGGGAACGAGCGCGCCAGGTCGATGGCCTTCTGGACATTGTCCTCGCCAGCCAGGATGCAGCCGTTCTGGGCGCCCTTCTCGCGCAGGATACGGGTCAGCTTGCGGGTGTCGATGCCCGCGATCGCCACGACCTTTTCCTGCTTCAGGTAGTGGGCAAGGGTATGTTCCTTGCGGAAGTTCGAGGCCAGAATCGGCAGATCTTTGATGATCAGGCCGGCGGCATGGACTTTCGTGGCTTCTACATCCTCAGGGTTGACGCCGTAATTGCCGATATGCGGATACGTCAGCGTGACGATCTGCCGGGAATAGCTCGGGTCGGTGAGGATTTCCTGATAACCGGTGATAGCGGTGTTGAACACCACTTCGCCGATCGTATGGCCGGAAGCGCCGATGGAATAGCCACGAAAGACCGTGCCGTCTGCAAGCGCGAGGATGGCGGACGGAAAAGACGGTAACACGGGTAGGCTCCTGCTGGATTCACCCCGTGACCGACCTGCTCAACGCCTCGTGCCCCGTGGGCGAGCCCTCAGCCATGTGCATGGCGAGACTCCCGGCGGAGGCTCTTTCGTCACTTCGCACAATGTCTGCGTGGTGCACGAAAAGCCCTCGCGAATATGGGGGCGGCGGAAGGTGGAATACGGTAGGCGCTAGGGTGAAGGGTTCTGAAAGCGAAACTTTCGAATTATATCCCGCCGCACCCAATTTCTCAAGTTTTCAAGGACTTGCGTTTGCCATGGCTGCCAGGCGGCCCATCATTCACGACCGCCCGGCACGCCGCTCATGCCGTGGCTGGTACCACGGCGGTGACCTCGATTTCCACCTTCGCGCGCGGCTCGACGAGGTCCGCCACCTCTACCGCGGTCATCGCAGGAAAGTGGCGGCCGATGATGTCGCGATAGTGCTGCCCGATCGCCTTGTAGGCACCCACGTACTCGGCCTTGTCCTTCACATACCAGGTCATGCGCGCGATGTGCTCGGGCCGCGCCCCGCCCTGTTCCAGCACGGCGACAATATTGCGCAATGCCTGCGCCACCTGCAGCCCGAAATCGTCGGTTTCGAACTCGCACTGGCCGTTCCAGCCGATCTGCCCGCCGACAAAGATCAGGCGGCTGCCCACCTGCATCTCGGCGAGCATGCCGTTGGCGTATCCCTTCGGAGGTGCCCAGTCGGGCGGCTGCAATGTCTTCAGCATGATGTCGATTCCAATCCAGAGTTCAGAGTTATCCGTCAGGTCGCCAGGAAGCGTCCCATTGCATGTCGTACGGGGTCAGGCAGGGCCTGCGCGGTCATCGTCCGTGTGTCGACGCAGACGAGCCGCTGAGAGATGTGCATACGCGTGCCGCCATCCGGCCCCGCCAGGCGGACCTCGACCGAGAAGCTGCTTCGGCCGATATGGGACACGCGCAGTTCTCGTGTGAGCAGTTCGCCAAGCCGGCTTGGCGCCTCGAAGCGGCACTGCAGTTCGGCCGTCGGCACCCCCGCATGACCGGTCAGATGCATCGCATCGAACGGCCAGTCGAGCGCCTCGGCGAACCAGTCCTCGATAAAATCGTTCAGCATCTCGAAATAGCGCGGGTAGAAGACGATGCCGGCGGTATCGCAATGCTTGAAACGCACACGCACCTGATTGGTGAACACGTCGTTCATGGCTATGCGCCCTCTGCCGCCATCTGCCGCAGGCGGAAGCGCTGCAGCTTGCCCGTCTCGGTACGCGGCAGCGCCGCCACGAACTCGATGCGACGCGGATACTTGTATGGGGCGATCTCGCGCTTGACATAGTCTTGCAGCGCCGCCCGCGTGGCGTCGGAGGGCTCCACGCCGGGACGCAGTACCACGTACGCCGTCACGACCTGGCCACGCTCCGCGTCTGGCGCGCCGACCACCCCGCATTCGGCCACCCACTCATGCCGCATCAGCGATCCCTCGACCTCGGGCCCGGCGATGTTGTACCCAGCCGAGATGATCATGTCGTCCGAACGCGCCTGATAGAAGTAGTAGCCATCGGCGTCGGCCATGAATGTGTCGCCGGGCAGATTCCACCCGTCGCGCACATATGCCTCCTGGCGGGGATCGTCCAGATAGCGGCAGCCCGTGGGCCCGCGCACCGCGAGCTTGCCCACCGTGCCCGGCGGCACCGGCTGCATGTTTTCGTCGACGATGCAGGCTTCGTACCCCGGTACCACGCGACCCACCGCGCCCGGACGCACGTCCGCGCCAGCACTGGAAACGAAGATATGCATCATCTCCGTGCCGCCGAGGCCGTCGGTCATCTCGATGCCAGTGGCCGCCTTCCAGGCCTGCCGCGTGGCATCGGGCAGCGCCTCGCCAGCGGACACGCTCTTCCTCAGGCTCGACAGATCGAAGTTCTTTACCAGCGCCGCCATCTGCCGATAGAACGTCGGCGCGGTGAAGACGATCGTCGCGCGATGGTCCTGGATCAGCTTGAGCAGCAGCTCCGGCGTAAGCCTTTCCGACAGCGCGGTACTGGCGCCAATGCGCAGCGGGAAGCAGAGCATGCCGCCCAGCCCGAATGTGAATGCGATTGGCGGCGTGCCACAGAAGACGTCGTCCGGCGTGGGCTTGAGCACGTGGCGCGGGAACAGGTCGCACATCGCCAGCACATCGCGGTGGAAGTGCATCGTGCCCTTGGGTTGCCCCGTGGTGCCACTCGTGAACGCGATCAGGCAAATGTCATCAGCGGCCGTGTTGCACGCGGTGAAACTGTCGGGCTTGCCCGCCATCGCGGTTTCGAGCGCATCGGCACCCTCGCCGTGGAAGTAGCGCACGCGTTCGAGCGTCGGACAAAAGTACTCGCCATCGGCACGCCGGTTCGCGTCCAGCTCGTCGCGCAGACGTGCATCGCAGAGTGCAGCCGTCACCTGCGCCTTGTCGATGATCTGCTTGAGCTCCTTGGCGCGCAGCAGCGGCATCGTCGGCACGGCGATCAGTCCTGCCTTGAGCGTGGCAAGCCAGCTCGCCGCCATCATCAGGTTGTTCGGGCCGCGCAGCAGCACGCGATTGCCCGGCACCAGCCCCATGTCCTCGACCAACACATGCGCGATGCGATCCACAAGCGCCGCCAGCTCGGCATAGGTCACGGTCTCGATACGGCCCGCGCGCTCATGGCGCACCGCCACGCGGCCACCGTTGCCGGCCGCCACGTGTCGGTCCACAAGCTCCACTGCCGCATTGAGGCGATCGGGGTAGCGCGTGTCGTCATTGAACTGGAACACCGGCCACGTCTGCGGCGGCGGCAACCTGTCCCGTGCGAAGGTATCAACATGAGCGGTGGCTGGTTGGGGGGCGGCCATACTTGTCTCCTGTCTCGTGTTCTATCGGGCTGCCAGCGTCTCGCGCGCAATGATCAGCTTCTGCACTTCAGTGGCGCCTTCGTAGATCCGCAGCGAGCGAATCTCGCGGTAGAGGCTTTCCACACGCGTGCCAACCTTGACGCCGAGGCCGCCGAACATCTGCACGGCCCGGTCGATGACCTGCTGCGCGTTCTCGGTGGCGACCATCTTGGCCATCGCCGCCTCGCGCGTCGTGCGCTGCTGCCTCACATCGCGCAGCCAAGCGGCGCGATAAGTCAGCAGCGCGGCGGCATCAATGGCCGTAGCCATGTCACCGATCGCCGCCTGCGTGAGTTGCAGATCCGCCAGCACGCCGCCGAACATCGGGCGCGACGTGGCGCGTGCCAGCGCATCGTCCAGCGCCGCGCGACCGAAGCCAAGTGCGGCGGCGGCCACCGAGGCCCGGAAGATGTCGAGTGTCATCATCGCCACCTTGAAGCCCTGCCCCGGCTCTCCCAGACGGTTGCCAACGGGTACGCGGCAGTCATCGAAACGTAGTGTTGCCAGAGGATGGGGCGCGATCACGTCGATGCGCTCCGCGATAGACAGGCCCGGTGTATTGGCATCCACCACGAACGCGGTGATGCCGCGCGCGCCGGCTGCCTCCCCGGTGCGTGCGAACACGCAATAGAAGTCGGCGATGCCGCCGTTCGATATCCACGTCTTGGCGCCGTTCAGCACGTAGTGCGTGCCGTCATCGGATAGCTTCGCGCTGCATTGCATCGCTGCCACGTCGGAACCCGCCTCGGGCTCGGACAGCGCGAATGCCGCAATGGCCTCGCCCTTCGCCACGCGCGGAAGATAGCGCTCGCGCACCGCGTCGCTACCCGCCAGCGTGATCGCGCCCGAGCCAAGGCCCTGCATCGCAAAGGCAAAATCAGCCAGGCCGTCGTGGCGCGCCAGTGTCTCGCGCAGCAGGCAAAGCGCGCGCGAATCGAGCGCGGGCAGCGCGCCGCCGAACGCCGCCGGCACGCAGTAGCGGAGCCATCCCGCCTGCCCAAGCTGGCGCACCAGCGTGCGGCACGCCGCGTCGGCATCGTGGTGATCGACGTCGCGCAGGTTCTCGCCGCACCAGGCATCCAGATCGCGCTCGAGCGAACGGTGCGCATCGTCGAAGAACGGTAGTTCAAGGTAGGTCTTGTCGCTCATGCCAGCCCCTCAATCGCCTTCGAACACCGGCTTCTGCTTCGCGACGAACGCGTCATAGGCTCGCCGGAAGTCGCGAGTCTGCATGCAGATGGCCTGTGCCTCCGCTTCGGCCTCGATCGCTTCGTCGAGCCCCATATTCCACTCCTGATGGAGCAGCTTCTTGGTAACGCCATGCGCGAAAGTCGGACCCGCGGCGATCTGCGTGGCCAGCGACTGCGCCTCGGCCAGCAGCGTTTCGGAAGCGTGCAGCGCGTTGAAGAAGCCCCATTGCAGCCCTTCCTCGGCGCTCATCGAGCGGCCGGTGTAAAGCAGCTCGCTCGCTCTCCCCTGCCCAATCACGCGGGGCAGCAGCGAACATGCGCCCATATCGGCGCCGGCCAGACCAACGCGCACGAACAGGAAAGCGGTCTTCGCCAGCGCGGTACCCAGACGCATATCGGAGGCCAGCGCGATCATCGCGCCGGCGCCGGCGCAGATGCCGTCGATCGCGCTGATGATCGGCTGCGGGCAGGCGCGCATGGCCTTGATCAAGTCGCCGGTCATGCGCGTGAAGTCGAGCAGCTCCGGCATGGTCATGCGCGTCAGCGGGCCAATGATCTCGTGTACATCGCCGCCAGAGCAGAAATTCCCGCCCGCGCCGGTCACCACCACGGTCTTGATGTCGGTGGCGTAGCACAGACTACGGAACAGATCACGCAGCTCGGCGTAGGAATCGAACGTCAGCGGATTCTTGCGCTCCGGCCGGTTCAGCGTGATCGTGCCGACCTTGCCGTCCGCCGAGACGGACCACAGGAAATGCTTCGGTTGATAGTCCGCAAAGGCGCGCTTGTGGTGGCGCATGTCCAGTGCAATATCGCTCATGTGTTGTCTCACTCCACTCTGTTTGATCGTTCAGCCCGCCATCACCTCGCCGCCGGCCACCGGCACGGCTTGCCCCGTGATCGCGGACGCCGAGGGCTGGCACAGCCAGGCCACCGCATCAGCCACTTCATCGGGCCGTACCAGACGCCGCTGCGGGTTACGCGCGGCCAGTTCCGCGCGCGCCTGTTCTTCCGAGCGCCCCGTCTTGCCGACGATATTGGCCACCGCGTCGCGCACGATGTCGGTTTCGGTATAGCCCGGGCACACCGCGTTGACCGTCACGCCCTTGGTCGCCAGTTCCAGCGCCAGCGAGCGGGTCAGGCCGATCACGCCGTGCTTCGCCGCGCAATAGGCGCTGACGTAGCCGTACCCGATCAGGCCGGCCGTGCTGGCGACATTCACGATGCGCCCCCAGCCCGCCTCGAGCATCGCCGGCAGCGCCGCCTGCGTGCAGATAAAGGTGCCGGTCAGGTTGACCTCCAGCATCCGCTGCCAGAGCGCGAGATCGGTCTTGCCAAAGGGCGCGCTGTGCGCCTGACCGGCGTTATTGACCAGCAGCGTGATCGGCCCGCGTGCTTCAGTGGCACCGGCGAAGGCCCCGCTCACCCAATCGGCATCCGTGATGTCCGCGCTGACCGCGCCCAGCGCCGCCCCTTCGGTCACGCACGATTGCAGCGCGTGAACGGTCGCATCAAGCGCTGCCTGCTCGCGACCCAGCAGCGTGACGCTGGCGCCATCGGCCAGCAGCCGGCGCGCGATGGCGGCACCGATGCCACGCCCACCGCCAGTCACCAGGGCGTGACGCCCTTGCAATGCATTGCCCATGGTCATTTTCCCGGCTGCTGCGCGTACGATGCGGCGCGGGCGAGGTTGGTTTCCAGTTGCCGTTTGCCAGACACGTACTGCTTCGGCCACGTGACATCGCGATAGCCCAGCCTGGCCGCCTCGTGCAGCGTCCACGCCGGATCGGCCAGATGAGGACGCGCAATCGCGCAAAGATCGGCCCGGCCAGCCGCGACGATGCTGTCGACATGATCGGCCTCGAAGATCGCGCCCACGGCGATGGTCGGGATGCCCGCCTCATTGCGGATGCGGTCGGCAAACGGTGTCTGGTACATCCGGCCGTAGACCGGCGCCTGATCCGGGCTGACCTGGCCTGATGAACAGTCAATCATGTCCGCGCCGGCCGCCTTGAAGGCGCGTGCGATCTCGACCGCATCATCGGCCGTGATACCGCCCTCGACCCAATCGTGCGCCGAGATCCGCACCGACATAGGCTTGTCCTGCGGCCACACGGCCCGCACGGCTGCAAACACTTCCAGCGGATAGCGCAGACGGTTGGCGAGCAAGCCGCCGTACGCGTCGGTACGCGTGTTGGTCAACGGCGAGATGAAACTCGAAAGCAGATAGCCGTGGGCGCAGTGCAACTCAAGCCAGTCGAAGCCGGCTTCCGCCGCGCGCTTCGCGTTGGCCACGAAGTCGTCACGCACCCGATCCATGTCTTCCTGCGTCATTTCGCGTGGCACCTGCGACACGCCGGGCATGTACGGCAGCGCCGACGCTGAGATCAACGGCCAGTTTCCGTCCGCCAGCGGGTAGTCCATCTTCTCCCAGCCAAGCTGGGTTGAGCCCTTGCGCCCGGCATGGCCAAGCTGCATGGCGATCTTCGTATCGCCGTTGGCGTGCACGAAGTCGACGATGCGCTTCCACGCATCGCGCTGCGCGTCGTTCCACAAACCCGGGCAACCCGGCGTGATGCGCGCGTCGGGCGACACACAGGTCATCTCGGCCACAACCATGCCGGCGCCACCGAGGGCGCGGGAACCGAGATGCACCAAGTGGAAATCGCCCGGCACGCCATCGACCGACGAGTACATCGCCATCGGGCTCACCACCACACGGTTCTTCAGGGTGACGCCGCGCACCGTGAATGGCGTGAACATCGGCGGCAAGGCAGCATCGCCCGCAGCCGCGCGCAGCTTCAGCGTCTCTTGTGGCACGCCGGCCTGCGCGGCCAGCCATTGCTCGAAGTTGTCGACGTATTGCGCATCGCGCACGCGCAGATTCTCGTGCGAGATCCGCTGCGAGCGCGTCAGCAACGAATAAGCGAACTGCTCGGGCGCCATGCCAGCATAGCGCTCGACGTTCTCGAACCATTCGGTCGAATTGCGCGCCGCGTTCTGGATCTTGAGCACTTCCACGCTGCGCGTGGCCTCGTAGCGGGCCAGCGCTTCCGGCAAGCCGTCGACACCGGCGGCGCGATGCTCGCCGATCGCCTCCGCCAGATCTATCGCATCTTCCAGCGCCAGCTTGGTCCCCGATCCGATCGAGAAGTGCGCGGTATGCGCCGCGTCCCCCATCAACACCACCGGCACGCGGCGGCCATCGTCCAGGGTGTTCCAGTGCACCCAGTGATGGCAGATCACCCGCGGGAAGCGAATCCAGATCGCCGAGCCACGCAGATGCGCGGCGTTGCTGATGAGCTTGTTGCCGTCAAGGTACTTGGCGAACAGCTTCTCGCAGTAGGCCACGCCCTCCTCCTGGCTCATCTGTTCAATGCCGGCGGCCTTCCAGACCGGCTCAGGCGCCTCAACGATGAACGTCGACGTGTTGTCGTCGAAGCGATAGGCGTGCGCCTGGAACCAGCCATGCTCGGTCTTCTCGAATGCGAACGTGAAAGCGTCGAACAGCTTGTGCGTGCCGAGCCAGACAAAGCGGCACTGGCGCGTGTCGATATCTGGTTGGAAGCTCTCGGCATAGCGTGTGCGGATGCGGCTGTTAAGGCCGTCCGAAGCAATCACGAGATCCGCGTTGTACTGCCGCGCCAGCGCCTGGTCGTCGCTGACATCGGTCTCGAACACCAGCTTCACGCCGAGCGCCTCACAGCGTGCCTGCAGGATGTTGAGCAGGCGCTTGCGGCCGATGCCGATGAATCCGTGCCCACCGGATCGGATGGTGCGCCCACCGATATGAATGTCGATGTCGTCCCAGTGATTGAATGCCGCGTTGATCTCGGCCGCGCTGACCGGATCGGCCTGCTTCAGGTTCTCGAGCGTCGCATCAGAGAACACCACCCCCCAGCCGAAGGTGTCATATGGCCGGTTGCGTTCGACCACGATCACCTCGTGGGACGGATTCTGCAGCTTCATCAGCAAGCCGAAGTACAAGCCCGCCGGGCCGCCACCAATACATAGCACGCGCATCTGATCGCCTCCTGCAAGCCGTCAGTCGACGGCTCTACATCAGGGTTAAATATTTTATGCTTAAAATATTAGGCGGCATGCCGAAATCTGGCAAGGGGTTTTTCAGGGAGCCCGCAAGTGCCGGGCTCCCTGCCCTTCTATGCCTGCGTCAGGCCAGCGACTCCTTCACCTGCTCCAGCGCCGTCGGGTCCTCGATCGTGGTCAGGTCACCCGGATCACGGCCTTCCGCCACCGCCTGAATGGCGCGGCGCAGCAATTTGCCCGAGCGTGTCTTGGGCAGCGCATTGACGAAGAACACGCGCGCCGGCCGCGCCACCGCGCCGAGCTGCTGCTCCACCGTCTTCATCAACTCCCCCTCGAATGCCATACGGTCCGCTTCAGTTGCCGTGCGCCCGGCGTCACGCGCAATGCAGAAGCCCATGGCGACCTGGCCCTTCAGCGCATCCTGCACGCCGACCACGGCCACCTCGGCCACGCCCGGGTGCGACGACAGGCTTTCCTCGATCTCTCGGGTGCCCAGTCGGTGGCCTGCCACGTTGATCACATCGTCGGTGCGGCCGAGGATGAAGACGTAGCCATCCTCGTCGCGGATACCCCAGTCGAATGTGGAATAGCACTGACGATTCGGCACCGCCGACCAGTACGTGCGAATGAAGCGGTCGTCGTCGCCCCAGACCGTCGACATGCAGCCCGGTGGCAGCGGATAGTCGATCGCCACCACGCCCTTGGTGTTTGGCGGACACTCCTCGCCGGTGACCTCATCGACGATGCGCAGGTCGTAACCGTAGGCCGGCACCCCGGGAGATCCCAGTTTGGGTGGCAGCGCTTCCACGCCGCGCTGGATCGCGATGATCGGCCAGCCCGATTCGGTCTGCCAGTAGTTGTCGACCACGGGCTTGCCGATGCCGTCCTGAATCCAGCGCGCGGTAGGTTCGTCCAGTGGCTCGCCCGCCAGGAACAACAGCCGCAGGCTGGACAGGTCGTGACGCTTGAGCAGCGCCGGGTCCTGCTTCTTGAGTACACGGATCGCCGTAGGCGCGCTGAACATGATGTTGACGCCGTACTGCTCGACGATCTTCCACAGGATCGCGCCATCAGGACGAATCGGCGTGCCCTCGTACATGACCGTGGTCATGCCGGCCAGCAGCGGCCCGTAGACGATGTAGCTATGGCCCACCACCCATCCGATATCGGACGCGGTGAACATCGTGTCGCCCGGCTTGCCACAGAAGATGTTCTCCATCGACGTGGCCAGTGCCACCGCGTAGCCACCGGTGTCTCGCTGCACGCCCTTTGGCTTGCCCGTGGTGCCCGACGTGTAGAGCACGTAGGATGGCTCGCTCGATTCCATCCAGACGCATGGCACCGCTTGTCCGGCCACCTTGTCGCGCCAGGCCGCGTAGTCCTGGTCGCGGCCGCTGACCAGCGGCATCTCTGCCAGCTTGCGGTCCACCAGCAGCACCTTTTCGGGATGATGGCCAGCCAGCCGGATCGCCTCATCAAGCAGCGGCTTGTACGGCACCACCTTGCCCGCGCGCGAACCGGCATCGGCGCTCACGATCACTCGTGGCTTGGCGTCGTCGATACGGGCCGCCAGGCTGACCGAGGCAAACCCACCGAACACCACCGAATGCACGGCGCCGATGCGCATGCAGGCCAGCATCGCGAACATCGCCTCCGGAATCATCGGCATGTAGATCAGCACCCGGTCGCCGCGCTGCACGCCCAGCCCCTGCAGCGTCGCCGCCATGCGCGTGACTTCGTCATGCAACTCGCGGTAAGTGTAGGTGCGTTCGGTATCGATCTCGGTCGAGACATAGACCAGCGCCCGCTGGTCGGCACGCGCGGCCAAGTGCCGGTCGATGGCGTTATGGCAGATGTTGGTGCGCCCGCCGACGAACCAGCGGGCGAAAGGTGGGCGACTGTCGTCGAGCACGCGTTCGAAGGGGGTCTCCCAATCGATACGTGCGGCTTGTTCGGCCCAGAATCCTGCCGGGTCGGAAAGGGAGCGCGCGTGCAGTGCGCGGCTTGCCGTCATGGTATGTCTCCTCCGCTATATGGATGATCAATGCGGTGTTGGTGGCTGGGACAGTTCGACCGGCGGAAACCTGCCGACTGCCCTACTGGTTGCACGACGCGGGGTTCGTTTCCACTTGCGTTCGGATGCCGACCATCTTTTCTGGAGAATCTACCATGACAGCATCCAGCCCCAAACGCTTTGCCTCGCAATAGTCAGCCTGATCATTCACGCCGAATGCCACGAGGTTGGCCGAGACTTTCGACCGGTAGCAATGGACAGAGGCTTTGGTCCAGAGCACCGCCTGGACCGGCGAATGCCCCTCTCCGAGCGTGAAGGTCTCAACCACGTCCACGTTGCGTCGCATCTCGAATCCCGCCCACACACCTGAAACGGACGGCGCATCGCAGCGCTGGCCAAGCGTTGCGGATACCAGTCGACGCCGGGTCACATCACGCGCCTCGGCCAGCCGCGCGCGTGGCCAGGCTGCGAACGTATTCTGGTAATCGGCCTCGGTCGAGTAGATCAGCACGCGGCTCCAGGCGCTTTCGGCATCCAGCACGGCAGCCACCGCGGCCGTCTGTGCCGACGCGGGCATCGACTTCATGTCGAGAATGATCGGCACGTTGGCCGGGATGGCACGCAATGCCTGCTGCAGCGTGGGAATGCCAACCGGACTGTCGCGATAGGGGTAACGCTTCACGCCATCCGATCCCGTTTCGGCGAAGGACCATCCGGCATTAAGCGTCGCCAGCGTGGCGGCGCTGAAATCGGCCACCTTGCCCGATCCATTGGTCAGCGAGGACAGGTCGCTCGGACGGTACAGTACCGGCACGCCATCGAGGCTCGTTTGCACCGACAGCCAGATCATGTCGGCACGTTGGCGCAATGCCGACTCGATCGCCACAAGCGTGTTTTCCGGGCGATCCGCCGTGCCACCGCGATGCGCCACGAGCTTGGGCAGAGGGTAATCGGGTTCGTCATCGTCCTGCGCGCGCTCGCATGACGCGCCAAGGCACGCCAAGAGAATCGGCAGGCAACAGACGGTTTTGGGGAAGGACATCGGGCAGTTCCAGTGGTGGAGCAGACTGCCCTTTTGCCACCCTTCGCCGACTACGTTCTTGATGCCCATCAATTTGCATGACGGAGGCACGGCGCGTCCCCGGCCCAGCGTCTAGCGTGGAACCGGGTTGCCAGAATTTCGCGGCGTCAGGAGGTGGCCGCGCGCAGATGCTACTGCGCGCGGCTCGACTTGGATTTGGTCGCTGGCGTCGGCGACGACTTGCTTTCGCGCGTGGCGGACTTGCCCGACGACTTGCTCGTGGAACTGTGCGGCGAGGCCTCCACCACCACCCGCTTGCGGGGTTCGGCCTTGGCCGATCGCGACGACTTCTCGACCTTATCGGATTTCTCCGACTTTGCCACGGCCTGTGTCTTGCCACCCGACTTGCCACGCGGCGCGGCCTTGGCTGGCGTGTCGTCTTCGTCCCCGGCGCGCTCCGCCCGCATGGCGGCGGCGGAGTTCGGACGCAGCATCAGCACCAGACTCTGGCCGGCAACAAGCTTGCTGCCGGAGAGCTTGTTCCACGACTGCACCTGCTTGACCGACACGCCATAGCGACGCGCCACCGTGGACACCGTATCCTTGCGCCCCGCCCGCACCACGACGCGCTTGGCGTCAGGCACGTCTGGCTCCACGGCCAGCATGGCCGTATCGACCAGCGATGCGCTGATGTCCTGGTCGTGGCGCTCGGTACGCGGAATCATGACGGTCGAACCGGCTTTCAGGCGCATCCCCTTGGGAATCCGGTTGATCTCGCGCAGCGTGTCCACATCCACGTTGAGCCGCGCGGCCAGCGACTCCACACGTTCACGGCTATCCACGGTCACCGCCGTCCAGCTCGACAACCCGCCACGATAGGTATTGAGGTTGTACTGGAAGCGCTCGGCGTTCTCGAACGGCAGCAGGATCTGCGGATTGGCCGCACCCAGGATCACTGGCCGGTTGAACGACGGATTGAGCGCCTTGAACTCGTCCAGCGGCATGTTGGCCAGCTTGGCCGCCAGCGCCACATCGATATCCCGCGAGGTCGTGACCGTCACGAAGTACGGATGATCGGGGATCTCAGGCAGCCTGACGCCGTACGCGGCCGGGTTGGCGATGATGTTCTTCACCGCCTGGAGCTTCGGCACGTAATAGCGCGTCTCGGTCGGCATGGTCAGGCTGGCGTAGTCCGTGGGCAGCCCCCGGGCCTGATTACGCGCGATGGCTCGCGACACGGCGCCTTCGCCCCAGTTGTAGGCGGCCAGCGCCAATTGCCAGTCGCCGAACATGTCGTAGAGCCGCTGCAGATAGTCGAGGGCCGCGTCGGTCGATGCCAGCACGTCGCGCCGCTCGTCGCGGAACATGTTCTGCTTGAGGTTGTACGTCTTGCCCGTGCTCGGGATGAACTGCCACATGCCGGCCGCCTTGGCCGTGGATTCCGCCTGGGGATTGAATGCGCTCTCCACGAACGGCAGCAGGGCCAGCTCGGTCGGCATCTTGCGCCGTTCGAGCTCCTCGACGATGTGGTAGAGGTAGCGGCTCGACCGCCCCACCATCCGTTCCATATAGTCAGGGCGGGCCGCGTACCACTGCGTGCGATCATCGACCAGCGTGCCTTCCAGGTCAGGCATCGCGAAACCCTTGCGGATGCGGTCCCAGATATCGCTGGACGGCCCGCGCAGCCAGTCCACGCTGGACTGGTCGACATTCACGACGGTGGAACGGGATAACGTGCCGGCGCGGCCGGTGCTGTTGAGGGTATTGAGCGGGTCCTTCTTCGGACCGGATTCCAGGGCGGTCGGCGTGCCGGACAATTCGCCGGCGGGCGGTGTGGGTGTGCTGGCGCAGGCTGCAAGCAGCGTGGCACACGCAACTACCGCCAGAAATCGACCAAATCGCATTAAGTTCTCTGAAAGTGACGCCAAAAAGTTGGCCTGATGCTATGGAAAAGCCCCCCTCGCGTCAATGAGATTTTCCCCATGATGCAATTTGAGTCAATTGTCCTCGCCCAGCCCGCAACCGGATTGTCCCATCCGCGTTAACGAAAGCCGTCCTTCCAGCCGCGCAGCGCACCAAACGCCGCCGCGTCATCGCTCACGTCTCCGCCCTGTGCCCGCACAGCCTGGCGGACCGTGGACTCGCGGGACCGCAAGAACGGATTGACCGCGCGCTCGTGCGCCACGGTCGTTGGCACGGTAGGCGTGCCGGCCTCGCGCAGGATATCCACCCGCGCCGCCCACGCCGCCAGATCCGGGTTGGCCGGCTCGACGGCCTGGGCAAAGCGGACGTTGCTGCGCGTGTACTCGTGGGCGCAGTAGACGCGCGTGTCGCCGGGCAGTGCCGCGAGCTTGTCCAGGGATGCCAGCATCTGGGCCGGCGTGCCTTCGAACAGGCGCCCGCAGCCGCTGGCGAACAGCGTGTCGCCACAGAACACCACGGGGCCGGCGCAAGGCAGGTCGCCGACATAGGCCACATGGCCTGCGGTGTGACCCGGAACATCCAGTACCCGGAACGTCACTGCCGGATGACGCAGCGTGACCGTGTCGCCTTCGCGCACGGCCTGCGTGCGGTGGCCGATTCGCTCGCCCTGCGGGCCGATCACCGGCAGCGGCTCGCCGTCCGGCCCACTCGGATGACGCGCGAGGAGGTCTGATACACCACCTTGGTGATCCCCATGGTGATGGGTGATTACAATAGCGCCCAGTGCCAGCCCGCGTTGCGCCAGAAACTGCTCGACCGGTGCGGCCTCGCCTGGGTCCACCACGGCCGCGCTATGCCCGTCGTGGATTGCCCAGATATAGTTGTCCTGAAAGGCGGGGATCGGCTCCACTTTCAACATGCGTGCTCCTCTATGTCCAACCGACCGATTATAGATTGGGAAGAATGGCTAGCCTCGCCACCCGGGCAGTATGTGCTCGAGTGGGAAGGCCAGCAGTACGACCGGACGGTAGCGGACATTTTTGGCTATCACGCGGTGCAGTTCGGCCTGCCCGCCATCGACACGTTGCGCGAGAACCGGATGCCGTTCTCGGCGCTAGCGCTTGACGGCCGCGCGGGCCCGCACGGGCCAAGGGAGACCCATCCCGATGCTCGGCAACTGCTATGCCGGTTCGACGAACTGCCTTTTGATACGCAGAGCATCGACCTCGTCACGCTACCGCACGTCCTCGAATTCTCGGAAGACCCGCACGAAGTGCTGCGCGAAGTCTCGCGCGTGCTGATGCCCGAAGGGCGCGTGGTGGTGACATGCTTCAACCCGATGAGCCTGTGGGGGGCGCGGCAGGGCCTGAACCGCCTTGGCGCCATGCCCTTCCTGCCAAGTGACGCCCAGACCATCGGGTTCGTGCGGATCAAGGACTGGCTCAAGCTGCTCGGGTTCGAGATCATCCGGGGCCGCTTCGGCTGCTACTGCCCGCCCTATCGCACGGAGCGCTGGCTGCAGCGCGCGGCATTCATGGAGAAGGCAGGCGACCGCTGGTGGCCGATCTTCGGCGCGGTCTATATGATCTCGGCGGTCAAGCGCGTCAAGAATATCCGCCTGGTCGGCCCCGCCTGGAAAACACCCAAGTCGGCGCTGAAGCCAGTAGCGGCCCCAGTTGCCACGCCCACGGGCACGCACGGCAAGACCCCTGGCCAGGACAGCTAGGACCATCACCTTATATACATGCAAGAAGTCACGATTTACTCCGACGGAGCCTGCAAGGGCAACCCCGGCCCCGGCGGCTGGGGCGCCGTGCTCGTCGCCGGCGGCCACGAGAAAGAACTGTTCGGCGGCGAAAGCCCCACCACCAACAACCGCATGGAGCTGATGGCGGTCATCGAGGCGCTGCGCGCGCTCAAGCGCCCATGCATCGTCAATATCTATACGGACTCGCAATACGTGCAGAAAGGCATCAGCGAGTGGATTCACGGCTGGAAGGCACGCGGCTGGAAGACGGCGGACAAGAAGCCGGTCAAGAACGCCGACCTCTGGCAGGCACTGGACGAAGCCCAGAAACCTCACCGGATCACGTGGCACTGGGTGCGCGGTCACAACGGGCACCCCGGCAACGAACGCGCGGATGCGCTGGCCAATCGCGGGGTGGCGTCGATCAATACCTGACCCGTCGTTTACAATCCCGCCCATGCGACAAATCGTTCTCGATACCGAAACCACCGGCCTCAATCACGCAACAGGCGACCGCCTGATCGAAATCGGCTGTGTGGAACTGGTGAATCGCCGCCTGACAGGCCGCCACCTCCACTTCTACGTCAATCCAGAGCGCGACATCCATGAGGATGCCATCGCCGTGCACGGGATCACGCTCGATTTCCTGGCCGACAAGCCCAAGTTCGCCGAGATCGTCAACGACGTCCGCGACTTCGTGCAAGACGCCGAACTGATCATCCACAACGCGCCCTTCGACCTTGGCTTCCTGGACATGGAGTTCCAGCGCCTGGACCTGCCGCCGTTCCGCCAGCACGCCAGCAACGTGATCGACACGCTGCGTGAAGCCCGCCAGATGTTCCCGGGCAAGCGCAACTCGCTGGATGCGCTGTGCGACCGACTTGGCGTCAGCAACTCCCACCGCACGCTGCACGGCGCACTGCTCGATGCCGAACTGCTCGCCGAGGTCTACCTGGCGATGACGCGCGGCCAGAACTCACTGGTCATCGACATGCTCGACGGCGCCGCCACGGACGGCGAGACGCGTAGCACCGCCGACCTGTCCGCCATGACGCTGCCCGTGCTATTGGCCTCCGAGGAAGAAATCTCGGCGCACATGGGCGTGCTCAAGGAACTCGACAAGGCAAGTGGCGGCAAGACGGTCTGGCAAGAAGCCTCCCCTGCCGAAGCCGCCACTCAGTAGGGCCTGGCGCCTCCCGAGGGATTTCGAAGAAAATTCGAAAAAGGGCTTTACAAGATACCGGCCCATCGGCATAATCTCGTTTCTCCACTGCACGACATCAGCAGCAACGATGACGAAGCAGCATGGGTGGTTAGCTCAGCGGTAGAGCACTGCCTTCACACGGCAGGGGTCACAGGTTCAATCCCTGTACCACCCACCAAAATTTGTGGCTTGCAACGCCTAACGTTGCCGTGAACCCGGATCGCTGACGAGCTTTCCGGGTTTTTTGTTGTCTGTCGATGGCCGAAGGTATTCGTCATCCTTCACCGATCACGATAATGGGCGCGCCCATCGAATGCTCATCGGCAACGCCCTACCCACCCTCTCGGCAAGCCAATCATGGCTGGCGATTCTTGCGGCCTCGGCAAGCCCATACCTTGCGACGGTGCGGCTTGCTCATCCCGGATGAGGCTCGCGGGCGGGCGCCAAGCCTGCAGATATCGCACCGCCCTGGTGGATTGACGGCTCCGAATGCGCCGTTGAGGGTGACTCTGCCCTGACCCAATTCGCGAAGAAGAGCTTTGACCACTTTGACGCAGATCATCTCCCTCAAGTGCCAAGCGATGTTGAAATAGAGATGCGCAATGCATTCCCACAGGGATGCATTGGCACTCCAAAGTGTTGTCATCGGGGCGTGATCGAAGCAAGCTAGTATCTGATACGCCCTTTCTCCATCAGGCCGCCGCCGTGTCGCAGGCTCCCAAGAAGATGCCTGCGGCTTGACCAGGCGATGCGCGCCTCCGATCGAAACGCGAGACCGGCCCGCCCGGTTGCAGAAAAAGGCCCCGACTCCACATGACTGGTCCTCCTGCCAGCCACGACATCGAAAACCAATCACCACCCATCTGGCACACGCTCACCGACACACAGGTCGGGCAGACCTTGCAGACCAGCGCAGCCGGTCTGAGCGCAGCCGAAGCCTCCCGTCGACTGGACGAGTACGGTCCCAACCGTCTCGCACCACCCAAGCGCCGCGGCCCGCTGATGCGGCTGCTGCTGCAGTTCCACAACATCCTCCTCTATATCATTCTCGGCTCGTCGATCGTCTCGGCGATTCTCGGTCACTGGGTCGATGCGGCCGTGCTGCTCGTGGCGGTCGTGATCAATGCCGTCATCGGTTTCATCCAGGAAGGCAAGGCCGAAGCCGCCATCGATGCCATCCGCGCCATGCTCGCCCCGCTTGCATTCGTGATTCGCGATGGCCAGCGGCACGAAATCGCCGCTGCGGATTTGGTGCCGGGCGATGTGGTCGCGCTGGCTTCGGGGGACCGGGTGCCCGCCGATCTGCGCCTGACCTCGGTCAAAGAACTGCGGGTCGAGGAAGCCGCGCTCACCGGCGAATCGTTGCCGGTGGAAAAGAATGCCGCGCCCGTGGCGGAAGACGCGCCGCTGGGCGATCGCTTCGACATGGCGTACTCCGGCACGCTGGTGGTCTACGGACAGGCGACCGGTATCGTGGTCGCGACAGGTAGCGCCACGGAACTGGGCAGGATCAACGAGCTGCTCAGCAGCATCGAAAGCCTGTCGACGCCACTGGTACGGCAGATCGATCGTTTTGGACGCGGTCTGGCGGTAGCCATCCTGTTGCTCTCCGCCGTGGTGTTCGTGGCTGGCATTCTCTGGCGTGGCCACTCCGCAGCCGACATGTTCATGATGGCCGTAGCGCTGGCGGCCTCCGCCATCCCCGAAGGGCTGCCGGCGATCATGACCGTCACGCTTGCGCTCGGCGTGCAGCGCATGGCCCGGCGCCATGCCATCGTGCGGCGCCTGCCGGCGGTGGAGACGCTGGGATCGGTGACGGTAATCTGCTCCGACAAGACCGGCACGCTGACGCGCAACGAGATGACCGTGCAGCGCATGGTCTGCGCGGGCCATGTATTCGATGTCGGGGGCGTCGGTTATGCGCCGGTGGGAGACTTCAGCATCGACGGACACGTCGTCGATCCCATGCATTGCGCGCCGTTGGCCATGGCCCTGCGCACCGGCGTACTCTGCAACGACGCCAACATGCGCAATGACGACGGCATGTGGCACGTCGAGGGCGACCCCACCGAAGGTGCATTGCTGGTGGCTGGCGCCAAGGCGGGCGTGGAACACCAGAATCCTGAATCCGGCTGGCATCGGCTCGACTCCATCCCCTTCGAATCCGAGCACCGCTTCATGGCCACCTACCACCACGATGCCGATCATGCGCCGTGGATCCTGGTAAAGGGTGCGCCTGAGCGCATCCTCGACATGTGCGCGCGGCAGTGGAATCTCGATGGGGAGCGCACGCTGGACGTGGACTACTGGCGCCGCATGGCGACCGACACCGCGGCACAGGGCCTACGCCTGCTCGCCCTGGCCTGCAAGCGCGCGGCACCCGCGGGCGACAAGCTCGCGTTCTCCGATGTGGAAACCGGCTACACGATGCTGGCGCTGGTCGGCATCATCGATCCTCCGCGCGAGGAAGCCATCCGTGCCGTCAACGAGTGCCACCACGCCGGCATCCGGGTCAAGATGATTACCGGCGACCACGTCGAGACGGCACGCGCGATCGGCGCGCAACTGGCGATCGGCGTGGGCAAGCCCGCCTTGACCGGCAGCGAGGTGGCACTGATGGACGATGCCGCACTGCGCCGGGTGGCGATGGAAGTGGACGTATTCGCGCGCGCCAGTCCGGAGCACAAGCTGCGCCTGGTCCGCGCGCTTCAGGACGGTGGCCAGGTCGTGTCGATGACCGGAGACGGCGTCAACGACGCGCCTGCGCTCAAGCGGGCCGACGTTGGCGTCGCGATGGGGCTCAAGGGCACCGAGGCAGCCAAGGAGGCTTCCGACGTGGTGCTCGCCGACGACAACTTCGCGTCGATCGCCCACGCGGTGCGCGAGGGCCGCGCGGTCTACGACAACCTGAAGAAGTTCATCCTTTTCATGTTGCCGACGAACGGCGGCGAGGCGCTGATCGTGATCGCCGCGATCCTGTTCGACCTGCCATTGCCCGTCACCCCTGCCCAGGTACTCTGGATCAATATGGTCACGTCCAGCACGCTGGGGCTGGCGCTGGCCTTCGAGCCCGCCGAGGACGGCATCATGGCGAAGCCTCCGCGCCCGGTTGGAGAAACGCTGCTGTCGGGCTTCTTTGTCTGGCGCGTAACGATGGTATCCATCCTGATGATGACGGGGGCGCTCAGTCTGTTCCTGTGGGAACTATCCGACGGCACCAGCCTGGAAACCGCGCGCACGATGGCCGTCAACGCCGTGGTGGCCGCCGAGATGTTCTACTTGCTCAACAGTCGGCATACCCTGAAGACCGTGCTAAACCGCGAGGGGCTGTTCGGCAACCCGTATGTGCTGCTGGCCATTGCCGCCTGCGTGCCGCTGCAGCTAGCCTACACACACCTGCCACTGATGCAGGCAGTGTTTGATTCCACCGACCTGTCCGCGCTGGAATGGTGCAAGGTGATCGGCGCCGGCCTGCTGGTGTTCTGCGTCGCCGAACTCGAAAAGATCCTGATCCGACGCAAACCGGCTGGTAAGCGTCTGGCTGCCGATTGAATCTGCCGTTGAACGATTAGCGAGATGCCCATGACGACTCTCCCCGCCACCTCCCCGCCTGCCAGCCTGATGCTGGCCACCGACCTGAGCCCACGCTGCGATCGCGCCCTGGACCGTGCAGCGGGACTGGCCCAAGAATGGAAGGCCGAACTGATCGTGGCCCATGTGCTCGACCCCGCCGCGCACCCGGACCAGGCACTGGCCTGGGCTGCCGATACCGGCGGTGACGGCGATGCCCTGCACATCGCCCGCCGACAGATCGATCGTGACCTGGCCGGACTACCCGTACGTGCCGAGGTGCGAATCATGAAGTCCCGGGATATCTCGGAGACGATCCGCAACATGGCAACCGTTTCCGGCGTCGGTCTGGTGGTCGCCGGCGTTGCGCGGTATGAGTTGCTTGGCCGGTTCCTGCTCGGCTCTAGTGTCGAGCGCCTGGCGCGCACGCTCGCGCAGCCGTTGCTGATAGTGCGTAATCGCCCGCACGCGCCCTACCGCCGGATCGTTGTGGCCACCGACTTCTCCGAAGCCTCTCGTAATGCGCTGCTGACGGCGGCGCAGCTTTTCCCGGGATGCGAACTAACGGCTTTTCATGCCTACCTGCCGCCTTTCGCGGGGCTGACCGACACGCAACCGCAGCCTGCCTCCGCGCAAGCGCAGGAGCGAGCGCAGTACGACGCATTCATCGCTGCCACCGCCTTGCCCGCTGGAACGCGCGTCACACCGCTGATTGTGCGTGGTGGGTTGGAATTGCACCTGACCCAGCACGTCCGCCAGCACGATGTCGACCTGGTGGTGATGGGCGCGCAGGGTCGCGATGCCCTGACTGGCGCGTTGCTGGGCAGCACTGCCGCAAAACTGCTCGACTGCCTGCCCTGCGACTCAATGGTCGTGCCCCGGCCGCGCTCGGCGGGTTGAAGGTATCGGGGAAAAAGGCAACCCGGCCAGACGGAGCGTCAACAATACCGATGTCCGCGACGTTCTCACGGTCGGGAGCCTTTGCGGTAGCCACGCCATGCCGCAAGCGGTCGCTTCCCGCTGTCAGTCGCCTCCGGCCTGTTCCCCGCCACCAGAGGCAGGCGGCAGGTCCGGGGACGCCCACAACATCTCCTGCAGCGGGCGGCGCTGCCGCCAGCCAATCTGCTCGAGCATCGGCTTTTCATAGAATGCCGGCACGGGCCCCAGGCACAGCAGCCCAAACGGCGTGGCGCCTTCGGGAAGCTGAAGTTCGCGTGCCAGCGCTTCGGGGTCGAACATCGAGACCCAGCCTAGCCCCAGGTTTTCGGCGCGAGCCGCCAGCCAGAGATTCTGCACGGCGCACGCGGCGGACGCCCACGCCATCTCACGCGGCATGCTGCGCCGTCCGAAGACGGTACCGTCATCCGGCGCCAGCACCACGGCCAGCAGTTCAGCGCAATCGCGAATACCCTCCACCTTGATCCGCAGGAATTCCGCGGCCCGTTCCCCCAGGGCCTGTGCCGTGGCCTGTCGCTCGGCTTCCACGAATGGAATCAGGTGTTCGCGCCAGGCTGGCGTGCTCAGGCGCATGAAGCGCCACGGCTGCATCAGGCCCACCGAGGGCGCCTGGTGCGCCGCATCCAGCAGCCGTTCCAACTGGTCATCGGCAAGCAACGGCCCGGGCGTGAAATGACGGCAATCGCGCCGCAACGCCATGATGCGGTAGAGCGCTTCGCGCTCGGAAGCTTCAACGTG
The DNA here is from genome assembly GCF_049843575.1 of Cupriavidus sp. Met-2. Taxonomy (NCBI): domain Bacteria; kingdom Pseudomonadati; phylum Pseudomonadota; class Betaproteobacteria; order Burkholderiales; family Burkholderiaceae; genus Cupriavidus; species Cupriavidus sp. Met-2. The sequence goes on from NZ_JBBHZL010000002.1 coordinate 520,285, forward strand.
CGGGCCTGACATGCTTTTTCTTCCTTGTTGTCGATGTCCGCGTCATCCCGAAACGGAATGCAACGCCTGGACGCCCGACAAATACCAAACAGCAGCGACAAGCGCAAGTCGCAGGCTACTTCGCCTGGAACCCCGGCAGGCCCGACGCCCATTTGCTGGCGGCCAGCACCTTCGCGCATTTGACGGCGGCCTGGAAGTCGGCCTTCAGGTCCTCAACGGCGATGTGGCGACGAAAGAAATCGGCCCAGACGAACTCGGCGAAGGCTGTAGGCGTCTTCTGATACCCACCGGCATCGCGCACGTAGCCGGCCAGCGACCGGTACGGATCGTCGATCAGTTTTTCCAGATGGGACGGGATCAGGGTGTAGCAGTGGCGCACCCCGTTCTCGTCCAGCGGATGCACCCACTGGTTCTTGTCCATCTCCCCCCAGAAATCGCCTGGCGCGCTGGTGGAGAGATCGGCCTCTACCATAAAGAAGCCGGACGTGAGGCCTGCCTCCAGCGCCGCCCGGACAAGGTGATGGTGATCGGTGATGTAGAGCGTGCCTCCGGGGCCTTCGACGGCCGGAATCGGATGTGCCTCCATGAACGCCTGCTGATCCTTGGGCTTCAACGAGGCCAGGTGCGTCTTCTTATCCTGCACTTCGATCATGCCCACTGTCAGCTGGGTTGGATGCAGATCGTGGATCAGTGATTCTCGGATCTTCGGCACGGCGGTCACCCTCCTGGCACATGGTTCGGTCCAGGGCCGCAATCCGAAGCGTGAAGGCCGCGTCTCGCAACGTACGTCTCATAAAGAAAGCGGCCCTGGTTCCCGCAAGTATAGGAAACCAGGGCCGCCCCTCCGCTCGGCACGTGCGTTCGGCGTTACCCGTGTCAGACCACCTCGAAGAAGTGCGTGCGATCCCGATCGAGTTGGGCGATCAGGCCAAACTCCCAGTCGAGATACGCCTGCATGGCCGCCGCCGCGTTGTCGGTGCCTTCATAGGGCCGGCGATACCGGTCCGTGCGCGGTACGGCGAGACGAGTTTCCCCTTGCTCTACTGGCAAACCGGCCTCCACCCAGGCCGCCGTGCCGCCTTCGAGCACGAAGACCTCGGCCGAGGTCAGCGCCCGCAGATCAACCGCGGCAAACCTCGCCAGCAGGCTCGATCCACAGGTGAGTACATAGCGCTTCGCTGGCCGAATCGCCTTGATCGCCTGTGCCAACTGGGCACGGATGGCAAACCATGCGCCGGGAATATGGCGCTTGACGTAGTTGGCGCTGGCGGTCACGTCGATCAAGGCGACGTCGCCCTCCTTCAACCATGCAGCCAGCGCGACCGGCGAAACGGTCACTACCTCGGGCGATGGCGGAACGTTCGCGGCCGCCAATCCACGTTCGCTACGCTTATCTTCGCCAACGGGATCGACGACATAGACCTCCCACCCCATCTGCGCCAGCCACGACGCGCTCATGTTCGCGCGTACGCCATCGTCATCGGCCAGCACGATGCGCGCGCCACGTACCGGCGCCTGATGGTCGGTCTCCTGCACCAGTTGTCCACCGGGCGCGCTGCGGAATCCCGGCAGATGGCTGGCCGCGTATTCCTCGGGCGTGCGGACGTCGAACTGGTAGACCGTGCGGTCCGGCACATGCAGGGACGCCAATTCACCAAGTCCGATACGGCGGACCCCAGCCCGCGCCGCAATGGCACCGGCGCCCTCGCGCGCCTTGCCGTGGTTGGCGGCATCAACCTGCACCGGCGCCACACGGCTCGCGCCATGGTCCAGTTCCTGGCCGGCCAGCTTCCAGCCGATCGTGCCATTGCGCAGCGCCGCCACCGGGTTCGGAATCCCGGCGTTGACCAGCGATTGCGTGCCAATGATGCTCCGCGTGCGGCCCGCGCAATTGACGATCACTTGCGTCGCCGGGTTCGGGGCCAGCTCGCGAATCCGCAGCACCAGTTCGGCACCGGGCAGGCTCGTGGCCGTGGGGATACTCATGGTCTGATATTCGTCGAAGCGACGCGCGTCGACGATCACCACATCGGCCTTGCCGTCGATCAGCGCCTGCACCTCGGGCGCACCCAGCGACGGTGTGTGCCGCTTCGCCTCCACCAGTTCACCGAACGACTTGCTCGGCACGTTCACGTCGCGAAAGACCTCGCCGCCTGCAGCGATCCATGCGGTCAGACCACCATCCAGCAACGAGACGTCGGTGTAGCCAAGTTCCCGCAGTCTGGCCGCCGCGCCTGGGGCCAGATCCTCGCCATCGTGCTCGCCGTACACGACGATGCGCGTGTCGCGGCGCGGGATGCGCGCCCAGGCTTCGAGCTCGAGCTTCGACAGCGGAAAGTTGGCCGCCCACAACGGATGCTGCTGCGCATAGGGGTCTTCCTCGCGCACGTCGATCAAGGCGATCTCGGTGCGGTCCAGCAATGCCTGGCGCACGGCCAGGCTGGTTGTTGTCGGAAACGATTGAACTTCAGTCATGACGCGATGGGGTCCTTCGAACGATCCCATGGATTGGGCAAGGTGGAATTGGAATAGCCGGAGATGAATGCCTTGCTGCCGCCGGTCTCCGGAAAGACATGCCGGCGTACCGCGCCGATATTGGCCCCGTACACATGGATGCTGATCGATACGCGGTCGTCGTAGGCATTGTGCACGCGATGGATGTCGCCGACCGTCGGCGACACCGCCTCCACGTCACCGGGCTCCAGCCGCGTTGCCTCGCCTTGTGGCTGCGGCGTGCCCTCTGCATCGATCTCGAACGGCTGCGCGTATTCGGACCCGCGCAACATGCCGATCAGCCCCCATACGGTGTGATCGTGGATGGGCGTGCGCTGGCCCGGCCCCCACACAAAGCTGACAATCGAAAAGCGTTCGGCGGAGTCGCAGTGCAGCAGCATCTGCTGGTAGTACTCGGGATGCGGCTGCGCGTAGGCATCGGGCAACCAATCGTCTCTAGCCACGAGTTTGGCCAGCAGACTGCCGCCCTCGTCGAGAATGCGGGCTTCGTCGGGATGCTGGTCGAGCAGCGCCGTAAAGGCGGTAATGAAATCGCGCAGGGGCTTGAGCGCCTGCGCAGGGGTTGGCGATGTGGACATGCCATGTCTCCTGGATCATTCGGCCGTCGTGCCTGGGCAAGGCGTCGCGGCCGCTAACGTTTGCCGCAAACATAGCACGACGGCGACGTTCCGTTGCGGGGATCAGTCGGCCAGCGCCGCGCGGCCGGCGGCAGTCAGGATCGAATCGTTCTGGGGGGTGTGGATGCGGCTGCAGAGCACATCGCGATAATGCCGCTCCAGCGGGTTGTTGCGGCTCAAGCCGTGATTACCCGAGAGTTGCAGCGCCAGATCCACTGCGCGGATGGCATTCCCGGTCACCGTGAACTTGAGCAGCCCGCTATCTTCGGCCGACGGCGGCGTGCCGGCGTCGGTACGCCCCGCCGCATCGTCCAGCAGCACTTCGTTGGCGCGCAGCAGCGCGGCAATCTCGCCGATGGTCTCCTGCACACGCGGCAGGGTTGCCAGCGGCTTGCCAAGACTGCCAGGTGCGCGTTCGCGCACGAAATCCCGAATCCAGTCGTACGCGGCACGCGCCACGGCGTCATAGAGGCTGCCGAGCAGCACCACCATCCACGCCTGCTGGTCGATATTGCCGTCGATATCGGCCTGGCTCGCGCCCGCCGGGGCCCAGGCCGATGGCGGACGGATATCCACCGCATGCTCGATCGGGATCCACACGTCCTCCAGCAAGGTCTCATGGCTGCCCGATGCCCGCAGTCCCATGTGGTTCCAGCTTTCGATCACACGGATACCCGGCGTGTCGGCTTCGGGCTTCGGCACAAGGAACACCCCGATCCGCGGCTCCGGTTCGTGCGTGCGCGCCCAGACCGCCAGCCAGCGCAGCGCGGGGATGCCGGTGCTGTAGAGCTTGTGCCCCCGCAGCCGCCAGCGATCGCCCACGCGCGTGGCCACGGTGCCGGGCAGACCACCCCGTGCCGGCGAGCCCAGTTCCGGCTCTACGCGCAATGAGTTGATCAGCGCCCCCTCTTCCACGGCCGAGCGGAACACCTGCTCGCGCACCGCCTCCGGCCAGCGTGCCTCGTCCCGGCCGATCGCGCGGTGCTGCAGGTAGGTCATCGTCAACACCAGCGCCGTCGCGGCGTCTCCACCGGCCACGGCGGCGATGATGCGGCGCGCCTCCGCCAGCCCGGCGCCACCGCCTCCCGAAGCGACGGGTACCGCCTGTGAGATCAGGCCGTACTGGTGCAGCAGCGCGAAGTTGTCATGGGGAAATGTACCGCGCGAGTCGTGATCGGCAGCAGTGGCGGCAAGGCGCGGCGTGAGTTCGGCAAGGACTTTGGCCAGCCGCGCTTCACTGGTTGGCAGCCGGCGCAAGGGGGACGAAGACATCGGGAATCCTTCGGAAGACGTGAACGAATCGCTGCATAGCGTACCGCCCGAAGCGGGCTGGCGATAACGACGCAATTCGCATATCGAGCATCGGTTCCCAACGCATATGGAGTCGCGTTTTTATTCGTTCTCGCGCGGCGCGCGCTGGCTTACGGTGGCGGCTCGAACCGTTTCACGAACCAGGAGCGTCACCCATGAGCGTCGACATCATCGGCATGATCCAGAGCCAGAAGCAGTCCGAGATTCACCCTCCTGACGGGCCCGTGATCGATCGCGACTACGTGCGTGCATTCGCGCAGGCCCATGAGCAGGCCGGGTTCGACCGCATCCTGGTACCTCACCACTCGACCGGGCCATCGGCCACGCTGACGATCTCCTACGCGGCCACCGTGACCGAGCGCATCCATTTCATGCTGGCGCATCGCCCCGGCTTCACCGCGCCGACGCTGGCCGCCCGGCAGATCGCCACGCTCGACCAGTTCAGCGGCGGCCGGCTTGGGGTGCATTTCATCTCGGGCGGGTCAGACGACGAACAGCGGCGCGACGGCGACTATCTCGATCACGACCAGCGCTATGCCCGTACCGACGAGTACCTTGGCATCCTGCGCCGCATCTGGACAGAGCACCAGCCCTTCGATCACGAGGGCACGTTCTACCGCTTCCAGCGCGGCTTCTCCGAAGTCAAACCCGCCCAGCAGCCGCATGTGCCGATCTACTTCGGCGGTGCTTCCGAAGCAGCGCTCGCCGTGGCCGGCAAACATGCCGACGTCTACGCGCTGTGGGGCGAATCCCTCGACCAGGTACGCGAGCTGACCACGCGCGTGCGTGCCGAGGCCGCCAGGCATGCCCGCGAGGTGCGTTTCTCGGTGTCGTTCCGGCCCGTGCTGGCGGACACCGAGGAAAAGGCGTGGGCGCGCGCCGACAGCATCCTGGAACGCACCCGCGCGTTGCGCGTGCAGGCCGGCTACAGCCGTGGCGGCCCACAACAGAGCGAGGGCGCGCGTCGCCTGCTCGCCGCCGCCGACAAGGGCGACCGCGTTGATCAACGTCTATGGACCGCCATCGCGCGCGAAACCGGCGGCCGTTCGAATTCGACCGGTCTGGTTGGCACGCCGGAACAGGTGGCCGAGGCGTTGCTGGCCTACTACGACCTCGGCGTCAGCACGTTCCTGCTCCGCGGCTTCGATCCGCTTGACGATGCCGTCGACTACGGTCGCGAACTGATTCCGCGCGTGCGCGCGCTCGTTGCGCAACGCGATGCCGAGCGCCAGCGCAAGGCAGCCTGAACCGGCCTGAACAACTGAAAACGGGGAGAAAAAACCATGAGCCAGCAGCCGTCCCAAAAGTCGTCCCGCCCTGACAATCGTCGCCGCAGCCTGCTACGCCTGGCCGGCACCACGGCTATCGCCGCGCCCGCGCTGATCCTGGGCCGACAGGCTTGGTCGGCCCCGCGCAAGCTCACCTTCGCGTGGAACCAGAATTCCTTCTGCCTGACGCCTATCGTCGTGGCGCAGGAGAAAGGCTTCTTCGAAAAGAACGGCTTGCAGGTGGATCTGATCAACTACAGCGGGTCCACGGACCAGTTGCTCGAGTCGATCGCCACCGGCAAGGCCGATGCCGCCGTGGGCATGATTCATCGCTGGCTCAAGCCGCTCGAAGCCGGCTTCGACGTGAAGATCATCGGCAGCTCGCACGGCGGCTGCGTGCGGCTGGTTGGCGCGAAGGCGGCCGGCGTCACGAACCTTCAGGCACTCAAGGGCAAGACCGTCGGCGTCAGCGACCTGGCCGCACCGGGCAAGCATTTCTTCACGATCCTGCTGGCCAAGAACGGCATCGACCCCGACCGCGACATCACCTGGCGGCAGTACCCGGCCGACCTGCTCGGTGTGGCCGTCGACAAGGGCGAGATCCAGGCAATCGCCGATGGCGACCCGAACCTCTACCTGCTGGAGAAGCGCACCAACGGCGCGTACGTGGAACTGGCCACCAACCTGACGGGCGAATACGCACGGAAGGTCTGCTGCGTGGTGGGGGCGCGGGGCGAGCTGGTTCGCAACGATCGCCCGACAGCGGCCGCGCTGGCGCGTTCGATCGTGCAGGCGACGGACTACGTCAACGAGAACCCCAACGAGGCGGCAAAGGTGTTCGCCAAGTACTCGCCCAAGATCAGCCCGGACGATCTGCGCAAGCTCTACGCCACGCTCACCTACACGCACCACCCGACCGGTGTGGATCTGCAGGAGGAGATCGCGTTCTACGCCGACGACTTCCGCCGCATTGGTGTGCTCAAGAAGTCCACCGATGCCAAACGCCTGGCGCAGCATGTCTACGCCAACGTGCTGGGGTAAGACCATGACGACCAACCAAAGCACCCTTAACGCGCGGCTCGCGCAACCCGCCCCCAGGACCGTCGCCCCACGCGTGACGGTCTGGCCCACGGGCATCGTGGCGGCACTGGCCTGGGGCGTGTTCGGCGCCGTGACCTGGCGCTGGCCCAACAAGATGGCCGGGTTCAACGACTGGGCCTATACGGAGGAACTCGGCATCGTCGTGCTCGGCGTGTCCGCCGCGCTGCTATTGCTGGCCCTGGCGGGCGGGTACGCAAGCCGGAGCGGACCGCTTCAGCACGCGGTCGCCACGCTGCGGGCAGCCGGTCCCTGGCTCGTCGCCCTGCCATTGGTCTTCACCGCGTGGGAGATCCTGACCGCGAAGATGGCAATCCTGCCGACGCCATTCTTCGCGCCGCCCCAGGCGCTGATCGAGGTCTACCTCGACGACTGGCAACGTCTGGGCGACAGCGCATTCAACACGTTGAAGCTGCTCGGCCTTGGCGTGGGATACGGCGCGCTGGCCGGCTTCCTGATCGGTGTCTCGATCGGATGGTCGCGCCGCATCGGCTACTGGATTCACCCCGTGCTGCGTGTGCTTGGCCCCCTGCCCTCCACGGCGCTGCTGCCGCTCACGTTCTACTTCTTTCCGTCGAGCTATTCCGCAGCGGTGTTCCTGATCGCGCTGGCCACCGCGTTTCCGGTGGCGGTGCTGACGTGGTCGGGCGTGGCCGGCGTCAACAAGAGCTACTACGACGTGGCGCGCACGATGGGTGCATCGGGCTGGTTCCTGGTGCTGCGGGTGGCGATCCCCGCCGCGCTGCCGCAGGTATTCGTCGGCCTGTTCATGGGGCTTGGCGCATCGTTCTCCGTGCTCGTCACGGCCGAGATGATGGGCGTGAAATCCGGTCTGGGCTGGTACCTGACCTGGGCTCAGGGCTGGGCATCGTACGTGAACATGTATGCAGCGCTGATCGTCATGGCACTGCTGTTCTCGGGGGTCATCACATTGCTGTTCGCCGTGCGCGACCGCGCGCTCTCCTGGCAGAAAGGAACCGTCAAATGGTAGCCGTACTGGAACACGCCCCAGAGGCCGCTGGCGCCCAGATTGACATTCGCGGTGTCAGCCACGCCTTCGGCGACGGCGCGCGGCGGCTGCCGGTGCTGGACGACGTCAGCCTCGAAGTCGCACCCGGCGAGTTCGTCGCGCTGCTCGGCCCGAGTGGCTGCGGCAAGTCCACGCTGCTGCGCCTGGTGGCCGGGCTCGAAACGCCGAACGCCGGGGAGATCCGGCAGGATGGCACGCCCATCGACCACCCCGATCCCTCCCGCATCGTGGTGTTCCAGGACCCCACGCTGTACCCGTGGCGGCGCGTGCGTGACAACGTCGCGCTCGGCCTGCAGGCTCGCGGCCTGTTGCGACGTGAAGGCCATCGCGTCGACGCCGCGCTCCGACGCGTGGGCCTCGAAGCGTTCGCGGATGCCTTCCCGCATCAACTCTCCGGCGGCATGGCGCAACGCGTGGCGCTGGCCCGCGCGCTGGTCAACGATCCACGGCTGCTCGTGCTCGACGAACCGCTCGGCAAACTGGACTCGCTCACGCGCCTGGCCATGCAGAGCGATCTGGTCGAACTGTGGCAACGCGCTGGATTCTCCGCCCTGCTGGTCACGCATGATGTCGAGGAGGCGCTGTTCCTGGCGCAACGCGTCATCGTGTTCAGCCAGCGCCCGGCCAAGATCACCGCACAGATCGAGGTGGACCTGCCCTACCCACGCCATCGCGGCGACCCTCGGCTGACCGAACTGCGGCACGAAGCGTTGCGGCATCTGGGTCTGGATGCCAGCTGGTAACAGGCAGCGCAACGCATGAATGGACCACCGGCACAGGCGTGGCTCAACACGCTGCTCACGCTGTTGCAGGACGGGCAGCTTGCGCTATTGCGGCTCTGGCATGTGCTGCACCTCTCCGGTGACGCACACGGCCAGCCCGCCTGGCCGTGGGCCCGAAGAATCGCAGGGGAAACGCTGCTGATCGATCTCGGTCTGGCACGTCAGGTCGCGTGGAGCCTTGCGGCAATCTCCGTGGCGCTGGCCTGCCTCGCCGTCGCCAGCATCTGGCGTGGCAAGCGGCTGACCTGGCTCGCTGCCGCGGCGCTGACGCTTATCCTCGCACCCTGGCCATCGCCGGCATTGTTGTTCACGCCTGCCGCACCCACCAGTTTTCACATCAGCCCCACCCGCTTCTCAACCGAAAGCATCGCGCATGGCGCACGCCTCTACACGCAACATTGCGCCGCTTGCCACGGCGAGGATGGCCGGGGTGAAGGACCGCTCGCGGCCGGGCTATCGCGTTGGCCGCCAACGTTTGTCGGCCCGTTATTGGGGCGTCGCGCCGACGGCGATCTGTTCTGGCATATCGCCAATGGGATGCGCGATAGCGACGGCCGGCAGACGATGCCCGCTTTCTCGCGAAAGCTCGACGATGCCGACACCTGGGCTGTCATCGAGTACACCAAGGCGCTGGCAGCCGGCACTGCCGCCAGCACGTTCGGCACCTGGCCGATCCCAATGCGTCTGTTCGATGTCACGGTACGCTGCGGACAGGATGGGGGCCGCGCGATGGCCGACTGGCGCGGACATCAGCGCGTCCGAGTGGTGGCGTTCGAGGGTGATGCCGGCGGATTGCCACTGGAAGACCCACGCTTCCTGACTTTGCTGCTAACGCGCGATGGGAAACCGCCCGTCAACGTCCCACAGTTTCGCGCGGGGTGCGTCGCCGCATCACCGCTGGCCTGGGACGCATACGCCCGCATCGCCGGCATTGCCCCCAACAGGCTGGCTGGCACCGAGTTCCTGGCCGACCGCGGTGGCTGGCTGCGCGCGCGATCCCTGCCGGGCCGAGATGCGTGGGGTACCGCAGATCTGCTCTGTTCGACCGGTCAGGTCAACAAGGACCGTGGCCCGACATCGCCCGGCACGGATGGCCTCACGTCACTGCTGTTGCGCATGGATGCCGAACCCGTCCGATTCGTCCAGGGAGGCGTTATTCACTAGTCCACCCAGGCATCTGGTTGCCTCGGATCAAGTCACGGAGCAGCTTCAGAAAGGGCCGCCATCGCGCATCGAAAAATCCTCATGTCGCGCCCGTTCGCCCCCCGTAGCGTATGCAATCCTCAATCGCTACGGACTGCTTCTGATGTCATTGGATTTTCTGCCCGCGGATGCCGGCCCCGGCTTTGCCGTGGGGGCTGCCAAACCCTGGACGGGCCGCTATCCCGTCTCGTCCGGGCTGTTCGAAGTCCGCCCGGCGCGAATGCCGCGCGACGTGTTGCCGGTGTTTGACGACGACCTCGACTGTATCGTCGGCTACCAGCGGGCATTCGCCGATCGCTGCCATCTCTTCGATCTGAATGGCGACATGCTTGGTGTATGGGAAGCCATGACGGCACTGCCGCCGCCGGCGGAACGTGGCTCGTTGATGGTAGTGGGCGGCTTGTGGAAGGCCAACGTGCGTGGCATGACCGCACTGGGATTGAACGGCTCAGGCATGGCGCTGGCACCCGCGATGCTCGCGCAGTTGCGTTCGCGTTTCGCCGCGCTGGCGGACACGCCGCTGCTCTATGCGGAGGCCGCGCACGCACGCATGAGCGATCCGCAGCGATTCGTCCCTGTGCATATCTTGCGGCTGGCAATGCGCCACGGGGAGCGCATTGCGCCGCCTGAAGGACTGAAGGGCGTGGCCCGTTACATGATCGGACTACGGATTCGCCAACTGCCGTTCATGCTGGATCTGGTCACGGCGCATGCCGGCGCCACGATCGTCGCATTCAACTACTGGCGTTACGCCGACACGTCGCCCGTAGCACGATCGCGGGGCAATCCCTGACTTGCGCCGGCACCGTGCCCAGTGACCTGGGCAACCGCCGCCAGCACCTCGTCGACCGGAGGGCGCACGCCGTTGTCGCCGACCGAGATCGACTGGCCAGGCCGATTCACGCCGAAATGCGGCCGGGACGTGGCGGTGAAGAGCATGACCGTGGGCTTGCCGAGCGCATCTGCCAGGTGCACGAACCCCGTGTCCATGCCGACGACCAGCGCCGCCGCATCGACGCGCTGCGCGCACTCCGTGATCGACATGCGCGGCAGCACTTCCGCGCCAGGAATGGCGGCCGCAAGTGCCTTCGCCTCTTCGTGCTCCTGCTGCGATCCCCACGGCAACTGCACGCGGTAGCCCCGGAGCGAGAGCGCGTGGCCCACCTCGATCCAGTTTGCCTGCGGCCACTTCTTGATTTCGGCGGACGTAGCGTGAAACAGCATCGCACGCGGCACGCCGTCTGCGGCGAGCGGCGCGGCCGGCTTCGGAATGCTCAACTCGCAGGTTTCCTGCGGCTCGATCTCGTAGCCGAGCGCATTGGCCACCACGAGGCGCATCTTGTGCCGGCAGTCCGCATCGCCGTGCGGCCCGAACAGTTCGGTATAGGCAAATTCGGCGCGGGACTCACCTAGAAATTCGGCGGCATACCCGAGGCGGCGGCGGGTCCGGGACAGGCGCGCAACGATGGCGCTCTTGTAGACGCCATGCACGTCGATGGCCACGTCATAGGGCTCGCGGCGCAAATCGCGCACCGCGCCGAGAATTCCACGCAGGTCTCGCCACTTCTTGCCGTTTTTCTTGAACTGGCGCAGCGGCGGCGCAATCACGCGATCAATGCCGACCGTCCAACGCGGGATGTCCGCGCAGGAGGCATCGGCTACCCAGTCGATTTTCGCGCCGGGATAGGCGCGTCGCAGATCGTGGACCAGCGGTAACGTATGCACCATGTCACCGAGCGACGTGATCTTGATCAGTAGGATGCGCTTCATGAGGTGTGGGTCGGCCACAATGGCCGGCAAAATGGGGCGCCGCCGGACAGGCCGCGTTTTGGAAGGCGCTAGTATGCCTCAGCCAGTCGCGCACAGCATCCTGACAAGCGCGCTTGTTCACCCCCTCAAACCCAACGCCGGCACTTGACCGGCGCGCATTCCTCCCGATTCCTCCCGATTCCTCCCGATTTCCGATTCCTGCCGATTCCTGCCGCTAGTGCCAAACCGATGCATCGGCCACAACGGTGGCGAACCGGTCATTCAAGGCTGCCAGGGTAACGCGATGAAGTACCGCTGCGGACAACGGCGCACCTCCCAGTGGATCGGGCAAATCACGCGTGGCGCAGGCAGCGGCCACCAGCGTCACGCGGTAGCCGTGGTCGAGCGCGGACCGGACGGTCGCGCTGATGCACATATGGGTCTGGAAGCCCGCCACGATCAGCTCCTTCTTGCCCGTGGCTACCAGGAGATCGGCCAGGTCGGTGCCGGCGAAGCTGTTCGGCAGATGCTTGACCACGGACTGCTCGCCATCGACGGGGGTCAGACCTTCGATGATCGCCGCATGAGGTCCAGCCGGATCGAACGCCCCGCCCGCCTTCCCGTGGTGCACGACGTGAATCACCGGCGAGCCGTACCGGCGCGCCAGCGCCAGAAGCTCTCCGCAGCTTGCCACCGCCTCGGGCATACCGGTCAGCGGCAGCTTGCCGTCGACATACTCGCGCTGGTGATCCACCAGCACCAGAACGGCATCCGACCAGGCGGATGGCTGGCGGCTCGCGCCTGCAGCGTCGAGAAGCGTTGTTGGAACGGGGGCGACTGACATCTCACATCTCCATGGCCAGGTGACTATGCAGGCATCGTAGGACAGGCTAAGCTGTGCGCCAATTCGCCACTCATTCACAATCACTGTGCAAAAAAGCACAATCTCATGGGATGATCTGCTAACGCTGTCAACGCTTATGCGGGCCGGCAGCTATTCCGCCTGCGCGCGCGAACTCGATATCACCCATGCCACGGCCATCCGACGGATCCGGCGCCTGGAAACAGCGCTGGGCAAGCCCGTTGCCACCCGGGCAGACGGCACCTTCGTGCTGACCGCGGCAGGGCGCAACGCACTGATTGCGGCGCGCCAGATGGAGCAGTCCGCCGACCGCCTGCTGCGGGAAATCGAAGGCGTGGCATCGGGGGTCTCGGGGGTGGTGCGGGTGGCAGCCACCTCGGCGATGGGCACGTGCCTGCTGACGCCACGCCTGCCGGCGCTCTACGCGGCCAATCCAGAGGCGGAAGTCAGGCTCGAACTGGACAACCGGGTAGCCAGCCTGGCCAGGCGCCGCGCGCATATCGCGGTGCGTCTGGCACGGCCGCAGGAAGACACAGTGGTCGCCCAACGCGCGGGGACCGTGCATTTCGGACTCTATGCGCCGGCCGGTATGACAGTGGCCACCGCGCTCGCCAGCGATACGCCACTCTGTGGCCTGCTCGACGAGGGTTTCACGCTGCCGGAAGTGGAGTGGCCGAAATCGCTGAATCGGCGTTTCGCTTTCCAGTCCAATAGCCTGCTGGCGGTCAGCCAGGCAGTGCGCACCGGCCTGGGGGTCGCCCTGCTCCCCCACTACCTCGCCGCTGGAGACCCGGGCCTGACCCTGGCGCAGGACGTACCCGAGGTCACCCGTGAAATCTGGCTGGCTTACCCGGCCGAGTTTCGTGGGGCGTCACGCTTCCGTCCGGTCATCGACTGGCTGGTCGAAGCGCTGGCCGAGTGCCGCTGACAATCCTCTCATCCGCCGCACAGGAAGCTCCCGAATGTCGCATCACCGCCACGGTGTGCGCCATATTCCACCTCGCGTGCGATCACACACGCGTTTGCGCCGGTACTCCCAAGGCAACTGGTAACAGTTCTGCTACGCTTTGAACCGGTTGCCGATGATAGATAGGTGGGGCCATTCGATGAAAGCATCCAGGCAGCCAAATACGGGTCAGTGCGCGAATAGACAAGAATCATGCGGCACTCATTGAAGTACCGGATGGCGATCGCTGCCGCAATTGTGGTCACGCTGGTATTTGTGGCACGCGCGGGGATTTCCCAGTGGTACGCCTATGGGCGCCTGAACGACCTTGTTCAGAGCCAGCAGGACACACTGGTGAGGCTCGTCGCCAACCAATTGGACGAGAAGCTCGAATCACGCGCAGTCGTGCTGCGACGGCTCACCCACAACCTGTCGCCCGTGCTCGACGCGCCCTCCGCCCGACTGCGCCAGCTTGCCACCGACACCATCGACATACCGGAGCAATTCAACGCGGTCTTCATGGCATGGCCCGACGGCACACTCGCGTTCAGCACGGCGGTTCCGGATGGCGTCAAGATGACGCTCAGCGACCGCGACTACTTCAAGGAAATCCTGCGCGGCTCCCCGTTTGTCGTTTCGGACCTGCTGCAGGGCAAACACAGCGCCGCCCCCGGCGTCATCCTCGCCGTGCCCCTGCGGGGAGCGAACGGTGAACTGCGCGCAGTCGTCGGCGGCATCCTGAACCTGTCCGCGGACAACTTCCTGCGCGAACTGGCCGGCAGCCGCATCGGCCTGACCGGGTTCTATTGCCTGGTCTCGGCCGGTCCGAATCCACGCTATGCCATGCATCCCGACAGCGCCAAGGTGCTCGCGCCTGCGCGCGCCTCGGGAGACTCCTGCGGCGCCGAACGGCCAGCTTCGCGCTGGGAAGCGCTGGAGCCGCAGCAACCGGTCGTCGCGCGCCACCTGCTGGCATCAAACGGGTGGGAGGTGATATCGGTCCTGCCCGCCAAGGAAGCCTACGGGCCGCTGCTCGAAGCCCGCCAACATGCCATCGTCATCGGCGTCGTTTCTCTGATCTTTGCGGCCGCGTTGATGTGGATGACGATCCGTTTCCTGCTGACCCCGCTCGAACACCTGCATCGCGCCGTCAGGCAACTGGCCACGCGCCCATCCGCTGTGGCGGACCTGCCCGTCAACCGCGAGGACGAAATCGGCGAGCTTGCCGGCGCCTTCTGCGAGGTCATGCAGCAACTCTCCGAGCGCGAGGCAGCGCTCAAGGCCGCCAACGACAGCGCCGCGGCGAGCGAGAAACGCTTCGTGGCCATCGCCAATCATGTTCCCGAGTTCGTCGCTTTCATCGATGCCAGCGAGCGGTTCGCGTTCGTCAATCAGGCCTATGCGCGACACTATGGCCTGCCGGCCGACCAGATCACGGGCCTTTCTGTGCGAGAACTCTGGGGCACGCCAGACTACGTCGCCAACAAGCCCTACCTCGAGCGCGCGCGCACTGGCGAAGTCGTGACCTTCACGCGAGAAACCTCCGACGGCACCGCCCGGGAGATCACCTACCAGCCAGCGTGGAACGATACGCAGGACGTTCTCACCGGCCTGCACATGTTCGCCCGCGATGTGACCGGCGAACGCCTGAAACTGCGCACACTCGAAGCCCAGACGCTGTCCGATCACCTGACCGGCCTGCTGAATCGCAAGGGCTTCGACCGGCGACTGCAGGAAGCCATGGCGCGAGCGGACTCGGCAGATCACGGTGCTGCGCTGCTGCTGGTGGATCTCGACGATTTCAAGGCGGTCAACGACAGCTACGGCCACCCGGTCGGCGACCGCCTGCTGGTCGCTTTCGCCGAACGGCTGCGCACCTGTGTACGCAGCGGCGATGCCGTGGCCCGAATTGGCGGCGACGAGTTCGCCATCATCCTCGAACACATCACCACGCCGAGTATCGTCGAACGCATCGGACATGCTGTCGTTCATGTGGCGCTACGACCGTTCACGATCGATGGCCAGACACTCGTCTCTACGTGCAGCGTCGGCAGCGCGATCCACCAATCCGGCCAGAGCGCATCCGTCAGCGAACTGTTCATACGGGCGGATATGGCCCTGTACGACGCCAAGCGACATGGCAAAGCCTGCTATTCGGCGACCGGCCCCAACAAGGCCACGGATATCGCTCCGCACGCGTAGCTGACGTGGCCCATTCGCAGCCCCGCCTCAGGCAACCGATAAGTCGTGCTCCGCCCCGGAAACGAGGGTCAGCTTTCTGCCCGAGACGCGCCTGACCACGTCAAGCAGCCCTGCACGGCGCATCGCCTCGGCGAGCGTTGGGTCTTCGAGAACATGCAGGCCCAATGCGGAGCGCCAGACAAGTCGCAGGACCACCAGTCTTTCCAGCGCCCGCTCGACCTCGGCGTAGTCGAGACGCGACGATGGCTCGCCTGACAGGGCGTTCATGACTCGCCGATAGGTTTGCATCGTTGACGCGCTGAATCCGGCGAACATCTGTTTGCTCGTCGCCATGACGCGGATGATCGCGTCATCGAGCGGCGGCAGTTCTTCCAGCGTTCGCATAGCGGGTGCATGAACGGCGCGCATCTGTTCGTCGATCCGCCGCTCGAGCACCGCTGCCGCATCGTCCCCGACAAGACCGTCCCTGCCCACCGCAACCGCCGCGGACTCGAATAGCTCGGGACGATACGCCGCACGCGCGAACAGATGCGTCATGACATCGGCGTTTAGCACGTCGGAAAAGCCGTGCCGCGACCGAAACCAATCGATGTAGTCACGCCCCAGCACCGGGAAGATCCGTTCCGTCGCGCAGAAGAATGCCTCGCGAGAGCCAAGCAGCATGCGCAGCTTGACGTGATCGGAGCCCGTGGCGATGATGCGCAGGCCGTGATGGGCGAAGTTCAGTTCATCACGTGCCGCCTTGAGCGCGAACATCGCGTTGTTGCCGCGCCGGGTGGCCATGCATTGCTGAGCTTCGTCGATGATCAGCGCGATGGGCCGCTGGACCTTGTCTGACAGTTCGGCCAGCGCATCGGATAGGGCAACACCCTTGCCGAGCCCCACCCGGTCTATCGAGAAAGAAAAGCCTCCGAATCCGAACCGGTCCAGCCCCACGGCGCGCGCCGCTCTGGCAACGACCCCCTCATGCGCGGCCAGTGCCTGGCGTACGACGTCGACGATCACGTCGCCAGGATCGACATCGTTGTTTTTCCATAGATCCGCAACCAGAACCAGTGCGCCACGACGCTCGAGTGCCGGCTGGAGGTCTTCCCGCAGAAACGTCGACTTGCCCGTGCGGCGTGGTGCCGACAGGAACAACCCCGACCACGCCATGCCTGTCCGTGAATCGCCCATCAGCTCGTCGGCGAGTTCGGCCGCGAGCTGCCGCCGTCTGAAAATGCTTTCGGATTCGTTCATCTTTGCCTCTGTCCATGAGATCCAACTGCGAGCGATTCTAGATAGCCATGGGAGGCTTTAGGGTGTCGAATACGGAGTGCAACGCGGAAGTTCCAAACTGGCACAGATCCGGCACAAAACGAAACGGCGGCGCAACAGCGCCGCCGCTCCTCCCTACAAGCCGAACACCCCGTTCAGCAACAATCAGCGCACGCGCCCTTCCTTCCACGCCTGCAGCAGCTTGTCATAGGCGATGGTTTCGCCCTTTGGTTTTTCATTGTCCAGCTTCTTCCACGGCGCATGTTCCGACGACAGCCACTTCGACGGATCGCTCTTCGGATTGAGCTTCGGCGCGCAATTCGCCATGCCAGCACGCTGCAGGCGGCCCATCACGTTGTCCATCTCCTCGGCCAGGGTATCCATCGCCACCTGAGGCGTCTTTTCGCCCGTCACCGCAGTGGCCACGTTCTTCCACCACAGTTGTGCCAGCTTCGGATAGTCAGGCACGTTATTGCCGGTCGGCGTCCAGGCCACGCGGGCCGGGCTGCGGTAGAACTCGATCAGGCCACCATACTTGTCCGCGTTCTTGGTCAGGTACTCGTGGTGAATATCGCTGTCGCGGATAAAGGTCAGGCCGGTCAGCGATTTCTTCAGCGACACCGTCTTGGACGTCACGAACTGCGCGTAGAGCCAGGCGGCAGCCAGACGGTTCGGATCGGTGTTCTTGAAGAAAGTCCACGAGCCGACGTCCTGGTAGCCGTTCTGCATCCCCTGCTTCCAGTACGGGCCGTACGGCGACGGAGCCATGCGCCACTTCGGCGAGCCATCGGCATTGACCACCGGCAGGCCCTTCTTGGTCATATCGGCCGTGAACGCCGTGTACCAGAAGATCTGCTGCGCCACCTGGCCCTGGGCAGGCACCGGGCCCGCCTCGGAGAAGGTCATGCCCATGGCCTGCGGCGGCGCGTACTTCTTCATCCAGTCGATGTACTTGGTCAGCGCGTAGACCGCGGCCGGGCTGTTCGTGGCGCCGCCACGCGAGACCGACGCGCCAACCGGCGTGCACTTGTCCTCGGCCACGCGAATGCCCCACTCGTCCACCGGCATGCCATTGGGCAGCCCCTTGTCGGCCGATCCGGCCATCGACAGCCACGCATCGGTGAAGCGCCAGCCGAGCGACGGGTCCTTCTTGCCATAGTCCATGTGGCCAAACACCTTCTTGCCGTCAAGTTCCTTCACGTCGTTGGTGAAGAAGTTGGCGATGTCCTCGTAGGCGGACCAGTTGGTTGGCACGCCCAGGTCATAGCCGTACTTGGCCTTGAACTTCTCCTGCAGATCCTTGCGCGCGAACCAGTCGGCGCGGAACCAGTACAGGTTGGCGAACTGCTGATCCGGCAGCTGGTAGAGCTTGCCGTCCGGCGCCGTGGTGAACTTCGTCCCGATGAAGTCCTTGATGTCGATGCCGGGGTTCGTGTACTCCTTGCCCACGCCGGTCATGTAGTCGGACAGCGGCAGGATCGCGCCATAGCGGTAGTGCGTGCCAATCAGATCCGAGTCGGAGATCCAGCCATCGTAGATCGACTTGCCGGACTGCATCGACGTCTGCAGCTTTTCCACGACATCGCCTTCCTGGATGATGTCGTGATTGACCTTGATGCCGGTGATTTCCTCGAAGGCCTTGGCCAGCGTCTTGGATTCGTACTCGTGCGTGGTAATGGTTTCGGACACCACGTTGATCTGGGTGACGCCCTTCGCCTTGAGCTTGGCGGCGGCGTCCATGAACCACTTCATTTCCGCCATCTGCTTGTCCTTGGACAGCGACGACGGCTGGAACTCGTTGTCTACCCACTTCTTCGCGGAGGCCTCGTCGGCCCAGGCCGCATGACCGCAAGCCAGCGCGGCCGCAAAGGCCAGGGCCGACATCCCCAACTTCACGCGCTCTTTCATCTGTGTCTCCTCATGAACCCCTTCCCCGGCTCTCTGTAATTGGGTTGCGGCCCTGGGGAAGGGACAAGATCTCGCAGCCCACATCAGCAAAATCCGCGTTGCGCCGAAGCACTAGCCCCGGCGCATGATCAGCAGCACCACCAGAGCAGAGACGCCCGCGCTGATCCATATCGATGGCTCTTCGGCCAGTTGCAGCCAGTTCTGGATCTTTTCGCCCAGTCCTACCCATGCGAGGTTGATCCACGCCGCGCACATCAGCCCGATGAACAGGCGGTCGCCACGTGTGGTGGCGATGGGCAGGAAGCCCTTGCGCATCAACGTCGGCGTACGGGTTTCCCAGATCGTCATGCCGATCAGCATCACCACCACCGCGGCAAAGAACACGGCCACGGGCGTGGTCCATACCATCCAGCTCAGCATCGGTCCCTCCCTCAAACGCGGCCCATCGCGAAGCCTTTCGCGATGTAGTGCCGCACGAACCAGATCACGATGGCGCCCGGCACGATGGTCAGCACCCCGGCCGCTGCCAGCACGCCCCAGTCCATGCCAGACGCCGACACCGTGCGCGTCATCGTCGCCACGATCGGCTTGGCGTTGACGGACGTCAGCGTCCGCGCCAGTAGCAGCTCCACCCAACTGAACATGAAGCAGAAGAACGCCGCCACGCCCACGCCGGCCTTGATCAGCGGCAGGAAGATCGTCAGGAAGAATCGCGGGAACGAGTAGCCGTCGACGTAGGCGGTCTCGTCAATCTCGCGTGGCACGCCCGACATGAAACCCTCCAGGATCCAAACCGCAAGCGGCACGTTGAACACCAGATGCGCCAGCGCCACGCCAAGGTGTGTATCCATCAGGCCGATCGTCGTGTAGAGCTGGAAGAACGGCAGCAGGAACACCGCGGGCGGCGTCATGCGGTTGGTCAGCAGCCAGAAAAACACGTGCTTGTCGCCGATGAACTGGTAGCGCGAGAACGCGTAGGCGGCCGGGAGCGCCACGCCGATCGATATCACCGTATTCAGGACCACGTAGATCATCGAGTTGATGTAGCCCGAGTACCACGACGCGTCGGTGAAGATCGTCACGTAGTGCTCGAGCGTGAACGATGCCGGCCAGAGCGAGAGTGTCGAGACGATCTCCTCATTGGTCTTGAACGACATGTTCACCATCCAGTAGATCGGCACGATCGCGAACAACAGGTAGGTGGTCAGGAATACAGGCCGCCACCAGCTGGCGCGCTGGCCCGGAAGCACGTGCTCAGCCATTCGGAATCTCCTCGGCGCCCGCCGTGCCGGCGCGTTGCATCCAGTTGTAGAGGATGAAGCAGGTCAGCAGGATGATCAGGAAGTAGACGATCGAGAACGCCGCGGCCGGCCCCAGATCGAACTGGCCTACCGCCTTCTGCGTCAGGTATTGCGACAGGAACGTGGTGGCATTCCCAGGCCCGCCGCCGGTCAGCACGAACGGCTCCGTGTAGATCATGAAGCTGTCCATGAAGCGCAGCAGCACCGCAATCATCAGCACACCGCGCAGCTTCGGCAACTGGATGAAGCGGAACACCGCGAAGCGCGATGCGCCGTCGATCTGCGCCGCCTGGTAGTAGGCATCCGGGATGGCCCGCAGCCCCGCGTAGCAGAGCAATGCCACCAGGGGTGTCCAGTGCCACACGTCCATGACGAGCACGGTAACCCAGGCGTCGAACGCGCTACCGGTGTAGTTGTAGGCGAAGCCTAGCCCGTCGAGCGCGGCCCCAAGCAGGCCGATATCGGTACGGCCGAAGATCTGCCAGATCGTGCCGACCACGTTCCAGGGTATCAGCAGCGACAGCGCGATGATGACCAGCGTCGCCGATGCCTTCCAGCCCTTGGCCGGCATCGACAGCGCCAGCAGGATGCCGAGCGGAATCTCCACGCACAGCACGGCCAGCGAGAAACCGAGCTGGCGGAACAGCGCGCCATGCAGTTCCTCGTCCCGGAGAACGGTGCGGAACCATTCGGTGCCGACGAACACCCGCCGATCAGGCGAGATGATGTCCTGCACCGAGTAATTGACGATCGTCATCAATGGCAGGATGGCCGAGAACGCCACGCACAGCACCACTGGCAGCACCAGCAGCCAGGCCTTCTGGTTGACGGGCTTCATTGGACCAGTTCCTCGTTGACGTAGAAGCAGGTATGCCGGTTGAACACCGACAACCACGCGGTATCGCCAGCGCGCAGATGCGCGGCCTCGGTTCCCAGCCGCGCGTGCAGGGTCGCGGCTTCGCCGTGGTCTACCGTTGAGGACACCAGCCAGTACGTGCCGATATCCTGCGCGCGCTCCACGCGCACGGGCAGCGCTTGCGGATCATTGCCGGCTGCCAGCTTCAGGTACTCCGGACGCACGCCGACCTTGAAGCTGCCGGCAGCCTGCAGCCTCGCTGCCACATCTGGCGACAGGTCGGGTGCGTAGCGCCGCCCCGCCATTTCGATGCCGCCATCGCGCCATTGGCCCTGCAGGAAATTCATGCCGGGCGAGCCGATGAAGTGCCCCACGAAGGTGTGCGCGGGCCGCTCGAACAATGCATCGGCCGAGCCCACCTGCACGGCCTTGCCACGCGACATGACCACAACCTGATCGGCAAAGGTCAGTGCCTCGGTCTGGTCATGGGTCACGTAGATCAGCGTCAGGCGAAACTCGTGGTGGATCTCCTTGAGCTTGCGACGGAGTTGCCATTTCAAGTGTGGGTCAATCACGGTCAGCGGCTCGTCGAACAGGATCGCCGATACGTCCTGCCGCACCAGACCACGACCCAGCGAAATCTTCTGCTTGGCGTCGGCAGCCAGCCCGCTCGCGCGGCGGTCCAGCGACGCCGAGAGGTCGAGCATTTCGGCCACGCGCCCAACCCGCTCCTTGACCTGCGCGGCCGGTACACCGCGGTTGCGCAGTGGGAACGCGAGGTTCTCGCCGACCGTCATCGTGTCGTAGATCACCGGGAACTGGAATACCTGGGCGATGTTGCGTGCCTGCGGCGAATCGCCAGTCACGTCCTTGCCATCGAAGCTGATCGTGCCTTGCGAGGGACGCAGCAGACCCGAGATGCAGTTCAGCAACGTAGTCTTGCCGCAGCCTGACGGGCCCAGCAGCGCGTAGGCACCGCCATCCTCGAACGTGAAATGTAGTGGCAGCAGCGCGTAGTCCTCATCCTTCTGCGGATTGGCGACATAGGCGTGCGCGAGGTCGAGATCGATGCGTGCCATATCAGGCTCCCGACTCGGTGATCGCGGCGACCGGGCCTGCCGATGCCGGCGACATGCCTGGACGGCGCGGCGCGTGTATGCGATCGCCGTCCGCGTTGAACAGGTAGATCTGCGCTGGCTCGATATGGAACGACAACTGCGCGCCCAGTTCGAGATCGCGCACACCGGTAAGCTGGGCCACCAGATTGCCGGCGGGTGTATCGACATGCACGAACGTATCCGAACCCGACAGTTCAGCCAGCGCCACCCTGCCCGGCACGGCCACAGCCTGTGGCACGGCGTCGAGCCGCAGCGCGCCAGCACGCACGCCCACCGTTACCGGCCCATCGGCATGAGCCACGTCCGGCATCGGGATGGAAATGTTGCCGGCCAGCACGACGCGGCCATGCCCCAGCACACCTTCGAGAAGATTCATCGGCGGATCGCTGAAGGCGCGCGCCACGCGCAGTGACGCCGGATAGTGGAACACCTCCGGCGTCGGGCCATACTGGAGCAGTTCGCCAGCGTCGAGCACTGCGGTATGGCCACCGAGCAGCAGCGCTTCAGCCGGCTCGGTAGTGGCGTAGATCACGGTGGCATCGCCCTGCGCGAAGAGTTGCGTCAGTTCCTCGCGCAGTTCCTCGCGCAGCTTGTAGTCGAGGTTGACCAGCGGCTCATCGAGCAACATCAGCGGCGCATTCTTGGCCAGCGCGCGGGCCAGGGCCACACGCTGCTGCTGGCCACCAGATAGCTCCGAGGGGTACCGGTCGAGCAGATGTTCGATGTGCAGGCGCCCCGCCAGCGAGCGAACACGCGCGTCGACGTCAGCCTGGCGATCCCGCCGCAGCCGCAACGGCGATGCAATGTTGTCGAAGACGCGCAGCGACGGGTAGTTGATGAACTGCTGATAGACCATCGACACGTTGCGTTCCCGCACCGGCACGCCGGTCACGTCGGCGCCGTCTACCAGCACGCGGCCCGCGGTGGGCTTGTCCAGCCCTGCCATGACCCGCATCAGCGATGTCTTGCCCGCCTGGGTCGTTCCCAGCAGGATCGTGACGGCGCCAGGCACGGGGGCCAGCGACATCGGGTAAAGATAGGCTTGCGATCCCACGTGCTGCGCAATGCCTTCCAGGCTGAGCTGCATCCAGTCTCCAATATTCTTCTTGTGACAGCTCAGCCACTTCGAAAACCTGCGGCTGAGGCGCACTTTTCATAGCAACCCGCTCGTTTTAGCTCAAAAACGAACACAAAACAATACTGCGCCGCATCATTTGTTTTCGTTTCTGTTTGAACTAGAATGCCGGACATGACGCTCAATCCACGCCAGACCGCACTCCTCGAGGAAGTCCGCACGCAGGGCTTTGCCTCTATCGACGAACTCGCGCGCAAGTTCGGCGTGACCCTGCAAACGGTGCGCCGGGACGTCAACCTGCTGGCCGAGAACGGCATGCTGGCCCGATTTCATGGCGGGGTACGGGTAGAGGGATCGACCACCGAGAACATTGCCTACCGGCAACGCCAGGTGCTGAACGCGGAGGGTAAGGCGCGCATCGCGCGCGCGGTGGCGGCTGCCGTGCCGGAAGGCTGCTCGCTGATCCTGAACATCGGCACCACGGTGGAGGAAGTGGCGCGCGCGCTGATTCATCACCGGGGCTTGCGGGTAATCACGAACAACCTGAACGTGGCCAATATCCTGGCCGACAACCCCGACTGCGAGGTCATCGTCGCCGGTGGCGTGCTGCGTTCACGCGACCGCGGCATCGTTGGCGAGGCTACGGTGGAATTTATCCGGCAGTTCAAGGTGGATATCGGCCTGATCGGCATCTCGGGCATCGAAGCCGACGGCACGCTGCGCGACTATGATTTTCGCGAGGTCAAGGTGTCTCGCACGATCATGGAACACTCGCGCGAAATCTGGCTGGCGGCCGACGCCAGCAAGTTCAACCGGCGAGCCATGGTGGAACTGGCGCCGCTCGCGAGCATCGACCGGCTATTCACGGACGAGCCGTTACCCGCGCCTTTCGACACGATGCTGCAGGAAAGCGGGGTGGAATGTGTGGTCGCGGATCAGGAGTGAGGTGGGCTCACGTCTCGCGCTCCCTTCTCACGCTTGTGAGAAAGGGGTTCTGGGAGAAGGCATTGGGGTAGCAGCAATCTGGACAGGTCGCAATTTGAACCGCCTGCCCCTCTCCCCGTCCCTCCCTCCGCCCCCCTCCCCCGTTCGGGAGAGGGGAGAAAACCATTGCGGTTTCCGGTCCTTATTACTTGAACACCACCGTCTTGTGGCCGTTCAGCAGAATCCGATGTTCCGCATGCCACTTGACGGCGCGGGCCAGCGCCACGCATTCGACGTCGCGACCCACGGCGGTCAGTTGCTCCGGATCCATGCTGTGGTCCACGCGCTCGATCTCCTGTTCGATGATCGGGCCTTCGTCGAGGTCGGCGGTCACGTAGTGGGCCGTCGCGCCAATCAGCTTCACGCCGCGGTCATGCGCCTGGTAGT
The DNA here is from genome assembly GCF_049843575.1 of Cupriavidus sp. Met-2. Lineage (NCBI taxonomy): Bacteria > Pseudomonadati > Pseudomonadota > Betaproteobacteria > Burkholderiales > Burkholderiaceae > Cupriavidus > Cupriavidus sp. Met-2. The sequence continues at coordinate 544,753 of NZ_JBBHZL010000002.1, forward strand.
AAGGCTTGGCGCCCTTGAAGCTCGGCAGGAACGAATGGTGGATGTTGATCGCGCGGCCCTGGAGCTTGCGGCACAGGTCATCGGACAGCACCTGCATGTAGCGGGCCAGCACGACCAGGTCGATATTCTGCTCGCGCACGACTTCAAATACGCGCGCTTCCTGCGCGGCCTTCTGCTCCGCCGATGCGTTCATCAGCGGCAGATGGAAGAACGGCACGTCGTACGACGCGGCGAGCTGATAGAAGTCACGATGGTTCGAGACGATCGCCGCGATCTCCACCGGCAGACCGCCAACCTTGGCGCGGAACAGCAGGTCGTTCAGGCAGTGGCCAATCTTCGACACCATGATCATCACGCGCGGCTTCACGGTCGCGTCGTGCACCTCCCACTGCATGCCGAACTGGTCGCCCACAGGGGCAAACGCGGCACGAAGCTCGGCCAGATCCGGGCCGCCCGGCGCGGCGCTGAAATGCACGCGCATAAAGAAGCGGCCGGCGAAGGCATCACCGTACTGGTCGGAGTCAACGATATTGCAGCCGTGCTGGAACAGCAGGCCGGATACGGCGTGAACGATGCCCGGCTGGTCCGGGCAGGAAAGCGTGAGGATAAATCCGGTGGAACTCATCGTAAGCGATTCGGGATTGAGCGGGCCGGGACCGTGAAGGCCTCGATTCAGGGCTGGATACCGGCCCAGCCGCGTCGGCGGAGGGCATCCAGCGTCACCAGCGTGGCATCGACGGTCATGGCGCAATCCGCCATGATAGCAAGCAATGCCTCCGGATCGATATGCCGGTGCTCGGCCACTTCACCGTCCCGGTTATGGGGAACGAAGTCGGCCGGCAGCATGAGGTCATATACATACACACGCTCCCACTGCACGCCTTCGGGGATTTCACGTAGCACATCGATCACCCCGTGGGCCTCGGCCTGGCTGGCCAGCGCGGGCGGAATCCCCGATTCCTCGTCGCATTCGCGCACCAGCGTTTCCAGCGGATCGCTGCCTGCCGGCATGCCACCGGCTACGAGGTTGTCCCACATACCCGGGTCCACCGCCTTGCGCGGGCTGCGGCGCGATATCCACAGCGCCCGCTGGCCGGCCACGATCCCGTTCATGTGCGACGCGAACGTCAGCAGCCCCAGGAAGCGGGCTGCCGCGCGCTCGATCACGGCCAGCGGCTCGGCTTCCAGCGTCGGCGTCACCGCGAACAGTTCGTTGCGCCAGCCGCGCACATGGCCGGCATCGGCCAGTTGGGTGGCCAGCGTCGCCAGTGCTGCATTGCGCGCGGGCACCGTGGTACGGCCGGGCAGCAGCGTGATGGCGCCCTGCCCGTCGGGCTGGCCCAGCACGCCATCAAACCCCGCGAGGATGTCAGCGTGCTTGCGCGGCAGCCAGCCCACGTGCCGCCCATCGACCATCAGGCGAAGGTGGGCGACGGGATCAAACGGACTGCGCGCGGCAACGCCAGCAGTGACTACGCTAACGATATCGGCGGGATCGGCGGGGCGGGAAACTGTTTCGGCCATGGCTATTCAATTCAACACATCCGGATGGAACGCATGACATCCACGACATCTCATCAGCCGCAGTACGTGCTGGCCCTGGATCAGGGCACCAGCAGTTCGCGCGCCATCCTGTTCGATCACCTGGGCAATGTCGTACGCATCGCCCAGCGTGAGTTTCGGCAATATTATCCGCATCCCGGCCACGTCGAGCACGACCCCTATGAGATCTGGCAGTCGCAACTGGCCGTGGCGCACGAGGTACTGGGCGACGCGGGCGTCAGCGGCACGCAGATTTCTGCCATCGGCATCACGAACCAGCGCGAAACCACGGTGCTGTGGGATCGCAAGACCGGTGAACCGGTGGGCCGCGCGCTGGTCTGGCAAGACCGCCGCACCGCGCCGATGTGCGAGGACCTGCAGGCAGCGGGCCACGCGGAGACATTCCAGCGCAAGACCGGACTGATCGTCGACGCCTATTTCTCCGGCACCAAACTGCGCTGGATGCTCGACAACTACGAGGGCGCCCGCGCACGCGCCGAGCGCGGCGAGTTGGCCTTTGGCACCGTCGATAGCTGGCTGATCTGGCAGTTGACCGATGGCGCGCGGCACGTCACCGACGTTTCCAATGCTTCGCGCACGATGCTGTTCAACATCCACGATTTCCGCTGGGACGATGAACTCCTGGGCCTGCTGGATATTCCGCGCAACCTGCTGCCGGAAGTGGTGCCGTCGAGCGGCGAGGTCGCGCGCGCGTCGGCACGGCTGTTCGGCGTGGAGATTCCGATTGCCGGCATCGCCGGCGACCAGCAGGCCGCCACGTTTGGCCAAGCTTGCCTGCGGCCGGGCATGGCCAAGAACACCTATGGCACCGGCTGCTTCATCCTGATGAACACCGGCGACAAACCCGTAACATCGCACAACCGGCTGATCACGACCATCGGCTGGCAGATCGGCGGCAATACCCAGTACTGTCTGGAAGGCGGCGTATTCATGGGCGGCGCGACGATCCAGTGGCTGCGCGACGGTCTCAAGCTGATCCACAGTGCCCCCGAGGTGGAGCCGCTGGCCCGCCAGTGCACCGACACCGGCGGCGTGGTGCTGGTGCCGGCATTCGCCGGCCTCGGCGCGCCGCACTGGGATCCGTTCGCACGCGGCACGTTGGTCGGCATCACGCGCGGTACCGGCGGGCCGCACATCGCCCGGGCCGCGCTCGAATCCATCGCGCTGCAGAGCGTGGATGTGCTCGACGCCATGCAGAAGGACGCCGGCATCTCGCTGGCCGAACTCCGGGTCGATGGCGGTGCCTCGCGCAGCGACCTGCTGATGCAGATGCAGGCCGACTTGCTCGGCACCGCCGTGGTCCGGCCGCGCGTGACCGAAACCACCGCGCTAGGCGCGGCATATCTCGCCGGGCTGGCAACTGGTTACTGGACCGACCCCGAAGAAATCACGCGGCAGTGGCAGGTGGAGCAGCGCTTCGAGCCGAAGCTGTCCGCCGACGAACGCGAACGCCGCATTGCGCGTTGGCACCGCGCCGTCGACCGCGCCCGCGACTGGGCGCGCGAGTCCGATGACGCCGCACGCTGAACCCAGATTCGAATTTCCCATGCAAACTTCCGTCACTCCGATCGCCCCTCCCTCCCGCGACACCCTGCTTCAGACGCTCGCGCGCGAGCCACGCTGGGATGTGATCGTCATCGGCGGCGGCGCCACCGGGCTGGGCACCGCGCTCGACGCTGCTTCGCGCGGCTACCGCACGCTGCTGCTCGAAGCCGCCGACTTCGCCAAGGGCACGTCGAGCAAGGCCACCAAGCTCGTGCACGGCGGCGTTCGCTACCTGGCGCAAGGCAACATCAGCCTGGTGCGCGAGGCCCTGCACGAACGCGGCCTGCTCGCGCGCAACGCACCGCACGTGGTGTGGCCGCTTGGCTTCGTCGTGCCGGCCTACCAGATGTTCGACCAGCCGTTCTACGGGATCGGCCTGAAGCTCTATGACATGCTGGCAGGCGGCCTGAACCTTTCCGGCAGCCGCTGGCTCAGCCATCGCGAAACGCTCGAGGCCGCGCCAACCCTGGCCGAGCACGTGGGCGGGCGTCCGCTGCGCGGCGGCAATCTGTATTTCGACGGCCAGTTCGATGACGCGCGGCTGGCGATGGCGTTGATGCGCACGCTGTTCGATGTGGGCGGCACCGCGGTCAACTACATGCGCGTGAGCGGACTCTCGCAGTCCAACGGCGTCATCACCGGCGTCACGGCACAAGATGTGATCGGTGGGGAGACGTTCCACCTGCGCGCGGATTGCGTGATCAACGCCACCGGCGTGTGGGTCGATGCCGTGCGCCAGATGGAAGACGGCCAGGCCCGGCGGATGGTGGCGCCGAGCCAGGGCGTTCACTTGACGATTCCGCGCAGCTTCCTGCCCGGCGATCGCGCAGTCCTGATTCCGAAAACCGACGATGGCCGCGTGCTGTTCCTGGTGCCCTGGAACGGACACACGATCGTCGGCACCACCGACACCCCGCGCCAGGATCTACCGCTGGAACCCCGGGCTGCGAGCGACGACGTCGACTTCATCCTGGAAACGGCCGCGCGTTACCTGGCCCGCGACCCGACCCGCGATGACGTGACCAGCGTCTGGGCGGGGCTGCGTCCGCTGGTGAAGGCCACCGGAGAAGCCTCCACCGCGTCGCTGTCGCGCGAGCATACGATCCTGGTATCCAAAGCCGGACTGATCACGGTCACGGGCGGCAAATGGACCACGTATCGCAAGATGGCCGAGGACGTGATGGAAACCGCGATCCAGCGGCAGTTGCTGCGCGCCGCGCCGTGCCGCACGGCCGACCTGCCGCTGCACGGCGCGACCAACATGCCCAATGACCTGCCGCCCTCGGGCACCGGATCGCCCGACCGCTACTACGGCGCCGACCTCCCACTGGTTCAGGCGATGCCTGGCGCAGACAACGTGCTCGTGCCCGCCTCCGGCCTGACCGAGGCCCACGTCCGCTTTGCCGCGCGCTACGAGCTGGCCCGCCGCGTTGAGGACGTGCTGGCGCGGCGCAATCGGGCGCTGTTCCTGGACGCCCGCGCTGCGCTGGACGGCGCCCCCCGGGTGGCGGCGATCCTGGCGGAGGAACTCGCGCACGACTCGGCCTGGCAGGCACGCGAACTCGAGGACTTCGGCAAGCTCGCCAGGGGCTATATGCTCGGATGATCGACGATACCTGCGTTCATGGTGCTGGACTTGGGCGATAATGCCGGTTAACGCATCAGGGAGAACACCATGGACGATATGGACGAGATTGACGATCTGTCCGATCTGCCGATGCCCCGGTTCATCTGGGGCTTCGCCGTCATCGCCAACAAGGGCGGCGACGTCATGCACGACGAATTCGAGTATCTGACCCACACCCGCAGCCCGCGCTTCACGTGCCGGGTGGTCGAACTCGAGGACATGCCCGCCGACAGTGAGGATTCGGGCATTGACGGACGCATCGTCCACCACGACGAGCCGGACCGCATGTTCTACATCACCGATATCGGCATGGCGCTGGTGAACTTTCAGCTGTTCGACAAGCTGCCAGACAAGGGCAAGCTCAAGAAGGTCTGCGACGAAGCGATCGCCAACTGGATGCTGCGTCGCGAATTCCTTGACGACGAGGAAGACGAGGCGTAAGCAGGCCACGCCACAAAGCAAAACAGGCACCCCGAGGGGTGCCTGTTTTGCTTTTGTCCTATCGCTATGGTCGCCACACCAGCCGTCACACCGGCCACTACGCTCGCCACTACGCCGGCTCGACCTCGATCAGCCCCGACGCCACGCGCTCGATCTCGCAGTAGATCGGCATCGCTTCCATCGGGCCGGTGCAGCCCACGCCCGAAGCCTGGCTGGCGCTGGCGCCCGGCGGCAGGAAAACGAACGCCATGCCGGGCTGGAAACCTGGATGGCGGCGCAGACTGTCATTGAGAATATCGAGATACTGCGCGCGCGTGAAAACCTGCTTGGACATGTCGGCATCTCCGGGTAATTTTCTGGCCCGGGCATCCTAGCATGGCATCACGCGCCGCTGTCACCGCATCGCGAGGCGCGACGAATCGAGATCAATCCTCAGCACTCGCCCTTCTTGGCGTGTCCGGGCGGGCAGTGATAGCCGCCACGGCCGCGGTCATGGTCGTGACCGTGGCCCTGATCATCGTCATCGCCTCGGCCCGGCCCGCGGTTCCAGCGCTCGGGCTGTAGCACCCAGCCGTTGCTGGCGCGAACCCAGCGCGGCTGCTCATAAACATAGCCGGGACGTTCGCCGACCCAGTGCCCCTTCTTCCAAGCATGCTTGTGACCGTGGTCGTCCCAGTCCCAGTAGCCGGGCGCCCAGACGTAGCCAGCACGCGGAGGCGGCACGACTTCATAGACCGGGGCCGGTGGCGGAACGCCAATGCCGATATTGATGCTGACCTGCGCCATGGCGGCCGGCGCCAGCGCCGCTGCCGAACCAAGCAGAACCGCGCCAGCAAAGGCGCGCACGATAAGCTGTCGTTTCATAGGGACCCTCTCTTTGTAATTGGCACCGATAGAAAGAAGTCTATCGGTGCCATCTGGAATGTGATGTAAGAAAGGGTATCTGAAAATTACCACGCGACCTAGGCTGCACTAGCCGGCTGAAACGCTTAGTGGTCCGCCGCCATCGCCTTGAGTTCGGCATCACCGGCTACGCGGGCGGCGTCGGATGTCGTGAAGGTGTCATCGGACACGATGGTGCGCCGGATCTGTTGCCCGCCGAAATCCACCAGCGAGATTACCCACACATAGCGCCCGGCCTGTGGCGCGGTCTGCACGAAAGCCTTGAGTTGCGGTCTGGATTCGGTCGTCATGAGACTCCTCCGGTCGAAACAAGCGAGACAAACGCGTCCGGGAACTCTAGCACACGGGATGGGTGGCTGCCGCCTCCGTCACCCCTCATCCTCTTATATCTAAGACATCTGGCCCGGTGCGGACATAAGCCAGAGTGGCTACAGTTTTCTGTAACGGTGCCGACACTTGACCAGATGTCCACCGGACCCCTCTGCCAGCCGCCCCAATTGCCGTACTTGACGCCCAATTTCGCTCACCGACCGCGCTCCGCGCTGACGCTGCCACTGGTTCTGCTGCTGGCCACGCCCGGCACGTGGCCGGCAGCCATGGCCGCTTCCACGGTTACCGCAGCAGCGCCTGCATCAGCCCCGGTATCGGCCCCCGTCGCACCGGCTTCACGCCCCGAAGCCGTGGCCCGCATGGTGATGAGCCTGCTGAGCTATGCGCGCTGGCCCGCCGAGCGCGAAACGCTGAGGCTGTGCGTGGATACGGACGCGCGTTACGGCGGCAAGCTGATGGAAGGCGGCTCGCTATCCACGGGCCGGCTGGTCCAGGCACGCTCCGTCGATCCGCTTGCCGACACTCTCGCGCCCGAGTGCGACGCACTCTATATGGGGGCCATGACCGATGCTCGCCGCAAGAAGCTGACGGCGGATCTGGTGGGAAAGCCCGTGCTGGTGATCGTCGAGGAAGATTTCGAATGTGAAGTTGGCAGCATGTTTTGCCTGACATTCCGCGAGAATCAAGTTTCGTTCCGGATCAATCTCGATGCCATCGCGCGCAGCGGGATTCATATCCACCCCGGTGTGCTCCAGCTCGGCCGCCGCAGGACGCCCGCATCATGAACTGGCCCGGCCGCCCCCCCGCCCGCGACGACGCCGTGCCACAGCGCCCGACGCTGTACCGCGCGCTGCGGCGCATCCACCTTGGCGTGGCGCTGATCGCCGTGTTCACGGTCGGCATCTCGCTGACCGCGCTCGGGCTGACCGCGCTGCGCGTCTATGCGGATCACAACCTCCGGCTGGTCGCGCGCTCGATCGCCTATACGGTGGAAGCGCCGGTCGTGTTCGGCGACGCCGCCGCCGCGGCCGATGCGCTTTCCGTGATCGCCGCATCCGAGGACGTGACGCGGGTCATCGTGTACGACCGCGACCACCAGCCGATGACCGTGTGGCAGCGCCCCGGTCACGAGCAATTCCCCGCGCTGCGCCGGGTGGCCGGCGACCTGCTGATATCGGGCGCCGTCGAGCAGCCAATCCTTCACGAAGCCCAGCAGGTAGGCAGCGTGCGTGTGGCAGGCGATCCGGTGGCGCTCCTGCACTTCCTGCTGCAAGGCACGCTGGGCCTGGGAGCCTGTCTGCTGTTGACGGCGCTGGTGGCGCACTACATGTCCCGCCGAATGCTCAGGGATGTCGTCGATCCCCTGCGCAACCTGATGCGCGTGGCCCACGCGGTGCGTTCCGAACGCGCGTTTGGACAGCGAATGCCACCGGCGCGGATCGAGGAACTGAATGCGCTGTCCGAAGACTTCAACGTCCTGCTGGACGAACTCGAGGCCTGGCAAAACCAGCTTCAGCACGAGAACCGTTCGCTGGCGCACCGCGCCAGCCATGACAGCCTGACAGGCTTGCTCAACCGCGCCGCCTTCACTGAAGCGCTCGATCTCGCCGTGCGTACTGCGGCGGCGCGCAATCAATATGCCGCCGTGCTCTATCTCGACAGCGACGACTTCAAGGGTATCAACGACCGCTATGGCCACGCGGCGGGCGACGCCGTGCTCGTCGCCGTCGGTCAACGCCTGCGCGGCTGCCTGCGCGAAGGCGACAGCGTGGCGCGACTGGGCGGCGACGAGTTCGCCGTGCTGGTCAACGCCCTCCGCGCGCCCGAGGACGCGGTTCGCATCGCCGAGCACATCCTCAACGCCATGGCCACCCCTGTGTGTCTGGCCGATGGCACCACCATCTTCGCGCCGCTCAGCATCGGCCTGGCGGTCTACCCGCTGCATGCCCGCAACGGCACGGCGCTGCTCCATTCCGCTGATGCCGCGATGTACGGGGCCAAGCGCCAGTCCGGCGCCACCTGGCACAGCGCGGAGTCCGCGCCACCGGAGCCACATCTCTAGAGGCCGACCATGAGAGCGCCCAGCAGACCCCGCCGCGCTTTCCTGCTGACCACACTGGCCGGTCTGGGCGCGCTGGCGCTGTCCGGTTGCGCCAGCCCCGCCCACAAGCTGACACCCGCGCAAATTGCCGTGCTCAAGAACCAGGGGTTCATGCTGACTGGCAACGGCTGGGAACTTGTCATGCCGGACAAGGTGCTGTTCGGCTTCGACGACGACACGGTCTCGGCCGAGCAACAGAACGCCCTCGCCCGGGTCGCGCGCACGCTGCGGGATGCCGGCATCGACGCCTTGCGCGTGGACGGCCACACCGACAACGTCGGCACGATCGAGTACAACCAGCAACTCTCCATGCGCCGTGCCGAGGCTGTGGCGCGCGTGCTGCTCACCTGCGGTTTCGCACGCGATCATCTCGATGTGCGCGGATTCGGCAAGACCCGCCCCATCGCCGACAACGGCACGGCGCTGGGGCGCGCGGAGAACCGCCGCGTGGCGATCATTGTCACGGTCGAATAGACCCTGTTCCGAAGAAACACTCTAATTCTGGCGTGCCGAGACAATCAGGCCGTAGCGAAAGCGCCTTTCTCGCCCTTTGCCCATGTCCCCAGGCCCGCCCAGCCTTGGTTTGCGGTGGATCGGCCAACGACAGAAGGCCGGACAAACCCTGCCCACGGGCGCAGTGGAACGGTCGTACACTCGCGTGGTGTGCACGTCGATCAGTCGATCAGGTCGATGGGGAGAGACCAGGCAACACCTGGTCGCGCACGTAACACCCGACAAGAACGAGATAGTCAAAAAATAATGCGTACCCAGGCGCTGGAACAGGCGATCGATGCCGTGGTCGCGGTCGACGCACGCAACCAGATCACCCTCTTCAATGCCGCAGCGGAGGCATTGTGGGGTCTGGAACGAACCACCGTGCTAGGCCAGTGCGCGTCCGTCCTGGCGCTTGGCGATCTGCGCGTGGCCAATGGCCAGAGCGGTCAGAACCTCGCCATCGCACGCGCCGATGGCACCCTGCGTCATGTGCGGCTGCACATCGCCATCTTCGGCACGGACGGCGACTCCAACCCAGGAGCGCCTGCGAAGCAGTTCGCCGCTTTCCTGCATGACGACGCCAGCACCGGCAACGAGCCCGGCGCCACGTTGAGCCCGCCGGGGCTGCGTATGCTCTCGCTGTGCCTCGACCACGCCGAAAACCCGGTCATGATCACCGACGCCCACGGCACGATCTGCCACCTGAACGGTGGCTTCACGCGTCTGCTCGGCTACGCGCGGCATCAGGCGGTAGGCCGCCGCTGGCAGGATCTGCTAATGCCGATCAACGCGCGGCCGGAGCAGATCCCTTCGTTGCTGGCGCCGCTAGCGGCCGGCCTGCCGCTGCGCAATGAAGCACTGGTGCCCGACAAGAGCGGGCAGCCGCGCTGGCTATCGGTCGCGGTCAGTCCGATCATGGCGTCGACGCAAAGTGGCGGACTGGTCAACACGGTCTGGGTCCTGACCGACATCACGGCAACCAAGGTACGCGAATCGATCCAGCACCGCACGCTGGACGCCCTGGCGCGCGACCTGCCGACCGCGCAGATCATGAATGATCTGTGCCGTCGCGTGGAAAGAATGGCACCGGGCACGAAGGCCGCTGTCATGCGCGCCTCCAACGGCCATTTGCGGCTGGTGGCGATGCCATCGGCCACCCCCGATCTGCTTGCCGCATTCGACAGCCTGCAGATCGGCCTGCAGTCGGGCTCCTGCGGCGCGGCGGCTTTTCTCGGCCACGCCGTGGCCGTAGAAGACATCGCTCAGGATCCGCGCTGCGAAACGCTACGCGAAACGGCGCTTGCCGCCGGCATGGCCGCCACCTGGTCCACCCCCGTGCGTGCCGCCGACGGGCGTGTGCTGGGCACCTTCGCGCTGTGCTTCAACGAGCCACGCCTGCCGGACGGGTTCCACGAAAACCTTGTGGGTGTTGCCGCCGACCTCTGCGCGCTGGCGCTGGTGCGCGACCAGACGCAGGAGCGCATCCACCGCCTGGCGTACTACGACGCGCTGACCGGCCTGCCGAATCGCCAGTTGCTGCTGTCCCGCGCCGACGATGCCGTGGCGCGCGCCAACGCCCATGGCACCCCGCTCGCCCTGCTGTTCATCAATCTGAACAACTTCAAGCGCGTCAACGACGTGCAGGGTCACGGCGCCGGCGACCGCTTTCTGATCGAAGTGGCATCACGGCTGCAATTCGCCACTGCCGAACACGCGCGGGATGCCACCGTCGGCCGGTTGTCAGGAGATGAGTTCGCCGTACTGCTACCGGGCCACGGACATGACGAGGCCCTGGCCATCGCCGATGAGCTGCTGCGCGCGCTCGATCCGCCGATTACCGTCGCACACGACCTGAGCCTTTCGCCTTCAGCCAGCATCGGCATCAGCATGCTGACCGAGCAGACGCGCGACCGAGAAACGCTGCTGCATCATGCCGACCTTGCGGTCTGCCAGGCCAGGAAGCGCAGTGGCCCGGACCTCGGCAACCAGATCTGTGTGTATGACACCGTGCTGGCGCGACGCCTTGGCGATCGGCGCATGCTCGAATGCGAGCTGCGCGAAGCCATCGGCAGTGGCCAGTTGCAGATGCGCTACCAGCCTCAGATCCATCTGGCTTCGGGCAACCTTTGGGCGGTGGAAGCGCTGGCGCGCTGGCCGCATCCGCACCGCGGCGACATCGCGCCCACGGTGTTCGTGCCGCTGGCCGAAGAATCCGGATTGATCGTGGCGCTCGGATACTGGGCCGTGCGCGAAGCATGTGCACAGCAGGCACGCTGGCGGCGGCGCGGCGCCGCGGTGCCGGCCATCTCCGTCAACCTCTCGCCGCTTTCGATCCGTGACCCAGCGCTGCCGGACGTGGTGGCGCAGGCCCTGCGAACGCACGCGCTGCCCGCCGGCGAACTGACCATCGAGATCACGGAAAGCGTGTTCCTCGATCACACCTCCGAAGCGGAAGCCACGATCGCAGCCCTGCGCAAGCTTGGCGTGCGCCTGTCGATCGACGATTTTGGAACGGGATTTTCGAGCCTGAGCCGGCTCATGCAATTGCCAGTCGACGAGATCAAACTCGACCGGAGTTTCCTGGTGGATCTGGAGACCAGCGAGGCCACGCGCACCCTGGTGGAGGCTGTGATCCGGATTGGCCGCGCGCGGGATCTGACCGTGGTGGCCGAGGGGGTCACCAGCGCACTCCAGCGCCAGTTCCTGCTCGACCAAGGCTGTCACGTAGGCCAGGGATTCCTGTTCGCCCAGCCACTGCCGGCCGCGTCCATCGAGAGATGGCAACCCCAACCGTCCTGGCCAGGGTTGATGCACTAGGGATTCCGCCCCCGCTCAGTCGCCGAACGGGTTCGGCACCCTTGTTGCGGGATCGTCGACGAGATCAAACTCGTCGCGTACTTCATCGACCACGATGCGGATCGATGCCTCGTATCCGCGCGCATTGCCGAAATAGTCCATGTCCCAGTTGCGACCCCGCGCGTCGCGCTCGTGCGGCTCGGGGTCGGGCACCCGGATATGCGCGCCATCGTCGGCAACCTCATCGATCTGATGAATGCGCCGGCTCACCTCTTCCTTGATGGCATGCCGGCTGCGCTCGCGCTTGGCCATGAGCAGCCTCCTTTCGGTGGTTCGTGCGCGCCATCCTAGCACGCGACCACCGCAGGGACATGACGCTTGTCATAGCGCCGACTTGGCTGCCTGATACGCCGCAAACAGGCGCTGGAACACCGGGCCGGGCTTGCCCGCGCCGATGGTCTTGCCGTCGATTGTCACCACCGGCAACAGCTCCTTGCTGGCCGACGACAGCAGGACTTCGTCGGCGGAGAACACCTCGTCGCGCGTGATGCGGCGGGCCTCGAACGGGATGTCCATCGCCGCGCAGAGCTCTTCCATCAGGCCATAGCGGATACCTTCCAGGATCAGGTTGTCCTTGGGCGGCGCATAGACGCGGCCATTTTTGACCAGCCAGACGTTCGATGACGATGCTTCGGTCAGATTGCCATCGCGAAACTGGATCGCCTCGGTGACGCCTGCCTCGGCGGCCACCTGAGCGGCCAGCACGTTGCCGAGCAACGAGGTCGACTTGATCTGGCAGTTGAGCCAGCGGCGGTCCTCCATCGTCACGCAGGCCACACCCTGCTCCACCGATGCCGCCGGCGGCAGTGCCATCGGGTTGGTCATGATCAGCACGGTCGGCGTGACTTCCGTCGGGAATGCGTGGGTCCGTTTGGCCACACCGCGCGTCACCTGCATGTAGACCATCTGGTCGCCCAGGCCGTTGGCCTTGACCACGCGGTCGATCAGCGCCAGCCATTCGGTCTCCGAATAGGGGTTGGGGATGCCGATCGAGGCAAGGCTGCGCTGCAGGCGCGCCAGATGCTGAGCGCCACGGAACGGCTTGCCGTTGTAGAGCGGAATCACCTCGTAGATGCCATCACCGAAGATGAACCCGCGATCGAGCACGGGCACGCGAGCTTCGGACAGGGGAAGCAATTCCCCATTCAGGAAAACGACTGTTTCAGACATGGTCAATATTTGGGCAAGGAAGATTGTGAAGTGAATTCTTTCACATGGCGCGGGCTGCCTTTATGCAATTTCGGCATGTCGTCGCGGCATCGCCCCTCCGTCGATGTGACTTCGGCAAGACGCGCGCCTAAAACTATTTCAACGACAAAGTCGGCCTGTATTGAATATTTTTTAATTCATTGATCTAGCGTGCATTGCCATGCAGCAGACAAAAAACAGCGTGATATATTCGTCACGCGAAACTTCAGTGCGCGACATCGGCATTGCGTTCACGTGCCTTCGCCGTGCCACTCCTACAGGGCGCCCTATATGACGAATTTGGTGTCAGGCCTGCGATGTGGCTGCACGCGGATTGCCGCCATGGCGACGGCCTTCCTGATCTCGACGATTCCTGGCCAGTCGGCCGCCCAGGTCGCGGCGTCTTCACCCGCCGCAGCACCCCCGCCCTCGCCGGGCGCGACAGCGGCTTCTCCGCTGGTCACCCGCACCCAAGTTTTGACACTCGCCCAGATGGGGGCCAACTATCCGATTCCGCTGCGCGGCGTGGACCCGGACCACACACTGAACGTGGGCGTCCGGCTCGACGAAGTGGTCACCGCAGCCCGGCTCAAGCTGGTATTCACCTATTCGCCAGCGCTCGTCTTCCCGCTCTCGCACCTGAAGATTCGCCTCAACGATGAGGTAGTGGCGACGATCCCGCTGGATCAGGAGCACGCCGGGCAACAGGTCACCCGCGAAGTGGATCTGGACCCGCGCTACTTCACGGACTTCAACCGCATCAACGTGCAGATGATCGCGCATTACACGCTCGATCATTGCGAAGACCCGTTCCATTCAAGCCTGTGGGCCGATATCAGTCCGAGCACCACGCTGACGCTGAGCAAGGCCAACGTGACGCTGCCGGACAACCTGGCGTTGCTGCCCGCGCCGTTCTTCGACCGCCGCGACAACAACCGCGTCACCGTGCCGTTTGTGCTGCCTGCGAATACTGATCCCGCCGTGCTGCGCGCCGCTGGCGTCGTGGCTTCCTGGCTCGGCGCGCTGGCAAGCTATCGCGAGCTTCGCTTCCCGGTGTCGCGCACCGCGCCCGGCGATGCGCACGCGATCGCACTGGTCATGCCCAACGCCATTCCGGACGGTCTTCGTATCGACAAGATCGAAGGCGCCTCGGTACGCGTCATGCCGAACCCCGCAAACCCCGCGCGCAAGCTGCTGGTACTGGCCGGGCGTAATCCGGAAGAACTGCAGTTGGCCGCCAATGCGCTGGTTCTGGGCAAGGCCGCCATGGCCGGCGCCAGCACCGGCGTGCAGGCCGTGGACCTGGGCAAGCCGCGCCAGCCCTATGACGCGCCAGCGTGGGCCCCGGTGGATCGCCCAGTCCTGTTCAAGGAACTCGTCACCGATCCGCAGCAACTCCAGGTGGCCGGCGCCAGCCCGGATGCCATCCGCGTTAATTTGCGCGTGCCGGCTGACCTGTTCGGCTGGAACGACCGATCGGTGCCGCTCAGCATCAAGTACCGCTACACCGCGCCCTCGACGTACAACGATTCAGTGCTCAGCGTCGATATCAACGACCAGCTCGTGCGCTCGTATCGCCTTAAGCCGCTGACCACGCAGGGCGACGAGAACCTCGTCAGCGTGCCGCTGCTGTCCGGCGGCAGTGTCTCGGCCAGCAGCGACATCCTGATCCCCGCGTTCCGCGTCGGCAGCAACAACCAGATGCAGTTCCGCTTCAGTATGGACTCGCAGAAGACCGGTCTGTGCGCGTCGACGGCGACCAACGTGGCGCGCGCGGCGGTGGACCCGGATTCGTCGATCGACTTCAGCGGCTTCTCGCACTACGCCGCCTTGCCCAACCTGGCGTTCTTCGCCAATAGTGGCTATCCGTTCACGCGCCTGGCCGATCTGGCCGATACCGCCGTGGTGGTGCCCGACGCCCCCACCACCATCGACCAGGAAGCCGCACTGACCATGCTCGGCCACATGGGCAAATGGACCGGCCTGCCATCTCTGCGCGTGGCCGTGGCACCTGCCAAGGCCATTGACACCGTCAAGGACCGGAATCTCGTCATCATTGGCACCGGCAGCGCGGCGCAGATCCTGACCGGCTGGGGCAAGTCGCTGCCCTTGATGATCGAGCGCGGCAAGACCGAGATCACGCTGCGCGACCAGCGCTCGCACGCGTGGTCGAACTGGCTCAGCGGCACCGACGACTTCGACGTTTCGCCTGCCGGGCGCGCGATCCTCACCGCCGATGGCCCGTTGGCCGCGCTGATCGGCTTCGAATCGCCATTCAAGGCGCAGCACAGCATCGTCGCGCTGACGGCCACGGCCGACGAGCGTCTGCGCGATGTACTCGATGTGCTCGAGGACCCCGGCAGAGTGGCGCAGATCCGCGGCGACCTGACCGTGATCCACCACCGGGACCTGGAAGGCCTGCGCCTGGGCGAACGGTATTACGTCGGCAGCCTGCCCTGGTATGGCCGCTTGTGGATGCGCCTGTCCGGGCATCCGGCGCTCCTGGCGATCGCGGGCATCATTGCCGGCCTGATCGTGGCGCTGACGCTGTTCTGGGCGCTGAGCCGACTGGCGGCACGCCGCAACGGAGGCTGACATGCGTCGGGCAAGGGCCTGGCTGTTGCGGGCTACCGTCGTATGCACGCTGGCCGGCACGGTGTTGACCAGTGCCGCGGCCACCTGCGCGTGGCCCGACTGGGATGCCTTCCGGCGCAGCACAATCAGCCAGGACGGCCGCGTGATCGACGACAGCACCGACCAGCAGGTGACGGTCTCCGAAGGCCAGTCGTATGCGCTTTTCTTCGCGCTCGTGGCCAACGACCGCGCCACCTTCGACAAGCTGCTGACCTGGACCGAGAACAACCTCGCGCAAGGCGACCTGACGGCCCATCTGCCCGCGTGGATCTGGGGCAAGCGCACCGAAGGCGAGCACGCAGGCACCTGGGGTGTCATCGACGCCAATCCGGCATCGGACGCGGACCTGTGGATCGCCTACTCCCTGCTCGAAGCCGGCCGCCTCTGGAACGAGCGCCGCTTCACGGCGCTTGGAACGCTGTTGGCGCGTCGCGCCCTGCGCGAGGAAACGGCGGTGCTGCCCGGACTCGGCCGCACGTTGCTGCCCGGGCCCA
Organism: Cupriavidus sp. Met-2; assembly: GCF_049843575.1. Taxonomy (NCBI): domain Bacteria; kingdom Pseudomonadati; phylum Pseudomonadota; class Betaproteobacteria; order Burkholderiales; family Burkholderiaceae; genus Cupriavidus; species Cupriavidus sp. Met-2. Next base: position 560,930 of record NZ_JBBHZL010000002.1, read on the forward strand.
CTGGATTCCACACGTCGCCCGATGTCTGGCGCCTGAATCCGAGTTATGTGCCATTGCAGGTCATGCGGCGGCTGGCAGCCATGCCGGGCGAGGACAGCAGCTGGAAAACGCTGGTCGACACCTCGGCCCGGCTGATCCTGAACACGGCGCCGCACGGCTTTTCGCCTGACTGGGTGGAGTATCACAAGGGTCGAGGCTTCCGGCCTGATACGCAGACACAGGCCGGCGGCTCATATAACGCGATCCGGGTATATCTCTGGGCCGGCATGATGGCGCCACGCGATCCGCTGCGCACTTCGGTGCTCCAGGCGTTCCGCCCGATGGCCGATTACGTCCGCAAGCAAGGGGATCCGCCCGAGCGGGTCGATACCCAGTCGGGCACGTTCGGACCGAACAGCGGCAACGGTGGCTTCTCGGCAGCCGTCGCGCCCTACCTTGCCGCCCTGGGACAGACCGATGATGCGCGCGCGCAGGCGCAGCGCGCCCGCGACCTGGCCGCGCAGAAGCCCGCCGGCTACTACAGCCAGGTGCTGGCGCTGTTCGGCCTGGGCCATCTTGACGGACATTTCCGCTTCGAAGCGGACGGCACTCTGGTGCCGGCCTGGAAATCCACATGCCCCGCCACGCGCTAGCTCCCACGCTGGCGCTGTTGCTGGCCAGTTCCGCCTTGCCGGCTTTCGCGGCCGATCCTGCCCCAGCGGCAGGTGTGTCGCCGCCAGCCACATCCGCGCAGATGGCGCAGCTGCTGGCCGCCGCCAAAATGTGGGAGGCAAAGAACCGCGCCGATATGGCGCGCGGCATCCTGGAAAAGGCACTGCTGATCGACCCGAACCAGCCCGAGGCGCTGAAGCTGATGGGCCTGATCGAGATCCGTTCGAACCGCCCCGCCGAAGCCGGCAAGCTGCTGGCCAAGCTGCGGCAGTCCGCGCCGGGCAGCGCCGCGACGCTCGAACTCGAGGACGCCTATCGGATCGCCACGCGCGACAAGCGCGAGATGGCCACCATCCGGTTGCTATCGCGATCCGGCAAGGACGAGGAAGCCGTGAAGCGGCTGCTGTTGCTGTTCCCGCGCGGCGCGCCTAGCGGCGATCTGGCACGTGACTACTACCGCATCCTCTCCGGCACGCCGGATGGCCGCACGCGGGCCATCAGCGAACTCCGCAGCCGCACGCGCCAGAACCCCAACGACATGGCACTGCAGCTCGCACTGGGCGATCTGCTGACCGACCGCGCCGGCACCCGCCAGGAAGGTATCGGAATCCTCTACCGCATCACGCAGCGCCCCGATGGCGACCGCAAGACCGCGCTCGACATCTGGCGGCGCACGCTTTACCGCGTGAATGATGACCCGGCCTACTACGTCTGGTTCGAGCGCTACCTCAAGGAAGTGCCCGACGACGACGCCGCGCGGCAAACCCTCGCCGATCTCGGCAAGAAGGTAGAGGAGCAGAAGCGGCTGCAGGCCGACCCCGCCTATCAGGCCCGGCAACGCGGGCTGGCACAGCTCGAGCGTGGCCAGCTCAGTGAGGCCGACATCGCCCTGCAAAAGGCGTATCAAAAGCGGCGGAACGATGCCGAAGTGGTGGGCGGGCTCGGACTCGTGCGCCTGCGCGAAGGCCGGCACGACGAGGCACGCGAACTGTTCGCACGTGCGCAGCAGCTCGACCCGAGCAACAAATGGCGCAGCCTGATGGCCACGGCGACGTTCTGGGGCATGATCTCCAAGGCACGCGACGCGAACAAGCAAGGCAAGCCGGCCGAAGCGGAAGCGCTGGCCCGCAAGGCACTGGCGCAGCAGCCTGGCAACGACAGCGCGGAAGGCATCCTGGCCGACGCGCTGATCGCGCAGAACAAGGATGCCGAAGCCGAGGCGCTGCTGCGCAAGATGCTGGCCCGCCCCAAACCCGACATGGGCGCGCTGCGCTCGCTGGTCGAACTCCTGCAGAAGGAACATCGCGATGCCGAAATCGACCCGCTGATCGCCAGCGTCGAGCCGCGCATGAAAGGCTCGGAGAGCGAAATGCGCGCGATGCGTGCCGACCTGCTATCCGTGCAGGCGGAACGGCTGCTGGCGCAGCAGAAGCGCAGCCCCGCCATCGCCAACCTCGAGGCATCGGTTCGGCTGCAGCCCGACGACGCCTGGACACGCTTCACGCTAGCCCGCCTCTATCGCGACCTGGGACTGCCCGCGCTGGGCCGCACCGTCATGGACGACGGTCTCAAGGCTGCGCCGACGAGTGAAATGCGCTATGCGACGGCGCTCTACCTGAACAGCGTGGACGACATCGACGCGGCCACTACGGTGCTGGCCGCCGTGCCGGATGCCGAACGCTCGGAAGGGATGAGAAACCTGGGACATAACCTGGCCGCCCAGCGCTTGCTGCGCGAAGCCCGGCTGCGCGTTGCCGAGGGACACGACGACGAGGCACGCGCCCTGCTACATCAGGCCGAGCAGGAGGCCCAGAACGATCCGCACATGCTGGCGTCGATCGGACGCGAATGGATCGCGCTCGGCGAGCCGGAAACCGGTTTGCATCTGGTCAGCGACTGGCTGGCCGCGCACCCGGAGGACCCGCATCTCGACATCCGCCTGCGCTATGGCGAATTGCTGGCAGCGGCCGATCGCGACGAGGCATTGCGCCAGTGGATCGCCGATTCGACCGCCCTGCCCGGGATCACCGACGAACAACGCGCCAGCTTCGCCGACCAGTCACTGCGACTGGCCATCCGCGAGACCGATCGGCGGATCGCCGAAGGCGACTTCAACGGCGCGCGCGACACCCTGTATGCAGTGCCCGAAGCACAGCAACGCGACCGTCGCTGGCTGCTGGAGCTCGCGGACCTGCGCGAGGCCCACGGCGACTTCAAGGGCGCGGCCGATGCGGCGCGTCAGGTGCTGGCCACCGATCCGCACGACGCCAGCGCGCAACTGACGCTGGCGCGTCAGTACGAACGCATGGGCCGCACCGACGAGGCGCTCGACATCGTGCGCACGGTGCTGGCCGAAGCGCCCGAGGACGATATCGACACACGCCTCTCGGTAGCGCGGCGCTTCACCGCGCTGCGGCGCGAGGACGAAGCGGATGCTGTCGTCGATGCACTCGACGCCCGCTTCCCGAATCGCGCCGATATCACCGTGCAGCGCGGCCGCATCGCCCAGTCGCGCGGTGATTACAACGATGCGGCGGAGATCTATCGCACCGCACTTGGGCTGGAGCAGCGCGAGAGCGTGCTCCCGGGCCCCGAAGGCACGCCCGCGCAGCGCGCGCTGGCGGGCCTGGAGGCACGTCGCCAGGGCGAAGTGGCGACGGCCGTGTTGCAGTCGAACAAGTCCGGCGACGACGGCATCTCCAAGCTGAACGCCACCGAGATTCCGCTCTATGTGCGGATTCCGAATGGCTATACGGGCCACTATTTTTTCCATGCGGATACCGTGCTGCTCAATGCCGGTACGCTGCAGGCCAACCGATCGGTCAGTGACCTGCCCTTCGGCAAGATTCCGGCGCTCGGCAACGCCGGGCTCGGGGCGATCGGCCAGACCGACAAGGGTGTGGCCCTGGCCGCCGGCTACGAATACGATGGCGCGTACAACAGCTGGCGCGCCGATATCGGCACCACGCCGCTTGGCTTCACCGAGCAGAACGTGGTTGGCGGCTTCCGCTATCGCGCCGACCTCGGCGTATCGTCGTTCAGCGCGGACATCTCGCGGCGTGCCGTGACGAGTTCGCTGATCTCGTACGCGGGGGCCGTTGATCCCGTCACCGGGGAGCACTGGGGCGGCATCGTGCGCAACGGCGTCCACTTGCGCTATGCGCGCGACGTGGGACGCGTTGGCCTGTTTGCCGACGTCGGCGCCGGCCTCTACACTGGTGACAACGTGAAGACCAATCGCGAAATCACCGTGCGCACCGGCTTCGACGTGCCGGTCTACATGGCTCGAGACCAGAGGGTCTCCAGCGGCCTGGTGCTCAACTACTGGCATTACTCCGACAACCAGCGGTTCTATACGTTTGGACATGGCGGCTACTACAGCCCCCAACGCTATGTGTCGTTCGGCATCCCGCTGGACTGGACCGGGCGGTATCACAAGTGGTCATGGCGCTTCCTTGGCTCGGCAGGGTGGTCATTCACCTACGAGAACGACGCGCCGTACTTCCCGACCCGCCCCGACCTGCAAGCGATGAGCGGCAACGCGATCTACAAGGGCGGTTCGGGCGGTGGCTTCAGCTACACGTTGGGCGCGACGATCGAATACACGCTCGCGCCGCACTGGGTGGTTGGCGCGGCATTCTCGATCGACCGGTCACGCGACTACGCGCCGAACCGTGCCATGGCCTGGCTCCGGTATCTGTTCGACAAGCGGAAAGACCCGGTGCCGTACCCGCCCGCGCCAGTGCGGCCCTACTCGACTTACTGAGCGACATACTGAGCTATCGGGTTCTGTCATGAACGACGTCGAACACTCTGCCCCCCGCCCCTCCCGCAAACCGCTGCTGGCACGGCTGCAGGCGCGCACCCTGCTCGCGATCGAAGGGCTGGCGCCAGCGCTCGGCACGCTGGCCAGCGGCCGCGCGCACGTGGTGTACGCGCAGCCCTCGCCCGCACGCGATGCGTTCTTCTGGCAAACCGCCGCCGTCGCGCTACGCGGACCCGCCAGTGTGCTCTCGACGCGTGATGCCGATGGCATCGCCAAGGTGCTCCGCGAGCATGGGCTCGATATCGACGTCAATCGCGCGCTGCATTCGCGCGCCAATCTCTGTGCCTTGCGCGCCCAACCCGGCCGCGACGGCATCGATGCCCTGATCGACGCGCTTCAGGCACTCACCGATCAATGCGGCGCGCGGGGCACGATGTTCCTGATCGAAGGCGCCGAAGCATTTTTCAGCTGGCAGGATGCGGTCTCCCTGGCGAGCCAAGGCGTTCGCCTGAACGACTGGTGCGCGAAAGAACGCTGTGGCGTGCTGCTCGTGGTCGCGCCGCCACCACTGGCGCCGGGACAATCGCCGCCCGACTTGCAGGCCTTCCACGGCCGTTTTGCCGGTGCGGCGCAACTTTCCCAGCAGCAGGGGCAGTACACCTGGGAAGTCGCGTTCTGGCGCGACAAGCAGTCGGTGGTGGCCGGCGAGGTCTTGCGGCTTCGCTTCGCGCCGCACGAGCAGCGGCTGATGGTGGCGTCCGACACCTACAGCGACCAGATCGAGGAAGCGGGAATGCTGGCGCCCGACGAAGACCGCGTGATCGTCAGCCGCGACGCGGTGCTGCGCGAGCGCTTCGTTCCCGAGAACTGGCGCATCGTTGACAGCAACGAAGCCGCCGTCGCCACAGCCAGCCAGTCCGTGGCCGCGACCGTGATCCTGCATTATTCGGGCAGCCGTGACCTGGAACTGCTGGCCAGCCAGGTGCACCGCCTGCGGCGTAGCGCGGGCCGCGCACTCAAGATCGTGATCCGCGAGGACCGCGAGGCCATGCGCCAGCACTATGAGCTGCTGATGCTCAACCTCGGCGCCAATGCCGTGGTAGCGCAACGCACGCCGTTCGCGCGAATGCAGGCGATGATCGACGCGTTGCAGGGCCAGGTCTTCTCGCGGCCAATCCTCGCCGACTATCACAGCGCCCTGTCGGCCGTGCTGACAACGTCGGCCACCGGCTACGTGACGCCCGACACATTCCTTTCTCTGGTGCGCGATGCGGTGGACCGCAGCCGCCTGATCCGGCTGCCACACGTACTGCTGCAACTGCCGCTGCTGCCCGAAGTGGCGCATATCGACGCGCTGCGCGCCTGCCATATGAATCGCGCCGGCGATCTCTGCACCGCGGGCAGTGATAGCGTGTACGCGTTCTTTTTCGCCTGCCGGCTGGACGATGTTGACGCCGTATGCGCGCGCGTGTTCCAGCGTCCGATGGCCGATATGTTCCAGGGTGATCTGCGCAGCGGCGACAACGAATCGATCGCCGCGACGCTGAGCGAACTGGAGGCCGACATTCAGGCCTATCCGCCTCCCGACTACACACGCTGGCTGGCCCAGGAACCATCGAGCCACACGGAACCGTCGGATGCACCAACGGAGGCATCCCCAACGACACCGGCCCCGGTGCAGACCTTGCCGTTGATCGCGCCTCGCCGGGCACAAGGCGGCGGTGGCCCACGCGCCCTGCCGCGACACCATCCCGTGCCGCTCAAACCACTACGCTGACCCATGCCCATCTTTCTCGGCTACTTCGTCTGGGGACTGATTCTGGCGGCACCGCTTGCGTGGCTGACGTGGCGCTTTGACCTGCTGCGCTGGCTGCCACGCTGGACCGCGCCACGGCCCCGTCGCAGCGTGCGACTACCACCGCAACTCGACGCCCTGGTGATACGTGGCAAGCGCCGTATCGGCGGTGGAGACCAGTCATGAATACCGTGGCCATCGTCTCCACCACGGGCGGCGCTGGCCGCAGCACGCTGACGGCGGAACTGGCCTCGCTGCTGGCCCAGCGCAAGCACCCGGCGCTGGCGCTGGAATGCGATCCCGCCAACGTGCTCGGCTTTCACTTCGGGATGAGAGAAATTCCCGAGGATGGCCTCGGTGCCTATCTCGACGCACCGACCCCTGGCGCGTGGGCACGCGCCGGACAACGCAGCGATGATGACGTGCTGTTCGTGCCCTGGGGCAGCGGCGGCGCCCCCGCCGCGCTGGCAAACGCCGCGCCCGACTGGCTCGGCCGCCTGCTGGCGCAGGTGGATCTGCCACCGCGCGGGGTAACGTTGATCGACTGCGCGCGTTGGCCATCGCCACTTGCGGATCAGGCCATCGCGGCCGCCGATCTGGTGCTTGTCCTGGCCCCGGCGCAACCGGAGACCTGCCTGACGCTGCGCCGACTGGCCGACGCGCTGACCGCGCAAGGCAAGACCGCCCGTTATGTGGCTACGCGGCTGCAGCCTGCGCGGCAACTTCATGTCGATATCGTCGCGCTGTTGCAGGCCATGCTCGGGCAAGACATGCTGCCCTATCACGTGCATGACGACAGCAGCGTGGCCGAGGCGCTGGCCCGCAGCGAGAGTTTCTGCCGCAGCACGCCGCACTCGCAGGCCGCGCATGACATGAATGGCCTGGCGTCATGGTTGTCGGCATGGCTCGAAGCCGCCACACAGGAGTCCCGTCCATGAGCGCGCGCCGCTTCTCGCTAAGCGAACTGTTCTCCGGTGCCCGCGACCGCGTGGCGCGGGCGCTCGGCGTGACGCGCACCGCGAATGCCGGCAACTGGCTGCTCCGCCTGTTCTTTCGTCCGCCGCGACCGGGCAAGCGCGACATCCCGGCGGAATGGGCCGCGCAGGTTCACAGACGCGCCATGACCCGGCTCGGCATTGGCAAGCGCCAGGGCACAGGCACGTGGATGTGGCGCCTGTTCATCCGCCCCCCAAGACCTCGATTTCGACTGGCGGCCGATCCACGCAAACAACGTTCGATGGCCGAGCCGGAGCGCGACAACTGGCTGCGCCGCTGGCTCGATCGGGTACTCGAGCCCGTCTGGAATACGACATCGCGACTGCACCACCAGTTCTTGTCGATCCTGCCTCGACCGGATTGGAATCGAGTGGCCTATTCGCTCGAGTCGCTTGCCGCGCAGGTCGGGCGTATTCCATATGTCCTGCCGATCTCCATGGTCATCGCAGCCATCGCCACCGTCGTCATCGGCACCACGCCGCTGACGCTCGCGAGCCAGATGCTGATGTTCGCCGTGGTCTGGGCCATACTGATCGTCGTGCGGCGCATTCCTGGGCGGCTGGCCACGATCACGATGATCGCCGTCTCCATGCTGATGGCCGTGCGTTATATCTGGTGGCGCTCCACACAGACGCTGCAGTTCGCCACCACGACCGAGGCCGTGATCGGTTACCTGCTCTACGCAGCCGAGTGCTACACGTGGCTGGTGCTCGCGCTGAGCTACCTGCAGACCGCCTGGCCGCTGCATCGCAAGCCAAAGCCGCTGCCGGCTGACTCGTCCCTATGGCCTACCGTCGATGTCTTCATCCCGACGTACAACGAATCACTCGCCGTGGTCCAGCCGACGGTGTACGCGGCACGCAGCATGGACTGGCCCCCCGACAAGCTGCGCGTCTACATCCTCGACGATGGCCACCGGCCGGCGATGCGCGAGTTCGCCGAAGCGGCGGGCGTGGGCTACATCACGCGCGATAACAATCGCCACGCCAAGGCCGGCAATATCAATCAGGCGCTACCCCGCACCAGCGGGGACTACATCGCGATTTTCGACTGCGACCACATCCCCACGCGCTCGTTCCTGCAGATGACCATGGGCGAGTTCCTGGACGATCCGAAGTGCGCGTTGGTCCAGACACCCCACCACTTCTTCTCGCCCGATCCGTTCGAACGCAATTTCGACACCTTCCGGCGCGTGCCGAATGAAGGCAGCCTTTTCTACGGCCTGATCCAGGACGGCAATGACCTCTGGAACGCCACCTTCTTCTGCGGCTCCTGCGCGGTAATCAAGCGCGCGCCGCTGCTCGAGATCGGTGGCATCGCGGTAGAGACCGTCACCGAAGACTCGCACACCGCACTGAAACTACACCGCCGTGGCTACAACAGCGCATACCTGCGTACCGTGCAGGCCGCCGGGCTGGCCACCGAAAGCCTGTCCAGCCACATCGGCCAGCGCATCCGGTGGGCACGCGGCATGGCGCAGATCTTCCGTCTGGACAATCCGCTGCTTGGCAAGGGCCTGACGTTGTTCCAGCGCCTGTGCTACAGCAATGCGATGCTGCACTTCTTCTACGGCATTCCACGGCTGATCTTCCTGACCATGCCGATCGCGTATCTGTATTTCGGGCTGCACGTGATCAATACGTCGGCGCTGATGATCATGGCCTACGTGTTGCCATACCTGCTGATCGCCAACGTAACCAACTCGCGGCTTCAGGGTCGCTACCGACATTCGTTCTGGGCGGAGGTCTACGAGTCCGTGCTGGCGTGGTACATCGTGCTGCCCACCACAGTGGCCTTCATCAATCCGCGCGCCGGCAAGTTCAACGTAACGGCCAAGGGCGGGCAGATCGCCGACGACTATCTGGACTGGACCATCTCCAAGCCCTATCTGGTACTGCTGGCGCTGAACGTGGCCGGCCTTGTCTTCGGCGTGCTCCGCCTGCTGTTCTGGGGCACCGACGAGCCCGCCACCGTGCTGATGAACATGGGATGGGCAACGTTCAACCTCATCATGCTCGGCGCTGCCGTTGGCGTGGCCCGCGAGGCACGGCAGGTGCGCGTATCGCACCGTATCCCGATGCGCGTGCCGGCGACTCTGCTGCTGCCCGATGGCCGCACGATCGCGTGCAAGACCGAGAACTATTCGATGGGCGGCCTGGGCATGGTGCTGCCGATCGACGTGCCACTGGTCGAAGGCGCGCCGGTGGGCGTATGTCTGTCGCGCGGCTCACGAACCTATCACTTCCCCGCCATGGTCACGCGCAATATCAATCGCCACCTTGGGGTGCGCATGGATGATTTGAGCGTCGAGCGCGAAGCACAGCTGATCCAGTGCACGTTCGGCCGTGCCGACGCGTGGATCGACTGGCTCGACGACGAGCGCGTCGATGCTCCGCTGCGCAGCTTCAAGGAAGTCGTTGAAATGGGCTACCAGGGCCTGCTACGGCTCTACGATGCCTTCGTCGATGCCGTCGAGCTGGTGACCGCGCGACGCCGCTCACGTCTGCCCTGACCGGCCCGAACCCCTAAGCGAGACCCCATGGGACTCTGGAACCTCTACTTCCTCGCCAAGATCTACCTGTTCCATACCGGGCAGATGCAACCGATATGGCTGCTGAACCTGGTCTTCGCCCTGCTGCTGGTGATACCGCTCGAGTCGCGCATTCTGCGCGTACTGCGGCAGATCATCGCCATCGGCGCCGGTGCGGCGCTGGCGTGGCGGGAATCCACGTTGCCGCCGTTCACGCGTCTGCTCACGGAGTTTTCCAACATCCGCGCCTTCACGCCCGGATACCTGGTGGAGCTATTCCAGCGCTTCGTGCCGGTGCAGATGGTGGTGGCCGTGGTGCTGGTGGTCCTGGTGTACCTGCTGATCAACCGATGGATTCGCACCACTACGCTCGTCCTGCTTGCGTTGATCGCCATGCCGATCTGGTATGGCACCGGTATCACGTTGCCAGGCGCGAAGGCTCAGCAAGCAACGGCGCAATCCGCCGGATCGGCGCGCGCGGATATCAACGCCACCAACAACTACGACGCCATCCTGGCCGCGTTCCGCCAGCAGGAAACCCAGCGCACCGCCACCTTCTCGCCGCTTACCGCAACGCCTGACGCGCAGTTCGACATCATTGTGCTGCACATCTGCTCGCTGTCGTGGGATGACCTCGACGCGGCCAAGAGCCTCAATCACCCACTGCTGTCGCGCTTCGACTACCTGTTCAAGAACTTCAGTTCCGCCGCCAGCTATAGCGGCCCAGCCGCCATCCGCCTGTTGCGCGCGTCATGCGGCCAGCAGCCGCACAAGGACCTGTACGACCCCGCGCCCGCCGAATGCCACCTGTTCGCCGATCTGGCCCAGGCCGGCTTCACGCCGCGCATCCTGATGAACCACGATGGCCGCTTCGACAACTTCCGCACCTACGTGGAGACCGAGATCGGCATTCAGGGCGTGAAGATGGAATCGACCGAAGGCGTGCCGGTGGCCATGCGCGCCTTCGACGACTCGCCGATCCTGGACGACTTCAATACCTTTGACCACTGGTACAAGCAGCACCTGGCGCAGGACAAGGGCCCCGTGGCGCTCTACTACAACACGGTCACGCTGCACGACGGCAATCGCCTGCCCGACAAGCGCCTGACCAGCATCGAGTCCTACCCGCTGCGCCTGAAGACCTTGCTCGACGATGTCGACCGGATCATCGACACCATCAGCAAGTCTGGCCGCAAGGCCGTGGTGATCTTCGTGCCCGAGCATGGCGCGGCGCTACGCGGCGACAAGAACCAGATCTCGGGGCTGCGCGAGATTCCCACTCCCAACATCATCCACGTGCCCGTGGGCGTGAAACTGGTCGGCCTGCCCACCACGGCAACGCCGCAGCCGGTAACCGTCGACGCCCCGACGAGCTTCTTCGGATTGTCACAATTGGTGTTCAATCTCGTGGCCGACAGCCCGTTCCGCCAGGGGGCGCCCGATCTGGCGCACTACGTCGAGGATCTTCCGCAGACCCAGATGGTCGGCGAGAACGAAGCCACGCTGACGATGAAACGAACCAACGGCTATGTGATTCACACACCGGACGGCGTCTGGGTGGAGCAGCAATGAGCAAACCCATCGGGTCCCGCAAGGCGGCCACGGCCTACAGCGATATCGACATGCTGGCCCAACATGTCGACGGCTTCGACGCGCAGCAGTACTTCGACCAGCAAGTCGAAGTAGAAACAGTGGCCGCCGCGCAACGCTGGCCTCTGCTGGCCCGGGTGATGGGGTGCGCGGCATTGGCCGACGCTGAGCCGGCGGTCGCCGTCGGCCCGAACGGTGGCGGTTGACGGTAGCCCCCCCCCTTCCTCAAAGCGCTACGCCCGCCATCCCTCGCCAGTAGGGAAGCAACATTGGCCTTCGGGGCCGAAGCGTCACGGATTCGTCATATAGCCTGCCTAGACTCTGGGCCACTTTCCACACAGTGTCCCTCCCGTCATGTCTGGCGTACTGGTCGACCCTTCCGCTGCCCGTCCGCGCTTCCGACAGCCATGCGCCGAAGACCTGGCCATGCCGACCCCGTCTGTCACCACCGACCAGACGAACCAGGATGTGCTGGAAGTCTTTGCCGCCCATCGCGACCTGGCCTGCCTGCCCGTCACCGAGCAAGGCAAGCCGATCGGCCTGATCAACCGGTCGATCTTTCTTTCGCAGATGAGCAAGCCATACCATCGCGAGCTCTATAACCGCAAAAGCTGTATCGCGTTCATGGACAAGGAGCCGCTGATCGTCGACGCGGCCATGAGCATTGACGCGCTGACGTTCCGAACCGTGGAATACGGTGAAAAGGCGCTGGCCGACGGCTTCATCATCGCGCGCGACGACCAGTACATCGGCCTGGGGCAAGGTCTGCAACTGATGCGCGTAGTGGCTGACATGCAGGCCGAGCGCAATCGCCAGATCATGCACAGCATCGACTATGCGAGCACGATCCAGCGCGCGATGCTGCGCGCCTCGCGCGAGATGCTGGGCGCCACGCTACCCGACGCCGCACTGGTATGGGAACCGCGTGACGTGGTCGGCGGCGACTTCTACCACTTCGCCGCCTTCGAGGACGGCTGGTTCGCCGCACTGGCCGATTGCACCGGCCACGGCGTGCCGGGCGCCTTCATGACGCTGATCGCCTCGTCGCTACTCACGCAGGCCATCGAGCAGATCGGCCCGCGCGACCCCGGCGCGCTGCTGATGGCCGTGAATCGCGGCATCAAGCAGATGCTCGGCCAGAACGACCGCGAGCCGCGTGAATCACCAAGCGCGTCGGAATCCGACGACGGCATGGACGCGGCCTTCTTCTGGTTCGACAACGCGACGCGCCAGCTGACCTTCGCCGGCGCGAAGTCATCGCTATTCGTGCTGCAACCCGCCGACGCCGAAGGCGAGATGATCAACGGGGCGCGCATGGGTGTCGGCTACGTCGATACCGATATGGCATTCACATGGCAGAACAGCGTCGCTCCGACCACGTCCGGCACGCTGGTTTTCGTCACCACCGATGGCCTGATCGATCAGATCGGCGGCCCGAAGGAAATCGCCTTCGGCAAGCGCCGGATGCGCGAGGCGATCTGCGCGAATCGCGCCGCATCAGCGACGCAGATCAGCCAGGCCGTGCAGGACGCGCACCGGGACTGGCAAGGCACGCAGCGCCGACGCGACGACCTGACTTTCTTCTGTTTCCGCGCGCCGTGACGCCATCCGGTTGCACCGCGCCCACTCGCCAACACATGACCGCCGCACAATCGATTGACAATGAATATGAGCCCTTCTTCGCGATGGCTCGGGAACGCAACGTGATCTTCTACTACGTCGGCTATTTTTCGCAGAACATCATCGCCGCGATGTCCGACGCGGTGCGCCTGCAGCTTTCCGTCAGCGGCGTGGACGGCGCCACGCGTCGCAAGCTGTTCTCGTCGTTCGTGGAGATGGCGCAGAACATCGTGCACTACTCGTCCGATTCGCTGACATCGCCATCGCAAGCCGACGGTCATCTGCGCCACGGTTCCGTCTGCATCAGCATGGTCGACGAACACTACCGCCTGATGTGCTCGAATCCAGTGTCCACCGCGCGCGTGGCGCAACTGCGCGGCACGCTGGAACGCGTGCGCACCATGACGCTCGACGAGATCAAGCGCGCCTACAAGGAAACCCTGCGGGCCGAGGTGCCGGAGGGCAGCAAAGGCGCCGGTCTCGGCATCCTGACGATGGCGCGCGATGCCAGCGCCCCTCTGGAGTACAACTTTCAGCCGATCGATTCCGATCCGGTCTCGACGATGTTCCAGCTCGTCGCCACCATCTGAGCCCATCGGAAAGAGCCCGCCATGGAAAACCTGTTCATCGCCGCCACGCCAAGCTCGCCCGAAGTGAGCTTCGACTTCACGCGGCACGTTCTTTCGCTCAAGGGTGAGTCCTACCCCGAGAATGCCGCGGTGTTCTACGGCGAAGCCGTAGCGCGCCTGCGCAAGTACCTGTCCGACTGCGATGGCGCGTCCGTCACGGTCAACGTCGCGCTGACGTACTTCAATAGCTCCAGCACCAAGATGCTGTTCAGCATGTTCGACGCGCTGAACGAGGCCGCCGAGCGTGGCAACGAGATCCGCCTGCACTGGTTCCACGACGAGGACGACGACACCATCCTCGAGTTCGGCCAGGAACTGCACGCCGATTTCCCCGCCATCGACTTCATCGACGAAGTGACGACCAGCAGTTGAATCCCCCTCTCGCTACCGTCGCCACCATGCCCGAGCCCGATCTGTTCGAATCGGAGAACAGCGTTCTGGCCCACGCCAGGTCCGTGTTCTGCGATGTCGACGCGGGCGAGGAAGCCTATCGTCACACCCTTGGCCAGCTCATCAGCTACTACGAGCGGCTGATGCGCGAGACGCGCCGCCTGATCCGGCGCAGCGATCGTGAAGAGCTGGAAATGAACCGGCTCAACCACCGGTTGCAGGAACTGGCCCAGGAACTCGAATACCGCGCCACGCACGACACACTGACCGGCGCGCTCAACCGCGGCGCCGTCATCGACCGCGCCACAGCTGCGCTGGCGCGCGGCAGCCTGGCGCTGATCGTGATCGACATCGACCACTTCAAGCGCCTGAACGACGACTTCGGCCACCCCGTGGGCGATGCGGTGATCTGCGGCGTCACGGCCTGCCTGAAGGACACGGTCCGCATGGAAGGCGTGATCGGACGCATGGGCGGCGAAGAGTTCGCGGCGCTGCTGCCCGACTTCACGATCGACGCCGCCGCCACGTTGGCCGACCAGATGCGCCAGGCCATCGCCGGACATCGTTTCCCTGCCCCCGTCAACCGCGAGGTCACCGCCAGCTTCGGCGTGAGCTGGTCACCGCAGGGCCGCCCGTTCGAGCACGCCTACGGCCGCGCGGACGAGGCGTTGTATGAAGCCAAGCGAGGCGGGCGGAATCGGGTGACGCAGGCGCGGGAGTGACTGGCATCGTCCAGCCAGTGCCCACTCGTCCGAGGGGTGAAGCAATCGCCGGCACAGCCCGATAGATGAGGTGTCTTGTGCCGCATCCGTTATCCGTCACCTCATGGGCGCTCTCCTCATCATGCTGGGCTACTACGCTGCCGCCTACGGCTGCGTCTGGCTCATCGGCCGAATCTGTCCCCCGCTAGGCAACCTTGTAGTCAGATTCCACTACCTCGTCGGCCTGGCCATCCTCGTCTACTGGTTCCACTCGCTCTCAGGCTGGCAAGGGAAAGGCGTGCCGTCGACGCTCTTCTTCCTGGCGATCATGTTGTGCCTGCTGCCAAAGTCCCTGAGGTTCGGAAAAGGAAGGCGAGCCAGCGAGTAAGACGTTGCACATGCGCGATGCTGGACAGCCGGAGCGGCTCTGCTATAATCGCGGACTTCCCGGAGAGATGGATGAGTGGTTTAAGTCGCACGCCTGGAAAGCGTGTATGGGTTAATAGCCCATCGGGGGTTCGAATCCCCCTCTCTCCGCCAGAAAGAATTCTAAGCCCTTGATTTTCAAGGGCTTTTTTCTTTTCGCGCTCAGCTACCCACGTTCTTACCCACGTCGTTAAAACTGACTTGGGGGCAGGCGCAATCGTCAGGATGGTCTTGGGAGATCAGATGGCAATCGACTGGAACGTGGTGGCGACAATCGCCCAGCCTGTCATCGGGCTTGTCCTTGGCGTCTACATCAATCGCTGGTTTGAGCATCGCCCGAAACTCATTACGTACTATGGCCACGTAAGTACGCATCGAGTGGCGCCTACCAATGGCGGCCCTCCCTACCTTGTCTATACACACGCAGTGGTTCTTCGCAATGCTGGCCGCCAGGCAGCGACGAATATCCGCGTACAGCACGCGAACCTTCCGAACTTTCACATCTTTCCGCCTATCGCTCACCAAGTAAATAGCACGCCTGGTGGTAGCGAAGACATTGTGATTCCAAGCCTTGTGCCGGGCGAGCAGGTTGAAATTTCGTACCTCTACTTCCCGCCGCTGACTGCCGCGCAGGTGAACACCGGTATCAAGTGCGACCAGGGATTCGCGACACAGATTCCAGTGCTATTGCAACGCCAAACTCCCCGGTGGCTCCGGTTGCTGATCAATGCCGTATTCGCCATTGGGCTTATTTCCGTGGTTTATCTCGGCTACCTTGGCGCCGCATGGCTAACACAAAAGCTGGCGAATTAGCGTTGCCTTGAAGCGTTTGCGTTCAGCCAGAAAGACACCTCCGCCATCTTTTGCGTTCAGTAGGTAGTCTGTCTCTAGGCTGCCTCACGACGCGGGCCAGGCCTGGGAGGGGGCGCTACAATACCGCCAACTCTAAGAACGACCAGGGGGTGCTAATGAAAAAGACGATCGTGGCCGCATTGCTCGCCGCCCTTGCAATGACAGCGTCGGCGCAAAGCATCATGGTTCCCCAGGGCTTCTTCACCGGCAACACGTACCAGCAGCTCACCGATATCGACAAACGTCGATACGTGATCGGAGTGATCGACGGCCTTCTCGCCTCGCCCTTGATGGCAAAGGGCTCATTGCCGCGAGCCGAGAAACTGCAACGGTGTGAGTTGGCCGCACACATGACCGACATTCAGATTAAAGCTATCGTCGACAAATTCATGTCAAGCAACCCTGAGCGTTGGGGCGAGGATATGGGTTCCCTTGTCTTCATCGCGCTTCAGGCGGCCTGCACCAAGTTGGGCGTGGCGCTCGACTGAAAGGGCGTTCGACGGGAATCGAGCCTTGGAACTGGGATCAGCCAACCCTACGTGATAGCTCGCTTGCCAGGTCCGCCATATCGTCGCCGGCTTGCAACAGCGCCGCCAGGGCAAGGTGGCGCGCCTGGTGCTGGCGCTGGCGCCGGCTGGCCTCAAGTTGCTCCGGTGTGAGCAAACGCCGGATGGCTTTGACGACATGGACCGGCGCGTCGCCATCCAGTAGCCGCCGGACGCAATCGGCCCATACCGTCTCGTAGTCGTTGGTGCTCATGCCGCCGGTAAGCGCAGAATCTTGCCGCCAAAGCGCATCACCAGCTTCATTGCCGTTTCATGGCCACCGAGTAGGTCCGAAAAGGCATCTTTTCTTTCAATTTCAGCCGGCACATAGAGCAGGCGCTCTTTCCGCCCGCGCGCAGCAAGTGGCAGCTTCGATGCGAGGCGCAGCATAGCTGCATGGCCAATCACGGCAGCAACGTCTTGCGGGCCAGGAGGCAGGGGCGTTTCGGCTCCGGTGCCAGTCATGGACTGTTCTTCTTCAAGTGTGGTCTGCCTGGTCAGCTTGCGGCGGCGCTTCTTGGGTTCCTCCTGGCTGGATTCCTGATCGGGCACGGCGGGAAGATTTTGGTTCATGCGTATGGTCTCGCGGTTGGATTGGCAGACTATTTCCGGCGGTCTGCCAGCGCGCGTGCTAGCCCGTTGCAACCAGAGGTGGGCCGTGCCTCTCCGTCATTTTGAGGACTGGCTGAACGGCGCCAGTGCCGGAACACCCATCCGGCAGGGCCACTATGAAACTATTTGCGCAGCGCGCGCTCCAGTGCGGCAGCAGCTACGGCAGACACACTGGGCTTGATGCCTCCGCTCAAATCGGCCACTCGCGTGCGTTCGGCTTCGATGGCATCCGCAATGGCGGCACTAATGGCCATCGTCAGGTGGTAGGGACGAGGGGTACGCTTTGGGTCGGCCCCGGGGAGGAGGTTCATTGCTGGCTACTCTCGCTCCATCGGAGGCGCGGATACGGCCTCCAGTCTTTCCATTTGGAGCGCTGCTCCTGCGGAGTGAACAGTTTCTCCATCCTGTCCGCCTTGTCCTTCTCTTCCACTATTACGCGGGCCATGAGAAGCCTTACGGCGCGTCCAATCTGCGCATCGGTAAGTTCCGGGAATACTTTGCGCAGAAAGCGAGGGCCGGTCTCCTCATCAAAGAGAAAGGCACGGAAACCCGGAAGCCCAATTAGCGGGCGACGCTCTACAGCTACGTCCTCTGCAAGGCTCTCGGCCTCCGACTTGTTGCGCACGATGACGCTTGCCGCATCGAGAGCGGCTAGTACATCTGCGGGCAGAGCTTCCGGATGCTCGGATACGGGAGCGACGGACCGGCGCGACCAGCGGGGCGTCCGCCACAGCCGCCGTGCAGGCGTCGGCAGTTCGGTGTGCGATTCCCCGATGGGGGCGGCAGGCAACGCTTCCCGCGCAGCCTCCGCAGGATTGGCACCGGACGCGGCAGCGGACCGTGAGAATGAGAATTTGGGCAGGCGCATGTTAGGCAGCCAACGTGGTAGCAAAGACGGCGCCGGGAGCTGGCTGAACGGTGACGATTTTCTCGGTAGCGGGTTCCACGGACCAAAAAGCAGCAGGATCGGAAAGCAGCGGCCGCACATTGACGAAGGCGGTTGCTTTGAGCGTTCCTTGCTTGCCCGTCCGCTCGATATACAGCGGGATATCGTCATGCACCGCGATGGCTGCGCGCGAGAACGCACCTACGAAGGTTCCTGCCATGGTGTCCGTCAGATCAGCGCGGACGCCGGCAGCCCGTAAGACGCCGTCCTGGCCAATGGACGCACCTGCGCCGGTGGTGCCGACCAGTGCGGACAATTCCCCGAACCTCAGCCCCTTTGCGGCAGCCGCGCTCAGTGAAAATGGCGCAGGCGCAGAAGCATTGATGGCGCTCAAAAGTACGCTATCGGCGTAGCGCGCCAGGCCAAGCGCCAGGGCAATCGCAAGCTCAGCGGCAAGCTGATCCTCCCCAACGTCCTTTTGCTGGCGACGCGTGAACTCGAAAGACACTGCAGCCGTGGGCGCATCGCCAATGTCGATTTCTGCACGATGTGCTGGGAATGTTGCGACAGCAACGTCTACGCCATCCGCAACTTGGCCAAACAGTGCCGGCGCGATCGTGCTGAACTTCGCTGCCCGTCGATACCACGCAATGACGGGCGAATTCTCCGGCATCGGCGCGGTCGCAACAGGGATGATTGTGGCACCGGCCTGGACCACTTGCGATGCTTCCATCAGCGCGGTTGCCAAGGACAATTTGTTGTTGGCCAGCTTCGCGGAAATGGGCGCGTACTCCGGCGACATCTCCACCGGAATACTGGGAAGCAAATCGGTGAGACGAACTTGCCCCATTGCAGAGGGAGAAATCGGCGTATAGCCACGGAAGTTCCCCGCACCGTCGTAGTGCTGGATGCCGTCCTTCTTCTCGCGCGCAGCGCGCATCAGGCCGGCCAGATCAAATGTGTTTTTCACTTGGATGAATTCTCTCTCGTGCTGTTGCTCGATGGTCTGCAGTGAGCGTCCAACGCCAACGGAATCGTCAGCAGGCACGCTCACCATGCTGATTTCATACGGCTGCCAGCTTGTTACGCGGAATGCGTCCACGCCATTGCGCTCGCCAGCGTGCTCCATGCCAAACGTGAGGTAGCCAACGCTTACCTTGGTGACGACGCCGTCCGCAATGTCCTGCAGCAATTGCTCGCCGTCCTCGCTCTTGCTGAACCGCACAACGGCGCGGCCCTTGCGGTCGCCGTCAATGCGCGCGGACTCGACCACGCCGCGCTGGTCATTTAGGTCATGCCCCCATAGCAGGGGCGCGCCATTGTTCAGCAGTGTCAGGTCGCAAGCGCCGGGAGAATGGTCCAGAATCTCGACACCGAACCAGCGCTCTACTGAATCCGTTTCACTGGAAAAACTGAGTTCGACGGTGCGCGCCTCCAGATTGACGCCTTGCGGCGTAACAGCGGCGAGGCGCCGCAGGTTGCCGCGCTCGCGGATTTCCAGCAGGCGCTGAGAAATTTGTGTTTGGTCCATGCTGATTTGCTTTGGCTTGAGCCTTCGAAAATGCAAGGCCAGTATCCAAGTTCGCACAGAGCAAAGTCACTGGCACTATTTCCAACTCTGCTCAAGTCTTATAAGACTGCCACTAGGCAGAGGCCGGACCGCTTACTACTTCTTACCGATGCGCATTCCGCCGCCGCGCAATGCTTCGCAGCGGGAGATATAGTCGTAGTGAGCGGTTTCGAAAGTCACCCAGATATGATTTATCGCGGGACCTTTGCTCCCGCAGGGCTCACCCGTCAGGAAGGACCCGGCGCATGTGGCCAAGCCCTCCCGATGGCACGAGGCTATCGCTGCCACCTGCGCTCGTTGGCGTGAAGCTGCTCCGCCAGCGTCATACGTTTGACTTCCTGCAGAGTGATAGGCGTGGTGCAATCGTCCGATGCGTGCGCTGCGGCGTTGACGATGTGCTGCTCGATGCGGCGCAATTCGTCGGGGTAGATGACGATGGCAATCTTGATGAGATCGCGTGCGTACTCTCGCCGCATACGTTCGATTGCCGAATGTCTCAGCCCAGGGAATCGGGCCATCGTCCAGCGCCCATACTTCTCCAGCGTCCTAGCAAACTGGTCCTCCAAGTACTCAAAGTCACGCCAGGCTCGCCTGAAATCATTTCTCCGCAGTTCGTCGGCAAGCCCGCGCAACTCGTGAGGCTGGCGAGCAGGACATGCCCCGCCCATTGCAAATGTCCCGTCTTCATAAATGTCGCGGAAGTCGCGCATGTGTTCTATCTCTCGTTTTTCGTTTGACTACGGTTGGTGCGACTGCCTGGCGGCGGTCGCGGGTTCTTTCTAGACCACGGGGCACATGGGGCGCGTTGGGGCGCGACTTTCCTGTTATTCGACAGTGCGCGCAGGAAATGCTGTGACAAGTAGATGAATCCGCCCCATCCGCCCCACTTACCTGGAAATGCTTTGCTGGTAAGCGTTTGCGGCGAGGCGGATGCTATTTTTATGCGCCCCATACCCGCCCCAAGTCACTGACATCCGCCCCAAAACTAAGGGGTTCGGTTAAAGCGGCCCATCGGTATCCCACGCGTGTGGGTCCGTCCGATCCGGCAATGCTTGCGGCAACCTCACTCGCACACCCGCAAAGCCACGCTTTCCGTGGGCGCCGGGAGTGTTTTTTCTCAGGACGAAGTTGCGTTTTTGCATAGCTTCGCTGAACGCCTTTGCGCTGCCGGGGTCCTCGCCATTGGCGCGTGCATACTTCGCCCAGCTATCGAACAGTGCGGCGGACGTATCGACAAACCGTGCGCCAACGTCGCATGCCTCTTCCAGCCATTGGCCGAACACGTCTTGGGCCTCGAAATATTCGCGGGTGGCTTCCTCGACAACGGCGGGGCGCTGCAATCCGTTTTTCTGCCAGTCACGGCATCCGTCGATCATCCAGCGGAAGATGGCCGGCCATTCCTCGCGTAGCTCGCGCTCCAGACCCTTGTCTGGCGTCGTGGGCTTATGCACAAACGGGATGATGTTGAAGCGCCTGCGGGTAGCGTCATCCACGTTGTTTAGTCGGGGCTTGTGATTGCCAACAATGACAAGCTTGAACTCCGGGGTGTACGTGAAGAAGTTGCCGCCCATGAAGCGCGCCGCGATTGGGTCGCCACCCGTCATGTGCTTGATCTTGGCTTCTGCCCAGGCTTTCCCGTCCTCGGTTTCGCTGGCACTCACCAGGCGGGCGCCCTTGAGCTTTGCTAGGTCAGCCGGGTGCTTGTCATGCTTGCTCGCCGTGAACGTGTCCATCGCGGCGGTTTCTGCGTACTCGCCCAGGATGCCGGTAATAGTGTTCAGGAAAACGGATTTCCCGTTGCCGCCGGCGCCATAGATGAAGAACAGTGCATGTTCTGATGTGTCGCCCGTAAGGGCGTAGCCGGCCATTTGCTGCAGGAATCGGATAAGGGCGGCATCTCCGCGAGTGGCATCGTCCAGAAACGCAAGCCACCGACTGGGGATGACACCAGGGGAGGCTGGTGCGGCGCCCGCTTGGCGCGTGATGCGTTCGCTTGGCACTGCAGCGCGCATGTCACCAGTCAGTAGATCAACCGTCCCGCCAGGTGTTCCTATCAGCCACGGTGCACGGTCCCATACCTCAGCGGTGACAGCGAGGCCGGGGGCGGTACTTGCAAACTTCTCCACGGCGCTCGCAGTCGCAGCCTTTGAAAACTTGGCCTGGCCGTTGCCAAAATTGCGGCAGGTTTCGCGTGCCCAGGCGAACGCGAGGCGCGTGCGGTCTTGTTCCCAGCGTGTTCCGGTCCACTTGTACCAGGCGCAGGCAGTGTGGCAATAGCGCAGGGTGTCCGCGTGCTGTCGCTCGAAAATCAGCGCCAAAGCGTCCTCGCTGAGATTCAGCGGCTCATTGGATGCCGCGCCGGTCGCGCCGGCCAGTTCGCCTGCCGTGCCTGTGGCCTTGCGGATGACCTCGCCGGACGAATCCCGCTTGAGCGTCGCGCGCCCCGCATCCAGTGCGTCCAAGCCGTGCGCAAGACGTGCGGATTCATTACGCATTTGCGATGCCCTCCGCTACAGCCAGGCGCTCTACGCAGACGCGCAAACGCTCTTGGTGCTGTTCTGTCAGCGATTCACCACGCCGCACCATGTTGATGAACTGGATTGCGATGGCAAGCTCAAACACCACGCCGCGCAGTACATCGTGCGCGTTGAATGCCCGTCGCTCGCGCGGCAGATGGTCCGCCAGCCGCTCGGGAAATAGCGCGGACATATCCAGGCCGACAGCCGCCAGTACTTCGCTGCTATCGCATCCGCCAAAGCAATGCACCAGCACGCGGCCATCATCCTTTTCAGTCACTGATAGCGACGGAGATTTGTCATCGTGCGCAGGGCAGATGCACTTCCACCGGCCTTTGCTCGTCTGTTGCACGCGATCCAGGCGAGAGAGCAATGTGCTTGCGCTCATTACTTGCGAGCTTGGATGCGTGCGTCGAGCCAAGCCTCCACTTCGGATGCCAGCCAGCCGACAGCTTTAGCCCCCAGGGGGATCGGCTTTGGGAACTGCCCAAGTTTCACGTAGTAATAGATGGTCGGCCTTGCCAGGCCGGTCATTTCTGCTATGTCGCGAGCGCGAAGCACCTTGCGCTTTGCGGTGTCAGAGTGCATGGCTTGTATATATTCATCATTATTGACGGGCGAACATTAGCGTAGGTCAAGGCGCTGTGTGAAGACATTGCCACGCGTTATTTCACTAAGAATCGTTTAATGTCTTTATTCAAATATATGAATATACTAACCTCGCAACCATTGAAATATATGGATTCGCGGGGATTGATGGATCGCTATGTGGCGCATATGTATGGGGCCAAAAAATATTTTTATGATCAATTGATCACTGATAGTTGGTCCATTGCGTTTAAACGATACGAATAATGTCAGGCGACACCATGCGATTTAGAATCGGTTGATGCCGAGCGGAGCGATTCCAGATGGCTCGATATGATGCTGTCTGGTATCAAGTGGTATCAACTGGTATCACTTGGTGTCGCATGGTATGAAGTGGTATCGCAGAGCGGTTTAGGTGAAGGCAAAAAAAATCCCGCCTATGGCGGGACGTTGAATTCGGAGGTTGGGTGATGGCCTATACCACAGACGCCGTTTTCGTCATCGGTAGAACAACGCTGCTCACGGGACGGTCACAATAGTCGGCCCACGCTTGCATCATCTTCGCGCGCTTGGCCAAGAGGTCGCCGCGCTGATAGGCGGCCTCTACTTCGCTGCGCAGCGTATGCGCAAGCGCCTTCTCCGCTAGTTCTCTTGGGAAATTCGTTGCCTCTGCGGTCCAGTCGCGGAACGTGCTCCGAAAGCCGTGCACGGTCAGGTCTGGCCGGTCCATGCGCTTGAGGACTGCGAGCATGGACATGTTTGAAAGTCCTGTTTCCGCCTTCATGCCAGGAAAGACGAAGTCGGAAGATCGCACGGCTTCCATGTCGCGGAGGATCGGCAACTGCGTCGGTTGATGACAATGTAGACGGCATAATCAAGACGCTGAGAGTCTATTTCCTCTCCCCCATTTTCGCAATGGGCAGTGTATTCGACGGGAATGGTTCGGCAACATATGGTGATTATACATTTCGCTTCTTCTATATGCTGGCGAATGTCATCGGACTTAATATAGAAATCCCTCCATTAATCAGAGATTATGTTTTGATCCCGGATATGACCAACGTTTTTACGGTGATGGATCCGTACTATAGAGACTTTGGTGTTGGTGGAGTTTTGATATTTGCCGCGCTCTCAGGTCTAGCCCATGACGCCTTGTATGAGAAGGCAAAATCAGAGGGCGGCCCTTACATTTTCATCCATGCCGCATTCATGTTTCCTTTGGTGATGCAGTTCTTTCAAGACATGTACATGTCACTGCTTTCCACATGGATACAGGTAGTGTTCTGGTACATGCTTTTCGTAAGAGTTAACTCAGGCAAAAAAAAATCAACAAGGAATACCGCAGAATGTTTGATTCGGCCCGCGCCCTTTCTGCCGCCTGGATTGTAGGAGGGATGCCAGTCCTAGGTCTCTTGTCCTACAAGCTCTCGTCGTTGCACCCGATTTTGATCATCGCGCTTGCGGCATGGGTTCTTGGCCTGATACGGCAATGAACAAACTGTTCGATTGATCTACTTTGCTCGTGGCTTCCATCCTCAGTCCGGGACCGTTGCATTCGCCCCATCGTCGGGGTTGATCGACAGCTTGCAGTGATCCTTCTGGAACAGGTCAAGGAAGCGACAGAACACACAGGCGAACCGGCTGCCTTTGGCGTGCGCCTTGCCGAGTCGGCTGCTGATCGTTTCGTCCCCGCTGCCAAAGGTGATGGCGTTGGCGAGACGGTCCAGCGCGGAGAGGATGTTCAGCGGGTAGCGTTTGAGCATGGTCAGCCTTCGATGCCATATACCTGCCGGCCGCCTCCGACCAGAACAACACCGCGCAGCGCAGCTGCCGACTTCCGGCAGATCGCGCAGGCCTTGCAGAACAATGATCTGAGCGGCGCCCAGCAGGCGCTGGCCAAGCTCAAGCAGGCCCATCATGGCGGCGGTCATCACCATCATGGAGGCGCGGCCCCCCGCACAGGCCATTGCGAGCACGTCCTCAGCGGACGCGAGCAATTCGCTGGCGGTCGAAGCGAGCGCCGCGGCAGTGCCGACTGGCTCGATCATCAATACGCTGGCCTGATTTGCGCCGGTCGTGCGTGGTCCCTCGAGGTCCTCGCCATGACCGGCCGGGAGGCGCGCGGCATGGTGTCGTGTGCTGCACAATCGACACCCTGGATGAAGTTGCTGTCAACCACGTAAGAAAGGCAGGCAACGGTCCCCAGCGACAGGCTGGCGGCGCAGGGCGTCAATGCGACCGGGCTCTTTGACACCCGTGCGGTGTGATCCGGGCGCGTTCTCGCTTTGAGCTTGGCTGCCCGGCAGTTTTCCCACCAATCCATCAGCTCTTTTGCCCTGCCCCCTGGCCGTGACCCTGTGCGTCGGACACAGGGTCACGGCAGGCACCGCCGTCACCAGACGGCAGTGCCCTCGCTCTTCCAACGTTATCCCTTGCTACTACTGGTCGAGAACTGCTGCGTCAGGTAGGCACTGGTGCTCTGCATCTGCGACATGATCACGTCGAGCTGCGTGAATTGCGCCTTGTAGTTGGCGATATCTGCGTTGATTTGCGTCTGCGTCTGATCGTACTGATTGCTCAGATCCTTGAGTGTGTTGTTGATGCCCGCGGTTGCCGTGGTCAGCGCACCGGTACTGCTGGTCAGGTTCTTGACCAACGTGCTGATCTGATTGCCATAGCCACTTACGCCGTCGGTGTTGCCGAACAGGTTGGCCACCGCGCCGGCATTGTTGTTCAGCGCCGTGGTCAGCTTGCTGGTGTCGACCGCCAGCGTACCGTCGTCCTGGAACGAGATGCCGATCTGCGAGAGCGTGGTGAGGGCGTTGTTCGACTGGGGCGTATTCAGCAGGCTGCGCATCTGCGACTGCATGATGCTCAGCGTGGAGTCTCCGGTCAGCGGTGAAGCCGTCTGTGTGCTGGGGTCATATGCGGACAGCGAGGCAGAGGTGCTCTGCAGGTTGTTGTACGCGGTGACGAATCCCTGTATGCCCGTCACGATCGAGCTGGTGTCGCGTTGCACCGAGACGCTGCTGGTACCTGTCTGCGCCAATGTCATGGTCACGCCGGCCACCGCGTCGCTCACGGTGTTGCTGGTGCTCTGGATGGCGATATTGTTGACAGTGAGCTGGGAATTCTGGGCAGCAACGGTCTGCTGCAGGTTCTGCGTTCCGGCAGGATCATATCCAACAAGGTTCGCGAGCGCCGTGCCGCCATCGGTTTCATTGACCGAAAGCCGCACGCTGTTGGTGGCACCCGTATTGTTCGAGTTGATCACAAGGCGGTAGGGTGTGCCTGACCCGTCGTTGATGATGCTTGCGGTGACGCCGGCGTTGGCGTTGTTGATCGCGCTGGCAATACCCTGCAGCGTGTTGTGGCTGCTGTCGATCGTGATGTCGACGCCGGTGTTGGCGCTGTTGGCCGTGAACGTGGCCCCAGTGTATGTACCGTAGGTGGCGCTGGACGTATTGCTGTCAAGCGTGCCGCCGGAGATCGAGCCGAAATCGACATGGATGGTGCCTGTGCCGATGGCAGCGGCCTGGTTGGCCTGTCCCTTCGAGACGAGCGATTGCGCCTGCGCGAGTTGCGTGACGTTGACCGCATAGTTGCCGGTGGCCGCCGTATTACTGCCAGCTGCACTCAACACGGCGGTATTGCTGGAACTGGCAGTCGTTGCCTGGAAGAAGGACTGACTGGCAAGCTGGCTGGCCGAGCCCTGGAATGCCGCCAGCATGCTCTGGATCTGCCCATATGCGGAGAGCTTGGTCTGGTAGCTCTGCTGCTCCTGGGTGATCGCGGTCAGCGGTGCCTGCTCGGCCTGAGTGAGCTGATCGAGCAAGGAGCTCAGATCAAGTCCGGAACCAACGCCGAGGTTTGATATCAGGCCGGAGCTTGAGGCGGAAGTCGTACTGGATGTCGTAGTCATGACTCGCTTCTGGTGAGGGGATATTTCGTCTGTGACGATATCGGGCAGCCTGAGCAATGCCCAGGTTCTGCAACCAGGCTATTGCTTGTTCTGCACGCAATAGCCCGTCATCACCATAGCAACGAGAAACTGGCGCTTATTGATGAACTGGCGCTGCTTCCGCCGGCATTTAACCGGCGGTGACGTTGCGTAACGTACTGCAAGAAATTGAGGCGCGTGTGTGGGGCTGTCCGACTCAGATCCAATACAAAGTGGAAACATGGCCCGTTGCGCGGACGTGCTTTTCGCATTCAAACGCTTCGAAGGCTCTTGGATGACAAAGCGACTACGGCGGTGGCGCGAAAGACTATCGTTCCTGCAGCGTGTGGAATGTCAATTGCGGAAGAGTCCCAGACTAAATTCGGAAACATCAAATAGAACCCCCGCGCACCAGGGAGCAGACTTGATCCGTTGGGCACCTCCCGGTCCCAGCAAGATCCGTTGTGACCCCAACTGATCTATTCCCGCGCGCCCACTGCCTCTCAGGTGTGGGCGTTTTTTTGCCCTATGCGCAATGGACAATGGGCATTAGGCAATACCCTGCTACCCCTTCCGCAGATAATTCACCAACCTGTCGATCACCGGCGCATTCCTCGGCGTCACCAGACTGACCAGGATGGCCGCGGCAAACCCGGCTGGCACACCGAACGCGCCCGATGCAATCGGGTCGACGCCGAACCAGCGGTTGCCGAAGATTCCAGTCATCTTGGTGAAAAACGGGTAGTTGACGAAGATGTAGTAGACCGCCACACCCAGGCCGGTTGCCATGCCGGCTACCGCGCCCGCTGCAGTGGTGCGGCGCCAGAAGATGGCTAGTACCAATACCGGGAAGAAGCTCGAT
Organism: Cupriavidus sp. Met-2; assembly: GCF_049843575.1. Classification (NCBI taxonomy): domain Bacteria; kingdom Pseudomonadati; phylum Pseudomonadota; class Betaproteobacteria; order Burkholderiales; family Burkholderiaceae; genus Cupriavidus; species Cupriavidus sp. Met-2. The sequence continues at coordinate 588,395 of NZ_JBBHZL010000002.1, forward strand.
GCCGCCAGCGAGAACGCCGCGCCGACCAGGAACAGGATGTTGCCGGGCCGCAGCGACGTGACATAGGACGCAAATAGCGCCACCCCTAGCAGCACGACCTTCGCGGTCGTCACGCGCCGCTGGTGGCTCGCCTGGCGGTCGACCATGTGGTAGTAGACGTCGTGCGACAGCGCGTTGGCGATGGTGAGCAGAAGGCCGTCGGCTGTGGACAGCGCTGCCGCCAGCGCGCCGGCCGCGACCAGTCCTGAGATCACGTAGGGAAGCCCGGCGATTTCCGGGGCGGCCAGCACGATCATGTCCGGCTGGATCAGGATCTCGGCCCATTGGACGATGCCATCGCCGTTCATGTCCCGGATGCCGAACACGGGTGGGTCGACCTTCCGCCATTGCACCACCCACTGCGGCAACTCGGCGTATGGCGTACCTACCAGATGCTGCAGGAACTCGGCCTTGACCAGCGCCGCGAGCGTTGGCGCGGACACGTACAACAGCGCAATGCAGAACACCGCCCAGGCCACCGAGTTGCGCGATTCGCGTACCGATGGCGTCGTGTAGAGGCGCGTCAGGATGTGCGGCAGGCTGGCCGTCCCGAGCATCAGGCAGAACACCAGCAGCACGAAGTTGAGCCGTTGCGTCTTGCGCTCCTGCTCCGAAGCCGCAGGGTATGGCTCAGTCGAGGGCGTCGAAACCCGGCTGCGTGCGAGCGCATCCTCGCGCATCTGGGTCCACTGTTGCAGCGCGTCCGCCGCATCGACCGGGAATGCCAGGCGTTCGCGCTCCACGCTCTTGATCTCGCGCAGCGGCGCATTGCGCGCCCGCAACTCGAGCAATCTGGCGTCGAGCGCGTTGCGTTCCTCCAGGAACGATTCCGGCAGTCGCGCGATGCGGTCCTGCATCGCTATGGCCTGCTGCTGAAAGATCTCGCGCACCTGAATTTCGGCCGGATCGCGCTCGATCGCTTTTTCCGTCTGGTCGATCTGACTCAACAACTTGCCATAGCTGACCTGCGGCAGCACTTCGTGGTGGTGCTTCCACGCGATCAGCGACACCGTCAGCAGAAACGCGACGATGAGCATGATGTACTGCGCCACCTGCGTCCACGTCACGGCGCGCATTCCACCCAGGAACGAACAGACGAGAATGCCGGCCAGACCGAAGAACACGCCAACGGCAAATTCCACGCCGATAAAGCGCGTGACGATCAGCCCGACTCCCTGGATCTGCGCCACCAGATAAACGAACGAACATAGCGATGCAGCCAGCACGGCGATCGCGCGCACCGGCATGTTGCCGCCCGGCTTGCCGTTGCCGTACCGCGCCGCCAGGAAATCGGGGATCGTGTAGCCGCCGTACTTGCGCAGGTATGGCGCCAACAGGAAGGCCACCAGGCAGTAGCCGCCGGTCCAACCCATTACATAGGCCAGCCCTTCGTAGCCCGAGACGAAGATGATGCCGGCCAGTCCGATGAAGGATGCCGCGCTCATCCAGTCCGCGGCGATCGCCATGCCATTGAACATGGCCGGCACCCGCCGTCCCGCCACGTAGTACTCGTTGAGATCCGAGGTACGGCAGATCAGGCCGATGCACGCATAGATCGCGATCGTGACGAAGAGGAAGACGTAGCCAAGCCAGAGCGCATCCGCGTTGGAATGCTCCAGCAAGCCCATCATGCCGACGAAACCAAACAGCCCGAGCGTGAACAGGCCGTAGTACAGCATCAACCGGCGGCGAAAGCGCGACTGGGTGTCTGGCATCAGCAAGAAAGAAAATCGTGCCCGCTCAGCATGAAACCGAGGCGGGCACGATGGGTGTCACGGATGCGTGACCGGGACGATCCGTTTTCCGGATCCGCTGGCTGGCCTTTACTGGGCTTGCTTGAGCTGATCGAGAATGGCCGGGTTCTCCAGCGTCGAGGTGTCCTGCGTGATGTCCTCGCCCTTGGCCAGCGAACGCAGCAGGCGGCGCATGATCTTGCCCGAACGCGTCTTGGGCAGATTGTCGCCGAAGCGGATGTCCTTCGGCTTGGCGATCGGGCCGATTTCCTTGCCCACCCAGTTGCGCAGCTCGGCCGCGATCTTCACGGCTTCTTCAGCCGTCGGCCGCGAACGCTTGAGCACCACGAACGCGCAGATCGCCTCGCCGGTGGTGTCATCGGGACGACCCACCACGGCGGCCTCGGCCACGATCGGGTTCGAGACCAGCGCTGACTCGATTTCCATCGTGCCCATGCGATGGCCCGACACGTTCAGCACGTCATCGATACGGCCCATGATCGTGAAGTACCCGGTTTCCTTGTCACGGATCGAACCGTCGCCAGCCAGGTACAGTTTGCCGCCGAGTTCCTCGGGGTAGTAGCTCTTCTTGAAGCGCTCCGGGTCGCCCCAGATCGTGCGGATCATCGACGGCCACGGACGCTTGACGACCAGGATGCCACCATTGCCGTTCGGCACGTCCTGCCCGGTTTCGTCGACGATGGCCGCCATGATGCCCGGCAGCGGCAGCGTGCACGAGCCCGGCACCAGCGGCGTGGCGCCCGGCAGCGGCGTGATCATGTGGCCGCCAGTTTCGGTCTGCCAGAACGTATCGACGATCGGGCAACGCTCGCGGCCGATATTCTTGTAGTACCACATCCATGCCTCTGGATTGATCGGCTCGCCCACGGTGCCCAGCAGGCGCAGGCTCGAGAGGTCGTACTGCTTCGGATGGATCTTCTCGTCGGCCTCGGCGGCCTTGATCAGCGAGCGGATCGCCGTCGGCGCGGTGTAGAAGATCGAGACCTTGTGGCGCTGGATCATGTCCCAGAACCGGCCGGCGTTCGGGAACGTCGGCACGCCTTCGAACACGATCTGCGTGGCGCCTGCGGCCAGCGGGCCGTAGGTGATATAGGTGTGGCCGGTGACCCAGCCGATATCGGCCGTGCACCAGAACATGTCATCGGGCTTGATATCGAAGGTCCAGCGCATCGTCATCAGCGCCCACAGCAGGTAACCGCCCGTGCTGTGCTGCACGCCCTTCGGCTTGCCGGTGGAGCCCGACGTGTAGAGCACGAACAGCGGGTGCTCGGCGCCAACGGGCTCGGCGGGGCAGTTATCGGACTGACCGGCGGCGACGTCTTCCATCGAACGATCACGGCCTTCGGTCCAGGCAACGTTGCCGCCCGTGCGGCGATAGACGATCACGTTCTTGACGGCCTCGCAGCCGCCCAGCGTCAGCGCCTCGTCAGCGATGGCCTTCAGCGGCAGCGCCTTGCCACCACGCATCTGCTCATCGGCCGTGATCAGCGCCACGGCGCCCACGTCCACCAGACGTTCCTGCAGGGACTTCGCCGAGAAGCCGCCGAACACCACCGAGTGCGTGGCGCCGATGCGCGCGCAGGCCTGCATGGCCACGACGCCTTCGACAGACATTGGCATGTAGATCACGACGCGGTCGCCCTTCTTGATGCCAAGGGCCTTCATGCCGTTGGCGAAGCGGCTGACCTTCGCCAGCAATTCCTGGTAGCTGACGCGCGTCACCGTGCCGTCGTCGGCCTCGAAGACGATGGCCGTCTTGTCGCCGAGGCCCTTCTCGACATTGCGGTCGAGGCAGTTGTACGAGGCATTGATCTCGCCATCCTCGAACCACTTGTAGAACGGCGCGTTGCTCTCGTCGAGCACCTTCGTGAACGGCTTGTGCCAATGCAGCAGCTCGCGTGCGTGGCGGGCCCAGAAGCCCTCGTAATCCTTTGCAGCCTCGTCGCACAGGGCCTGGTAGGCCTCCATGCTGGGGATCGCGGCGGTCTTGGCGAACGACGCAGGGGGATTGAAAACGCGATGCTCCTGCATCACCGACTCGATGGCGGACATGGGTTGTCTCCTGTTTGACTTTGACTGCTTTCGGTGCAAGGTACGCTCGACGCCTTACTTAAACCTGACGGTTCAGGCAAGCATCCCACTTGCAACGATGCTGCGTCGCAACAGACCGGTGGGGCCTGATTCGGGAGACGCTGGGGCACAAGTGCAGTCGGCTCTACTAAGTTAGCACAGCTATAATGCGGCGGACCCTATACCTGAACGTCGCGCACGCCCTTTCTGGCGCGCCCTTTCTCCGGCGTCAGTGTTTCCGTCGTCTCCACGTCGCACCCCTTCCTGCCGGACACCCCTTGCCCATCCACGCCTTTTTCCTGATCGCCGCCATGGCCCTGGTTGGCAGCAACGTAGGCCTGGGCAAATCCATCATCGCGGAAGTACCGGTACTGCTGTTCGCGCTGCTGCGCTTCCTGATCGCGATCGTCTGCCTTTCCCCGTGGTATAGGCCAGCGCGGATGCGCCAGGTCTCGCGTGGCGAATGGATCAACCTGTTCCTGATGGCGTTCTTCGGCACGTTCATGTTCACGTTGCTGATGCTGGGCGGCGTGCGACTGACCAGCGCGATGGCCGCCGGGGTGATCACCAGCACGATTCCGGCCACGGTGGCCATCCTGTCATGGCTCTGGCTGCGCGAGCGGCTGTCGCGGCGGACGGTGTTCTCTGTGCTGCTGGCCGTGGCGGGTATCGCGGTGCTCAATATCGCGCGCGGCAGCGGCCATGATGCCGCGACCAGCAGCGGTGGCGGCAGCGGCGCGCTGATCGGCAACCTGATGATCCTGGGCGCGGTGGTATGCGAGTCGATCTACGTGATTCTGTCGCGCCGGCTCTCCCAGACCTTGGCCGCAATCGAAATCTGCGCCTACACACATCTGATCGGCGGCGCGCTGATGCTGCCGCTAGGACTGGTGCCGCTGCTGACGTTCGACTTCGGCAGCGTGAGCGGCACCACCTGGGCGATGCTGCTCTGGTACGCGCTGTCGGCCAGCGTGTTCTCGTTCTGGCTCTGGATGAAAGGCGTCCGCCATGTTCCGGCACAACTGGCCGGCGTGTTCACGTCGGTGCTGCCAGTGGCCGCGGCACTCTACGGCATCGTGGTGCTCGGCGAGCGTCCGGGCTGGGCGCACGGCGTGGCGCTGGCATGCGTGCTCGCAGGCATCGTACTGGCAAGCTGGCCCGGACCGATCGCGCGCCGGGCGTTGGGAGGCGACCCCGGCCGGTGACGTTCGGTTACCGAATCGCGGCGCGAGGTGTCAAATGCGCACGGTACAATCATAACCCATCCTGATTGTCTTGCTGTACTTACATTCAATTCCATGGCCCACTCCCCGCTTCGCCCGATTCCCCGCATCATCTTCGCCTCGCGCTGGCTGCAACTGCCGCTCTATCTCGGTCTGATCGTCGCGCAAGGCGTCTACGTCTATCACTTCCTGGTCGAGGTCTGGCACCTGCTGTCGCACGTCACGACCTTCGACGAGACCAAGATCATGCTCGTCGTGCTGGGCCTGATCGACGTGGTGATGATCTCGAACCTGCTGATCATGGTCATCGTGGGCGGATATGAAACCTTCGTGTCGCGCCTGGGCATCGACAACCACCCCGACGAGCCCGAATGGCTGGACCACGTCAATGCCGGCGTGCTCAAGGTCAAGCTGTCGATGGCGCTGATCGGCATTTCGTCGATCCACCTGCTCAAGACCTTCATCGACGCCGACCAGCGCAGCGAACATACGATCATGTGGCAGGTCATCATCCACCTGGCATTCCTGCTCTCGGCCGTGGCGATGGCCTGGGTGGACCGCATGGTCACGCATCCGCACCCGGTCGCCGGACCTGGCGCTGCCGGCGGTGCGGCAGAAGCGACACACTGACCGCGCGCCGGGACGGTTGCCCGCCACGCGGGTGACGCCTGCGCCCCATCACGCTACCAAACCTCGTGTCGACGGCTGTATGCAAAGCGGCAGCCGTCGCCGCGACGGTGTATGATTCCGGGCTGTGTTTCACCGCTGCCCATCCCCCACAAAATGACAGTCATCAAGCAAGAAGACCTCATCCAGAGCGTCGCCGATTCCCTGCAGTACATCAGCTACTACCATCCGATGGACTACATCACCAGCCTGGGCCGCGCCTATGAGCTGGAAAAGAGTCCGGCCGCCAAGGATGCGATCGCGCAGATCCTGACCAACAGCCGCATGTGCGCCGAAGGCAAGCGCCCGCTGTGCCAGGACACCGGCATCGTGACGGTCTTCCTGAAGGTGGGCATGAACGTGCGCTGGGATGGCGCCACGATGAGCCTGGAAGACATGGTCAACGAAGGCGTGCGCCGCGCGTACAACGACGTGGACAACAAGCTGCGCGCCAGCGTGCTGGCCGATCCGGCCGGCAAGCGCACCAATACGAAGGACAACACCCCGGCGGTGATCAACATGTCGATCGTTCCGGGCGATACGGTGGACGTGATCGTCGCAGCCAAGGGCGGCGGTTCCGAAGCCAAGTCGAAGTTCGTGATGCTCAACCCGTCTGACTCGATCGTCGACTGGGTGCTCAAGACTGTGCCGACCATGGGCGCCGGCTGGTGCCCGCCGGGCATGCTGGGCATCGGCATTGGCGGCACGGCTGAAAAGGCCATGCTGCTGGCCAAGGAAGCCCTGATGGAGCCGATCGACATTCAGGACCTGCTCGCCCGCGGCCCGAGCAACCGCGCCGAAGAACTGCGCATCGAGCTGTACGAGAAGGTCAACGCACTGGGCATCGGCGCGCAGGGCCTGGGCGGCCTGGCTACCGTGCTCGACGTGAAGGTGCTGGACTACCCGACCCACGCGGCCAACCTGCCTGTGGCCATGATCCCGAACTGCGCGGCCACCCGCCACGCGCACTTCACGCTGGACGGCAGCGGCGTCGCCAAGCTGGAAGCGCCGGACCTGTCGCAATGGCCGAAGGTCGAGTGGGCACCGAACACCGAAACGTCGAAAAGCGTTGACCTGAACACGCTGACGCCGGAAGAAGTCGCCTCGTGGAAGCCCGGCCAGACGCTGCTGCTGAACGGCAAGATGCTGACCGGCCGTGATGCCGCGCACAAGCGCATCGCCGACATGCTGGCCAAGGGCGAGAAGCTGCCGATCGACTTCACGAACCGCGTGATCTACTACGTAGGCCCCGTGGATCCGGTACGTGACGAAGTGGTTGGCCCGGCTGGCCCCACCACCGCCACCCGCATGGACAAGTTCACCGAGACGATGCTGTCGCAGACTGGCCTGATCGCGATGATCGGCAAGGCCGAGCGTGGCCCCACCGCAATCGAATCGATCCAGAAGCACAAGTCGGCCTACCTGATGGCCGTGGGTGGCGCTGCCTACCTCGTGTCGAAGGCGATCCGTGGCGCCAAGGTCCTCGCCTTCGAAGACCTCGGCATGGAAGCCATCTACGAGTTCGACGTCAAGGACATGCCGGTGACGGTGGCCGTGGATAGCTCGGGCACGTCCGTCCACAAGACCGGCCCCGCCGAGTGGCAGGCCAAGATCGGCAAAATTCCGGTCGCGACGGCCTAAATCCGGCTACTTGTAGTACGCCCCTCTCCCGCTGCGTGGAAGAGGGGTTGGGGGAGAAGGTGCAGTGGTTCAAATCGCGACTTGTCGTAGATGGAACAGCCCGCCCTCTCCCCTTCCCTCTCCCACAAGCGAGAGGGAAGCAAACCCTCCTCGACACTGCGCGCGTGAACCCCTCCCCCGTCGGCATCTTCGATTCTGGCCTTGGTGGCCTGTCGGTCCTGCGTGAAGTGCGCGCGCTGCTGCCGCATGAGTCGCTGCTCTACTTCGCCGATTCCCGTTACGCCCCGTATGGCGAAAAGCCCGAGCGGTTCGTGGAGGCGCGCACGCTGCAGGTTTGCGAATGGCTCGTCGCGCAGGGATGCAAGGCACTGGTGATTGCCTGCAATACCGCAACGATGCATGCGGTGCAGACACTGCGTGAACGTCTTGCCGTGCCGATTATCGGCGTGGAGCCGGGACTCAAACCCGCCGCCGCGGCCAGCCGCAGCAAGGTGGTGGGCGTGCTGGCCACGGCCAACACGCTGAAGAGCGCCAAGTTCAACCGGCTGCTGACCTCGCTCGGCAATGAGAGTCGCTTTCTCTGCGAGGCAGGCGTCGGCCTGGTACCGCTGATCGAGCAAGGTGATGTGTCGAGCGACACGGTCCGCCAAACCCTGGGTACCCTGCTATCACCGATGCTCGAGGCCGGCGCCGACACCCTTGTACTGGGCTGCACCCACTACCCGTTCCTGTCGGAAACGATTGATGACCTGGTCGGCGGACGACTGGCGCTGATCGACACGGGCGTGGCCATCGCACGCCAACTCGCACGCAAGCTCGCGGAGTTCGACCTCGCGGCCAGCCCCGACACGGCGCCGAGCGTGCGCTACCTGTCCACCAAGGACGCTGCCCATCTGCGCGAAATGGCCGCAGCGCTACTTCATGTCGAGGCCAACGCCGAGACGGTCGTGATCGAACCTGCTCCAGCTACTGAATAAAGCCCAGCGGCTTGTGATGCCGCACCTCGGGCTTCACGGCGTGTTCCTGACGTAGCTGCGCCAGGAATTCCTCGGGCGTCAGCGCTTCGCCAAGCACCACGCACTGCCGTTTGACTGTCGCGAAGTCGCCCGGTGTCAGGCAATCCATCCCATCGAGTTCCCGGCGAATGGCGTCGGTCATGTTCGCCGCATCGCCATCGAGTGCTTCGTCGACGAACATCGAGATCCGTTGCGCCGGCTTGAGCGCCTGGAAGCGAATCTTGAACGAGAACCGACGCAGCGCGGCTTCGTCGATCCGATCGAACAGATTGGTGGTGCAGATGAAGATGCCGTTGAAGCGTTCCATGCCCTGCAGCATCTCGTTGACTTCGGACACCTCGTAGTTGCGCACCGCTTGCTGGCGGCTTTGCATAAAGCTGTCGGCCTCGTCCAGTAGCAGCACCGCCCCGTCCTCCTCCGCGCGCGCGAACATGGCCGCGATCTGCTGCTCGGTCTCGCCCACATACTTGCTCATCAGGTCGGAAGCGCGGCGAATCATAAGCGGCAGATCTAGCTCGGCGGCGATGTGCTCGGCCAACGCGGTCTTGCCCGTGCCCGGTGGCCCATAGAAGCAGAGCGTGCCGCGCTTGCGCGCGCCGAGGGCCTGCACGATCTTGTTCACCGCGTAGCGCGTTTCCAGATTCAGATTATCCAGGCGGTAGTGCGTCACCACGGGACGCGCCTCCGCTTCGGGCTGCAATCCCATGGCGCGATCCGCGTGTTCAAGCTGCCGCAGTATCAGCGCTTCCACGGGTTCCTCGACATCGGGCCGCGCCAGCTCCACGAACCGCGCGGCTGACTGTACCTGCGCCGGTGTCAGCGTCTTGCGGGCTGCCAGCGTGGCGATGAAGGCATCACTGACGGCCAGACCGCCCAGGTGCTTGCGGATAATGTTCTCGCGCACCAGCGGCGGCGGGATCTTCAGCTCCAGGTGGAACTGGAAGCGGCGCAGGTATGCCGGATCGATCTGCCGGATCGAATTCGAGATCCAGATCACCGGCACCGGATTCTGTTCCAGCGTCTGGTTGACCCATGCTTTGCCGTTGACCGAACCGCGCGTGTCTTCCTGGCCGAACAGGCTCATCAGCTCGCGCGCGCTGCCCGGAAATACGTCCTCCACTTCGTCGAACAGCAGTGCCGTGCGCGGCCGCCCGCGCAGAAAGGCCTGCGAGACCTGCAGCGACCGATACCGATCCTTGCCCGAAAGACTGTTGCCGTCTCGATCGAAGCAGTCGACTTCATAAAGCTCGCACTCGGCCTCACGCGCGATCAGTCGTGCGAACTCGGTCTTGCCTGTGCCGGGCGGGCCATAGATCAGGACATTGACGCCGGTGGCATTCTGGCGCGTGGCATTGGCCATCAGCGCCGTGAGGTAACGGGCGTCGGCTTCCACATGCGGATAGTCGCTCGTCCCCAGCGTCGGCGGTGCGGCTGGCCGCGTGAACACGGCCATCATGTCCGCCTCGCTGGCGTAGTTGCCAAGCAGGACGTGCAACAGGCGATCGGACAGGCGCATCAAATCGCCCAGATCGGTCACGCTGTTTTCCGGCAGGGGTTGCTCGATCAGATTGAGGGTCTCGAGCCGCGAACCCGGGCGCAGCGAGACGGCAATATCGCCGGGGCTGGCACCAGTCAGGCCCGCCAGGATCTGGAACGCTTCCTGGCTGTGAGCGACCTTGCAGTCGACCATCACCGCGCGAAGATCGCGCTTGTACTTCGCCAGCGCCGCGAACAGCAGCAACTTGCGCTCATGCTCGGGCAGGTTGAGCACGTGGCTGAGCATGTCGATGTTGCGCACCAGCAGCACGCGTTCGCCATCGAGCCTCGCCGTAATAGCGGCGGATGAGGCCGCGAACACGGCAAACATGTCCTTGGCGTGGTATTTGACGTACTCGTCGAGGTAGTAAAACAGCGCACTTTCATCGAAGGCACTGTTCCATTGGCCATGGCGATCGAGAAATTCTTCCGGGGAAAGCCTTGCGGCCCCCTTCCACGCCGGCATGTCGGCACAGCGCGCCGACAGAAACCGCTGCACGCGCAGCACCACACCGTAGGGCCAGACCATTTCCTGCGCGCTGACGGTGAGCACGTCATTGATATTGCTGCGCAGATTGAAGCGGGGACCCAGCGCGCAGACCACGCGTAGCGCGAACTGGGCGCACATCCAGTCCAGCGGCGACGTCCCCGCGACGCCGGACGAGGCGCGCAACAGCGTGGTGCGGTCGTCCATCATGCGGTCGTCATCAGCAAAACGGGTAAAGTCCATTGCCAGTTCCCTTCGCACGGGGCGTTCGGCGTCCGGACCGCGGGGAACGCGCTGCACCTGTGCCGTGTCTGCCGCTAATGGCTGTATTTGTTAATCCTAGCGCGGTTTTGCGGGTGTGGAGCATCGGCGAGACGTTGCGTTACGCGAGCTGGCCCACGTAACGCACCCGCAACCCCGGAGTGCCGATTGATGCGGCGCGCATCCGGGGATGGAAAGAATCCCGATCACGCATTGCACAATGCGCAACAAATAAGAATCATTATCGTTTATACTGTCGCCCTGATACGCTACCCAAGAGTGGCGCTCCCCCCGGGAACCGGTTTCTTCGAGGTATCTATTTCTGGAGCGTTATCATCATGGAACTGCTATTGAGCCTGCTGGTCGGATGTGGCATCTCGCTGATCCTGTTCTACCGCAAGTGATTGCGCCATCTGGCGTACACCTGTCGTTCTTCACATGTTCGATCAACGTTTCTTCAAGATCACCATCGCGGTCCTGCTGTTCCACGCAGGACTGCTGTATTTGATCCAGAGCGGGCTGGCTCGCAAGATGACGGAAGCTGTCATCGCCCCCGAGATCATTGCCCGCATCATCCCGATGGAACCTCCGCAGCAGCCGCCGGCGCCAGAGCCGCCCAAGCAGCAGCCGCAAACACCGCCCAAGCAGGTCAAGGTCGTGACACCACGCCCGACGCCGCCCAAGCCACAACCCACGCCTACGCCCGTGGCATCGCTGCCGCCCTCGCCTACCGCGATCGAAGCGCCGCCCGCTCCGCCTGCGCCACCGGCGCCCGCTCCCGAGCCCGCCGCACCTGCCGCCCCGGCGAATGCCGCACCGCGTGCAGTGGGTATCGGCGAGATCGCATGTTCGCCGCCGCAGGTCACGTATCCGTCGCAGTCGCGGCGGATGGGCGAAACCGGCAAGACCGTGGTGCGTTTGACCACGGACGAAACCGGGCATGTGGTAAAGACTGCCATTGTCACGTCGAGCGGATCGACACGCCTGGATACGGCGGCGGTCAACGCTGTGCAGGCGATGCGTTGCAAGCCCTATATGGATAATGGTCGAGCCGTGGCGGTGACCGCCCAGCAGCCGATCAATTTCGAATTGAACTGATTTCCCGGAATCTTTCCGACACTTCCTTACACTGACCCTTTTCAGGAACCACCATGCAGGACCTCGGACTTTCCCACCTCTGGTCGCAAGGCGATTTCGTCATGCGCGCGACCGCCATCATTCTGCTGATCATGTCGCTCCTGTCGTGGATCGTGATCCTCACCAAGGCGTGGGATCTGATCCGCCTCAAGAAGATGGCGCACGGCGCGGAAAAGCGCTTCTGGCATTCCGACGATTTCGACCACGCGCTCGACACGCTCGGCGCCAACGATGCCAACCCGTTCCGCATGCTGGCCGTCACCGGCCGTGAGGCGGCTCAGCATCACCGCGCCAGCCAGCCGCAATTGCACGACGCACTCGACATCTCGGACTGGCTGACCCGTTCGCTCAAGAGTGCGATCGACGAAGCCGTGGCGCGGATGCAATCAGGTCTGGCCATTCTGGCGTCGGTGGGTTCGACGGCCCCGTTCGTCGGCCTGTTCGGCACCGTGTGGGGCATCTACCACGCGCTGATCGGCATTGGCGCCTCCGGCGTGCCGACGATCGACAAGGTTGCCGGCCCGGTGGGCGAAGCGCTGATCATGACCGCCTTCGGCCTGGCCGTGGCGATCCCGGCCGTGCTCGGCTACAACGCGCTGAGCCGCGGCAACAAGGGCGTCATCAGCAAGTTGAACCGCTTCGCGCACGACCTGCACGCCTATTTCGTGACCGGCGCCCGTGTGCGCCCGACCACTGGTGGCGTCCGCGCCGATGACGCGTCGGTCCGCCTGGCCGTCAAGAACTAAGTCTGCCCGGCAGACGCAGGAAGGAAAGCATCATGGCATTCGGCACGCTCGACGGAGACGATGACGAGGTGATGAGCGAGATCAACATGACGCCACTGGTCGACGTCATGCTGGTGCTGCTGATCATCTTCATCATCACAATTCCCGTCATCAATCACGCGGTGAAGATCGACCTGCCGCGCGCGACTAACCAGCCCAACGACTCCAAGCCGCAGAGCATCAACGTCTCGATCGATGCCCAAGGCAAGGTGTTCTGGAACCAGCAGGAAGTTGACGACGCCACGCTGGATCAGCGCATTTCGGAAGCCGCCTTGCAGCAGCCGCAACCGGAGTTGCATCTGCGCGCGGACCGCGAAGTTCGCTACGAGCGCGTCGCCCAGGTCATGGCCGCGGCGCAGCACGGCGGCCTCGGCAAGATCGGGTTCATTACCGAACCGAAGCACTAGACCGGTCGCGCAACTGTGTCATCGCAACAAGGGCACCCCTCGGGGTGCCCTTGTTTTTTAGTGATCGACGCCTTATCTGCTCAGGAGCCGTGTTCGAAGACTGATGTGGGTGTAACGAATTGCGATCGCGCTTGTAATGATAACAATTCTCATTTATGATCATCTCCATCGTCACCGACACCTTTGAATACTTCGTACGGAGAAGACCATGAGCACCCTGAGCCTGCCGATGTCGCAACCGCGTGAAGTCACGCGCCGCCGTCTGTCACTGCGCCGCGTGGAGGTTGTCCAGCAGGACAGGCGGGAGACGTCGACGGCCTCGTCAGCAATCGAATCGGTCAAATCGGCGGTCGCCGCCCTGCCCGCTCGCCTGGAAGCACTGATGCGCCAGGACGCGCCGGCCGTCGGTAGCACCGCGCAGCCCGTACCGCTAGAAGCCATCATGCACGGCGCGACGACGCTGCCGATTCTGCACAACGGGAACGTCTATACGCTGCGTGTCACGCGCTACGGGAAACTGATTCTGACCAAGTGATCTGGTCAGGTGGCCCGGACCGAAAGGTCGGGTATGCAAAGACTTTTGTGGGGACCGCCCCGTACCGGGGCGTTGGGCAGTAGCCAGTCGATTGGATCCCCGGCATAGCAAGCAACTCCAAACCCCTTGCCGTGCCGACCACGCCAGCCATGCCGCCTTTTTATACCGCCCCGCGGACGTTGCGTTCGCGGGGCTTTTTGCTTCGGGCGATCAGAGGCCCAGCGAAGCAATACCAGCGCGTGCGATCTGTGCGTCTTCGGTCGACTTCACGCCCGACACACCAACCGCGCCCACCACCTGGCCATTGGCGACGATAGGCACACCGCCCTCCAGCATGCCGTTCAGTACCGGGGCGGTCATGAACGAGTAGCGGCCATTGTTGATCATGTCTTCGTAGATTTTGGATTCACGGCGACCCAGCGATGCGGTGCGCGCCTTCTCCGTGGCGATGTAGGCCGAGATCGGCGCTACGCCATCCAAACGCTGCATTGCCAGCGGATGACCACCGTCATCGACGACCACAATCGTGACGGCCCAGTTGTTGGCCAGGGCTTCGGCCTCGGCAGCGGCCATCACCTTCTTCACGTCATCTGCCGTCAGTACGGTTTTTTGCTGCATTACCTCTCTCCATCGATTCATGTCAGGGATGAGGCGCAAGTATATCGCCCCCGGGGCGGGCCGATGCATTCCACGACAGCGGCAAAATGTGAAAGACCTTCACCCGACGCACGACTTGACGCATTGTCACGCACGCAAGACACCCGGCAACCCCGAAGGCACCGCAGAGCACGCCTGCCAGTGACCGCCAGAAATGAAAGAAGCCCCAGTCAGGGGCTTCTTTCTCGGATGACATCCTGCCGGTTAATCAGTCATGCCAGCGACCATGACCGTGGCCGCGACCATGCCAGCCCGGGCCGTAGTAGTAGCGGGGCCCACCGCGGTAGTAACCGTAGCCACCATAGTAGACCGGAGCCGGCCGCACCACGACGGGAGGAGGACCATAGTAGGCGGGTCCAGGCGCGACCACCACCGGCGGCGGCGCATAGTAGACCGGCGCTGGCGGGTAATAGGCCGGAGCACCAATCACCACGCCCGGCACGCCGATCGCCACGCCAACGCTCACATGTGCCATTGCAGCGCCCGACATCAGCGCGGCGGTCACACCGAATGCTGCGAACAACCAACGTTTCATGATCGTGCCTCTTGGAATTTGGGTTCTGATAACCGAATTGTAGAGGCTCACGCTTTTTCAGGTGAAACGGCGGGCGCTACATTGTTACCACCGGTAACAGGCACATCACTTCTGTCGCAAGTTGAACAGCTTGCGTCCGGCAGGCTAAGCCACCACAATACCGGGCTTGCCGTGCGGCCGTGGAGAAATTGGTAGACTCAGCAGACTTAAAATCTGCCGCCTTCCGGGCTTACGGGTTCGAGTCCCGTCGGCCGCACCAGGCTCTCCTCAGACCAGCAGCGCGCAAAGCGCAGCACCAACGACCATCAGGAACAGGAAGAGGACGCCCGCCAACGCCAGTGGCTTGCGGCCGGCGCGAAGCAGATCTCCGATGCGGGTGTGCAGGCCGATGGCAAGCATGGCGCAAGCCAGCATCCAGTTATCGAAGCCGATCAGGGCAGGCTTCCAGTCCGCCGGCACCATCTGGGCTGAATTCAGCGCCATCACAGCGACGAACCCCAACGCAAACCAAGGCACCGACCGGAGCAGCCCACGCAGATTGCGCGAGCCACCGGACGCCTGCGACCAGCTCGTGCGAGGCCACAGCGCCATGACCAGCAGCAGGGGGCCCAGTGCGAGCACGCGCACCATCTTCGCGACCACCGCCGCATCGGCCGCGCCATCGCTGACCATCTTTCCCGAGGCAATCACCTGGGCCACTTCATGCAGCGTGGCGCCGGTAAAGATGCCAAAGCTCCGTTCGCTGATGGCAAGGTGCCAGTGTTGCGTGGCGAGCTCGTAGAGCCAGGGGTAAAGCAACATCCCCATCGTTCCGAAAAGCACCACCGTGGCCACCGCCACAGCCGTTTGCCGGTCATCGGTACGCACGACCGACGACACCGCAATCGCCGCCGCCGCTCCGCAAACCGCACTACCGGCGCTGACCAGGATGGCTTCGCGACGGCTCAACCCGAAGAACGACGATCCGACCCACGTGCCGAAGAGCAGCGTGGCGACCAGCATCGTCAGCGGCACCACCACCCCACCGACGCCAAGCGCCGCAATTGCGCCGAATGTCAGGCGAAGGCCGTACAGGGCGACACCCAGGCGCAACAGATGATGGCGCGCGAACTGCATCCCGGGGGCAAGCGGCGCAAGCCAGTGTTTCGGCATCGTATTGGCAGCCACCATGCCGGCGCCCATCGCCAGGGTCAGGGCAGAAAGGCCGTAATGGGCAATCGCGGGGTGATCGGCGAGGACCATGGAGATCCACGCGATGGCGCCAAGCGGTAAGAGCGTGATGAGCCTCATGCGCCAGAGCGCCAGCGCCGACTGCGGAGTCTGGGAAATCGCGGGGGTAACAGGCGTGGAAGACATGGCGGCAACTGATTCTCGTTGGATGCCATGTAGGGTATCGGCGTACATCTAACCCGTAAAACGGGTAATATTGGTAGCCATAACCCTAAATATCGATAAATCATGGATCAGCGCCCGCTACGCCTTACCTTGCGCCAACTGCAGGTGTTCGTGGCTGTGGCCCAGCACGGCAGCACAATCGCCGCGGCCGACGCCCTTGCGATGTCGCAATCGGCCGTCAGCGCATCGCTGGCCGAGCTCGAGCGGGCACTGAACGGGGCGCTATTCGACCGGGTGGCCAGACGCCTTGCGATCAATGAAGCGGGACGGCAGTTCTTTCCCCGCGCACTATCGCTACTCGATCAGGCGCAGGAACTGGAGCGCTTCGCCTCGGAAGGTGGTGTCCAACTGCGCATCGCCGCCAGCAACACCATCGGCAGCTATATCCTGCCCGCCTTGCTGGCGGGCTTCCGCAATGCCCAGACTGGCCCATGCGCACTCGACCTCCGCATCGGCAACACGCAGGATGTGTTGCAGTCACTGATGAAGTTCGAGGCCGACATCGGCCTGATAGAAGGCACGAGCCAGGAGCGCGATCTGCGCAGCGTGCATTGGTGCGATGACGAGATGGTGGTGGTCGTTGGGCCTACGCATCCGTTGGCCGTCGCGGGAAAGCAATCGCCGCAGTTTCACGACATGCTGCGCGACGCAGATTGGATCGTGCGAGAACCAGGTTCCGGCACGCGTGAAATCATCGAGGCCCGCCTGGTACCCGAACTGGGCGCGCTGCGCTTTGCACTGGAACTCGGCAATGCAGAAGCCATCAAGCGCGCCGTCATGAGCGGATTCGGCGTCAGTTGTCTGTCGCTGCACGTCGTACGCGACGAAATCGAGCGTGGGCTGCTCGTCGCACTACGAAGCGACCTGCCCCGCGTGATCCGCCCGCTCCAGCTGGTCGTCCACCAGGACAAGTTTCCCACCCAGGGGCTGCTTGCGTTTACCGAGTACCTGCGAGGCGTGGCGCCAAGTCTCGGCGCCTGACAGCACGGCAACCGATCAGGCAGGTTGCGGATCGCCCTGCTTGTCTTCGCGCGCGGTGTAGCGGTCGAGCAGGTGAAACAGCACGGGATTGAGCACGATCGACAGCAATGCACCCGCAAGGATCAGCGCCTGCCCCCGCTCTGGCAGGATGTCCAGATAGACACCGAGGCTGGCCAGAATGAAGGAGAACTCGCCGATCTGTGCGAGGCTCACGGCAATCGTCAGACCGGTCCGGTTATTCAGGCCAAAGGCCCGCACGATGCCGAGCGCGGCGAGCGACTTGCCGACGACGATAATCAGGAGCGTCGCCAGCACCCCCCAGGGGTCGTTGACGAGCACCATTGGGTCGAACAGCATGCCCACCGAGACGAAGAACAGCACCGAGAAGGCATCGCGCAGCGGCAGTGATTCCTCTGCCGCGCGATGGCTGAATTCCGATTCGGCCAGCACCATGCCGGCGAAGAAGGCGCCGAGGGCAAACGACACGCCGAACAACGCATAGGCGCCGAAGGCCACACCCAGCGCGGTGGCCAGCACCCCAAGGCGGAACAACTCGCGACTACCGGTCCAGACAATGCGCTCAAGCATCCACGGAATGAAGCGCCGGCCAATCACCAGCATCACCGCGACGAACGCGGCCACCTTGCCAAGCGTGGAGAGGACCTCGATCAGTACCTCCATCGTGGTCGGCGCTGTCGCATTGGCATCACCGCCACCAAGCAATCGCGCCATGGCCGGCAGCAACACCAGCGTCAGCACCATCGCGAGATCTTCGACGATCAGCCAGCCCACGGCAATGCGGCCTTGTGGCGACTCGATCAAATCGCGCTCTTGCAGCGCGCGCAGCAGCACCACGGTACTGGCCACCGAGAGTGCCAGCCCGTACACGAGCCCTTGCCCCCAGGACCAGTCGAACCCCCAGGCCACCAACATGCTGAGAGCCGTGGCGATGCTGATCTGGACGATCGCCCCCGGAATGGCGATTCGCTTCACGGCCATCAGGTCCTTGACCGAGAAATGCAGCCCGACGCCGAACATCAGCAGGATCACGCCTAGCTCCGCAAGCTCCGGCGCCAGCGTCTGATCTGCCGTGTAGCCAGGCGTATGCGGCCCCACGACGATGCCCGCGCAAAGATAGCCGATCAGCGGTGGTAGCCTGAACTTGTTGGCAATCGCACCCAGAATGAACGCCAGCACGATACCGCCGACGATTGTGCTGATGAGCGGGGTGGCGTGATGCATGCGTCTGGGGTTCCTTTATGGTTGTCTCGATGTTCTGGGGACCACCCGCCCCTCGTGGCCGCCCTTACGGGCATCGCACGACGAGATCATGCCCCCGCGAAGGGCACAAGGAAGAGACGGATAGTACGGGAAGAGCAGACCGCGACGCGCGGGCGCCAATTGCGGCGCAACGCTCCACGGCAAGGAGAGTGCATCGGAATACAACTACGCGAGGTGGATTGCCACGCCAAGCGTCGTCCCGAATGCGGTACGGCCTGACGTAATGTAACACGCGCACCACGCAAGCCAATGTGAGAGAAGTCGCAAAAAATCCGCGATATCCCAAAGAAACTGAATTAGGGAAAGACCGAAAAGCAAAACGGCGCCACATCGGGCGCCGTTTTGCTTGAGACTGGAGGCGGAGGTCGGAATCGAACCGGCGTACACGGCTTTGCAGGCCGCTGCATAACCACTCTGCCACCCCGCCAGGTGACGATGCTGGGTTGTATCCGCATTCGTTGCGACCGTCGTCACCGACATGGCCACAACCCGGAGGCAATCCCGAGAAAGAAAAAGGGAAGCGCTGCTTCCCTTTGGGATTGGAGCGGGAAACGAGTCATGCACTAGAGCGATAAGTCTCTGTTTCCCAATCACTTTCTCCGCTGTGGTGAGCAGCGAAGGCCTGAATTATAGCCTTGTTTTTCGCCCTCGGCAACAAAGTTCATCCAACGACTTCCATTGAAGTCCAAGGACTGCTCTTTTCGCAGTCGCACCGCCCTACGATGCTGTCGCGATGCAATGGGGCCTCCAGTGGCCAAGGCCGTCGTGCGGCGATAGGCGAATGGAATCAGGGGTTATCAGATTACCGCCTGCTGCATGCGCTTGGTCAACGCCTCGGCGCTTTCCTTGCGCTCGCTATACCTGTCCACCAGATACGGCGACGCATCGCGCGTGAGCAGCGTGAACTTCATCAGTTCCTCCATCACGTCCACAATGCGGTCGTAGTAGGCCGACGGTTTCATGCGTCCCGCTTCATCGAATTCTTGATACGCCTTGGCGACCGAGGACTGGTTGGGGACGGTCAGCATCCGCATCCAGCGGCCCAGCACGCGCATCTGATTGACAGCATTGAAAGATTGCGAGCCGCCCGACACCTGCATCACTGCCAGCGTCTTGCCCTGAGTCGGACGCACCGCGCCGACTGACAGCGGAATCCAGTCGATCTGCGTTTTCATCAGGCCGGACATCGCGCCATGGCGCTCCGGCGAACTCCACACCATACCCTCGGCCCACTGCGCGAGTTCGCGCAGTTCCCTGACCTTGGGATGATCCTCGGTCGCGTCATCCACCAGCGGCAGGCCCGACGGGTTGAACAGCCGCGTCTCGCCGCCCAACGCCCGCAGCACGCGGGCTGCCTCTTCGGCGGCCAGTCGGCTAAACGAGCGTTCGCGCAGCGAGCCGTAGAGCAGCAGGAAGCGTGGCGCATGGGTGGAACGTTCGGGTGCCAGTAGCCGTTCCATGTCCGGCGGCTGGAGCAATGCGGCGTCGATGTTCGGCAGGTCGAGACGGGATTCAGACACGACGGCCCTCCACATCCACTACCGGCTCGCCGTCTTCCTTGTTGAACGCGCCGCGCTGCGGTTGCGGCAGGATGTCGAGCACTGTTTCCGACGGGCGGCACAGGCGCGTGCCCAGCGGCGTGACCACGATAGGTCGGTTGATGAGGATCGGATGTTGGAGCATGAAGTCGATCAATTGCTCGTCGCTCCACTTCTGATCTCCCAGGCCGAGTTCCGCATACGGCGTGCCTTTCTCGCGCAGCACCGCGCGTACCGGGATGCCCATCGCGGCGATCAGCGCCTTCAGCATGTCGCGGTCGGGCGGTGTCTTCAGATATTCGATGACAGCCGGTTCCTCGCCGCTGTTGCGAATCAGGCTGAGGACGTTGCGTGACGTGCCGCAATCGGGATTGTGGTAGATCGTGATGTGGCTCATGTCGAGGTGCCTTCGTTCGAGAGAAGCATGGATTGCTGGCGCAGATGCCTGATCACATAGCCGAACAGGATCGCGCCCGCCGCGCTGATGCCGGTCAGGGCCAGCAGCGTGCCGGGATAGCCGTTGCCGGCGGAATACAGCAGCGAGGCCACGAAGGGGCCGGCGGCCACTGCGATCTGCACGGGTGTCGCCATCGCGCCGCTGATGGCGCCATAAGCGGCCCGACCGTACAGCTCGGCGGGCAAGGCGCCTCGTACGATCGTCATGACGCCATTGCCGATGCCGTAGAGCGCGGCAAACACGACATACACCGGCAGCCACTGCTCGGAAGCAAAGAGCAGGAGCAATGACAGCGGCAGCAGACTGATGGCCGCCATGCCGACCTGGCGCGTGCTGGCCCGCTTGCCGACCGTGGCTTGCACCACACGGCCGAGTACCTGCATTGGCCCGATCAGCGCACCGACCCAGGCCGCATTTGCGGCAGAGATGCCATGTGCCTGCAAGACTGGGATCATGTGCAGCGACATCGCCGCGAACACCAGTGCATTCAGCGTCACAGCCGCCGTGACGAGATAGAACACCGGTTCGCGCATGACCGCGGTGAGATTGCGGGATCGGGTTTCCGTCCGCGCTGGGGGTGTGCCGTGTGCCGGGCCGCGTCCCTTTGGCAGGCTGGCATGGATGGGCAGGCAGATCAGCAGGTTCGCGGCCGCATAGATCAACCAGACCTCGCGCCAGCCGACGTGTTGCAACAGCGTTTGCGTCAGCGGCCAGAATACCGTGCTGGCGAAACCGCCGAACAACGTCAGGTGCGTGATCGCCCGGCGATAGTTGCTGCCATGGACCTGCGTGATGACCGCGAAGGCCGGCTGGTACAAGGTCGCGCTCATGGCCACGCCGATACCGGCCCACACGAGGTAAAGCTCCGTCGCGTTGTGTACCCGCGAGAGGCACGCGAGCATGACGGCGGCCAGCAAGGCGCCGCTTCCCATCAGCAGACGTCCACCGATGCGGTCGATGATGCTGCCGGCCGCGGTCGAAAGCAGTCCCGAGATCAGCAAGGCCACCGAATAAGCCCCGACGATGGCGGGCTTGGACAGGCCGAGTTCGTCCTGCATGGGCTGCATCAGGACGCCGTAGGCGTAGAACATCGACCCCCACGCGACGATCTGCGTCAGTCCGAGCGAGGGAATCAGCCAGCCGCGAGAGCGCGGGATGGTGTTGTCCATGATTACGCTTGGCGCTCGTACCAGCCGCGCGAGCGGTTGACCACGCGCACCACCAGCAGCATCACCGGCACCTCGATCAGCACGCCAACCACGGTGGCCAGCGCCGCGCCCGAGTGGAAGCCGAACAGACTGATGGCGGCGGCCACGGCCAGCTCGAAGAAGTTGCTCGCGCCGATCAGTGCCGAGGGGCCGGCGATGCTGTGCTTCTCGCCTACCTTGCGGTTGAGCCAGTACGCCAGCCCGGAATTGAAGAACACCTGGATCAGGATCGGCACCGCCAGCATGGCGATCACCAGCGGTTGCCGGATAATGGCCTCTCCCTGAAAGGCGAACAGTAGCACCAGCGTCAGTAGCAGCGCGGCGATCGACAGCGGGCCAATACGTTCCAGCGCCCGGTCGAACGCAACCTGACCCCGGCGCAGCAGCGCCCGGCGCCAGAGCTGCGCGAGGATGACAGGAATGACGATGTAGAGCGCGACCGACACCAGTAGCGTGGCCCATGGCACGATGATCGACGACAGGCCCAGCAGGAGGCCGACGACGGGCGCGAAGGCGAACACCATGATGGTGTCGTTCAGCGCCACCTGCGACAGCGTGAACACCGGATCGCCGCCGGTCAGCCGGCTCCACACGAACACCATCGCCGTGCAGGGCGCGGCGGCCAGCAGGATCAGCCCGGCGATGTAGCTGTCCAGCTGCCCGGCCGGCAGCCACTGTGCGAAGACATGGCGGATGAAGATCCACGCCAGCAGCGCCATCGAAAACGGCTTGACCGCCCAGTTCACAAACAGCGTGACGCCGATGCCGCGCCAGTGTCGCCTGACCTGGCCGAGTGCGCCGAAGTCCACCTTCAGCAGCATCGGCACGATCATCACCCAGATCAGCAAGCCCACCGGCAGGTTGACCTGGGCGACTTCCAGCTGGCCAATGGCCTGGAACGCGCCCGGCGCGAACTGGCCCAGCGCGATGCCGGCAACGATGCACAGCAGCACCCACAGGGTCAGATAGCGCTCGAAGCTGCTCATGGCAGATGCGGCCGGCGCGTGACCGGCCGCTTCGGTTTCTGTAGTCATCGCGCCGCCCTTACTGGCGGCCGATGTCGCGCAGCTCGCGCTGCAACGACATGGCGTCCAGGCGCTGGAGCGGCAGCGACAGGAACAGTTCAATGCGTCGGCGCAGCGTGATCGCGGCGTCGAGGAACGCTTTGCGCTGTTGCTCCTCAGTGCCCTCGACGGCTGCCGGATCAGGGACGCCCCAATGCGCCGACACCGGCTTGCCCGGCCACAGCGGGCAAGCCTCCCCAGCAGCGTTGTCGCAAACTGTAAAGATGAAGTCGAACACCGGCGCACCCGGTGCCACGAACTCGTCCCAGCTCTTGCTGCGGTAGCCGGTCGTCGGCAGGTGCAGCCGCTCCAGCGTGGCAAGTGCCAGCGGATGAACCTCGCCCTTGGGGTGACTGCCCGCCGAATAAGCGTGGAAGCGGCCCTTGCCCAGCTCGTTGAGCATGCCTTCGGCAAGGATGGAGCGGGCGGAATTACCCGTGCAAATGAACAATGCGTTGTAGATCGTGTCGGTCATGGCGTCAGCAGTCGCAGCGGGTGGATTCGGAAACCTCGCACACTCCGCCTTGGCAGCAATGCTCGGTCAGGTAGCCGATCAGGCCGTTCATGTGGTCGTATTCGGCGCGATAGATCAGGTTGCGGCCTTGCTGCTCGATGCTGACGAGGCCGGCGTGGGCCAGTTCCTTCAGATGGAAGGACAAGGTGTTGCGGGCCACGTCGAGCTGGTCGGCCAGCACGCTGGGCGTGAGTCCTTCCGGGCCGGCGACGACCAGGGCGCGGAACACACGCAGGCGCTGGGTGTGCGCCAAGGCGCTCAGGGCGGAAACGGCTTGATCTTCGTTCATGATTCGATAGTACAACAATTATTGAATTAATGGATAAGAATCAGCGGGCAAGTCATTCATGGCTTCGCGGCATACCGCCGTCGAGTTCTTGGACTATGTTCCGCGCATCACGCCCATCAAAGTCATCGCGGCAGCAAGATGCTTCTATCAAGAGCGGCGGATGCCTTCTCGCACCACGGACTAGTTCAAGGGAAGGCAGGATGCCTAGCGGGCGATAGAACTGCACTGCATCCTGATGCGATGTGACCATGTTTGGCCCACACCGCAGGCGCGTGAACGCAAAGTGCGTTGGATTGAACCAAGCAAAATGCTTCGCCGCAAGATGCTATGTCGATATATCAGGATGCCGAAACAAGCATGACATGCGCGGATTTCTCCAGGTCCCTCTGGACGTGGAGCAGCGGATGCAATCCCCTGCGCCTTGTGAAACCGTGGGGATATCAGACCATATCGAATCGGTCTTGATGTGCTTGACGCACCCCATGACGCTGGCACCGTGAGCGCAATTGTCGAGCGTGCTTCTTCCTTATTACTCGACGGACCGGCAACTGGTCAATTCTTGCATATCGAGCAAGAGAGAACCACCTGTGACGGGTGCCATGATCTCTTCCGTCCATGTTCCAGGGCATCGCCCCAGGCATCAGCCACAGGCATAACGAAAAAACAGCCCCTTGGTGGGGCAAGAAGGAGCCGGTGATGTAGCGCTTCCGAAAGGAGACGAAAACATGCACAAGGAGCCACCACTATCAAAGGTGTTCTATCGTCCCATCGAAGCTGCCATACGGTGGGCTGGGTTGTTGCGGTACGAAGCGGTGATCGTCGCATCGATCGCATCACCGCGTTGTCTGCCGCAGATGTTGGACTGCCCGCGATGGAACGAGTGTCGGCTGTACTCGGAACGCATCTACGACGGTATCCTCAACGCCGAACTACCCTTCGGCAAGAACGGGATCACACTTAATGACCCAGATCTGGTGAGTTCACTCGATCTGACCGTCCGCCATGTCGATCTGAAGCGGTGGATGCGCACCCACTATCCCGAGCATCGGCCGGGATTTCTGTTCAGTCGCGGCGAGCGCATGGTGCATCCCTTCATCACCATCGAGACAGGACAGGCAATCCTGCTGGAACGGCTGGCTCTGCAGGCCGCGCTGGACCATAGCCGACGCGAGATGCGCGAACTGCAACAGCAACACGAAGTCTTGCTAAAGCAGTCCGCCGTACTGCTGGCTCCCAAGCAGTGCGTGATCAGTGATCGGGCGGAAACTACATACCTGAACATCATCGGCGGCATGCTGACGCTGATGCTGAGCCAATCCCCATCCGGCGTGCCGTACTCCAGCTTCAAGACGCAGGAGGCCATCGTCACCGCATTGCTCGCCCACTATGGCGGCACCATGGGCATCACGGAGCGAACCTTGAACGGCAAGTTCGCCAATGCCAGGAAGAATGTCCGTAGCGCAGCCGCGTGAATTCTTCCATCTTGTATGTGCAGTCGCGGAGATTGCATTTGCAATGTTTTTCCGCAGCCATGTCTATTGAATAGAGGTCACGCCAACAAACGCTACTGAGCGTTCAGGAGTGACCGCCATGTCGCAAATACCTGTACTGCCACCGCACGAGCGCCGCATCCTGCGGCTCGATGAAGTTGAAGCGAAGTCCGGCTTCAAACGCGCCCACATCTACAACCTGATGAAGAAGCGCCAGTTTCCGCAGGCGTTGCGCCTGGGCGTGCGCGCCGTGGGCTGGGATTCGGTCGAGATCGACCAGTGGATCGCCGAACGCCTCAACAACCGGACCTGACCCGCTCCCCCTCGATTTTCCCATCGCCAAACGGAGAGCGCCATGCAGGTCGTATCCATAATTTCAACGAAAGGCGGCGTAGGCAAGACGACTACGGCCGCCAACCTCGGCGGCCTCGCCGCGGACGCGGGGCTGCGTGTGCTGCTGCTCGATCTCGACGTGCAGCCGACCTTGTCGTCCTATTACGAGCTGGCACACCGCGCTGCCGGCGGTATCTATGAGTTGCTGGCGTTCAACGAACGCGCCCTCGATCAGTTGGTGTCCCGCACCATCATCGCGGGCCTGGACCTGGTGCTCTCGAACGATCACCGGGGTGAACTGAACACGTTGCTACTGCACGCGCCAGACGGACGCCTGAGACTGCGGCACCTGCTGCCGGCGCTGGCGCCGCTTTATGACCTGGTGCTGATCGACACCCAGGGTGCACGCTCGGTGCTGTTGGAGATGGCGGTGCTCGCCTCTGACCTGGCGCTGTCGCCCGTGACCCCGGAAATTCTCGCTGCCCGCGAACTGCGACGCGGCACCATGCAGTTGCTGGAGGACATCGCGCCATACCGGCACCTCGGCATCGAACCGCCATCCCTGCACCTGCTCATCAATCGCGTCCACCCCGTGT
This sequence comes from Cupriavidus sp. Met-2, assembly GCF_049843575.1. Classification (NCBI taxonomy): domain Bacteria; kingdom Pseudomonadati; phylum Pseudomonadota; class Betaproteobacteria; order Burkholderiales; family Burkholderiaceae; genus Cupriavidus; species Cupriavidus sp. Met-2. The sequence continues at coordinate 614,290 of NZ_JBBHZL010000002.1, forward strand.
CCGCGAATGCACGGATGATCCAGCAGGCGCTGCGCGACCTGTTCCAGGACCATGCCGGCATATGCGTGCTGGGCACCGACGTGCCGGCCATCGAGGCCTATCCGCGCGCCGCAACCCGCGGCCTGCCGGTGCATCGCGTCGAGCATCGCCAGCCGCCGGGCAGAGTTGCGCCCGCCGCGCTCGACACCATGCGCGCGCTCGCCGGCGAACTGTTCCCACAGTGGCAAGACAGATTTGCCCTCGTGTCCGGCCGTCCTCCTCGTTCCATTGAAACCGGGAGGTCACATGGCGAACGCACATGAACTGGCCCGCGGCCACAAACGGCTGCGCGCCCTGATTGAGTTTGCGGTGAGCGAAGGCTGGCACGTCAAGCGCACACGGGGCGGACACCTCAAGTTCACCAAGGCCGGCTGCGCCGCCATCTACACCAGCTCAACAGCGAGCGACTACCGGGCGGATCTCAACGCCCGTGCACAGATCCGCCGCGCCGAGCGCGAGGCCCGCATGGCCCGGGCCGTCAACGCCGAGGGATGTGGTCATGGCTGAGATGACCTCCCAGGACATGGCCGGCAAGCTGCTTGCCGCCGGGTTCGAGCGCAGTGGGCCATCGGCCACGGCCTTGAGCGACCCGATCGCCGACACGCCGATGGTCGTGACGCTGGACCAGTTGCGGCCCTACGACCACGACCCCCGCAAAAAGCGCAACTCGGCCTACGATGAAATCAAGGCCTCCATCCGAGAGCGCGGCCTGGACGCGGCGCCAGCGATCACACGCCGTCCTGGCGAGGCGCACTACATCATCCGCAACGGCGGCAACACCAGGCTGGCGATCCTGCGTGAACTCTGGGCGGAGACCAAGGACGAACGCTTCTTCCGCATATCGTGCCTGTTCCGGCCGTGGCCTGCGCGCGGAGAGATCGTCGCCCTGACCGGGCACCTCGCCGAGAACGAACTACGCGGCGGCCTCACGTTCATCGAGCGCGCCCTGGGCGTCGAGAAAGCCCGCGAGTTCTATGAGGCTGAAAGCGGCACCACCCTGAGCCAGTCCGAGCTGGCCCGCCGCCTGGCCGCCGACGGCTTCCCAGTCCAGCAGTCGCACATCAGCCGCATGGCTGACGCGGTGCGCTACCTGCTGCCCGCGATCCCGACCGTCCTATACGGGGGCCTCGGCCGCCACCAGGTCGAGCGGCTGTCGGTCATGCGCAAAGCCAGCGAACGCACGTGGGAGCACTATGCCAAAGGCCGCTCCCTGCCGCTGGACTTCGACAGCTTCTTTCTGGAGGCGCTGTCGCAATTTGATGTCCAGCCCGACGAGTTCTCGCCGCCGCGTGTGCAGGACGAGTTGATCGGTCAGATGTCCGAGCTGCTGGGCATCGACTACGACGTGCTCGCCTTGGACCTGACCGAATCCGAGAGCCGCCACCGCGCCCTGGTCAGCGACCCAACCCCGCCATCGGCGCCGCCGGCATTGCCCGAGCCTGGGGCCATCGCACGGCCGCCGATCGAACCGGCACCGCCCCCCACTACAACTGCACCTTCTGCGGGCCACTCTGCCGACGCGCCGACAAGGCCCCGGGACGATGGGGCCCCGAGCGAGGCATCCGCAGCCAGCCCTGCGGCAGCGAATGGCGGTCTGCTTGACGAGCACATCATCTCTCCGGCACCCACGACGGAGCGGCTCCAGTCCATCCAGCGCATGGTCGCCGACCAGTTGGGCGATGCGCTGCCGCCCGACTTCTCGGCCAACGTCTTGCAGTCGATTCCCGTGCAGGCCGGTGGCCTCTATCCCATCTCGGACATCTGGTATATCGACCCTGGCCTCGACACACCCGACCGCCTGCGCATCCACATCGCGCAGTTCGCGCGCGAGATCGCGGGCGAGGCCGACCTGGACGCGTGTGTCGAGGATCGTTCTGATGGCATCGGGTTCACGTGTCGTGCCCCAGCCCAGGCTTCGTCGCCGCTCGCACGCGCCGTGCTCGCACTACTGGTTTCCCTGGCCGGTCAGCAGCCAGCCGGCGTCGGCTTGGACAGCGGGCAACTCATCACAGACCTGCCAGCGCTGTTGCACGGCCAGGGTCAACGTCGTGACGGCGGGGCCCGGCGATTGAGCGACACCGCGCTGGTCAAGCTGTTTCGTCTGCTGCGGCTGGCCCGGCGCCTGCTGGATCTGGAAGCCGGCGCTGTCGGTTCTGGGATCTGAGCGAGGGAGGCCTGCATGTCCGCACCGAACCCACTCAACCAGGCCGTCATCGCGCAGGCACTCTACGACCTACGCAACGGGCAACTGCGTCGCTGCAAGGCGATGGGGTTCGGCGAGGAAGAGCTGGATGCGCTCAAGCATCCGGCGCTGATCAGCGTGCTGGCCAATGCCAACGTCTCCTGGTGCTCTGTCTCGGTGAACCGGGAAGTGCTCCGGCGATTGCTCAAACAGGCGCAGGACGTGGAGAAGGAGATCGCCACCGTCGATCGCATGCTGCGCCTGGGTGCCAGTACCGAAATGGTGAGCCGCTTCTACGGGCTGACACATCAGGAAGTCGCACTTCGGCGCGAAGTTCTCGGCCTGCCCAAACGCAAGGGGCGCCATCCGGTTCTGGACGAGGAGCAGGACACCGAGCTGTGGCGGCGCTGGAAGGTCGTGACCAGCAGCAGGAACGTCGAGCTGGAGGATGAGACCTCGGTTCTTGATGCGGCAATGGACCTCGCCGAAGGCATGGAGCTGCCGCTGTCGGTGGTCTGGGCTGCGATCAAGAACTGGATCGATCAGGGACTGGGTTGAATCATGGCCGTGGACGACGCTGCACCACGAGCACCACGCCAAGGTCCGGTCGCCCTCGCTGATCTGTTCGACAGCGCGCTGAAAGACCTTGCACCGAAACCTCGCCCACTAGCACCGGCTCCCGCCTTCGCATCCGCGACGTCTCCTGTGTCTGCAACCGGCGACGGTTTCCTGTTCAGTGGAAATCGGCACGAGAGCGTGCCGCGACGGCTGTTCCTCGACCGACGCCTGACGCCGCTGGAACGCAATGCCTGGCAAGTCTTCCGGATGATGCTCAACGAGGATGGCGTCACGGCGTTTCCGACGTATGAGCAACTTCGCCCGTGGCTCGCGTCAATGCCCTGCGCCGGACAGGCCTCCCACGAGACCGTGGCACGGGCGCTGACGCTGTTGCGCCTGACGCGCTGGTTGAGTCTCGTGCGCCGCAGGCGCGACCCCAAGACCGGGCGCATCCTCGGCAACCTCTACGTCCTGCACGATGAGCCCCTGACCCCGTTCGAGGCGATGCAGCTCGACCCGGACTACCTGCAGCTCGTCAGCCAAGCCCTGGGCCATTCGGCCAGGGCCGTTCAGGTCGTGGGCTTGCACACGCTCAATGAGATCGCCGAAGACCCGCTGCTGTCTGGCCGCATGCTGCCCTCGCGGCTGCAGGTCCTTGCCGAACGCCTCGCAAGCCAAGGCATTGGGTCGCAGGAGAGTTATCCACAGGAGGACACGGTTCACGATTCCGAAGAAGGGGCGCCGAGCCTTCTTCGGAATTCTGATCGGCCCTCTTCGGATTCCGAAGCAGGGCCAAAACACGCAGCAGACGGCGCTCTTCGGAATCCGAAACAGGACCGTACTGTACGTAGTAGTCGTATTAATGAAGTACGTACTACCGCGCGTGAGCGTGGGCAGGCGCGCGCGATGCCGGGAGTTCGTCTGCCTGATCGCTTTCTCGGCTTGAAAGATGAACAGCAGGCCGGCGCCATGGTGGCATTGCAGCAGGTCGATGCCCCGCTACGCCAGGCCGTGCTGGACGAATGGGCGGATCGCTGTCGTGGCAGCACCATCCGCAACCCGGCAGGCTACCTGTTCGGCATCATCCAACGTGCCATCCGTGGCGAGTTCAACGCATGGGCCAGGCAAGCTGGGTCAGCACCGCCACCTGCCCCTGCACGAGATGCACCGCCTGAGCCACCGCGCAATGTAGTTCCGCCCGAGGTAGCCCGGCAGCACATCGACCGGCTGCGCGACCTTCTGCGCAGTAGCTGAGCGCGACGAGCGACAAGGGCGTGAAGCAGACGCCCGTGGCCGTCAGTAGAGCTATCCCCTGGGGATAGATGTGATGCAAGGCGTAACACCGAAAGACACAGGCTGGGTGCTTCTGTCCACGGTGCTGCAGTGGCGTCCGGTTCCTGAGCGCACCCACCATCTGCGCGAGCAGCGCTCTGTGGCGTTTGATGGAGCTATCCCCTGGGGATAGCTCGCATTGCGGGCCGCCACCACCACGACAACCGGGGACCAGTTCATTTCGGTTTGTTGACTGACTGCCTTCCGCTGCATGCCGATCCTGACCGCTCCTTTTCCCAAGCGAGCGGACACCATGGCAACCAACGAACCTCTGCAACTCAATCTCGGCTCTTTGCGCAGCGCGATGTCGCTGACGCTTCACACCCACCACGCATCGCGCATCTGGCATGGCCGCGCCGCCGCCGAGGGGCGACCCGGCATCGTCGGCCTGAACGGCTACATCGCCGTGATGAACAAGATGAAGCGCGGCTCGGAACAGGATGACCCGTACAGCGACTGGTGGATGTTGCGCATCGAGGAAAAGCTCGACCAGGCCAAGACCACGTTGCAATCGCTGCGCGAGCAGGTGGACCAGGCATTGGCCGGCGTGCCAGCGGCGTTGAGCCTGGGCGAGAACCTCAACGTGCAACCGGTGAAGCTCCCCTTGTTCGTGAACGCGCAGCTCGGCTTTGCCGCGGTCTATCTCCTGGCCGACTATGACGACATCGCCCGCAAGCTGATCCTCGCCCATCACACCGCGCTGATCGATCGCTCGACATTGGAGCGGTGGCTCAACGAAGGCGCTCACACGCTGCGCAGCCTGTTCAGCCTGGCCCAGCAGTACCGCTACTCGGGATGCACCCGCGACGACTTCGCGGCCAAGAACGCCGCAGCGCGGGCGGCGCTGGAGAAGTTCGGCGACTTGCCGCAGGACGTGCTCGAAGGCGCTCGCCGCTCGAAGTTTGCGCCGCCCGTCGTGCGCCGCGGCCTGCAACAGCGCAGTGATAGCGCTGCCGCAGCCGCACCTCCCAGCGACGAAGGCACTGCCGCCGATCCGGCCGAGGCCAGCACCGGCGAGGACGAACAGGCATGAGCGACCCGAACCGCGAACCTCGCTACTTCCGTGGTCTGGAACAGCCAGCCTTCATGCGGCTGGAACACGCGGCCTCTCTAAAAGGCCTTTTAAAGCCTTTTAAAGGTAAAGGGGACTTCGAGGCCTGGGCCAGCCAGTGCTTCGCCATGCGCGACGAGTTGATTGCCCTGGCGCAGCGACAGGTGCTGCCACAGGCGTGCGGGCATCCCTTCCACCTGCTTCCCGTCGAGCTGGCCCAGCAGATAACTGGCGCGGGAACGACGTTCCTTCGCTGGCGCAAGCACGACCGCTCGGCCATGGGCGTGGCGCTGTGGCAGGAACTGGTGGCGAGCACCAGCACGCCGGTCAACCTGCTGGCCGACCTGCACGCGATCGAGTTACAGCGCATCACGTTGAACATGCAGATCAGCCTGCTGCACACCTTGGGCAGGCAGGCGCAGGAATGCGCCAGCAAAGCGGCCGAAGCGGACAACGCATACCTGCGCCGGCTCAAGTCCACCCCAACCGCAATGCGCGATCGGTGATTGCGCCAGACATCCCAGCACGCACCCGGCGCCGATGAGGCACGGGTATTTCAACCACCACGGAGATCACATCATGAGCACGCATTTTTCTGGCGAAGGCAATATCGGCTCGCCACCGGAGTACCGCGAATTCCCCAATGGCAACGACGAGCCCAACCGCCTGCTGCGCCTGAACGTCTATTTCGACAACCCCGTTCCCAAGAAGGATGGCACCTTTGAGGACCGTGGCGGCTTCTGGGCGCCGGTGGAAATCTGGCACCGCGACGCCGAGCACTGGCAGCGCCTCTACCAGAAGGGTATGCGGGTGCTGGTCATCGGCCGCATGGAGCGCGAGCCCTGGACGGACAACGAAGATCAGCCACGCGAGACCTGGCAAGTCAATGCGCGCAGCGTAGGCATCTTGCCGTACCGCATCGAGTCTGTGGTCCTCAGCCCGAAGCCACAGGAGGCAGAACCGAAGCCGCAGGCCGACCAGGAATCGACCGCGCCGAAAGAGACGAAGCGCCGGAAGTGACCCGGCATGGAGGGCGGCTGCCGCAGCGCTTCGCCGCCCTCCATGCGCCGCGAGCTATCCCCAGGGGATAGCTCCATCAACGTCCACCGACTTCCACGCGTTCCCGCGAATCGCCGCTCCCGAACCGCATACCTCCGGCCACTCGCCATTACCGCACAAGCCCTTCCATCCCGTGAAAGCGGTCGCCGCCGCGTGCCGCTTGTTTGCTGCTGCCCCCGGTGGTGCTCGGCATCCTCGATCCCAGCAACTCCATGAACCATGGGAATCGGATGAACGGATATGCGGCTGTTCTTGTGCGAGAAGCCCTCCCAGGGCAAAGACATTGGCCGGATTCTCGGCGCCACACAGCGCGGTGAAGGCTGTCTCAACGGTTCCGGCGTCACCGTCACCTGGTGCATCGGCCATCTCGTAGAAGCCGCTACGCCCGAAGCCTACGACGAGCAGTTGAAGCGCTGGTCCATCGAGCAGTTGCCCATCATTCCCCAGCATTGGCGGGTCGAGGTCAAACCGAAGACCGCCACGCAATTCAAGGTCGTCAAGGCGCTTCTGGCGAAGGCGACCCAGCTTGTCATCGCCACCGATGCCGACCGCGAAGGCGAGTTGATCGCCCGCGAGATCATCGAACTGTGCGGCTACCGCGGCCCCATCGAGCGGCTGTGGTTGTCGGCACTCAACGATGCGTCCATCCGCGCCGCCCTCGGCAAGCTACGGCCCTCAGCCGAGACGCTGCCGATGTACCACTCGGCGCTGGCGCGATCCCGTGCGGATTGGCTGGTGGGCATGAACCTCAGTAGGTTGTTCACGGTGCTGGGGCGGCAGGCCGGCTACGACGGCGTGCTGTCGGTCGGCCGCGTCCAGACCCCGACGCTCAAGCTCGTCGTGGACCGCGACCGCGAGATCGCAGCCTTCGTGTCCGTGCCGTACTGGGCCATCGTCGTGTCCCTGTCCGCAGGTGTCCAGGCTTTCACCGCGCACTGGGTTCCACCCAATGCCTGCACCGACGACGCAGGCCGCTGCCTGCAGCAGCCGGTCGCACAGCAGGCCATGCAGCAGATCCGCGCTGCGGGCAGCGCCCACGTAGTGTCGGTTGAGACCGAGCGCGTGCGCGAAGGCCCGCCGCTGCCGTTCGACCTGGGCACCTTGCAGGAGGTGTGTTCAAAGCAGCTCGGGCTGGACGTGCAGGAAACCTTGGAGATCGCCCAGGCCCTGTACGAGACGCACAAGGCCACGACATACCCCCGCTCGGATTCCGGCTACCTGCCCGAGAGCATGTTTGCCGAAGTGACCACCGTTCTCGACAGCCTGCTTAAGACCGATCCCTCGCTGCGCTCGATCATAGGCCAGCTCGACCGTTTGCAGCGCTCGCGCGCCTGGAACGATGGCAAGGTCACGGCCCACCACGGCATCATCCCGACGCTCGAACCGGCGAACCTCTCCGCCATGAGCGAGAAGGAACTGGCCGTGTACAGGCTCATCCGGGCGCATTACCTAGCGCAGTTCCTCCCTCACCACGAGTTCGACCATACTGTGGCCAAGCTTTCGTGCGGTGGGCAGAACCTTGCGGCCACGGGCAAGCAGGTTGTCACGCCGGGCTGGCGCCAGGTGCTGGCCGAGCCGCAGTCCGAGGACGGCGATGGCGACGGCGACACCGCGGCCCGCGCCCAGGTGCTACCGGCGCTGCACGAAGGTCTGGCATGTCAGGTGGCCGATATCGATCTGAAGGCACTCAAGACGCTGCCGCCCAAACCGTACACGCAAGGCGAGTTGGTCAAGTCTATGAAAGGCGTCGCCAAGCTGGTGTCCGATCCCCGCCTGAAGCAGAAGCTCAAGGATACGGTCGGCATCGGCACCGAAGCGACCCGGGCCAACATCATCGGCGGCCTGATCGCCCGCGGCTACCTCGTAAAGAAAGGGCGCGCCATCCGCGCCTCGGATGCGGCTTTCACCTTGATCGATGCCGTGCCTGCGGCGATTGCCGACCCCGGCACCACCGCCGTCTGGGAACAAGCGCTCGACATGATCGAAGCCGGCCAGCTCACGCTGGATGTGTTCATCGGCAAGCAGGCCGCATGGATTTCGCAGTTGATCGCGCAGTACGGCAACGCGTCCCTGTCTATCAAGGCTCCCCAAGGGCCGACATGCCCGCAGTGCGGCGCACCCACGCGCCAGCGCAGCAGCAAGAGCGGCCCGTTTTGGTCGTGCAGTCGCTACCCGGACTGCAAAGGCACGCTGCCGGTCGAATCCGGCAGCTCCAAGCGCGCCGCCTCGCGCCCGCGCCGTAGCGGCCGCAAAGGCTCCTGACCGATCCCGTTCCCCGTGAGCCGTGCCCGCCTTCGGCGGCGTGGCCCGTGTCCCGCATGCCCTGCGGGACGCCCAGCGCGCAACGCCTTCTTGATTTGTGTGCGCGTCCCGCCCAGCCGTCCCCGGCCGCGGGACCTGAAGGTAGCTTCTCTGCGAGCCGCACCACGCGCGTTCTGTTGATCTGCGTTTCTTCCGCCCTCTGCGAAGGGTCTCCCGGTGGCTTGCCAGCGTGCACGAGCCACCGGGAGACCCTTCGTGGTCAGCGGTAATCGGTGCCGGTGCCCGCCGGTGCAAAAACGGGCTCCCTTTGTGCGCGGATGTGCGCCAGACGATGCCGGCCCCAGCCACGACATGGGCCGGGTGTGATTGCTGAGAGCAGACGGTTCTAGCGACGACCGGGCCTGCCAATCAGCCCACGGGTGGCTCCTCTTTCCTCCCGAGCCGAAGGCCGCAGGGCCTTCGGCGCCTTTTTCCTGCCCATCAACGTCCCGGTCCGGCCATTGGCCTGGGCCACACGAACAGGAGAGATGACATGCACCCTCAATATTGCGCGCAACTGCTGTACGGCAGTGTGTGCAGCGGCATCGATCCAGCTTCTCCTACCCGTCCTGACAGCCCCGCACTTGCTGCGGGGCTTTCTTTTTCCACGTTCGCCAATCGGGGCTGTAGCAGGTGCCGATTTCCGGCTGACGTGGCTCGACTCGCGCACGAAGCTGCCTGCATGTGTCGCTGATCCGTCAGCACCATGCCAGCAGCCAGGGTTTCCAGGCTGCCGCGGATTCTCTCCGCGCCACCCGCCAGTCCGCCATCGCATCGAGTCTGCGGACGCGCGTCCTCGTGACGCCGATGCTTTTTCTCAACCGCATGCGGGAGCTGCCATCCCGTGAGGGACAAGGCCCTCGCTTCTCCAAGGAGCCCATCCATGTCCCAGCAAGCCTCTTTCGGCCAGTTGGCCTTGATCCATTGCGGCAAGTTCCTGCCGCTCGAAGTCCTGCATAGCGCCGCCGGCCACTACATCGGCACGCGCGATACCGAAGGTCCCGTTTCGCGGGAATCCAGCGAGTACTTCCGCAGCTATGTCGCGGCTCAACGTGCCCTAGAAAGAGGCGGCTGGTCCCAGCTCGCCACGCCCTGATCCAACTGGAGGAATCACGTCATGAACCAGCTTTTGCCACAGGAAGTCGTCGATCAGATCATGCGGGAAGAGCAGCATTTCGCCGCCGCGCCCCAAGCCTTCTTCGAGGCCTGGAAGCGCGGTGTCGAGATCGCTGGCCCGCAATGGTTTGGCGACGGCACACGCGAAGGCCTGAACCAGGCCAAGAGCAAGTGGGATCTGCGTCCCGACATGCTGCGTGCCAACGACGCTCTCGGCGTCCTGAGCAGCGGAGAACGCATGTTCCTGTCCGCCATGTTCAGCTTCTACAACGCGCGCGAGGGCGGTGCCATGCTCAAACGCTGCCACTTCCAAGGACTGTCGGACTTCGACGGTCTCGATCTGCAACGCCGCAAGGTCATCGCCGACCTGCTGGTGAACTACAGCGGTTGGTGAGCCGGCTTCCGGAATATCACCACCTTGTCGTTCGCCACCCCATGAGGGACATGCGCCCACCAGGCCATGTCCCTCAATTTTCCCTCCGTCAGCCAGCGCGGATTGGCCCAAAGCCATCGATCAGTGCCGCCTGACGCTTTTTCGACTTTCAACCCACCGGGGTCCAGTTCCCGGTGGCGGGGATTGGCTCCATTATTCAATCTGGAGAAATCCTATGACCCAGAATCCCAACCCCTTTGTACGCGGCTACTGGAATCTGAAAATCGTCCGAACGCTGTGCATCAGCTACGAAGACGGAAGCCCGCATGTGTGGCGAAACATCCACGCGAGCCAACAGCACCTCTCCGACGAGGAGCTGGTTTCTTCCCCCTGCATCGTCACCAGCGACTTCGCGGTGGTCAGGAATGGCACTGTGCCTGTCAGTGCCGAACTGATGGCCGAATGCGATGCCATTGAAGGCGTCAGCGGCGAAGGCGTGGTGGGTGCGGTGGTTTATGCCATCCATGGCGACGACCTGGACGGTCGCCCGGTCCACGTCGGTGATACCTATTCGGCCGAGGCCGCGCGAGACGTGGTGCAGCGGTTGGGTTTCGAGACCGGCTATTACAGCCGATGCTGGGAAATCAGCAGCGCGCACATCAGCCAGGAAACCGGCCAGTACCTGGCCAGCCTAGCGGACCTTGCGACACCGGAGGCCTTTCTGTTCATCGCCTTCCGGGTTCCATACAGCCCAGCGATCGGCGTCAAGCTGATTTCCACGCCCTGGACAGACAAGAACCTGGAGTATGCCGAGGGCATCAGTGCGGAGCAGCTTCGGCAGGAACACCGGGACAAGGGCATGCCTGACGACCTGGCGAACATTCTTGAATTGGCCGGCCAGGCCGATGTGCGCATCCTCATCCTAGACGCTGACGCACCCGCGCTACTGGGCCTGCCACTGGCCGAGATCTAGCAGACGCGCGACGCGCAAGCCTTCCCCTTTATCCCCCACATGCCAGCCCGCCTCCCACCAGGAGCTGGGCCGGTTCAATTCCATAGGAGCAATCTCATGTTCCCCGATCTCATCTCGCCTACGCCTGACTTCGAGAATCAGCTTGGAGCCTGCGTTAACGCCATGAGCCAGAACGACGCCATCGGCCAGATTCTGGTGTTCGAGCGCATGAGCGGCACGCTGCACATGCGCCATATCGACAGCGCCGATCTGATGGACACCGACATTGACGACTACGAAATGGTCGTGTTTGACGGTGGCAATACAACCGGCGACACGTGGAAACACGTGTTCTTCCCACGTCAGCGCGAACACTATTTCGTGTACGAAGCCTGACATCTCCAGCCCCTTTCGAGGGGCTTTTTCTTGCGCTGAACCGGGCTGCGTGGACAAAGGGAAACACCCGGATGCCAATTGATTGCTGCCGCGCGCGCAAGGGCCGCCCATGCTGACCCCATGCCTGCTGACGTTGTCAGCGACATGCCAGGCAATCATCGGTCTTCGAGGTTGCGGCGCAGTTTCCACTGCGTGACCGAGCCAGCTCGCACCGCATCCATACGCGAGCGGCCACCAGTCTCTGGTGGTGGATGCTTTCGCCTTATCAACCCACCGCGGGGTTACGCACCTTTCCCCGCATGCGTGGGCTCGGTGTGTCTCCGCTTTTCCCAATGGAGATTCACCATGAACACCACGTCCAACGAGAAATCGTATTTCGACCTCCACACATCGGGCATCGGCTACATCCAGCGTGTCCGTGAAGTGCCCGTCAGGGGCGGCCGCCGTGCGCAGCCCTTCCTGGCATGCACCATCGCCGCATTGGTCGGCCCCGCCAGGGACCCCAGCTACCGCTACTTCGATGTCAAGGTCTCGGGTGCCGAGGCCAAGAAGCTCGTTCAGCGCTACATCGGCGTTGACGATTCCAAGCAGCGCCCGCTGGTGCGCTTCCGCCTCGGCGACCTTTGGGGCGATGCGTACATCCGCGACAAGGGCGAAAACCAGGGCAAGGCCGCCGCGTCCCTCAAGGCGCGACTGCTCAAGGCCGAGCCGATCGAGCGGGCCGAACTGGCTTCAATCGAGCAGCACGAGCTGATTACCCGTGGCATCGGCTACCTCAACCGTCCGAAGGACGTCACCCCCAAGGATGGCGATCCGTTCCTGTCATGCTCCATCGCCGCATTGGCCGGACCTGTCGATGAACCGGAATATCGGTACTTCGACACGATCGTCGCCACCCTCGGGGCCGAGCATCTGGTTCGCCGATGCGTGCAGGCCATCGAAGGGGATCGCAAGGTGCTGATCGCCTTCCGTCTCAACGACATGAAGATCGATCCGTACATCCGTACCAAGGGCGAGCACGCTGGGGCACCGGCCGCAAGCCTGGAGTCGACGCTGATCCACATCGGTCTGATCAAGATCGATGGCACCCAGGTCTATCCGATGAGCCAGGCGCAAGCCGAGGCGCCAACGGTGGAGGACGCACCCGCGCCCGAAGCCGACAACGCCATCGACACTGCCGCCGACGCCGTTTCCGACCTACCCGTCGAGTCCGCCGAGCGCGAGCCCGAGGGTGAAGTCGAGGAGCAGGAGCCGGCCTTGGTCGCTTCGTTTTGATCCGGCATGGCCCCTCATGGGGCCTTGTCGCTTCTCCTCCCTAGCATCCGCCGCGTCCCCAAGACGCCAAAGGTGCTTGCGTCTTTTCATCCCCCGAGTCCCGCGTGGTCACACGACCGCGCGGTTACCGCATTTCTCAAAGGAGATCAGCCATGTCTCTGGCATCCCGTTTTGCTCCGCAATCCCCGATCCTGCGCTCCGATCGCCCACTCTCGGACGACCGTATTCGTGCCGTTGTTCCCTCGATCTTTGCCGACGCTCCGCATGGGAGCCGGTCCGATCGGTATGCCTACATACCGACCTCGGTCGTGCTGACCAGGTTGCGCCAGGAGGGTTTCGAGCCCTTCATGGTGTGCCAGACGCGCGTGCGCAACGAGGATCGGCGCGAGTACACCAAGCATCTCATCCGACTTCGCCATGCAAGCCAGATCAACGGCGACGAGGCGAACGAGATCATCCTGCTCAACAGCCACGACGGCACGAGCAGCTACCAGATGCTTGCCGGCATGTTCCGGTTCGTCTGCCACAACGGCCTGGTCTGCGGTGACACCACCGCCGACATCCGCGTTCCTCACAAGGGCGACGTGGCAAGCCAGGTGATCGAAGGTGCCTACGAGGTTCTCGAAGGCTTCGAGCGCGTGCAGGACGCGCGCGATGCGATGCGCACCATCACCCTCGATGAGGGCGAAGCGGAAATCTTTGCGAATTCCGCGCTCGCACTCAAGTACGACGACCCGGCCAAGTCCACCCCTGTCACGGAGAGCCAACTTCTGGCGCCCAGGCGCTGGGACGACCGCAAGAACGACCTGTGGGCCGTCTTCAACCGCGTCCAGGAGAACCTCGTCAAAGGGGGACTGAATGGACGCTCGGCCAATGGCCGCAATCAACGCACCCGTCCGGTGCAAGGAATCGACCAGAACCTGCGCCTGAACCGGGCGTTGTGGCTGCTGGCCGAAGGCATGCGCCAGCTCAAGGCGTGATGCCAAGCGGACCTCGCCCAGCTCGGGTGAGGTCCATTTCCTCTCATCCACCGGGCGCCGTCGGCGGCCCGCTATTCGTCATCAGGAGAACCAACATGGCAACCACATCGGCGCCCGAGCAATCGGTATCGCCCATCATTGTTCCGGGCCAGCTCACGCTGCGCACCATACGCGGCAAGAACGGCCCGTTCACCGTCGGCCGCCTTGTCACCCCCATCGGCAAGTTCGCGGTCAAGGATGCGGAGCTGGAGCAGTACCCCGAAGGAAAATACGACGGGGAATTCATCATCCGCTACATCTTCCCGAAGTCCTATCCGGTCGGCGACGGCATGCGGTTCGAGATCCGCGCCAACCTGGACGGAATGACGCTCAACGGAATCGACAAACTGAGCCGCGACGAAGCCCGAAGCTTCGCCACCCAGGACGTCGATCCACTCGATGAAGAGCTGGGGACGCAGCCTGCAGCAACGCCGGCCAAGTCTGCCAAGGCCTCCACGCCCGCCAAGCACGCACCCGTGCAGGCGTCGGCGGATCCTCTGGTCGATACCACGCCCTTCGGTGTGGATGCGCCGACGCCCGCTGCGGCGGCTGCCCCCGGCAGCACCGAAGATGGCGACGCCGCTCTGTTCGGTCTGCTGTGGCCGCTGGGCGAGTCCGTGAAATTGGATTCGACCATCGACCGCCGCGCCCTGCGCGCGCAGATCGCCCGCCTGGGCGAACTGGGTTTTGCGTTGGACTTCAAGACGCAGGAGTGGAGCCGTCAGGCCGAACTGCAACCTGCGTGATCGCAGACGCCGCATCCGCGGTGTTCTTCATCCACCCGCCGGGGTTCCTTCCCCCTGCGGGGGAGGCCTCGGCCATTTTCTGGAGGTCTCCATCATGTCCACCATCGCTTTCGATGTACCCCGTTCCGCGCTGGATGAATCCGCATGGCGAGCTGTTTGCAAGACAGCCGCCGAGCACGCCCAGCGTGGTTGCGGCCTGTCCTGGGATCATTGGGTCACGCTTTTCAGTTCGGAGATCGACGCGCAAGCTAGTCGGTTGCCGGAAAGCCAGCGAGCTCAGGCCCTGGAAATCGCAGCCCACGAATGGGACTACGCAACACCCGCCGAGCGGCAGGAAGCCCAGGACTGGAATGCGGAGCATGGCTATTGCTCGCATGGGATCGAGTTCGGCTACTGCCCGGCCGGTTGTGATCGCGACGATGACGACTGGGACTAAGGGCAAAGCATAGGTTCCTTCGCCGCACCTGCGGCTTTTCATCACCCGCCGGGAGGCCCTCCCCGTGGGGAGGCCTCCGGCTCTACTTTTCCAGGAGGCCTCTCATGGGCTGGTATTTCTCACCCCAATCGCGGTCTGAACTGATCGCGGAACTGATCGCACCGCAAGAGACCGAGCGCGCCAGCGTCAAGGTCATCGCCCACGCGCTGCGCGGCAACGTCCTCTGGTCTGTCGCGGAAGTGACGGCCAAGGTCGAAGGCGTACATCGTGATCTCGCGCCGGGCCAATCCCTGCGCTACATCCGCTGCGATCTGCTTGAACGCAGCGGCGGCCAGTGGGGTTACAAGCCGCTGGACGAGTCCATGCACCCGTACTACTACTCGTGCCCGCTGTCCTATCTGGACCTTGCACCGGAGCAGTCTGCCGAATGGCGTGCAGGCGTTCGCGCCTACCACGCTCGGCGACGCACACCCACGGCTGTCACGGCACCCGCCGCAACGCTGATGGTCTGAGCCAGGAGGAACCGACATGGACCTGATCCTCGCTGCGCTCTCCCCCTCGCTGCTGGCGCTCGTTGAAGGGAGTTTGTCCAACGACGAAGTGTCCTCCGACGAGGAGATGCTGGAGTACTTCATCAGCAACGGCCTCACCGAGAAACAGGCGCGGCAGGCACTGACCTACCGCGACCAGTACCTCAACAACATCTACCTGGACGGCTTCACGCCGATCACCGCGGTGGACGAGGTGCTTCACTTCAACCCGCACACCCGGCAGTTCGAGCCGGACTGAGCGGTTTTCTTCCACCCCCAGGGGCAGCACTTGCCCCAGCGGGCGGTGCTGTTCCCGTTCATCCGAGGACACCACCATGCCCGCACACACTTCTTCCACCACGCTGTACCGCATCGACGAATGCCCGGATGTGATGGCCGACGCCTGCGTCGGCGACGACCAGGGCAACCTGATCTTCCTGTCGATCTGGGCGCGGGACACCGCCGTCCAGCAGTTCCTCGCTCGCCTGACCCTTGGGCGCGACGAGCAGGGACTGGACCAGTTTCACGTCATCACCGACCAAGGCGGCAGCGTCCCGGTGTTCATCGGCAACGTCGATCGCCTGGAAAAGCGCATCACGCGCGCCTACCGGCGAACGCTGTTCGGTTCGCTGTCCAACGTGTGGCTGTTCGACCGGCGCTGCGTCAAGCCCGACAAGGCCAACGCCAGCGCGCTGGCATTGCTGCCACGCGACAGCGCCCACCGGCTCGACCGCCTGTGGACGCTGGTGCGGGACACGTGCCCGTTGCCGCTGCTCGACCACTGGCGCGAGACCGTGCTGGAACTGCTGCAAAGCCGCGAGATGCTGGGCCGCCTTCCGTTCGCCCTCGGGCCGCTGGAAGGCCATCGGCTCGCCATCGACGTGCCGACGCTGACCCTGGCGCTGGGCTCCCTGATCCGCAGTGACGTGCTCACCGCCTATCCATACCCGGCCAAGATCTGGACGCCGGAAGTGGTAGCGGCCTGACCCACCCTCGGAGGCACGCCTTGGTGTGCTTCCGTCTTTCATCCCCGCCAACCAGGAGACTTCCATGGCCCTCATGTTCCCGCGGCTTGCCCGCAATTTCGTGAAGAACGGGTATTTCCCGACTGATGAACCCACGCTCGAAAGAGCCCTCAACGCACTGATGCCCAGCGACGGGCCGATGTGCATCCTCGATCCCTGCGCCGGCGAAGGCGTAGCGATCGCCGAAGCCGCCCACGCCCTCGGGCGCGAGCAGGCCAAGGCGTTCGCCGTTGAGTTCGACGCGGAGCGGGCACGCCATGCCCGCGGCCTGGTCGATCACTGCCTGCACGCGGACCTGATGGACACGATGGTCTCCAAGCAGTCGTTCGGACTGCTCTGGCTCAACCCGCCGTATGGCGACCTGTCCAAGGACGTCAACGGCAACATCGGCTATCAGGGCCAGGGTCGTGCCCGCCTCGAAAAACTGTTCTACCAGCGCAGTTTGTCGTTGCTGCAATACGGCGGCGTGCTGGTCTTCATCGTCCCCGGCTACGTGCTCGACGCGGAGCTGGTCGGCTGGCTGACGCGCCACTACACCGACCTGCGCATCTACCGAGCGGTGGAGACGCAGTTCAAGCAAGTTGTGATCTTCGGCCGGCGGGTGCGCCAGCGCGAGCAGGCCTCGGATGGCGTCAAGGCCGTGCGCAATCTGCTGCTGCAGGTTGGGCAAGGCGAGATCGAAGCTGACGAACTGCCGAGCGAATGGCCGTTCCTGCCGTACATCGTCCCCGCCAGTCCGGCCGAGCCGGAGCATTTCTTCCGCGTGACGATGGAGCCCGAGCAGTTCGCCGACGAGGTTGGCAGGCTGCAAGGCCTCTGGCCGTCGCAGGACACGCACCTGGGGGCCGCGCAGCAGTCGCTGCGTCCACCGGCGCGGGCCTTGTCCCACTGGCATCTCGCCCTGGCTCTGGCCGCAGGCGCGATCTCGGGGGTTGTGCGCTCCAAGACGGGGCGCGTGCTCGTCGTCAAAGGTGACACCCACAAGGACAAGACGCTCCAGCGGGAATTCACCGAACGCGAAGACGGCTCCATCGCCGAGACCCGCATCCTCACCGACAAGTTCGTACCTGTCATCCGCGCGTGGGACATGACGCCTGGCTCCCCGACACGGGGCGACGTCTTGACCATTCGTTAATCCACCGGACGCGCTGCTGTCCTGCTGTACCACATCGAAGGAGAAACACCATGTTCCCAAATCTGTTCAAGCGGCCCGCGCCGCAGAAGCAACCGTTGTTCGCACCGGGCTCGCTGAAGTTGAGCGAGAAGGTGCATTGGTTGGCCCGCAAAGGCCTGATCGACCCCTTGACCTATGTCCAGCGCCATGTGCGCGGTGACTGGGGCGAGATCGACAAGGCCACCCGCAAGGCCAACGACGTCGCACTCCAACAGGACAACCTGATGATCTCCTACTACCGGATCACGCCGGAGCTGGTTCTGATCGTCAAGACCAGCGAAGACCACCAGACCACGGTTGTCCAGCTTCCCGAAGAGCGCGACATGATCTGAAGTCACCCATCGTCATCCCAGTCACCTGACGGAGCCACTTCACTCCGCCAGGGGTGTCGTGGCTCAATGAATCCATCAAGGAGGAATCCATGGCATCCCGACACATCGAAACCTACTGCCAGGACCTGCTGTTTCCGGTAGGTGCACTCATCCTCAGCGAAGGTATCGACCGCCTGGTCCGCGCCGGTCGTCTTGACCCGATTCCGTACTTCCGTCGCCATGTCCGTGGCGACTGGGGGGACGTCAGCGACGGGCAATGGCAAGCCAACGGCATCGCACTTCAATCGGGTGCTTTGCTGGAATCGCACTACGTGATTCATCGTGCGCTGCGCATTCGCATCGTCACCGATGCGAAACGCCATCTCACATCCATCGTGCTGCCGTCCGAAGACTAAGCACATTTCACCAGCAGGCCGCCAGCGCCTGCGTTTTCCATCCACCGTCGGCCGTGTGCCGATTGATCTTCCCACCCTGGGGCAGGCCATTGCCCCTTTGGGGGTGGTGCATGCCCCATTTTCTTTGGAGCATCACCATGTCCCTCGATCTCGAAAACACTACCGCCGAAGCCACGCCCGTACAGGGCGAACTGCTCGACGCGGAATCCAACCCTCTGACCCTGAGCCTTCAGGATTTTGTCGGCGAGTTCGGCGACGAACTGCTCGACGCCCTCAACAGCGCCAATCCGCCGGTCTATACCGGCCAGCCGCAGGCGCATCGTCAACTCGTCGTCGCCAGCCTCAAACGCAAGCTATTCCAAGCCCAAGCCGAAGTCGTCCATGCCGCCGCCGAGCTGCTGATCGACCGTGGCGAACACGCCGCGATCGTCAACGGCGAGATGGGTTGCGGCAAAACGACCGTTGGTATCGCCACAGCCGCCGTGCTCAACGCCGAAGGCTATCGCCGTACCCTGGTTCTTTCTCCACCGCACCTGGTCTACAAGTGGCGGCGCGAGATCCAGGAGACGGTGGCAGGCGCCAAGGTCTGGGTGCTCAACGGCCCGGACACGCTGGTCAAGCTCATCAAGCTGCGCGAGCAGTTGGGTGTGCAGCCCACGGGCCAGGAGTTCTTTGTCCTGGGGCGCGTCAGGATGCGGATGGGATTCCACTGGAAGCCTGTCTTCACCACGCGGCGCACCCGCCATGGCGACGTGGCAGCGTGCCCTGACTGCGGCACGGTCATCACCGACCTCGACGGCGAGCCGGTCAACCCGGTCGCGCTCGAAGCCGAGGAGTACCGCAGGAAGTGCAGCCATTGCGCCGCGCCCCTGTGGACATTGATCCGCCCGCGCAGCCTGTCCGGCAGCGACCAGTCCTCGGCCGTGCTGAAAGCGTTGAAGCGCATCCCGACGATCGGGGAAGTCACCGCGCAGAAGCTGATGCAGAAGTTCGGCGACGGGTTCCTGGCGTCGATGCTGGGCGACAACATCCATGAGTTCATCAACCTCATGGACGGCAACGGCGAGCTGGTGTTTTCCGACCGTCAAGCCACGCGCATGGAACGTGCGATGGCCAACATGGAGTTCGGTTTTGGCGAGGGCGGCTATCAACCGTCCGAGTTCATCAAGCGCTACCTGCCGCAAGGCACGTTCGACCTGCTCATCGCCGACGAGGCCCACGAGTACAAGAACGGCGGCAGCGCCCAGGGCCAGGCCATGGGCGTGCTGGCGGCGAAGGCTCGCAAGACCTTACTGCTGACCGGCACGTTGATGGGCGGCTACGGCGACGATCTGTTCTACCTGCTGTTCCGAGCCCTTCCCGGGCGGATGATCGAAGACGGCTATCGCCCGACCACGAGCGGCAGCATGACCTCGGCCGCGATGGCGTTCATGCGCGATCACGGTGTCCTGAAGGACATTTATTCCGAGAGCACCGGGACGGCGCACAAGACCGCGAAAGGCACGAAAGTCAGTGTCAGAACGGTCAAAGCTCCGGGCTTCGGCCCCAAGGGCGTGCTGCGCTGCATCCTGCCGTTCACGATCTTCCTCAAACTCAGAGACATCGGCGGCAACGTTCTGCCACCGTATGACGAGGAGTTCCGTGAAGTCGCGATGGACACGGCGCAAGCCGCGGCCTACCGCGATTTGGCGGGTCGGCTGACCGCGGAGCTGAAACAGGCTCTGGCGCGACGCGATACAACCTTGCTGGGTGTGGTCCTCAACGTGCTGCTGGCCTGGCCGGACTGCTGCTTCCGGTCGGAGACCGTGGTGCATCCGCGCACACGCAATACCTTGGCGTTCGTCCCGGCTCAGTTCAACGAGTTCGAGATCAGCCCCAAGGAGCGTGAGCTGATCGACATCTGCAGGGAAGAGAAAGCACAGGGCCGCAAGGTTCTGGCCTACACGGTCTATACCGGCACGCGCGACACGACTAGCCGGTTGAAGGTATTGCTGGAGCAGGAAGGCTTCAAAGTGGCGGTACTGCGCGCAAGCGTGGATGCCAGCCGCCGCGAGGACTGGATCGCCGAGCAGTTGGACCGTGGCATCGACGTGCTCATCACCAATCCCGAGCTTGTCAAGACGGGATTGGACCTGTTGGAGTTTCCGACGATCGTGTTCATGCAGTCGGGCTACAACGTGTATTCGCTCCAGCAGGCGGCACGCCGCTCTTGGCGTATCGGGCAGAAGCTGTCCGTGCGCGTGATCTACCTGGGCTACGCCGGCTCCTCGCAGATGACCTGCCTGGAGCTGATGGCCAAGAAGATCATGGTCTCGCAGTCCACTTCGGGCGATGTACCCGAATCGGGGCTCGATGTCCTGAACCAGGATGGTGATTCCGTCGAGGTCGCATTGGCCCGGCAATTGGTAACTGCGTGATCTGCTGTCTGCCGGCATCCTTTCGGGGGTGCCGGCATTTTTCTAGGAAATTGCTGCTCGGAGGATTCGATCACCGCCCCGGTCCCAGCGCGGGGAAGGCTAAACTGATCAGACAATACCGAGATTCAAGGAGGCACTATGGCTATGGTGATCGAAGCAGCATATGCAGATGGTACTGGTGCAGCCAACGCACTGCATATGTCTCAGGCGCAGTGGGAAGAGTTGCAACGGGCGTACTGCGTCGGTGATCTGCTGATGCCTTGCTGCAACGCTCCAGCGATTCCCAAGGTTAGTGCTAATGGGTACCCCTTCTTCGCGCATCTAGGAGGTGCGTGCAGTACTTCCGAAGAAAGCCAATGGCACCTGGCGGCCAAGATACTTGTGCGCAGCGTGCTTGAAGATCTTGGATTCCGTGCCTCGGTTGAAATGCCGGGTTCGGGTGATGCAGGTCGCTGGCAGGCTGATGTCTGGGGTGAGCGCAATGGGGTTAGGTTGGCTGTCGAGATCCAAAGATCGTATCAGTCGCTCCGTGACTACCGTAAACGCCAAGAGCGGTACCGCGAGGCGGGCATCAAGTCTCTTTGGTTGCTGCGGCAGGAGCGATATAGCACTCTCACCAAGAGCATGGGAAAGGAGCGTCTGCGCACCGAGTTTGGGGGCAAGTTCCCTTCGGCCGGCCACTTCGGCCCGTGCCTTTCTGACCTGCCGGTCGCGATGCTTGAGCTAGATCCGGCCCCAACGGTCAAGGGTGCCGGATTCTTCAACGCAACCCTTCCAAACATACTTGAAGCAGTGCTTAGTGAGCGCTTTCTTTGCATCAACGGTCTATGGTGTATCGATAACCTAGACTCGATGAATAACGCCGCCAGACTCGCGCGCGAGCGTTTCGCAGCCAATCGCTTGGCTGCAAAGATGTAGCTCGACTGTGGTGTTGCTCGACATGCGCCGACGCAGCACCGACACTCCAGATTCCCGGGTTCACACTCAAATGCCAGCGGCACGCATTCGCGCCTCCAGCTCATCAAGGAATGGCGAGCGCCCAAAGCGCATAGGGCCATAGCGGCCATCAACGAAGCCCGAATACAGCATGTGGACCTCGTCGCGAGCACGTGTGAGTCCCACATAGAAGAGCCGGCGACTTTCGCGCAACTTCTCTGGAGTTTCATTGCGCCACGGCAGATTTCCGAGGTCGAGTCCAACCATGATGACGACGTCGTACTCACAGCCCTTTGCGGAATGCAGTGTCAGCAGATTCAGGTGATCGGGCGAACCGTCCCGACCGCCCAAACTCGTGATGTCTAGCGAAGCCAGTGCACCGCCTTCAGCGAGCGCTGCCGTCATGCGATCCAGTTGCTCCTTCTGATCAGCGAGCGCCAATTCAGCCGCCAGCAGATGATCCACTACACCGTTGCGCAGCGAAGCAACAAATTCTCGCGCAGGTTGCTGGTCAGCACGCAGCTCCCATAGCAAGGCGGTTAGCTCTTGCTCTTCGCGCTTGGCCTGTGAATCGTCCAAGCTCGCCCGATGAAATGCGCGATAGCGGTCGAGTAGTCCACGCAATTGTGGGCGTCCAACACGCCAGCCACCCGCGCACCACGCCGCACAATCTTCTACCCAACTTGTTAGGGCAACCTTGCGGTAAGGTGCTGCGGTATCCACACGGATGTGATCGAGACCACCGGTTGCCACAGCTTCAGCCACGATATCGCCTGCGCGATAGTCTTTGTATAGGATCGCGATATCGCCCAGTGTTCGTCCCGGCTTGGAGGCTAAGGCCGCCGGAATGATCTGCGCGACGGCGTGCGCAGCCTGGTCCGCCATACCACCCGGGCGCAGGACAAATTCGATGGTCGTTTGTCGCGCAGGATCGCTCGCTTGATAGCCTCGGGCTTCTCCAAGCGCCATCTCTGACGCAGTCACGATCCCTGCACCAGAACGGTAATTTAATTGAAGCTGGACAGGCTCAATGTCTCTGCGAGCCGCCAATTCCATGAGCAACGCGCCATCAGCTCCCGTAAATCCATATATCGACTGATCCGCATCCCCGACAGCGAAAAGTCGGACACCCCCGTCGAAGGCAAGGCGTTTGACGATGCGATGCAGTGCCACGCCTAAATCCTGGTACTCATCCACCGCGAGCACGGGGAATTTTGCCTGAACCAGAGGTAGTACCCAGTCGTGCTCGGCGATCAAACGCTGGCCGAAGACAACCATGTCATCGTAGTCAATCAGCCCCTCGTCGCGCAGAGCGGCCTCGTAGGCCTCGGCCCAGGCAGCGAGTTCCTCCTCGCTACGCCAAGCGACGCTATTTCGATTGAGCACGGAACGGCGATGCCGCCCGAGGTCAATAACTTTGTACGGATGGTTCTGGCCGAAAAGCGCATCTCCAGTTTGCTTCAACAACCGATCACTGACTCGTTGAGTGGCTACCGAAAGTGGGAAAGATATGGGCAGGCCGGCCAGGCGTCCATACGGCATCAAGAGATGACGCAGACAGAACCCATGGACCGTACCAATGAAAAGATTAGGTGCCTGCTGAAGTCCCAAGTTTTCAATTCGGCGAGCGAGTTCGCGAGCGCACTCCTGGCTATAAGTGATGCACGCAACGCCACGAGGGGCCTCGACGTCTTCGGCCAGGATGCGGGCGAGCTTTAGGACGAGTGTCTTGGTCTTACCGCTCCCGGGACCAGCGAGTACCACACAATGTCCTTGAGAGTTGTAAGCTGCCAACTGCCCTGGATTTCCAGCCAACTCGGCAGCCTGCGCCAGGTAGGCTGTACCGACGTTACGCGACGGCATCGCGGATATGCTCCAGCGCAGAGCGAATGTAGGCCGGGCAAACGTCCTCAGACACCGACGGCGCAAGTGCCTGTGCAAATCTCCCCTTGCCAATCCGTTCAATCAACTTCAGCAGCCGGTCTTCATCGACCTGATCCGGATCATCCACCCACTCTTGCAATGCGTCCCGGGTGACTTGCCTCAGCGGCAACTCCTGCTCGATTACCGACTTCATCGCCTCGGTCATTCCGGCGGCAAATAGGTCGGATTCCAGCGTGCTCTCGTTGACGAAGTATCCAAACTCTGCGGCGTATTTGAGCACCTCATCTATATCCAGGTCATCGTAACCATATTCGTCATCGACCTCGTTTAAGAGATTAATTAATCGCCTGTGGGCTAGTGGAGGTTTGCCATTGACCGGGTCGCGATCTGTCAAAATTACATGTGGAATATTTAGCCCTTTAGGGCCCAAAAGCTTCACATAAGGAGTGAAGTTCGTCCCCCCGACCGAGCACACAGTGATTCCAAGTATGTCGAAAGGAATCCCGAGGGCGTCGGCGAACGCGGGAATGATGAAGCGCTCGGCGTCCCCTTCAACCAGAATCACTCCCCGGGAAAATAATATTTCTCCGCGAGTGACGTCGATGTAGCGCTGGAGGTCGTCTTCATCCCTCTGTGTGAAAGGTGTGTTCGCGGTCGAAACCGCGACGGTTTTCCCGTCCGTTGCGTTATGACGCAGGAGAACGATGGACCTAATCGGTGTAACGCTTGCGATATGCGGCGAGTGAGTAGTGAGAATTGTCGTCAGTGGAGGGGCTTCGTCCTCATCTTCCGCTCTTGTGCCGAGAAAGTAGCGATAGACAAGACGCTGGACATGCGGATGCAGGTGCGCTTCGGGCTCCTCGACGACGAAGAATGTGTGGTCGCGCTCCCCCTCGGAGACGAGACGGTCGAGTTCGAGGCTCTTCAAGGCCAGGAAGATCAGATTCGCCGTTCCTAGGCTGGCATCGCCGACACCGCGAACACCGTTGTCGATAAGCAGCCGAAGGCTACGCAGCAATGCATCCACTCGTGTAGGTGCAAGTCCGAGCGATACCGGGACAGCATGTTGCCCCCCGGCGATTGCGATCAGCCGTTCGCTGATCCGTTCTGCTGTCGCTACCACTTCCTCGTGTCCAGCCAGCTCTCGCTGTGCTTGGTCGACCTGATTCTGAATCTCCTCACGGGCGTCATCATCCAACGACGCGGCAAGATCCTCAATGAGTGGCCTCAATGGCGAATTGCGCCAGCTCGCAAGGTCCTTCTCAGCGTCACGCAGGGCTACCTGAACATCTATTGGCAACATCCGGCGAAGTGCGCCGCCGATACGCATTTCGGGATCGTTGCCACCGAAGATCACATACTCATAGTCCTTCAACGATTCCGGGGCGCGCCCCAGGCCCGCCTTAGGCTGGAAGCGGTAGGTGAGTCGGGCCACCATGGGTGGGCCAGGATCAATCACGCAATCGTTGAGGTGAGCCATCAGCCGGGGATCGTTTGTGAAGTCCGTTAGATCCACAGAGACCTCAATGGTCGCACCAACCTTGTCTTCGCCAAGTCCGTCCCAGAAATGTTCAAGCCCCAGTTGTCGATCGCGTTCAGACAAGCCCGGATCAAGGATCAACTGCAGGCCGCGAATGAAATTGCTCTTGCCAACCTTGTTCTCTCCCACGATGACGATACTTTCCCCCGTCTCGACATCAACATCCGAGAAATTGGCGAAATTGATCAACCTGACCCGAGAAACCCTCATTTACGCCCCCGTCCACTGGTGTTTTAACAAATAGTAGCAGTCAAGCGGCCGGCCTCCATCCGCCGACCGCGACTGAGCTTTTCCGTTTCGGCGCCCTCAAGGCCGCTTTTGTTCGACTAGACCGCTGCCGGCAAATCGGACGCAGCGTGGTTCGCATTGTTTGCTGCTGCCCCGGGCCTTAGCGGCGATGGTGAGGGCTCGTTGTTTCAGGACGCCGAGCTTATGTGCCCCTCTCCACCTTGGTTTCACCATCCCGAACGCCGCCTGCTGGCAGGAGTCCTCGGCCTGCTCTGGTCGGTGCTGGCTGGCGGCTGCGCTACGACGACTGCGCCGCCCGCACCTGATGCCATCGAGGAAGTGTTGGCCACGCCCGAACCCGAGGCGCCCGAGTACATCCCCGTCGTGCGCTACGGTCGCTACACGCTGGTCGAGCTGGCACCCAGAGCGGCGCAACGCGACCTGCTGTTGCAGACCATCGACGTGTCCATGCCCGAAGATGCCCGCGCCACCGTCGGCGATGGGCTGCGGCATGTGCTCAAGCGCAGCGGTTACAGCCTGTGCCAGACGGCGCACGCGGTAATCGAGCTGTACGCGCTGCCGCTGCCGGCGGCGCACCTGCACCTCGGCCCCATGACCTTGCGCGATGCGCTGCTCACACTGGCTGGCCCGGCCTGGGAACTGCACGCGGATGATCGCGCACGGCAGATTTGCTTCGAACGGCCCGCCGACAGCGCGGTCATCGAACCCGCATCCGAGCCACCCGCCGCCGAGGCGGTGCAGACGTTCCCGCTGGAGCCTTCGGTTTCGGGAGGCCAGCCATGAGCGCCCCACAGTCTGCCCGGCGCCCGGCCGCCGTCGTGATGGTGCAGAGCCTTCTGTGGCTCTGGCTGATCGGCCTCAGCGTCTTCGTAGCCTTGGGCTACCAGACCATGAACGACCAGGCCGACCAGGAACGGCTGGATTCCCGCCTGCAACGCCTGGAAGCCCGGGCGGCGGGCCTGGTCGAGTCGATCGAGGCCATCCAGCAGCGTTCGGCCGTCGCAACGGCGGCAGACCTCAAAGACACCCGCCAAGTCTTGGAAGCACGCGCTGCCCAGGTTGAGAAAACGCTGAGCGGCTATGCCGCTGCCGACGACCTTCAGGCGCTGCGCGCGGAGGTCGAGCAGATCAAGGCGCGCCAGACCGCTGCGCCCGTTCCGCGCGCCGCAGCACCCGCCCAGCCGCGCGCATCGGGCAAGGCCGCCGCCAAGCCCGAACCGCCGCCGCTGCCGTTCCGCGTCGTCGGCGCCGAATTGCGCGCTGGCCAGCGCAGCGTGTCCGTTGCGCCGAGCAGTGCGGACTTCACGCCTGACCAGCTTCAGGTGCTGCTGCCAGGTGATGCGCTCGGCCCGTGGCACTTACAGGCGATTGAGGGCAACACCGCCGTGTTCCAGGCCGGCAACCAGACCCGTCGCGTGGCGATTCCCTGACCGGAGCACACCACATGAATCCGTCGATCATCCTTTCCGCGCTCCTGCTGGCATCCGCCCAATTGCCCGCCTGGGCGCAGCAGCCGGTCACCGCCCCGGCCCGCAATGCGCAGAACCAGGAGCGTCCGCTGGTCGCCCGAACCCCGGACGACCAGGTAGCAGGCGACTGGGGCCTCCAACCGCAGGAATGGGCGCTATACCGCGAGCTGATGGACGGGCCGCTGGGCATCTATTCGCCTAACCTGGACCCTCTGTCCGCCCTGGGCATCGAGGCCCGCACCGACGAGGAACGGCGGCGCTACGCAGAACTGCAGGTGCAAATCGAAGCGCGCCGCGTCGAGAAGCTGCTTGCCTATCAACGTGCCTACGACGAAGCCTGGCAGCGCCTGAACCCCGGCATGCAACGGGTGAACCTGCCTGACGACAAACCCAGCGGCGGCGCAGTGCGCGGCGGCGGCCGCACGGCGGTGTTCGTCAAGGACGGCTGCGCGGCCTGCGGACAGCTCGTGCAACGCCTGCAATCCTCAGGTACCGAGTTCGACCTGTACATGGTCGGCAGCCGCCAGGACGACGCGCGCATCCGCGACTGGGCCAAGCGCGCACAGATCGACCCGACACGGGTGCGCAGCGGCACCATCACGCTCAACCACGACGGCGGCCGCTGGCTGTCGCTGGGTCTGCCCGGCGATCTGCCCGCGGTCGTGCGCGAGGTGAACGGCCAATGGCAGCGCCAGCCCTGACGGCGCGGTTTCGCGTACTGGTGATCGCTGCTGGCCTGTACGCCTGCGCCGTCCATGCCCAGGAGGTTCCGCCTCCGGCCTATCAGCTTGCCGCCCAACGTGCGGGCATTCCCTCCACGGTGCTCTACGCCGTGGCCTTGCAGGAGAGCGGCATCCGGCGGAACGGACGCATCGTCCCGTGGCCGTGGTCCCTCAACGTCGCCGGCCAATCGCGCCGCTATGCGACCCGCGCCGACGCCTGCGCCGGTTTGCAGCAGGCGATGCGCTCCACGCCGCACACGCGCATCGACGCGGGCCTGGGTCAGATCAACCTCGGCTACCACAAGCACCGCTTCACCAGCCCGTGCGACTTGCTCGATCCGTACCGCAACCTCGCCATCGCCTCCGAGATCCTGAAGGAGCAGCACATCCCGGGGGAGAACTGGCTGCTGGCGATCGGCCGCTACCACCGCCCCGCGGGGGGCGAGCCCGCAGCCCGCTACCGGCGGAGCGTTTCCCGCCACCTCGCCCGCGTGCAGGGCACGCGCCCAACCGCCGCGGTCCTCGCCGCGCGCCAGGAGACCACCCCATGACGAAATCCCATCTGGCCCATCTCGCGGCGAAAGGCCTGCTCGTGCTGCTGGCGGGTCTGCCGCTGGCCTCGCGTGCCGGCGAGCCGCTGATCTTGGTCGAAGACCGTGGCGGCACGTCGGCGCTGCCGTACTACGAAGCCCTGAGCCTCCAGCCGCGCGCCAACACTCCGGCCCGATCGCCCATCCCTGCGACTCAGATCCCGGCCACGCCGGCGGATGAGGCCGCGATGTTGCCGGTGCGCAGCGCCAAGCTCACGCCCGGCACCGTCGCGCGGCGGGTGATCGAGGCCCCGGGCCTGCGTCCCTTCGTGGTCGTGGGCGACGACGAGGCTTCCCAGGCCTGGTTGCGCCGCCATGCAGCCTCATTGCGCGAGCGCGGCGCGGTCGGTCTGGTGGTCAACGTCGAGACCGTGCAAGGCCTGGCGCGGCTGCGCGCACTGGCGTCCGGCGTGCCGCTTGCGCCCGTGTCCGGCGACGACTTGGCCGAGCGCTTGGGCCTGCGGCACTACCCGGCGCTAGTCACGGCCACCGGCATCGAGCAATGAAGCCATGTCGGGGAAACAGCCGGTCGAGGTTCTGCTTCGCCCAGCGGTGGAGCTATATACCGTCGCGGCGTGTGCAGGCGCCGCGTTTCTGTCCCTGGTGGCCCCGTGGTCGCTCGCGCTGAGCCCCGCCATGGGTGTCGGCAGCGCGCTGGCGTTCGGAGCCTATGGCGCGATCCGCTACCGCGATGCCCGCGTCATCCTGTGCTACCGGCGCAACATCCGTCGCCTGCCGCGCTACGTGATGACCAGCAAGGACGTGCCGGTCAGCCAGCAACGTCTGTTTGTGGGACGCGGCTTTCTGTGGGAGCAGAAACACACCCATAGGCTCATGCAGACGTACCGGCCAGAGTTTCGGCGCTACGTCGAGCCGACGCCGGCCTATCGGCTGGCCCGGCGCCTGGAGGAACGGCTGGAGTTCGCGCCGTTCCCGCTGTCCCGGCTATCGAAACTCACCGGCTGGGACGTGCCTTTCAATCCGGTGCGGCCGCTGCCGCCAGTGGGCGGCCTGCCGCGCCTGCACGGCATCGAACCCGACGAGGTGGACGTCAGCCTGCCGCTGGGTGAGCGCGTGGGCCACTCCTTGGTTTTGGGAACGACAAGGGTGGGCAAAACACGTTTGGCCGAACTCTTCGTCACTCAAGACATCCGCCGGAGGAACGCCGCGGGCGAACACGAGGTCGTGATCGTCATCGACCCCAAAGGAGATGCCGATCTCCTGAAGCGGATGTATGTCGAGGCCAAGCGCGCGGGCCGCGAAGGCGAGTTCTATGTCTTCCATTTGGGGTGGCCGGACATTTCGGCACGCTACAACGCCGTAGGCCGATTCGGTCGCATCTCGGAAGTCGCCACCCGCATCGCGGGGCAGCTCTCCGGCGAAGGCAACAGCGCAGCCTTCAGGGAATTCGCGTGGCGCTTCGTCAACATCATTGCCCGCGCCTTGGTGGAACTGGGGCAGCGCCCGGACTACATGCTGATCCAGCGGCACGTCATCAACATCGACGCGCTGTTCATCGAGTACGCCCAGCACTACTTCGCCAAGACCGAGCCCAAAGCCTGGGAGGTGATCGTCCAGATCGAGGCCAAGCTCAACGAGAAGAACATCCCGCGCAACATGATTGGGCGCGAGAAGCGCGTGGTGGCGCTGGAGCAGTACCTATCCCAGGCCCGTAACTACGACCCGGTGCTCGACGGCCTGCGCTCGGCGGTTCGCTACGACAAGACGTATTTCGACAAGATCGTCGCGTCTTTGCTGCCGCTGCTGGAGAAGCTCACCAGCGGGAAGATTTCCCAGCTTCTGGCGCCGAACTATTCCGACCTGGCCGACCCCCGCCCGATCTTCGATTGGATGCAGGTCATCCGAAAGCGCGCAGTCGTCTATGTGGGCCTGGACGCGCTATCCGATGCCGAGGTCGCCGCAGCGGTCGGCAACTCGATGTTCAGCGATCTCGTTTCGGTGGCAGGCCATATCTACAAGCACGGGATCGATGACGGCCTGCCGGGCGCATCGGCTGGCACGCGCGTGCCGATCAACGTCCACGCGGATGAATTCAATGAACTGATGGGTGACGAGTTCGTGCCGCTGATCAACAAAGGCGGCGGCGCCGGTCTGCAGGTCACCGCGTACACGCAGACGCTTTCGGACATCGAGGCCCGTATCGGGAACCGCGCCAAAGCGGGTCAAGTGATTGGCAATTTCAACAATCTGTTCATGCTGAGGGTCAGGGAGACGGCCACCGCCGAACTGCTGACCCGGCAATTGCCGAAGGTCGAGGTCTATACGACCACCATCGTCTCCGGCGCGACCGACAGCTCGGACATCCGCGGCGCGACGGACTTCACCAGCAACACGCAGGACCGCATCAGCATGTCCAGCGTGCCGATGATCGAGCCGTCGCACGTCGTCGCCTTACCCAAGGGCCAATGTTTCGCATTGTTGCAGGGCGGCCAGCTTTGGAAGGTTCGCATGCCGCTGCCGGCACCGGACCCCGATGAGGTCATGCCGCAGGATCTGCAACAACTGGCGGGCTACATGCGCCAGAGCTACAGCGAGGCCACGCAGTGGTGGGAGTTCACCAGTTCCCCGGCGTTGCAGGACGGGGCCTTGCCCGACGACCTGTTGGATGATGCCGCTGCGGCCGAACCTGGCCCGGTGGCCACCGACGACAGCGCCGGCAATGAGGCCTCGCCATGAAGGATGCCGCCTCGACCGCGCAGCGGGAGCAGAACCAGCGCCAAGGCCTGATCGTCGGCACCATCACCTTGCCGTTCCGGCTGCTGGGGGTGCTGATCGGCTCGCTGCTGTTCTCCATTGTCGTGGAGTGCGTCGGAATGCACCTGTTCTGGAAGGACGAGGGCTGGCGACACTCCCAGCAGATGTTGCAGTACGAGTTGGGGCACCTGTCCAACCACTTCACGCGCAGCGTGGTCGTGCAGGAACCGGGGCGCACGGCGCACGAGCTGGTGGATACCGGATACGAATGGGTGTTCGTGCGCTCGGGCTTGCTGGAGCGCATGAGCCAGACCGCCGAGCGCGCCCGTGCACCCAGCCACGGGCAGACACGCAACTTTCGCTACTACATCAGCCAGGCCTATGTCTGGACCGAGAGCTACCTGATCGCCGCAGCCTTCACGACGCTGACCTTCCTTGTGCGCCTGCTGGTCCTGGTGCTCACGTTGCCGCTGATCCTCACCGCGGCATTCGTCGGCCTGATCGACGGCCTAGTGCGGAGGGACGTGCGCCGGTTCGGCGCGGGCCGCGAATCGGGCTTCATCTACCACCGCGCGAAAGCAAGCCTGATGCCGCTGGCCGTTCTGCCCTGGGTCACGTACCTGGCCTTGCCGATCTCGGTGCATCCACTGCTGATTCTGCTGCCGAGCGCCGCCTTGCTGGGGCTGGCCGTGAGCCTGACCGCGGGCAGCTTCAAGAAATACCTTTAGGCGAATGCTGTCCCGCGTGGCTGTAGTGCTCATCGGTTCTGCAGAACATCTAACGCAGCGTCCAACGCCGTAATCGATTCGACAATGACTCTCACTAAGGAGCGGTCGAACTCGTGGTCTCGCTGGGAATCGTGGACACCGCTGTTGAGACACCCCCATTCAATGCTTCCTGCACCAACACCAAGCAGCCGGGTCAAAGCGACAACGACGTCTGGCGCGCCAGCATGCTGCGCGGAGATGCGATCGACGGCTGATCTCAACTTTGCGCATTTGTTGTTCAATTCCCAGGGGGAGCGTGGCCCGCCTAGCTTGAGTTCGATGCGCCCATCTGCTCGCCGGCCCAGCCAAGTCCAGAGACGGTCAGTCAGACTCTCCAGCGCGGGCCGCGCCTGGCGCAGCGCCTCACGCTTCTCATCGGCTGCCAACGCCTGCTGGGCCAACAGGACGTAGTTCTTCGTCGGTGGATCGCTGTCAACGCGCAGCTCATGCTCGCCCTGGTGCGGGAGGAACTTGTAGCGCTTGATGGACCCGGCCCGCCGGGCGCCCAATTCCTGCTGGATCCGGTGCAGAAACTCCTCGGCGTGTGAGGTGAGGATGACCTGCTTGCCGACGAGCAAGCCATCCTCGAAGAAGGTACGCCAGATTCCGTCACGATGGTCATCGTCGATCGCGTTGACGACGTCATCGAAAATGACCACGGGGCACCCCTGCGCGATGTTCTTCGCCAGCAGAATCGCCAGACCCAGGCACTTGATATGCCCTTCGCTGAAGACCACCAGCGCGTCATAGCGCACGCCAGGCTCACCGGTGAACTCTACTTCGATCTTGCCGTTTTCGGCGACAGGCAGCCACAACGCGTGCAAGAGGTCGCCAGGCGGATCAGCACGATTGAATGCGTTGTACAGATTGCGTGCCTGTTCTCCGAGGCCCTGGAGCAGCACGCCCGGCAATGCGGCCAAGTAGGCTTGGATTTCGGGCAAGAAGCCGTCGTAGGCGGCCTTGACCCGCAGGTGGTGCGCGACTACCGGCACTTCGGTTGCGACCGACTCGATCAACTCACGGTTCGCCTCGTCAAATTGGGCCACGGTCTGGCGGGCAGCGGCCATTTCTTGGTCGGCTGTCATGCGTATGGTCCGCAGCCGTTCGATCTCCAGCCGGTGCTGGTCCAGTGCGTCCCGCTCCCGGGCCAGCGCCCCGCGCAGGGCATGCGCTTCGCGGGCTTGCGCGTCGGCGCGCTCGATGATTTCCGTGACCTGCAGCAGAGCGTTCCAGGCACGCCGGTCGCCATCGACCCATGCGCCAAGCCAGGCGCCTGTCGAGGTAGGCGGCAATGGAGGCAGGCCTGCTGCCTGCAACTGTGCAGGACAAGCGTTTGCGCCAACCGCGACTACCCGACGCATCTCGTCCCACAGCGCCCGCACCGCCTCGCTCAACTGCGTCCGTAGGCCGGCTTCCTGCTGCTGGAGGGTGGCCAACTGCGCGAGCTGCTCCAGGCCCGTGCGGGCCTTGGCGAAAGGATCCTGTGCGACAGCAGCCAATCCGGTTCCGCATGCGGGACAGGTGGTCGCCCCGTCAGTCAAGGCCAGCACAGCCTCGTAGAGCTTAGCGTACGACACTTCCCCAGCACGCGCCGAAAGCTGTCCGGTGGCCGCCTGCCACAGGCCTTGAAGGTGATAAGCCTCATCCAGCAGCGTCTGCAGCCGCGCTTGGCTCACCTCATGAACGGCAGGTGGGACGGCAACCAGTTGCGCCTGGACGTACGGCAGCCGCCCTTGCTGCTCCGGTGTGCCGAGCAGCCAGTCAACGCAAGCCTGGTACGTCGCGCCGGGCGACATTCGTTGCGCCAGCGCTTGCTCGGAGTTCTCCACCGCCGCGATCTTTTGCGGATAAGCAGCGATCGTCTGTTCAGAGTTCGCCAACTGCAAGCGCCGCTGCGCGAGTTGAGTAGCCTGGGCGCCGACGAGCATCAGGTCTTGGTCGAGCGCGGGATTGAAGCCGCGCACGAAGTCGCTGAACTGATCCACGCCAAACAAGGTAGCGATGAGCTGCCGCTGATCGCCCGGAGTACGCGCCGCGATGCGGGCGAAGTCATCGAGGCGGTTCTTTTCGATGAAGCAGAAGCGGTACTCCGCTTCGTTGGGCTGCACAGCCTGGGCCTGGTCTGGTGCTCCGGAAGACAGGACGGGCGCGACATGGCGACGCAACCGGGCATTGTTGCAGTATGTCCGTTGGTCGACCCGCTTGACTTGGGCCTCGCTGATGGAGCCGAGCATCGCCACTTCCAGCGCCTCGCAGAAGCTGCTCTTGCCGGTACCGTTGGCGCCATAGACCAAAGTGATGTCGTGGCTGAGGTCGAATGTCTCTTGCCGCATGAATCCGCGAAACGGTCCCACCTCAAGCTGGCGCAGGCGCCCCAGCGCCGGCCCGACTTCGGGTCCGTGGCCATCTCCCTGGTACGCGACCGGCATCTGCGCCAAATGGGCGACGGCCAGTGGCGCCATGCGGGTGGAGCGTCCACGGCGCGCTGCACCAACTTCAGCCAGAGGTTGCAGGTGATCAAGCACCAGATGCGCGAGCCGGCACACGTCGTCATGCACCTGGCGTTGCGCCAAGTGCGCCAAGAAGCGGTGGTACTCCGAATGAATGCTTGCCATGCAGCCCCCTCTACACAGGAAGACGCTTCGATGGCGTCCTTGATGATGTTGATCGGTCGCCAGCGCAGTAGGCACAGGCGGGTCATGCTTCCATTCGCTATTACGGTTTGTGGAAGTTCTCAGCAAAATAGTCGATGACCTGCCCCGCTTGGGATCCCTGACGGAAACGCTTTTGCTCCTCGAAGTCGATCGAGGGCAGCATATGGATCAGTTGATGATCGGCGTACAGCGCCATGACCTTCTCGGCATCCAGTACCCCGGCGCGTTGTCCGGTAAGCGTATTCGCCGCTTCGATGGCCGCGCCGATCATCACGTCCGCCACTTGCACTGCAGGACTGTGCTTTGAATCGATCTGAGTCACGGACTGAAGCTTGAGCGGAAAGGTGATGCTGGCGATCTCCGATTGACGAAACGTGATCGGTTTCTCATGGC
Source organism: Cupriavidus sp. Met-2 (assembly GCF_049843575.1). Lineage (NCBI taxonomy): Bacteria > Pseudomonadati > Pseudomonadota > Betaproteobacteria > Burkholderiales > Burkholderiaceae > Cupriavidus > Cupriavidus sp. Met-2. The sequence continues at coordinate 648,917 of NZ_JBBHZL010000002.1, forward strand.
GGATGTACCGCTGCAGCAGGTCGTGATAAGTGAGCAGGTTCTTGGACTGATCGTGCTCGACCCGATACGGGCCGTCAGCCATGATTTCCATCCGACTGACCAGGGACTGCAGCACCACGAAAGCAGCATCGGTGTTGACGCCCGGCGTGACGATCGCCTTCAGGCATTCAGGGGCAGCGAACTGCGCAAGCGGGCCAAGCGCTTCCGGCAGTTCCCACCAGCGCGATGCGCACGCCGCATCGATCAGGTTCCCAAGCGCCTCCGAGCTCTTTTCCTTCACCGCGCGCTGGAAGCTGACCAACAGCCGGTCGAGCGCGCCTTTGCCGAGGAGCGTCGGTCCAACCGTATACAGCAGCGACGCAAGCGAGTAGTTCTGCCCGTCTTCGTAGAAGTCCATGCCGCGCTCGTAGTAGAACGGCTCGACCGCGTAGTCCAGGAACATCAGCAGCAACAGGTAGCGCTTGTCGCAGACGTAGGTCACGCACTTGTGGTCGGTTAGCAAGTCGCGCTGCAGCGCCATCAGACGGGGGTGATTGGCTGGGCGCCGAGCCAACGCCCGGTACTTGAGTTCGTCCGCCTGAAGCTTGGGAAAGTGCTCCCGGATCAGGCGCCCGGCCTCGTCATCCTCAATGGCGATGGCCGTCGCTCCTTGGAACCGCTGCTCAGGGTTCATCAGGTCAAAGCCGGTATAACCACTTTCATCGATCCGGAAGCATTCCATTCAACTCTTCCCCTGGACAATGGACACTCCGATCCTGTCGGCCAATTCGAGCACGGCATCGTAGGCACCGACGTCGTTGTGCGAAGGCTCAGACGCGGCCGAGGATGGTTCACTAGGTGGCTCGCCATCGGCGGGCAGATTGGCGCATCGCTTAGTCATGGGTCATTTCAAGAATTTCATCCACAGCGGCCGCAATGACACGGTCCGGTGCCGAAGCGAGTAGATCCTGGGGACGATTTCCACCCAGGAAGCTGTTTTCGGAGCGGAACCAATAAGCCATGCCCCAGCCGTCTTTGTGTCCTTCGAAGGTTTCAATCACTTTGGCCAGCGATTTCAGTGGACGGAAACCAGCGTCACGATCCAGCCCGTAGTCCGGAAAGTAATCGATGCCACCGTGGTTGATAGCGAAGATTTGGCGTTGCTTCTTCCACTTATTGGGCTGAGCGCTCGGGTTCCGGGTGCTCAGTTCCGCGAGTTGTGCGATGTTCGCGGCGGTCAACCAGTCTCCACTTTCCAACACCGCCTTACGCGCCTGCACCAGCAGGCTCGCTTCCTTGAGCAGCCGGGGCGACAGCGGATTGCGCGGCACGAGCATTTCTGCCAGCCGTTCGAGCGATTCGCGGTCCTGACGTTCAAGCAGCACCTCGAACATGGATGAAGCGACGTTGGTGAAGTTTTCCGCCAATGCCGCGAAAACACTGGGCTTGATGTGGTCGAACGCCACCACCAGCACGTGGTCAGCCTGCGACCGAGCGAGTTGAGCCTGAATCTCTTTGGGCGTACCCACAAGGGTCGACACGCCGAGACGGTCTGCAACGACGCTCATGACTGACTCCTCAAATGGGTTATTTACGCTATTTGATATTACTATATCGACCATAACCTTCAATGCCCAGACACTTCGGATTCTTGGGACCTAAGGAGCACACCGTGCACCCCACCACGCTTTATGTAGTCGGCAATGGATTCGACCTGTGGCACGGCATTCCATCGGGCCTCGGACAGTTCAAGGAGTATGTCCTGGCCACAGACCGGGACATTCATCGCGAGGTCGAGGACTACCTTCCAGCCGGAGACGACTGGTGCGACTTGGAATTAGCCCTGGCTGAACTGGATGCCGATATGCTGGTCGACAACTTGGGGCACTTCATGGGGGCCTATGGTGCCGAGGACTGGAGTGATTCAGGGCACCACGACTTTCAGTACGAGGTGGGGAACGTCGTCGAGCGACTGTCCAAGGGGCTTCGGACGCGCTTTGCCGAATGGATCCGAGACTTGCCCATCCCGACACACGACACCGCCCCGCGACGGCTTGCGACGCTGGATCCACAGGCGCTGTTCCTGACCTTCAACTACACGAGCACGTTGGACACTCTCTATGGCATCGATCTGGCACGTGTTCTGCACATCCACGGCCGATCCGATGCGGCAGACGATGAGTTGGTCTTGGGCCACGCCTGGAATCCCCAATCCCGCCCCTCGCTCAACGACCGTCCGGATATCGAGGAGATCGATACCCGGGTGGCTGAAGCCAACGACATCATCGACGACTACTTCTCAGCCACCTTCAAGCGTTCCGAGGAACTGATCGCCCAGCATAGGACGTTTTTTCAGGCGTTGGGAGCCATCCAGAAGGTCGTCGTGCTTGGCCACTCTCTGTCCCCCGTGGATGCGATCTACTTCCAGGCGCTCCTTCAGCAGCCCAGCGTTGCCGCGGCGCGATGGACAGTCGCATGCCGCAGCAAACAAGAGTGGCCTGATAAGGAACAACGGCTCGTCGCCCTGGGTTTGTGGCCGGGTGCTGGACAGCCATCTTCTTGGGACGCACTGTAGAACAAAGCGTCGTTCGCTCCTGTATTTGCGGATCGCTGCGCACCTAATCCGGTCGGCCCCAGTTCCTATTGTTTGTGGCCTAAAGCAGCCCTGATCTCCACGATCAAGCCATTGCTGATTTCACAGGAATGGCGCGATGTTGGCTCCGATCTGGCTGCGCGCCGCGCATCGCGGCGTGCCCACTTTTCTCGTGACGGCCCTCCTGCTGGGCCAGTCCCCGATGGCGTTGGCCGAGCCCCCCACGCAGCGCCAGGAACTGGTCGCGGCGCTGCGCCAGCTCGACGCGCTGGAGCGCACCGTCGCCGACAGCGCCGCGCATGCCCCCATCCAGCCGGGAGAGCGCTACCACTTCGATTACCCGCGGCTGCTGGCTGACCTAGCGCGCGTGCGCGCCGGTATCCAGGCCCACCTCTCACCTTCGCGTGCCCAGCCGCGCGACCCCTCCGAACTGGCCGGCGACTACCGCACTGAGCGGGCCGTCGAGCCATCGCCGACGACCGCGGAGGTCAAGCCATGAACGGCGCCCAGGTCTCGGCATTTCAAGCCAACAGCGGCATCGCGCCTTCCGCGATGGCGACCGTCTTGGTCGGCGTCGTGTTCGCGGTCCTGCTCGTCTGGGGCGTCTGGGCCATCCGAACGGCCTACGTGGGGTGGTCCGAGAGCCACCTCAACCAGCGCCAGTTCCTCGGCGTCTGCATCCGCTTCGTCGCGATGTACCTCGTCCTGAGTTTCTTCCTCCTCTCCTGACCTGAAAGGCCTGACCATGCAAAACCGCATCCTCACTTCCCGTTTTGTCCAGCGCGCCACCGTGGCTCTGGGCGCCGCCGCGCTGCCCGCGCTGTCGTTCGCGCAGGGGTTGCCGCAACTGGAGAACCCGACCCGCGGCACGGGCAACGGCATCATGGAAACGATCAGGAACTACGGCTACGACATCATCATGCTCGTGGCCCTGCTGGTTGTGGCGTCGATGTTCATTGGCGTGTGCTACCACGCCTACGGCACCTACGCGGAAATCCACACTGGTCGCAAAACCTGGGGCCAATTCGGCCTCACGGTCGCCATCGGCGCGGTGCTGCTCGTGATCGGCATCTGGCTGCTCACCGAAGCCACCGGCATCCTGTAAGGCGAGGCCGGTATGTCCGAGCAGCAGCACGTCCGTGCTGACGGGACGGTCACGTTCCTTCCGCACCGGCTCAACCGCCATCCCGTTGTCGTGCGCGGCCTCACCGCCGACGAGCTGTGGATCTGCTGCGGCCTGTCCGGCGCCGCCGGCCTGCTGGTCGGTGCGCCGCTGTCCTGGGTGTTCCGCACGATCGCGCTCGCGCCCACGTTCGTCGTGCTGGGCGTGGCCTTCGGCGTGTTCATCGGGGGCGGCATCCTGCGTCGCCTCAAGCGTGGGCGTCCCGACACCTGGCTGTATCGGCAACTCCAGTGGCGCATCGCCACGCGCTATCCGCTGGTGGCGGGCTGGGTGGGCGGCCATGTGCTGATCTCACGCTCCGGCTTCTGGACCACCCGAAGGTCTGCTGCAAGGGGGGCACGATGAGCCGCTTCAAGAACGAGATCACCCATCTGCAGGCGCACATCAAGACGCTTCGCCTGGGTGCTGGCGCGCTGGTCATCGTCGCCCTGGTCATGGGCGGCGGCTGGTGGAGCGCTCCGCGCGACCTGACCATCCACGTCCCGCCTGATCTGCGCTCCGGCAGTACCCGCAAGTGGTGGGAAGTGCCGCCCGAATCGGTCTATGCGTTCACGTTCTACGTGTTTCAGACCCTCAACCGCTGGCCGACAAATGGCGAAGAGGACTATGCGCGTAATCTCCACACGCTCTCGCCGTACCTCACCCCATCCTGCCAGGCCTTCCTGCGGGCGGACTACGACTATCGCCGCTCCACGGGCGAGCTGCGTCAGCGCGTGCGCGGCATCTACGAAATCCCCGGTCGCGGCTACGGTGACGACCCCACGGCGCGCGTGCGCGTGGTGTCCGACCGCGACTGGGTGGTGACGCTGGACATCACCGCAGACGAGTACTACGGGGCGGAACAAGTCAAGCGGGCTTTGGTGCGCTACCCCGTGAAAGTCACGCGGGTGGACATCGATCCCGCTCGCAATCCGTTTGGCCTGGCGCTCGACTGCTACGAGGGTGCGCCCCAGCGCATCAGCACACCGGAGCCGTCGCGCCCGGCACCTGGCGGCCTGTCTCCGCAAGCGCCTCAAGGAGAAACCCCATGAAGCACCTTGTACTCGCACTGCTGGGGCTGCTGGCCGTCGCCTCGGCTCCTTTTGCCCAGGCCGTGGAGATCCTTCGCTGGGAACGCATGCCCCTGGCCGTGCCCCTGCGTGTCGGGCAGGAGCGCGTCGTGTTTATCAACCGGAACGTCCGCGTGGGCGTGCCCGCGGGCGTCGGCGAGCGCTTGCGGGTGCAGAGTGCGGGCGGCGCGGTGTACCTGCGCGCGAGCGAGCCGATCGAGCCCACACGGCTGCAATTGCAGGATGCCGACACGGGCGCGCTGATTCTGCTCGATATCGCGGCCGAGCCGGCCAAGGACGGCGAAGCCGAGTTGGAGCCGGTGCGCATCGTCGAGGGCGACAGCGCCCCGACGCGCTATGGCGATCAAGCCGACGGAGCAGACGACGCCCCGGCGCGCGCCCAGGACCAGGCAGGCGCGCGGGCAGCGCGGCGTGAAACCCCGGTTCCGGTCGTGCTGACGCGCTTCGCCGCGCAGAACCTCTACGCACCGCTGCGCACCGTGGAGCCGCTGCCGGGCGTCATGCGGGTGAACCTGCGCCGCGATCTCGACCTCGGCACGCTGGTGCCGACGCTGCCGGTGCGCGCAGTTGCGCTCGCCTCGTGGCGTCTGGAAGACCAGTGGGTCACAGCCGTGCGCCTCACCAATAGCAGCGGCGGCTGGATCACCCTGGACCCGCGCGTGTTGCAGGGCGATTTCCTCACCGCCACCTTCCAGCACGAAGCACTCGGCCCGCGCGGGACGCCAGAGGACACGACCGTCCTGTACTTGGTGACGCGGGGGCACGGCCTCGCGCAATCGCTGCTGCCGGCGATCAACCGCTTCGACCCAGCCGTGCATCTGCCGCAGCCCGAAGCCGAGGCCACCGACGACAAGGAGGCCCGCCATGCGCAGTAACGGACTCCTGAAGTGGTTAATGATCCCCGTGGCCCTGCTGGTGCTGTTCGTCGCCATCCGGCTGTTTTCGGGTGGAGGCTCGTCGGCGCCGCCCGCTGCGGATGCCGGCGCCAAGCTCACGCCGGAGGAGATGAAGGCGCTGGGCATCGAGGGCGATACCCCCCGCGATACCGTGGCGACGCTCGTGGCGCAAGTGAAGCAGTTGCGCACCGAACTGCAGACGGCGCTGTCCGACAACAAGTCCCAGCGCGAAGAGAACCAGCGCCTGCGCCAACGCGAGAACTCGATCGACCAGCGCATCAATTCGGCGCTGGAGACCGAGCGCTCCAACCTGCGCCGCGACCAGCAGCAGGCAGCCAGCGAACGCCAGCAGACCGAGGGACTGCTCGCCGACCTGCAGCGGCGCCTGGAAGGCATCGGCGGGCGCGGCGGCGGCCACGCCGATCTACCCGTGGGCCTGGGGCTGCGTAACGGCGACGAGGCAGGCATGGAAGGCGGCGTGCGCTGGGTCGAGCCGGACGACGCGAAGCCCGCTGATGGGCGTAACGGCAGTCGCGGCACGGGTGGCGGCATGAGCTTTCCGACGAGCTTCGGCCCCGCGCAGAGCACGCTGGAAACCACGGCACAAACCGTGGCGAACGCGGGCGCCCGCGCCGCAGGCGTCAAGAGCGCCAAGCCGGTCTATACGGTGCCGACCAACTCGACGCTGATGGGATCGGTGGCAATGACGGCGCTGATCGGCCGCGTGCCGATCGACGGTACGGTCAACGATCCGTATCCGTTCAAAGTCCTGGTCGGTCCCGACAATCTCACGGCAAACGGTATCGACATTCCCGACGTGGCGGGCGCCGTGTTTTCCGGCACGGCCTCGGGCGACTGGACGCTCTCTTGCGTGCGCGGCCAGGTGCGCAGCATCACCTTTGTGTTCCATGACGGGACCATTCGGACGATTCCCGAAGACCGCGACGGCAACCAGCAGAACAACCAGCAGCAGAACTCTCAAAGTGGGGGCCTGGGCTGGATCAGCGATCCCTATGGCATTCCCTGCGTCAGCGGAGAGCGGCGCAGCAACGCCCAGCAGTACCTCGGTTCGCAGGCGCTGATCACCGCGGCGGGTGCTGGCGTGGCCTCGCTCATCGACAGCGACAGCGGTCAGATGTCCTACGTGGGCGCAGACGGTTCCATCGGCAGCGTCGGCATTTCCAGCAACGAGGCCGTAGGTCGCATCCTGGCCGGTGGCGTGCGCGACATGGCCGATTGGGTGAACAAGTTGTACGGCCAGGCCTTCGCCGCCGTCTATGTCCAACCCGGCGCAAAGGTCGCCGTCCACCTCGAAAAGCCGCTCGCCATCGATTTCGATCCCGAAGGTCGCAAGGTCGATCACCGTGCAGGAGAAAGCCATGCTCTCGAACTTGAATAAGGGCCTGGCGCTGGCCCTTGCCGTCGCGGTGCTCGGCGGCTGCGCCACCAGCAAGGAAAAGCTGCTGCCCCACGGCGACAGCACGATGATGGACATCTGGCAGCAGAACGCCGGTGACGGCGGCGGTGGCGCCGGCCAGGTGGCACGCAGGCAATTGCTCGACGCGCGCCAGAGCCTGCGCCGGCCGCTGACCGAGATGGATGTACAGGCCGCGCCCGCCGAGCAGATGCGCTACACGCGCACAGCGCGCAACGAGGTCTATCGCCAGTTCCAGCGCCTGCCGAATCCCGACCTGGTGATGTACGTGTACCCGCACCTGGCAGGCACGGACCCGGTGCCCGTGCCGGGCTATACGACGGTTTTTCCCTTGTACCAGCGCGTGCAGTACGCCATGCCGGGCGAGCGCGTGGAGGACTACTGATGCGCTGGAAACTCCCCTGGCACAAGTCGGCCGCGCCGAAGCTGGCCGCATCCGGCGCAGGCGATGACGAGCGGCCGGAGGGCTGGCAACGCCACGTCGAGGCCTTGCGCCAGGCCGGCATCCCAGAACCCGGCACGGCGGTCCATGGCCGCAGGCCGGCGACCGTGGCCGACGAGCAGGCGCTGTACGACGTCGCGCCGTCGTTCGCGGAATTCCTGCCCTGGGTGGAGTTCCTGCCCGATTCGAAGTCCATGCTGCTGGAAGACGGGCAATCGGTCGCGGCATTCTACGAGCTGGTGCCGCTGGGCACCGAGGGCCGGGAACCCGGCTGGCTCGCGCATGCCCGCGACGCCTTGGAGAACGCGCTCCAGGACTCGTTCGATGAACTGGACGAGAACCCCTGGGTACTCCAGCTCTACGCCCAGGACGAACCCAGCTTCGACCAGTACATGCAGACCCTGCGCGACTACGTGCAGCCGCGCGCCCGCAATACGGCTTTCACCGAGTTCTACCTTCGCTTCTTCGGACACCACCTGCGCGCGGTAGCGAAGCCGGGCGGGCTGTTCGAGGACACGGTGGTCACGCGGCTGCGTTGGCGCGGCCAGACGCGGCGCGTGCGCATGGTCGTCTATCGCCGGGCCACCGGGCAGGCGAGCCGCCGCGGCCAGACGCCCGAGCAGATGCTGAACATCGTCTGTGATCGCCTGTGTGGCGGGCTGGCGAACGCCGGCATCCAGGCCCGGCGCATGGTCGCGGCCGACGTCCATGACTGGCTACTGCGGTGGTTTAACCCGCGTCCCACGCTGCTCGGCCCTGGGGTCGAGGACCGCGAACGCTTCTATGCGCTGGCACGCTACCCCGACGAGACAGAAGACGGTGAGATCGAGCTGGCGAGCGGACGGGATTTCAGCCAGCGGCTTTTCTTCAGCCAGCCACGTTCGGACGCGGAGCACGGCACCTGGCACTTCGACGGCATGCCGCATCGTGTGCTGGTCACTGACCGGCTGCGCATGCCGCCCGGCACGGGGCATTTGACTGGCGAAACTCGCAAAGGCGATGCGATCAATACGCTGTTCGATCAGATGCCCGAGGACACGACGATGTGTCTGACCATGGTGGCGACCCCCCAGGACATCCTCGAATCGCACCTGAACCACCTGGCGAAGAAGGCAGTCGGCGAAACACTGGCATCGGAACAGACGCTCAAGGATGTGCAGGAGGCCCGCTCGCTGATCGGCAGCGCGCACAAGCTGTACCGGGGAACACTGGCGTTCTATTTGCGCGGCCGGGATGAAGCCGAACTGGACCGGCGCGGCCTTGATCTGGCGAACGTGATGCTTAACGCCGGTTTGCAGCCCGTGCGCGAGGACGATGAAGTCGCGCCTTTGAACAGTTATCTGCGCTGGCTGCCGTGCTGCTACAACCCGAGCCAGGATCGACGGAACTGGTTCACCCAACTGATGTTCGCCCAGCACGTGGCGAACCTCTCACCGGCCTGGGGCCGCAGCCAGGGCACGGGCCATCCGGGTAATACGTTCTTCAATCGAGGCGGCGGGCCGATCACCTTTGACCCGCTCAACCGCCTGGATCGGCAGATGAACGCGCACCTGTTCCTGTTCGGCCCCACCGGCTCCGGCAAAAGCGCAACGCTCAACAACCTCTTGAACCAGGTCACGGCCATCTACCGGCCGCGCCTCTTCATCGTGGAAGCCGGCAACAGCTTCGGCTTGTTCAGCGATTTCGCCAAGCGCCTGGGCCTGACTGTGAACCGGGTCAAGCTGGCCCCTGGCTCGGGCATCAGCCTGGCGCCGTTCGCCGACGCGCGTCGGCTGATCGAAACGCCGAGCGACGTGCAGACGCTGGATGCCGATGTGCTGGACGAGGACATGCCACCCGATGCATCGGCCATGGAAGCGGACGAGCAGCGCGACGTACTCGGCGAGTTGGAAATCACCGCACGGCTGATGATCACCGGCGGCGAGGATAAAGAAGAGGCCCGGATGACGCGGGCCGATCGCTCGCTCATCCGCCAGTGCATCCTCGACGCCGCCGAGCATTGCGTGGCCGAGAAGCGCACGGTGCTCACGCGCGACGTGCGCAACGCGCTGCGCGAGCGCGGCCAGGACCCAACGCTGCCAGAGATGCGGCGCGTGCGGCTGCTGGAGATGGCAGATGCCATGGACATGTTCTGTCAAGGCACCGATGGCGAAATGTTCGACCGCGACGGCACGCCGTGGCCCGAGGCCGACATCACCCTGGTCGATCTGGCGACCTATGCCCGCGAAGGCTACAACGCGCAGCTTTCCATCGCCTACATCAGCCTGATCAGCACGGTGAACAACATCGCCGAGCGCGACCAGTACCTGGGCCGCCCGATCATCAACGTGACCGATGAAGGGCACATCATCACCAAGAACCCGCTGCTCGCGCCCTACGTCGTGAAGATCACGAAGATGTGGCGCAAGTTGGGTGCCTGGTTTTGGCTCGCGACGCAGAATATCGACGATCTGCCGCGCGCCGCGGAACCCATGCTCAACATGATCGAGTGGTGGATCTGCCTGTCGATGCCGCCGGACGAGGTAGAGAAGATCGCCCGGTTCCGCGAACTCTCGCCCGCGCAGAAAGCGCTGATGCTTTCGGCGCGCAAAGAGGCGGGGAAATTCACCGAGGGCGTCATCCTCTCCAAGAGCATGGAAGTGCTGTTCCGCGCCGTGCCGCCGAGCCTGTACCTCGCGCTCGCGCAAACCGAACCCGAAGAGAAGGCAGAGCGCTACCAGCTCATGCAGCAATACGGCTGCACCGAGCTGGAAGCAGCTTTCAAGGTCGCCGAGAAGATCGACCAGGCACGCGGCATCGAGTCGCCGGCCTTGGAACTGTCGTAAGCCGGAGAACACCATGGAGCAGAAGCGTCCTTCCATTCCGATACAAGTCCAGGCGTTCCGCCGTCGCCACAGGCGGCCCCGCTGGCCTTGGGCCTTGACTGCTGCGCTGGTCGCGCTGCTGCTGATCTGGCTCGTGTCCCGGTCGCCCGGCGAATCCTCATCGCAGTCGCCCACGCCGGCTAGCACGGCGCAGATGGCCGGGCCGCCCTGGAAAATGGGCAACCCCGAGGGCCGTTTCACACTGACGCTCTATGCCGATCTGGAATGTCCGTTCTGCCGGGAGTACTTCCCGCAGCTCAAGCGCTGGGTCGGCAGCAACGCCGACGTGACCCTGCAATGGCATCACCAGCCGCTGGCTGCGCACGAGCCGGCCGCGTTGGCCGAGGCGCGTCTGGTCGAGTGCGTCGCCGAAGCCGGCGGGCATGCTGCCTTCTGGCGAGCCGTCGAGTGGGTCTATGCCCACACGCGCAGCGACGGCCTGGGACTGCCCGATGGCCTGCGCTACCCCGAATCGACGCCGGCCGTCGAGCAGTGCATGGCAAGCGAGCGGGTCGACGCGGCCATCCGCGCCCAGGCCGCGGAAGCCACGAAAAGCGGCGTGACGGCCACGCCGTCGCTGCGCCTGCTCGATCGCCAGACGGGTCAGTCCATCCTGCTGCAGGGACCGATCGAAGGCGATGCCTTGCTGTCGGCCATGGACATGCTGTCCGCTGATGAACCACCCGCCACACCCGCCACCGAAATGCCTGCCGACGTTGTCGGCGACATGCCCAGGTAGCCCGCGGTCCTTGAGGCTACGGCGCAGTCTTCTGCGCTGACCGCTCCCCGTTCGCTCCGCATCCTGGCCGCGAACAATCACCTCTGCGTGGTGGTGGATGCACCTTGTTCCGTTGTTCTCATCCCCAGGAGGGCTTGCCCTCCCAGGGCGTGCGCCCTCTGATCTCATCATCCGGAGGTTCGCCATGTCTCTCGTCGTCAATGACTCCTGCGTGGAGTCGCTTTCCGCTGTCGCAGCCCAGCGTGAGGACTGGATCATCCAGCAGGCTATCGCGCTGCTGGAGAGACGGATCTTCAAAGTCGGACCGTGCCTCAGCCGACCGGCCGCCGTGCGGGACTACCTGCGTCTAAAACTGGTCGCTGAGCCCAACGAGGTATTCGCAATCGTTTTCCTGGACAGCATGCACCAAGTGTTGGCCTACGAGCCGATGTTCAGGGGCACGATCAATTCGACTGCGGTCTATCCCCGTGTCGTCGTGCAGCGTGTATTGGAGCTGAAAGCCGCCGCAGTGGTCTTCGCGCACCAGCACCCCTCGGGTGTCACTGAGCCGTCGAGCGCCGATCGTGCGCTGACCCAGCAACTGCAGGCAGCGCTGGCGCTGATCGATGTTCGGGTACTGGATCACATCATCGTTGGCCAGGGGATTCCGTACTCCTTCGCGGAGCACAGCTTGCTGTAGCGCATCGTTCATTGATCACAACGGGGGCTTCGGCCTCCGTTTCTTCCTTGCCCCGAAGCAAGCAGGTATGCGGGGTGTCCGCGATGCGCATTGTTTGTGGGGGCTGCACCGGATTCGGCGTTTGACTATGGCCCTGATCAACTTCCGGGGCACGTGTCATGCCAGCATCTTTTCCCAGGTTCGCGCCAAGCTGGCGAGCCCTTGGCCTGGCCGTTGCACTGCCGGTGTCCTTGGGTGTCTTTAGTCCGGCCACATTCGCTGCCGATGTGCTGGTCATCACCGACAGCCGCCATCCGGTCAAGACCATGGGCGGCGAGCGGCTGATCGAGCTGGACGAAGCGCACCGGATCGAAGCGGAGCTTTCTGCGGAACTGCCCGCCGAACCCGAGCAGGCGACCGCCATCGTCAAGCGCCGACTGAACAGCGGCGGCACCGATCTCCAACGCCGCATCGCTTCCGCCTACCAGGGCGTCACCGACGCGTGGAGCCTGGGCATCACCAGCATCCCGGCCGTCGTGGTGGATCAACGCTACGTCGTCTATGGCGAACCGGATGTGGCCCGCGCAGTCGCTCGCATCGAGCAGCACTGGAGGGCCCAGCCGTGACCCGCCCATTCGACCTGATGCGCCGCCTGCGTGCTGGCGTGGCGTCCGTTCTGCTGCTCAGCGCCACGGGCAGCTACGCGCTCAACACCGCAACCATCGTCGGCTCGGTGGCATCGCCAGACTGCCTCGAATACCGCGTCGTCGGGATCTGCTACTGGCTCTACTGCACCTGGACGGGCTGTACGGTACGCACGTCCATCAAGGTCCGCCACTACATCCCCGATGCGATCGTCTCCAGCTACAGCAACACCGGCGAAAACCCCTGGATCGAAGTCCGGCCGATGAGCACGCCCAACCCATCCGCCCAAACCGGCGGGGACGGAACGACGAACGAGGACCACGAAAACAACCTCGCCAAGTTCAAGAACGCGGACGTCATCGGGCACCCGGGCGTCGAGGTGTTCAACCAGTTCGTGTCGTCCTCGGGCTACTTCTGCGAGGGTGCGGGCACGGCGTTCATGCCGTACTTGCTCGGCACCCTGGACACGCTGGCCTGGCGCTACAACGTGCCCGAGATGGCCTACCCGGAGGCGCTAATTCCCGGCATGCGTGAGGTCGGTGCACGCACCACGATGAACCTCTGGGGCAACGTGTATCCCCGCGGGGGTTTCCTGCACCAGACCGACGACCACAAGGCCAGTGCAGTGGTGGCCCAGCGCGCAGGCGATGTCGTCACGCGCCGGGGACAGATCCACGTTTATCAGCCGCTGCTCGCCAACTCCCGCGATGGCTACTGGCCGGCTGGCGCGCTCATGGAGAGCGATGCCTCGACGGGCAAGTGGCAGGAACTCACGCCAGTCCTGTCCTCGTCCTGCTCGGTCTTCCCGCGCAGCGGCGCCCTGACACAGGCCCGGCAAGGCGATTACGCCTGGGCGCTGTGGCGGCCCTATGCGTGCTGCGAACGCCGGGGCCAGGTGTTTCTCGGCAGCGTCGATTTCCTCTGAGGTGGTGCCATGAAGTTCCGTCCTGCATTCAATCCGTTCTCCCGCCGGGTACGTCGCACGAGGATCGTCATGGCGGTGGCCGGTGCGCTCGCGCTGACGAGCGGTGTGGCCTGGAGCCAACTGGGCTACCAGACCGGCGGCAGTGTCATCGGCGATGACGTCATGTACTCGATCGGCGGCGGAAACGCCGTGTCGATGGGACGTGCGGCTGGCATGCGCTCTCTCGGGGTCGGCGTGGGCTGGAACAGCAACTTGATCTGCGGTGACATGAGCATCCAGACCACGTTGAAGAATCAGCTCAACGGCGTCACCAACGGCTTCCAGCAAATCATGTCATCGGTGATCCAAAGCGCCACCAGCGCGGTGGCGTCGTTGCCGGCACTGATCATTCAGCGGGCCGATCCCGGCCTCTACAACCTGCTCACCAATGGCGTGTTGCAGGCACGGCTCGATTTCGACCGCTCCAAGCTGACGTGCCGTGCCATGGCGGAGAGGATGGCCGAGACGGCGGGCGGGCAGCTCGGCTGGAGCCAGATGGCAGAAGGCTTGGCGCTGCGCGATGCGGTGTCGAGCACGGATGCGGTCTCGGCCGTCGAGCAGGCCGAGACGCGCCGCGGCAATGACGGTGTGCCGTGGGTCGGGGGCAGCAACGCGGGAGGCTCCGGCCAGCCCGCGATCAAGGTCGTCGGCGATGTCACCCGCGCCGGCTACAACCTGGTCAACGGCCGCGGCGTGACCGATACATCGTCCATCGCACCGACCAGTTGCAGCAGTCTCTCGTGCCAGACCTGGACCTCGCCGCAGGCCGCCGTCGAGTGGGCCACGCGCGTACTCGGCGAGAAGGAACAGCGCACTTGCGATGCCTGCACCAAGACCGAGACGACGCCCGGCGTAGGGCTGACGCCGTTGATCCAAGAAGAATACGACGCCAAGCTGCAGGCGCTCCAGGATCTGGTGTCCAAGGCGAAGAACACGACGCCCGAGAACCTGCGCGAGGCTGGCAGTGCATCGCTGCCCATCACCCGCGGCGTGATCGAGGCGCTGCGTGACGAGCCGGACCAGCACCTGCTGTCGCAGCGCCTGGCGTCCGAGGTCGCGCTGTCCTCCGTGCTGGAGAAGGCGCTGTTGCTACAGCGCACGCTGCTCACGGGCAAGAAAGAGCCCAACGTCGCGGCCAACGAGCTTGCGGTGGAGGCCGTGAACAAGGAGAGCGATACGCTCGACCGCGAGATCCAGAACCTCAAAACGGAACTGGAACTGCGCCGCGAGCTGGCCAACAACTCGCCGATGGCCATCATTCAGCGCCATAGCACGCGCGCTTCGGGTTCGCGCGGCATCTACGAGGGCGATCCGGTGCCCGACCGTCTCGACCAACTCCAGAAGGGCAATCCGGGAGGTCGGCCATGAGCGAGGCTCGCATGACTTGGCGTCCACTACGCTGGCTGTTCAGCCGGCACGCGGCGAAAACCCTGCTATGGCTTGTGCTGGTCGTGGCCGCCGCCGTAGGGGCCAACGTCGCGGGCATCTACCTGGTCGGCAGTGTCGCGGCCTGGGAGCGGTGGCTGGCGGCGTCCGCAGGGTATTTCTTCATCTGGCGACTGTGCCTGTACGGCGGTACGGCCTATGGATGGGTCTGGATGCGCCGTCGGCTGCTGGCCCGCGAAGACAGCACGCAGGCGCGACGTCGGCTGATCCGCGCAGAGGTCGCCGGCGTCCTTGCCATTGTGGCGCTCGAAGCCAGCCTGTTGATGCAGGCCGCTTGAGGGGAGATCGAGGCAATGACGCTTTTCACGACCGACTACCTGGAGTACTACCTCACCCTCGTGTCCTGGATCGTCAACAACGGCATCTGGGCCGTGCTGGTGTCCAGCGGGGTGTTTGCGCTGCCCTTTGTGGCGATCGTCATCCAGGAATGGCTCAAGGCCAGAGCGGAGGGCGCCGACGAAGGCAACAAGGGCGTGCTCTCGGCGGCGCGCATCGAGAACCGAGTATTTGTGGCCATCGTGGTCGTGATGTTCGCCGGCATTCCGTTCATCGACGTCGACCTCAGCACTATCCAGTACGACAGCTCGCGCTCGGCGCAGTGCCAGGTCAGCGTGCCGCAGCCCGCGCAAACTGGCTGGTCGCAGTCCTTCAGCACCATCAACAACCAGTCGGCGAAGGTTCCGGTCTGGTGGGCTTTCATGCACGCGCTTTCGCGCGCCGTCACGAGCGCCTCGGTGGCTGCGATCCCGTGCGGCACGGATCTGCGGCAGATGCGGATGGAGATCGATGCCACACGCATCGACGACCCGGTGCTGGCCCAAGAAGTGGCGGATTTCACGCACGATTGCTATGGACCGGCTCGCGCCAAATTGTTCATGGCGCGGCCGGAGCTGGACGAAACGCAGATGAACGATGTGACCTGGATCGGTTCGAGGTTTTTCACGGACACGGGCGGTTACTACGACAGCTACCGCTCTAGCACGGCGCGCGAGGCATGGCCCTATGACGACACCCGCGACGCTGGGCTTGCGCAGGTTGCCAATGGTGGCGGCTACCCGACCTGCAGGCAGTGGTGGTCCGACGGCAGTAACGGACTGCGCGCGCGGCTGCTGGGGCAAGTGGACCCAAGCCTGCTGAATCGCCTGGCGGGCTGGGCTGGATTCCTGAGCCGGGCCGAGGTGGACGACTCCGTGATCCGCGCCATCGCGTCACCGCGGCAGCAGAAATTGAACCAAGGCAGCGTCTATACGGACTACGGCGGTCAGATCGACAAGACATTGCCCAATGTCGTCAACCGTGCCACCAGCGATGTTGGCTTGGCGGTTGGGGCTCTCGCCGCCTTCCCGGCAATGGACGTAGTGCGCCAAGCACTGCCCATGGTGCTCGCGCTGCTCAAGATGGCGCTCGTGATCTGCATTCCGCTAGTGCTGGTCGTGGGCACCTATGACCTGAAGATGGTCGTCACCGTCAGCACCGTCCAGTTCGCGCTGTTCTTCACGGACTTCTGGTTTCAGCTCGCACGCTGGATCGACAGCACCATCCTCGATGCGCTCTACGGGTGGGGCTTTGGCTGGAACCGGCCGCATACCAACTTCGACCCGCTGGTGGGGCTGAACAATGCCTTCGGCGACATGCTTTTGATGTTCGTCACCGGCACGATGTTCTTGGTCCTGCCGACTTTCTGGGTGGCAGCGCTTGGGTGGGTCGGAGTAAAAGCCGGGGTAATCGCTCAGAACCTGGCTGTCGGTTCCAAGGAAGCACGCGACAGCGCGGGATCAGGCGTAAACAAGGTTACCGGCAAGGTGCTTTGATCGGTCGCCCATTTCAGTCGTTGAACGGATCGTTCGGGTCGTGCGGGTCGATCCGCTGACCGCTGGACGAATACAGGCCAAAGCCTGCCTCGCCGTTTCGCAGTTCGTCCGGTTGCGTCCAGCGATCATCATTGACCGTCGAATTGCTGGCCGTCCATGCTGCGGCAACCCCAACCAGAAGCACCAACGCCAGCCAGAACGCGGCGTAGAACAGCAATCCCAGCGCGACCAGCTTCACTACCCATACGAGCACGGTGGCCCCGGCAAGCGGCATCCCCTTGGAGGCGAGCCAACACGACAACCTTCGCTCGCCGCGCGCATAGGCGCGCCATCCACGGCCAACGCTGCGGCCGAGGCGTTCTGCGGTGCTGATGCGGGTTGTCGTGTTCATGGTCGTCTCCTGCTACATGAGGAATGCCTATTCCAGTTTGCTCCAATCCTGCTTGCTTGCCTGCACCAATACGTTCCAATCGTCTGGTGGATTTCCACGTCCGAGCATTTTCTCGAACACGGCATAGGGATCTGACTTGCTCCCCGAAGACCGCAAGGTCTGCTCATCATTGACCCAGGCGTACACGATGACCTTGGCCTTCGAGTCGTACCGGAAGAACAACCGGAACCGCCTTCCGATCTTGGCCCTTCGCCAGTGCCGGTGGGCCAGCCCCAGGGTGTTGCCCTGGCGGTACTCGTCGCGTGCCGGATCACCGGGCACCACATCTAATATCAACTGGTTCAAGGCCCGGAAGAGCTTGACGTTGGCGTTGGACTCGAAGCCCTCCGGGTCGTTCTCCTGCGCGCGCCGTGCGGCTGCGTGCAGCTTCTGCAACTGCTCGATCACACAGTCGTGGAACAGCAATGCCCAGCCATGCCGTTGCATCAGAGTTCCACTTCGCCGTCGATTTCCTCGTCCAGCTTCACGCCGTGACCCGCTTGCTCCAGCATGGCGCGAGTTAGATCCTCGGGCAGACCATGGACGTTCCGGCCCGCCTCGATGTCGCGGGCCAGCAGACTCAGGAACGCACCGATGGCGGGGTCCTCGTGCTCGGCGTCGGCACGGGTCACGACGACTTCTCCGTCACGCAGGTCGAACGCAACCTTGCCGCCGGCATCGACACCGAGCGCCTGCCGGATGGGCTTGGGCAGCGTGATCTGGCCTTTGGAGGTCAGCGTGGCAACTTCATGAATGGCAGGCATGGCCGTTCTCCTAATAGCGATGCCCTGATGGTAAGGAATATTCCTTACCATGTCAATATGGGGTCTCATGGCGTCCTCCCGAGTCCAAGAATCGGCCCATCGTAGGGCGGGAACACCAAGCCTTCACGCATCAATCCGGCCCGCCGAACCTCGCATTGGCCGTGGACGGTCAATGCCCCACGCCCTATACCCAAATGGTTAAAGGCTAAAGGGCCGAAAGGGCAAGGGAATGGGGTGCAAGGGGAAAGGCCCTACCTCGAAAAGGCGAAAAGGCCCCCCGCTCGGCCCACCACCAGGACACCCGCATGCTCTTTCTGTTCCAGCGGAAACGACCTCCGGTCGCTGCCGCTCCGTCGCCAGCGCCCGCCCTCGATCTCCCGAAAGGGCTGCTGCGGCCCGAGTCGGCCGCATCGCTGCTGGCCACGCCGCGCCGGCAGAAGCTGCTGGAATACATCTGGCAGCGCACCTCCCTCTCGCGCAAGCAGTTCGTCACCCTGTACCGCACGCCGCTGGAACGATATGCCGAGCTGGTCCAGCAATTTCCCGCTTCCGAAAGCCACCATCACGCTTACCCGGGCGGCATGCTCGACCACGGCCTGGAAATCGTCGCCTACAGCCTGAAGCTGCGCCAGTCCCATCTGCTGCCCATCGGTGCCAGCCCCGAGGACCAGGCGGCGCAGTCCGAGGCCTGGACCGCCGCCGTCGCCTACGCGGCACTACTGCACGACATCGGCAAGATCGCTGTCGATCTGCACGTCGAACTCGCCGACGGCAACACCTGGCATCCCTGGCACGGGCCGCTGCTCCAGCCGTACCGCTTCCGCTATCGTGAGGATCGTGAATACCGCTTGCATAGTGCTGCAACAGGTCTGCTCTACCGCCAACTGCTCGATCGGCACGTCTTGGACTGGCTCAGTGGCTACCCGGCGCTATGGGCCCCGCTGCTCTACGTCTTGGCCGGACAGTACGAGCATGCCGGGGTCCTGGGCGAGCTTGTCGTGCAGGCTGATCGCGCTTCTGTGGCTCAGGAGCTGGGTGGTGATCCGGCCCGCGTCATGGCAGCACCCAAGCACGCACTGCAACGCAAGCTGCTCGACGGGCTGCGTTATCTGCTCAAGGAAGAGTTGAAGCTGAACCAGCCGGAAGCCTCCGATGGCTGGCTCACCGAGGATGGTTTGTGGCTGGTGAGCAAGACGGTTTCGGACAAACTGCGCGCACACCTCCTGTCTCAGGGGATCGATGGCATTCCTGCGAACAACACCGCCGTGTTCAACGTGCTGCAAGACCACGGCATGCTCCAGCCCACCTCGGACGGCAAAGCGGTCTGGCGCGCGACCGTGACCAGCACGACCGGCTGGTCCCATTCGTTCACCCTGTTGCGTCTCGCTCCCGCGCTGATCTGGGAGTCTGGCGAGCGACCAGCACCTTTCGCGGGCACGGTAGAGATCGACGCGACGCCCGCGGAAAACGACGCCTGCATGTCGGCTCCCGCGCCTACCGTCTCGGTGAACCCAGCGCAGGGAGGTCAAGAGCCTCCGATTTGGGAGGGCGACAGCACCACCATCGTTTCACCGCCCGCAGCCCAGCCCGTGCCCGACGTCATGGAGGATTTGCTCGCGATGGTGGGCTTGGGTGAGTCGGCCGGCGTTGGCCAGGATGCCGAGGAGTTCCTCCACACCCCCGCGCCAGCAACAGCCGCGACGTCCATTCCATCGCCTGCACCTGCACCCGCGCCTACGCCTGGGTCATCGGCAACGAAGCCATCCGGGGAACAGTTCATGGTTTGGCTGAAGCAGGGAATCGCCTCACGACGGCTCATCATCAACGACGCGAAGGCACTCGTGCATACGGTGAATGAGACGGCCTACCTGGTCAGCCCGGGTGTGTTCCAACGCTATGCGCAGGAGCATCCCGAAGTGGCCGCACTCGCCAAGCAGGAGAATCAACAGGATTGGCAGTGGGTGCAGAAGCGCTTCGAGAAGCTGCAGCTACATCGAAAGCAGCCCAATGGCCTGAACATTTGGACCTGTGAAGTCACGGGCCCGAGGAAGTCCCGCCGACTGCATGGCTACCTCCTCGAAGATGGGTCCTTGGCACTCGCCGAAATACCGCCCAACAATCCCTATCTTGCTCTGACTCAGGAAGGATGACGCGATTCGGGCATTGATCGCCACCGTCGTGTGGCGACGATCAATGCCCCGCGAAAATTGGCAACATTTGGCGAACTGAGCTACTCGGCCCGCGCCAACTCCTGTGCAAGGAACGGAGCGGTTCTGCTGCCAGACGTTCGGGCCACCTGCTGAGGGGAGCCCGCCACCACGATGCTGCCGCCGGCAGCGCCTGCACCAGGCCCCACGTCGATCACCCAATCGGCCTGGGCCACCGCGCGCATATCGTGTTCGATCATCACTACGGTATTGCCGGCATCGACCAGGCGCTGCAACTGCACCAGCAGCCGGTCGGCGTCCGACGCATGCAGCCCGGTAGTCGGCTCGTCGAGCACGTACAGGCTTCGGCCGCGCTGGCTGCGCTGAAGCTCGGTCGCCAGCTTGATGCGCTGCGCCTCGCCACCGGAAAGCTCAGTGGCTGGTTGTCCCAGGCGCAGATAGCCCAGTCCGATGTCGCGCAGCAGTTGCAGGGGCCTTGCCACCGCGTCTTCACCCGCGAAGAATTCGCTGGCCTCGTCCACGGTCATCTGCAGCACCTCGGCGATGTTGCGCCCGTTCCACTGCACCTTCAGCGTGGCCTCGTTGTAGCGCGCGCCATGGCAGGTCGGGCACGGCGCGTACACGCTGGGCATGAACAGCAGTTCCACGCTAACGAAACCCTCGCCCTCGCAAGTCTCGCAGCGCCCCTTGGCGACGTTGAACGAGAACCGTCCGGCATCATAGCGGCGGCGTCGAGCATCGGGCGTGGCAGCGAACAGCTTGCGCACATGGTCGAACAGGCCCGTGTAGGTGGCCAGGTTCGACCGCGGCGTGCGCCCGATCGGTTTCTGGTCCACCTGCACCAGACGCTGTACGGCGTCCACGTCGCCCGCCAGATGGCCGCCGGTCGCTTCGATCACTGCCGGCCCTTCGCTGGTGGCGCTTTCGGCTACATCGTCTTCCGGCTCGTGGCCCAGGTGCAGCAGCACCAGCTCCGGCAGGGCCTGCGCGACGAGGCTGGACTTGCCCGAGCCGGAGATGCCGGTGACGGCCGTCAGCACGCCCAGCGGAATGCGCGCATTCACGCCATGCAGGTTGTGGCGGTGAATGTCCTGCAGCTCCAGCCAGCCGGTCGCTTCGCGTGCCCGGCTTCCCGGCGCGGGGATCTCATCGAACAGGTAGCGTGCAGTACGCGATTCGGCAATCTTGCGCAGGCCATCCGGCTCGCCGCTGTAGAGCACGCGGCCGCCACGCTCCCCAGCATCCGGCCCGACATCCACCAGCCATTGCGCGCGGCGCATCAGGTCCAAGTCGTGCTCCACCACGAACACCGAGTTGCCGGCGTCGCGCAGCCGGTCGAGCGCGTCGTACAGGGCCTGGCTATCGGAGGGGTGCAGGCCCGCGGAGGGCTCGTCGAGCACGTACACGACACCGAACAGCAGGGAACTCAATTGCGTGGCCAGCCGCAGGCGCTGCAACTCGCCGGCCGAAAGCGTCGGCGTGGCCCGGTCCAGCGTCAGGTAGCCCAGGCCCAGCCCACGCAGTTGGCGCAGGCGTGCCATCACGCCACCGGCCAGGCGCTGCGCGGCGAGGCGCTTTTCTTCCGATAGCGCCGAGGTGCGGCGCACGTCGGGCGATACCGCATGGACGGCGCGGCCGGAGGCCGCGCGTTCGGCACGGTCGCGTCGGGTCGCTTCCTTGTCCGTAGCCGCCCCCGCTGCATGGGCGCGGAAATCGCCCTGGGCGATGGGTTCGAGCAAGGCCGCCAACTGGTCCAGCGGCATCTGCATGAACGCGCCGATGTCCACGCCGGCGAAGGTGACCGACAGCGCCTCGGGCTTGAGCCGCTTGCCGTGGCAGGTGGGGCACGGTTTGCCCTCCATGAACCGGGACACGCGCTTTCTCATCAACGCGCTCTGGGTGTTGGCAAAGGTGTGCAGCACGTAGCGCCTGGCGCCGGTGAAGGTGCCCATGTAGCTCGGCTCCATCTTGCGCTTGAGCGCGGCGCGGGTTTCGGCGGGCGTGAAGCCGGCGTACACCGGCACCGTCGGTGTTTCCTCGGTGAACAGAATCCAGTCGCGATCCTTCTTCGGCAGGTCCTTCCACGGTCGGTCAACGTCGTAGCCCATGCTGACCAGGATGTCGCGCAGGTTCTGGCCTTGCCAGGCGGGGGGCCAGGAGGCGATCGCCCGCTCGCGGATGCTCAGGGAGGGATCGGGCACCATGATGGCCTCGGTCACCTCGTACACATGGCCCAGGCCGTAGCAGGTCGGGCACGCTCCCTGCGGCGTGTTGGGCGAAAAATCCTCGGCGTACAGCATCGGCTGGTTGGCCGGATAGGCGCCGGCGCGCGAATACATCATCCGCACCAGGCTGGACAAGGTGGTCACACTGCCCACGGAGGAACGCGCGTTGCTGGAGCCCCGCTGCTGCTGCAGCGCCACCGCCGGCGGCAGGCCGTCGATCGCATCGACGTCCGGCACGCCGGCCTGCTCGATCAGTCGCCGCGCATAGGGGGCCACCGACTCGAAGTAGCGTCGCTGGGCCTCGGCATAGATGGTGCCGAAGGCCAGCGAGGACTTGCCGGAGCCGGAGACACCCGAGAACACCACCAGCGCGTTACGCGGGATGGAGACGTCCACCTCCTTGAGGTTGTTCTCGCGCGCACCGCGCACTTCCACCATGCCGCTGGCCGCAGCGGTACAAGAGGATTCACCGAAAGAATTGTTTGGCAAGTTTTTATCCTGTAGTTCGTCCCGCTCAGGACGGGACTTCCTGAGTTCGGGTGCCGCGGCGGCTGGCTTCGAGCACTGCGGTGACAGTGCGGGCGTCGTAGCTGCCGCGCAGACGACGACCCTCGACGAAGAACGTCGGCGTGGCGTGCGCACCGCTGGCGACCGCACTGGCGAGGTCGCGCTCGACACGCTCGATCACCGCAGGGCTGTCGAGATCCGCGATGAACCGTTCGACGTCGAGCCCAAGCTCGGCGGCGTAGCCGATCAGATGCTCGCGCTCCAGCGCATGCTGACGGGTGAACACGAAGTCCAGCCACGGCCAGAACATCCCCTGGTTCGCCGCTGCCTCGGACGCCCGCGCGGCAATCGGCCCGTGCGGGTGGTGCGGCAGATGGCGCACCACATACCGCAGGTCGTCACCGAAGTGGGCGCGAAGATCGTCCCACGAACCGGTGGCGTGCGCACAGTACGCGCACTCGAAGTCCACGTACTCGACGAGTGTGAGCTGGGCGTCCTCCGGCCCGCGGATGTGATCGATCTCCGGATCGACCGGCGGCTCAAGCACCATCGGCAGGTCAGCGGTCTTCTCACCCCACCGCTGGGCGGCGACCTTGAAGATCAGCCACCCGAGCAACGTGGCGAACACCATCGACACGAGCACGCCGACCGTCGCCTGGCGGCCCAGGTCGGAGGTCGTGCCGAACGCGAGCCCGATGATCAGCAGCGACACGGTGAAGCCGATCCCGGACAGCGCCGCCCCACCGAACACGCTCCCCACCCCGACGCCCTCGGGCAGCCGGCCCAGGCCGAGACGGACGGCGACGAGCGTGGTGAGCCCGATGCCCAAGAGCTTGCCGAGCACGAGCCCTGCGATGACGCCCCACGTGACTGGCGAGCCAAAGGCCTCGGCGAGCAGCCCGCCACGCACGTCCACCCCGGCGTTCGCCAAGGCGAAGATCGGCACGATCAGCAGCGCCGTCGGCAGCCGCAGGAACTCGTGCAATCGCTCGTTCACCGAGATACCCCGGGACAGCCCGCAGTCCACCGCGCGGGCCGATGCGGCACTCGGCGACTGCCAGAAGTCACGGAACAACTGTCTTGCCGCAACGACCCCGTGACGTTGCGTCGCATAGGCGGGGATCAGCAGCCCCGCGGCCATCCCGGCGAGGGAGGCATGGATGCCGGAATACACGGTTGCGAACCACAGCACGATCACGATCAACACATACGGCGTCGCCCGCCACTGGCGGGTGCGCCCCAACAACCACAATCCAACGAGGCTGGCGAGGGCGATAAGCAACGGGACGATCCGGATCTCCTCGCTATAGACGATGCCGATGATGGACACTGCGAGGAAGTCATCGACCACGGTCAGGGTGAGCAGGAACACGCGCAACTGACCCGATAGCCGCGGGCCGACGATCGCCAAGGTGCCCAGCATGAACGCCGTATCGGTGCCGACCACCGCACCCCACCCGTGCAGGCCCTCACTTCCGGCTAGTTTCACGATCAGGACATACACCAGCGCGGGAAGCACGACTCCCGTGACCCCCGCGATCAGGGCGAGGCGGGCACGGCTGCGGTCACGGAGCGATCCGTGGGCGAACTCCTGACGCACCTCCAGTCCGATCAGGAAGAAGAAGACGACCATCAGGCCGTCGTTGACCCAGTGATGCAGATCCATGTGTAGGCGCAGTGGCCCGAAGTTGAACCCGACGTCTAGGTGCCACAACTCGAAATAGGCGTTAGATAGCGGCGAGTTCGCCCACACGAGCGCCACAACCGTGACGATCACCAGCAGCACCGCAGCGCCAGACTCCGTGCGTAGATAGTGGGCAACGCGTCTCCGTCTGATATGCGCCGAGGACTCACCAAAAGAAGAGGCTGGCATGTGCTTATCCTGTAGTTTGTGAGATCACGATGGGCAGGTTTCGGAGGCGACCGGTCAGGCGTCCGCCTCTGGCAGCGTCCCATCATCCAGCGAGCGCAGCCAAGTAAGCCATTCTCCCAGCCTGCGCTCAACACCTCTGTCCGTTGGCTGATACCAGCCCGGCCGCGCCACGCCCTCGGGAAAGTAGCTTTGCCCAGCGGCGTAGCCGTTGGGCTCGTCAGGAGCGTAGCGGTAGCCTTCGTGATACCCCATCTGCTGCATCAGCTTCGTCGGCGCATTGCGAAGATGGAGAGGCACAGGCAGGGAGCCGCTGTTCTTGACGAAGGTCTTCGCCTTGTTCCAGGCGGCATAGGCAGCGTTCGACTTGGGGGCGGCAGCAAGGTAGGTCGCCGCGTGGGCAATCGGTATTTCGCCTTCGGGGGAACCCAGCCTCTCATAAGCCAGCGCGGCATTGAGCGCCAGTTGCAGCGCCTGCGGGTCGGCATTGCCGATGTCTTCGCTGGCCACTACCACCATGCGGCGGGTCACCTGGCTGACGTCGCCGCTACCGTCAAGGATGCGGGCCAGCCAATACAGGGCCGCATCAGGGTCGGAGCCCCGTAGCGACTTGTGGAAGGCTGAGAGCTGCCAGTAGAACTCGTCACCGCCCTTGTCGAACCTGCGCAGCGATGGACTGGTGGACAGCTTGGCGGACTGGCCATCGACCACGGTCTTGCCAGCGCCCGACGCCGCATTCGTCACCTGCTCAAGCAGATTGAGGAAGCGCCTGCCATCGCCATCGGCAAAGCCCTTGAGCAGATCCAGCGCGTCCGCGTCCAACGTGACGCCCTGGAGATGCGGCAGTGCGCGTTCGTAGAGTTGGTTCAGTTCGTCGCTGGACAGCGGTTCGAGGGTATAGACCTGCGCGCGCGAGAGCAGTGCGGAATTGACCGCCAACCCCGGATGCTCGGTCGTCCCCCCCACCAGGGTCAGGAGCCCCGACTCGACATGGGGCAGCAGGGCATCCTGCTGCGCCTTGTTGAAGCGATGGATCTCATCGACGAAAAGCACCGTCGATCGACCATGGTTGTCCAGTTCGGCCTGGGCCTCGTCGATGGCTTGCCGGATGTCCTTCACCCCGGCCAGCACGGCCGAGATGGCGATGAATCGGCTGTCGGTCGCACTGGCGGCCAGGCGCCCTAGGGTGGTCTTGCCCACGCCTGGCGGCCCCCAGAGGATGAACGAGTGCAACTTGCCCGCCTCGAACGCGAGACGCAGCGGCTTGCCGGGGCCGAGCAAGTGCCGTTGCCCGACGAATTCGTCCAGCGTCTTGGGCCGCAGGAGTTCGGCCAAGGGAGGCTTGGGCTTTGTCGTGAATAGATCGGTCAAGTTCCTCTCCCTGGCATTTCTGATAGTTGACGTTCCGATAAGGTGGGCACCTCAATCCAGAGAGCCGGATTTATCCAACGCCGTGGGCTCTTTGTCGGCAATCGCATGCATGATGATGCGAGAGCCGCGGTAGCCGATGCTGTGGTTCCATACCCAGCTCAAAGCGACACTGAGACGATTTCGCGTGCCGATCAGAAAGTAGATGTGCGCCAGCTTCCAGATCCACCACGCAAAGGCACCACGCAGCTTCACCCGCCCCATGTCAATCACCGCCAGGCTGCGGCCGATGGTGGCCAGGTTCCCCTGATGCCGGTATTTGAAAGGCCCGTCAGCGGGCTTGCCCTTCAAACGCCGTCCAATCAGGTTAGCGACGTACTTCCCTTGCTGTTTGGCGGCCGGGGCGATGCCCGGCACGGGCTTCCCATCGGCCATGGTGCACGAGGCTGTATCGCCGATGGCGAAGACCTCCGGGCGACCGGCCACCGTCAGGTCAGGGCCAACGACCACTCGACCAGCACGATCAGACGCAGCGCCCAACCAGCGAGCCGCGGGAGACGCCTGGACTCCGGCGGCCCAGACGATGGTCTTGGCCGAAAGGGGCTTGCCGCCATACACCACGCCGTCGGCCGAGCATTCGGTGACCGGAGTACCCAGCACGACCTCGACCCCGAGTTTTTCGAGTGCCTGGCGCGTATAGGCCGAAAGATCCTCTGGAAAGACCGACAACAGACGCGGGCCAGCCTCGATCAGTACAACCCGCGATGTGCTCGGGTCGATCGAGCGGAAGTCACGCGCCAGCGTGTCTCGTGCCAGCTCGGCGATGGTTCCGGCCAATTCAACCCCGGTGGGACCACCACCGATGATGACGAACGTCTGCAGCGCGGCACGCTGCTGAGGATCGCTCGTGCGCTCAGCTTCCTCGAAAGCCGCGAGGATTCGGCCCCGAATGGTCGTGGCATCTTCCAGCGTCTTCAACCCCGGCGCGAAAGCCCCCCATTCGTCGTGTCCGAAGTAGGCATGGGTAGCACCTGTCGCGAGCACGAGCGTGTCGTAGGTTTGCCGCATTCCATTGTTGAGAATGACCTGACGCGCGTCCTGGTCGATACCTTCCACTTCCGCCATCAAGGTGTTCACTTCCGGGCGATTTCGGAAGAGATAGCGAATAGGCCAGGCGATCTCGGATGTCGAAAGTGACGGACCTGCGACCTGGTAAAGCAAGGGTTGGAACAGGTGATGATTGCGCCGATCGATGATCGTCACATCGACCTCGACACCAGCAAGCTGGTTGGCAACCTCGATCCCGCCGAAGCCCGCTCCGATAATGACGACGTGATGTCGGTTTTTGGAGGTCTTTGTCATGACCTGATCTCCTCTCTCAGCGTTTCAGCGCCGATGCGTGGTGTGCCATATGCTCGCCAATGAAGCTGGCAATGAAGTAGTAGCTGTGGTCGTAGCCTGGGCGCAGATTCAACGTGAGCGGGTGCCCCGTCTCGTCGCAGGCTTTGCGCAGCAGGTCGGGCTGAAGCTGGCTCTCCAGGAACTCGTCGCCCAAGCCCTGATCAACCAGCAACGGCAAACGCTCCTGCACGGTGCGAATCAGCTCCACGGTGTCGTACTGCTTCCACACTTCCCGATCGCTGCCCAGGTACGCCTCGAAGGCCTTGTGCCCCCAGGGAACCTGGGTGGGGGCGACGATGGGCGAGAAGGCCGAGACGCTTCGATAACGGCCCGGGTTGCGCAGGGCGATGACCAGAGCGCCGTGTCCTCCCATGGAATGGCCGCTGATGCTCCGCTCCGCTGTCACGGGAAAGTGGGCCTCGATCAGCGCCGGCAATTCCTGCACGACGTAGTCGTACATCCGATGATTCGCAGCCCAGGGTTCCTGTGTGGCGTTGACGTAGAAACCCGCCCCCTGTCCGAGGTCATAGGCAGGATCGTCGGCAACGCCTTCGCCGCGAGCACTGCTATCGGGCGCGACGACGGCAATGCCATGTTCGGCCGCGTAGCGCTGGACGGCGGCCTTGGTGATGAAGTTCTGCTCGGTGCAGGTGAGGCCTGAAAGCCAGTACAGCACCGGCACCTTGCCGTGCTGTGCCTGCGGAGGCAGATAGACGCCGACCTTCATCGTGCAACCGAGCGTCGTGGATTCATGCTGATAAACGTCCTGCCAACCATCAAAGCTGGCGTGATGTTCGATGCGTTCCATGTAGTTCTCCTATGTTCAAAGGAACGGCGCAGCTCTCGCGCGCCAGGACGGCAGCTCGTCAGGAAGATTTCTCTTCCGCTGCCGTGTCGCCGTGGGCGTGTCTGATCCTGCGCACGATCCACCAGATCGTCAGCATCACCGCAGGCACCAGAACCGCCATCACCGGCGCCACGCTGTCGTGAACCATCGGAATGCCCTTGAGCAAATAGCCGAGAAGACTCACGACGTAATAAGAAATTGCCGCGACCGACAGGCCTTCGACGGTTTGCTGAAGGCGCAATTGCATCTTGGCCCGGTTGTTCATCGACGCAAGCAGATCGCGGTTCTGGCGTTCAAGCTCGACGTCGATCCAGGAACGCAGCAACGCGATGGCCCGGGTCAGCTTGTCGGAGAGCTTGGTCTGGCGCTCCTTTACGGATTGGCATGTCCGCATGGCGGGAGCGATGCGACGCTGCAGGAAATCCGCCCAGGTGCAGTACCCGGATACGGCCTCTTCCGAAAGCGCTGCCAGCCTTTCCTCGACGATCTCGTAGTAGGCACGACTGGCGCCGAAGCGATAGAGATTCGCCGCAACGCCAGCTTCCAGTTCGGCAGCCAGGCCGGTCAATTCGGACAGCAGCACGTCGCTGTCGCGCCGTTCCACCAAGCTCGTACACATCTCGTCGGTGATCGCCGCAAGGCGCGACTCCATGCGCCGCAGCTCCGACGTCATCGACCGCGTCAACGGCAAGGACAGCAACGCCAAGGTACGGTAGGTCTCGATCTCCAGCAGACGTTGAGCCAGCGCACCCGCCCGCGCCGGGGTCAAATCGCGGGCAAGGACGAGGATCTGCGTCAGGCCATCCTCATCCTGTCGGAAGTCGGTGAGGATGGCGGCAGAGCCGTTCTCCACCAGCGAGTAGCACAGGCTGGCAGGATCGAAGCGATCGGCCTCCTTCTCCGTTTCCGGCGTCCATGGAAGAAGTCTCAAACGGATGCCGGATACGACCGGGCCGGGAGGAACAAATCCATGCTTGAACGGATTTTCGCCGCACGGCTCTCCCGTCTCGGAATCCAGCGAAGCGCACCAGAGATACGTTGAGAACTCGGTGTGCTTTTCACAGTGCAGGTCTCCCTCATCCCATGTCATGCCGTGAAGCGGCGTAGCGTGGTCGGGCTCGGCAACGCCGAAGCGATGAGACAACTCACTCATCGCCATCTGATCCCTGGCCTGATCGCCTTCGGTCATGAAAGCGAGCTGCAATATGCCGCGGGGGGCCTGAATCAACAGATGCGGGCGCGCATGCACTTCACCCACGGCCGCAGCACGATCGGCATAGGCCGGCATGCCGTACACGGTGGCGGTCGGGGCGGGTTGTACGGTCGTCGCATTGATGTTGGCCGGCTCTTGCATAACGACCTCATTTCTCATTGGTTGAAAAACACGCTTCAAAGCAAATGCCCGCAGCCATGCGTTTCGCACATGGCTGCGGGCCGATCTTCATGAGCAGGCACCGCTCTACACGGTCCGTCTAATAGGCTCGCCGTATAGAGGCTTGTGCTGGCCCTTTCAGAACGCCCTCAGCTTCCTTGCTTTCAGACGAAGGTGTACGAGCAGACCTTGTTGCCCGCCGGATCACGCAGGTAGGCCGCATAGGCACCCGGCAGGTGACCACGTGCGCCAGGCTGGCCCTCGTCGGTGCCGCCTGCGGCAAGGCCGGCAGCATGGAAGGCATCCACTTCGGCGGGAGTGGCGGCCGCAAAGCCGATCGTCACGCCGTTGCTGGAGGGCGCTTCACCATTGCCCGGACGGGCGATGATGAAAGCCGGCTTTTCGCGACCGAAAAGTACCCATCCGTTGTTGAAAGGACCGAGGTTCTTGATGCCAAGAGCACCCAGAGCGGCGTCGTAGAACGCGACCGACTTCTGAAGGTCGGCAGCGCCGATAAAAATGTGCGAAAAGATGCCATCGCCAGAAATGACAGGAGTGGACATGATTAATTTCCTTGGTGGTTGGTGTTGAATGGGTAGTGGGCGGTCAGTAGTGGATCACCGTGCGAATCGACTTGCCTTCATGCATCAGGTCGAAGGCCTTGTTGATGTCGTCGAGGCCCATGGTGTGGGTGACGAACGGGGCGAGATCGATCTCGCCTTTCATTGCGTCCTCCACCATGCCGGGAAGTTGAGTGCGGCCCTTGACCCCGCCGAAAGCCGAGCCCTTCCAGGTGCGACCGGTGATCAACTGGAACGGGCGCGTCGAAATTTCCTTGCCTGCACCAGCCACGCCGATGACGATCGACTGGCCCCAGCCACGATGTGCTGCTTCTAGTGCCGAGCGCATCACGTTGACGTTGCCGATGCACTCGAAGGTGTGATCGACACCCCAACCGGTCATCTCGATGAGAACCTCGTGAATCGGCTTGTCGAAGTCCTTCGGGTTGAGGCATTCGGTCGCGCCGAAGGTACGAGCCAGCTCGAACTTCGCTGGATTGGTGTCGATGGCGATGATGCGACCTGCCTTGGCCTGGCGTGCCCCCTGAATCGCAGCGAGCCCGATGCCGCCGAGGCCGAAGATGGCCACAGAGTCACCCGGCTGAACCTTGGCCGTGTTGTGAACAGCGCCGATGCCGGTGGTCACACCGCAACCCAGCAGGCAGACATGCTCGGGATTGGCGTCCGGGTTGATCTTGGCCAGCGAGACTTCGGCCACCACCGTGTATTCGCTGAAGGTCGAGCAGCCCATGTAGTGGTAGATCGGCTGGCCGTTGTAGCTGAAGCGGGTGGTGCCATCGGGCATCACGCCCTTGCCCTGGGTGGCGCGCACCGCGACACACAGGTTGGTCTTGCCGGACTTGCAGAACAGGCACTCGCCGCACTCGGCGGTATAGAGGGGAATGACGTGATCGCCAGGCTTCACGCTGGTCACACCTTCACCCACCTCCACGACGATACCCGCACCTTCATGACCCAGCACGACCGGGAAGAGACCTTCGGGGTCGTCGCCCGACAGGGTGAAGGCGTCGGTATGGCAAACGCCGGTGTTCGTGATCTTGATGAGCACCTCGCCCTTGCGCGGCGGCTCGACGTCGATCTCGACGATTTCCAGCGGCTTTCCTGGCCCGAAGGCAACTGCTGCACGTGATTTCATGATGTCGCTTCCTTTACTAGCTAACTAAATTTGCCCTCACCGAGGGCACCCTGGTGCCTCTACCGCAGATAGGAGCGGACGATAGAGATGGTCTCGTCAATGGACTTGTTCTGCGAATCGCTCCTGATTTCGCTACTGGGAAACTCTTCCCGCAGATAGCTCTCCAGAACGGTTGCCATCAATCCGTTGACTGCCCCACGAACGGCCGCAAGCTGCTGAAGAATTGCAGGGCATTCCGCACCTGCATCGAGCGCTTGCTCAAGAGTCGCTACCTGACCTTTGATGCGCCGGATGCGCGTCAGGGCTTGCTTCTTTTCTTCCGGGCTGTGTGGCATCGAACACCTCTCTACTTGGGTACACCGCCGCATTATACAATACTCCACCATAGTATATGCGGCCGAACTTCGCCACAAATTCTGTGCTCTTCGAGCACTATTACAGGCTAGTACAGATTTGTTCCCAAGAAGCGCAAAACATTCAAATCAATGAATATTTCTTGCATGTATCGACAGCATCGGGGCAAGTTCAAAACCGGTCAAACTGGAAAAATCTATGCGCAGATAGATATGGCCTATCTAAGCCAACTCATCGAGCTGAAGCTATCAAGATGAGACCGGCTAGGCGACCTGACGACCCGAGTACCGAGCCTTCCTCAGTGCAGGCAACATCTGGCCGTCCCAGTCACGATCGACCGCAACCTGGGCCTGTTCCTGGTTTCGTTCGAGGGCTTCAACGTCCAGATCAGCAATCGCCCATGTCTGCGTGCCGCAAGTCGTCGCGAGAATGCCATCCTCCGGGAATCCGCGATCCATGGGTGCATAGATCGTGGCCTCGCCAGTATTCGTGTCCAGCGCCGGGCTCCAGTCAGCAGCTCCGGTCGTCACGGCCTGCGCGATGAACATTCGGTTCTCCAGTGCCCGCGCCATGCAGCCCACACGGACCCGGGTTGCACCTGCTTGGGTGTCGGTACAGCTCGGGACCAGCAGCAGGCGCACTCCCGCCTCTCGCTGGGCTCGCACGGGCAATGGAAACTCACTGTCATAGCAAACAGCGATGCCGGCACGCACGCCTTTCAAATCGAACACCTTCAGTTCGTCGCCACCCTCGATGACGCCGGCGTCTTTCTCGAACCCCGTCAACTGCAATTTGTCTTGGTAGTCGCGTGTGCCGTCAGGCGCAAACCACCAAGCCCGGTTGCGGTAGCGGTCCAATCCAACCTGGGTCAAAAACGTACCGGCCTGAATGGTCATGCACAACTCGCGCGACAGGTCGGCATACAGTGCCAGCCACGCAGGCTGCAAGGCCTGCAGCGCGGCCAGAGAGGCGTTGAAATCATGGCGGATGCCAGGCTCGAACGTTGCAGCCAGTTCGAGGGATAGATACTCGGGCAACACGGCCAGTTCCGCCCCGCCACGGCGCGCCTCCTCCAGAACCAGCCGCTGCCGCGCAGCAAATGCCTCGAAGCCCGCGGGCTGACCCACTGAGTATTTCGCAACTGCTACTTTCATTTCGCGTTCTCCAGGGAGTGCAGCCACATCGTGAGCGTCTGCTCGGTTTCGCTCGGCTCACCCACCTGCTTCCAGGGCAGCGTAACCTTCATGTCCGACTGCCGCACGTAGCCGCGACGGGTCCAGAAGGGGTCATTACTGCGGTAGTTGGAAGGACGCCGGAGATCGTCGTCTGCACGATCCACCGACGCGAACGATGCCCACTGCATGCCGCCCAACGAACGGGCATGCGCTTCGCGCTCGTCAAAGAAGCGATGGCCCAGGCCAAGGCCCCGGAAGGCCGGGAGCAGGACTGATTCGCCACAGTAAAACACTGCCTCCACCGGGATTCCTCGATCGGCGAACGGCACATGGAAGGCCGGCTCCGCATCGCCGAGCGGCAACCCCGTGGACGCACCCACGACCACATCATCAGCGAGCGCGAGTACCAGCAGGCTGTCTGCCGAACGGGCGTACATGGCGAGGTAGTGCTTCTCGTATTCGGTGTCGCCCTCGTACAGGTAAGGAAAGCTGCGGAAGACGCTCGCCCGCAGGCCTGCCACGGCATCGAACCATTCGGCAATGTCCGGGCCACGACGAACCAGCACCTGCACGTCGCTGGTCATTTCAGGCGTCCCCTCCAACCTGTGCGATCCAGTCGCCGAGGTTGTAGTAGTTGGTGACACGAGCGATCTTGCCATCGCGGATCTCGAAGAACGCGCCGCCCGGCAGCACGTAGCGCTGGCCCTGGGCTTCCGGCAGCCCGTCGTCCGTCACCTTGTATTCGCCATGCACCACGTACTCCGCGCCTGCACGCAGGCCGTCGGCGCTGACCATCACCACGATCCCGCGCAGTTGCTCGCCATAGCAGCGGTCCATGCGCTGCAGGAAGGCGCGGAAGGCTTCGCGACCGACCTCACGAGCGCCCTGGTTCAAGTCGTGCGCGACGTCATCGGTCAACATTGACAGCATGGCCTCGCGGTCGCCGCGGTTGAAGGCGTCGTAGTAGGCAGTGATGAGAGTCGCAGCGTTCATTCGCGTTCCTTGTTGGGTTGTTCGGAGCGGAGCATTCCGGGGTGTTGTCAGTCTGGGCAACCGCGCTCTCCTTGTATATGGAATTGTTGCGATTTTATAATTCCACAATCTGGAACAATTAACGAGCAGCGAAACCGGCCATGAGGCGTGCGTCATGAACAAAGAAATGGAACTACTGCGCATCTTTCGGGTGGCGGCCGAAAGCAGCAGTTTTCGCGATGCGGCCGTCCGGCTGGGGACTTCTCCGCAAGGTGTAACCCGTGCCATCCAGCAACTGGAGCAACACTACGGCGAGGTGTTGTTTCATCGAAGCACGCGCCAGGTGCGCATCACCGCCTTCGGCGAAGGGCTGCTAGACCAAGTGCGCCCCGCATTGGAGCGGTTCGAGGATCTGTGGCGAACGCCTAGCTCCGACCAGCAGGCCTCTCTGTCCGGCACGGTTCGCATCACCGCACCGCACAGCTTGGGCACCAGAGCGGTGCTACCGGCACTGGAGCGCGTGGCCGCGCGTCATCCCGGCATCACGCTGGATGTGCGCCTGTCCGATCGCATCAGCAATACGGTTGACGAAGGGATTGACGTCGGGATCAGGGTCGGATTCATGCGCGATAGCCGCTTCGTCGCACGCAAGGCCGCCGACATGAGACTCCCCATCGTTGCCGCTCCGCGCCTGATCAAGAAAGTGGGCGTACCTGCAAACATCGATGCGCTAAGCAGCCTGCCAGTTACCGTGGCCTTGGATATCAATACCGGCCGCCCCTAGCCTTGGCACTTCAAGGCGGGACGCCAGTGGACACCTACCGCACCCACTCTCGTCGCTGACAATGCCGACATCGAAATGGGGGCAGCGTTGGCCGGAATCGCCTTCGCGCAACTGGCGGACTACATGGCTGCCCCCTACATTGCCAACGGGAAGCTGGTGCGAGTGCTGGAGAACGAAGAACCTCCGGCATGGGGGTTGTACGTCTATCGGCCTCAGCGTGGCCCCATTCCAGGACGGGTTCGAGCGGTATTTGATGAAATGCTGCTCGCCGTGGGATCGTTGCCAGCTTTGCCCTGACTCCTCGCAAGACGCTGTAGGGCACACATCTTGGAAAGCGGGGCACTGAGCCTCGGCGGCTCACCCCTCCGGTTGAATGATGAGCCGACCGTCTGCCCGCTTGCCCCAGATGCAGATCGGTCGGCCATGCAACCCAATGCCGGCGAACGATTAGATGTAAATGAATTGCCGGTACAACCCATCCAACTGACGACGAATGTCTTCGACGCGCTGCTCGTCACCGGTATCGGTAAATTCGAGTAGCTGCTGTTCCTTGGCAGTGATCTGATCGCAAAGGTCGGACAAGTTCTCGCAGAAAGCCTCGGAATGAACGGTGGGCTCCTCCGTATTCGTCTCTTCCCCTGCTAGTTTTCGCACAGACGAGGCTGGAGAAATCCCATTTTCCTCGTTAAAGGCAATTTGAAGCTGCCTGCGCCTATTGGTCTCATCGATCGCCTGCTTCATCGCCGGCGTCACCGCGTCGGCGTACAAGATCGCCTTGCCGTTTTCATTCCGAGCGACTCGACCGATCATCTGAATGAGCGCATGGGCCGAACGCAAGAACCCTGCACGGTCTGCATCGAGAATGGCAACCAATGATGCCTCTGGAATATCCAGCCCTTCGCGCAAAAGACTAATCCCAATCAAAACATCGAACTCTCCTGCGCGCAGGCCATTGATGATCTCAACACGATCCTCCGCTTTTATGTCCGAATGCATGTAGCGCGCTCGAATCCCGTTGTCCGTCAAGAAATCCGTTAGCTCTTCTGCACTGACCTTCGTCAGCGTAGTCACAAGCACTCGATTCTTTCTCTTCACGCACTTCGATATTTCGGCAAGCAGGTCATCTATGTATCCATCCGCTTTCCGCACTTCAACCTTGGGGTCAAGCAGTCCCGTTGGCCTGATAACCTGTTCGACAACCCTGCCTTTCGACACCCTCAGCTCGTAGTCGCCCGGAGTAGCGGAAACAAAGATGGTCTGAGGCTTGACCTTCTCGAACTCGTCAAAGTTCAATGGCCGGTTGTTCTTCGATGAAGGCAAACGGAACCCGTAATCGATCAGCGTGTCCCTAGAGAGCGACATCGGTTTGGCATCACCCACACCGTAGCCGAGGGCTCTGCAGTCATGGGTGGATCAGCTATCCGCCAGGTGGCAAAAACTTAATCAAAGAAGGCCAGGGTGCGAACTTCGATACTCTCGCGCGGTGGGGCTCCCGGCGGCGTATTTGGGTCCCGGAAGGCGGTATGGGGCGTGAAGCGGGCTCGGCCGTCGTGACGCGAGTCATACCCCTTGATCAGCAAGACTTCGTCACGGAGCATGTCCGGAAAATAGTACCAGCGCTGGTGCGGATTGTAGGCCAGGTGGTAGATCTCACCGATACGATCCGGATAGACCAGGTCGGTGGCCAGCAGGTCATTGGGGTCGAGCGTCGAGGCGTCCAGCACGGCCAGCGGCGAGCGCTTAACGGGCCCGCTCATCGGGCGCCAGAGGTTGATCTGGGCCACCGGCACCGCTGCCAGTGTGGCGGC
Organism: Cupriavidus sp. Met-2; assembly: GCF_049843575.1. NCBI lineage: Bacteria > Pseudomonadati > Pseudomonadota > Betaproteobacteria > Burkholderiales > Burkholderiaceae > Cupriavidus > Cupriavidus sp. Met-2. The sequence goes on from NZ_JBBHZL010000002.1 coordinate 685,403, forward strand.
CTGATCCATGCCCAGCGCGTCGCGGATACGTTCAGGCCCCGAGTGCTCTGTGTAGTCATTATGCACACGGCTGGCTGGGCCGCGAACATCCCGCCCCTCGGCGTCGCTGCGCCTGGTGTGGTCGAAGATGATGACCCGGCTCGCGCCCGTCAACTCCTTGATCAAGGCCTTGACCTCTTCATAGTAGACGTTTTCCACTGAGGTATCGTCGTAGAGGTCGTCGACCACCGTATCCCGCCGATGGAATTCGAACCCCTGCTTGTCCAGAGAAAGGCTGTCTGCCAACGGACGACCGCTGTGTATCGTGACCTCGCGCTCCTCCTGCTCGGCAAAGTAATGCGGTTCACTGTCGCCGGTCAGAGCCTCGGTATGCACATAGGGCTTCGCATCGTGCTTGACCAGGTAGGTGAGTGTCGTGATGACACTGGCGGGCATATCGGTTGTGCATTTCAAGTAACACCTCCCGGTCTGCTGACCGCATCCGGCGTGGTGTCACCGTGGCGGCGCTGTAGCTTGCATGTAGACTCTCGATTGTATGCCTTCGAACGGACACTTTCAAATGCTCCCCGAGGTGCATGGTCCCCGACCGGTAGAAAAGGACATCTCTCAACTCGGCACCGACGACCAGCTTGACCAGGACTGGCGCGTCGGACTCCAGGCCCGCGCCCAGGGCGACTACTAGGGATGGTCTGAAGTAGTTGTGTATTTCTGGCTGACTTCAGCCCCTGCCGATTTTAAAAGCGGCAAATCGATCAAAAACGCTCAGATCACCCGCCTATTTCTGTGTTTTTAGCCGCCGCGAGCACCTCGCGGCAGCCATTTCCCACATTACAGGCGCACCTCTCCTGCATTCGCCAGTAAATGTCGGCGCGCCATCCACAGGTTCGACAGCGCGAACAGCGTCACCAGTTGCGCCGTGTTCTTCGCCAGACCACGGAAGCGCACCTTCACATAACCGAACTGGCGCTTGATCACCCGGAACGGATGCTCGACCTTGGCTCGTACCTGAGCCTTGGCCTTCTCAATCTTGCGCTTGGCTTTGTACAAAGCACTGCGCTTATCAAGCTTCTTGTAAGTACTACGGCGGGCGGCGATCTGCCAGATGACCTCCCGGCCTTCATGTTCAGGGCGTTTCTCGACGCCGGTGTAACCCGCGTCGGCACCGACCATGTTCTCATCGCCGTGCAGCAGCTTATCGACCTGGGTGACATCGGCCACGTTGGCCGCCGTGCCCACCACGCTGTGCACCAAGCCCGACTCATCATCGACACCGATGTGCGCCTTCAGTCGGGTAAAGCAGGAGTGTTACCACTCCTGCCTCCCCTAAGAACCGTACTTGAGAGTCACCCCTCATACGGCTCAAGCCTTCCAGCAGCCTGAGTGAGACCGGGCTACCTGACAATGCGCTCTTCGGCGCTCAAGGTAAGACGTCCATGCCGGATCGAACGGGTTCGCTGCACTGCATATTTTGATATGCCGAACAATCGAAACACTGGCTGCGGCAAAAAGCCAAGCGGGTTGACTCATGCCACGTACTTTTTCCTTGCTGGCGAAAATCCAGTGCCGTTGACCCACTACACGAAAGTATCGTTGTTTTACCCAATGGGCACTTTTCATGGCATGCCGGCGGACAGCCCAGCGCCATAACACTCGCCAAATCTGATGGTCGATCCACGCGAAACGCTTGGCAGCGACAACATGACGATGATACATGGCCCACCCCCGGATTACCGGGTTCAGGACCTGAATCAGGTTTGCTTGCATCGCCGCCTTGTTTCCGTTTGTGATTTCCCGGACCTTATCCAGAAGCGCTTTCACACTCTTGCGAGCCGGAGTGATGAGTAGCTTGCCAGCGTACTTACGTACGTTCTGGCCCAGAAAATCGAAGCCTTGCGAGATATGCGTGATGTGAGTCTTTTCATCAGAGAGTTCCAAGCCTCGCTCTTTCAGGAATGCCTCAATTGCAGGTCGAACCTGACTTTGCAGGATAGCCTTCGAAGTTCCCGTGATGATGAAGTCATCGGCATATCTTACGACGTGTATCTTGAATGGCTGTCGCTTTCGGTTCGTCGAAGCCACGCTTGTGTGGACAACATGTTCCAGCCCATCCAACGTCCAATTCGCAAGTATCGGGGAGATGATTCCCCCTTGCGGGGTTCCTGCCTCCGTTGCGAACAAGGCTCCCTGATCGACATACCCGGCTCGAAGCCACTTACGCAGAACCGCTTTATCCATGGGTACGTTGGCGAGCAGCCAATCGTGGCTGATATTGTCAAAACAGCCTCGAATGTCGCCCTCAAGTACCCATTGCGCCGAACTGCGTTTCGCCAGTGCATTGAAGCAATGTGCGATTGCATCGGCCGTGGATCGCTGCGGCCGAAATCCATACGAATTTGGATCCGCACGCGTTTCTGCAACCGGCTCAAGTGCCAGTTTCCACAGTGCCTGCATTGCGCGATCCCGCATCGTTGGAATTCCCAGCGGGCGCTTCTTGCCATTGCTTTTGGGTATGTAGATACGTCTCAGCGGTTGAGGGCAATAGCCCCGATGCTGTAACGCTTTCACTCCCTTCGATTTGGCCACAGGGGTTGACCAGATCTTGCCATCAACTCCCGGTGTTCTCTTGCCTCTATTCTCCGTCACTCGCTTAACGGCCAACATCTTGCCGCGGTACGAGCGAGTCAGCAGCCGCTGCAAGGCTTGCACCTTGCCCCATCTGCCTTCTCGTGTTGCCTTGGCGATACGTACCTGGAGTCGTTTCACTTGCGATTCGATTTGGCACCAGGATAGGGGCCAGACCGACTCGAAGTTCGAAGATGCACCAGTGCCCGCCGGTGCTTGTGCATGGGATGTGAGCACTACCATCTGCTTTCCTCCGTACAACGATTGATCAGGTTGTTTCGCCATGGAAGACCTTGTGGAAGTCTGCTCGCTTTCGCGCCAGATGATCTTTCAACCTGTATTCGCCCCATTACAGGGCGACCTTCGCTTTTTCCACATTCCTTTACCCGCAGCACCAACAGCTTGCTTTACAGCTCACCTGCCGAAACCGGCAGCGCTACGGGCTTACCCTGTTCCACATGGATTTCCGAACGGGTCGGGCTCCTCGATTTCGCCGGCGGCACCACATCCACGAGGGGGTATCGGTAAGACCCCCTGCCTGTCCGCTTACCTTTTGGTTCAAGCCTGTCAGCATCTTTGGCTTGGCTATTTTGACGACGTTTATATGAGGTTCACGTGTGTTAGCCGTACCCGTTCATCCCTAGCACCTCTCCGCCTTGATGCTGGCAGATTCAGTCTGGCCTCACGGTTCGACCTACCGAAAATCGGCGGTTACATTGTCCCCAGGGCTTCAGACCCAGCTGTTACCGGCCGCGCCTGTCTGGGTAGGGAACGAGTGGTGGAACAATCGGTTCCGTCGGGCGTTAACCTGCGGAACAGAAACCCATGCGACTTTCAGGTCGCACTGCCGAAGTGGTGAGTCGGCCACAGGAACTGCCCCCGTAGCCGCTCGCAGAACCGTACGTGACACTCTCGCGTCATACGGCTCCCGTTATCCAACCTGTTGCTCGGTTACTTGCCAGTGATAAAACAGTCGAGGGGCAGCCGTCTGCACCGTGTCCAACCATTGAGATATGCGCCGCTTGCGCCCGTGAAGTATTTTGTACTTACGACCGGCCCAACGCTTGAGTGCGCTATCGATATGTCGAAAGATGCCAAGCATGGCCGTCCGATAGAACGCGCCATAATACTGCCACCAACCTTGTATCACTGGGTTGTAAAGCCGAGCCACAGCAGCCAGCGTCACGTGAGTTTGGCGGTTGACCCGCCACTCGCGCACTGCTCGCCGCATCCGCTTCAACGCTTGCGCACTGACTCCCGGCAGGAAGCTGGTGAAAAGGTTGTTCTGTTGGCCGATTGCCTTCCTGGGTCTAAAAGTGAAACCAAGGAAGGTAAAGCTCACATGCGGATACTCCGCGCGTCGATTGCTGTCCTTGCAGTACACGATTTTCGATTTCTCGGGATGCATCGTGAGACCACAAACTGCTAGACGTGAAGCGATTGAACGCATCACGTGTTCTGCCTGCCTCTCGCTACGACAATGCACTACCGCATCATCGGCGTACCGGGCAAAAGGACAGTTTGGGCTGTTTCGTTGCATCCAAGCGTCAAAGGTGTAATGCATGAACAGATTCATCAGCATGGGACTGATCACGCCGCCTTGCGGGGTGCCACGTTCGCGTTGAATGCGAACGCCATCTGCTGCCTCGAACGGAGCAACCAGCCATCGTTCGATGTACAGCAGTATCCAGTCCTCTTTGATATGGGTTCGCACCGCTTTCATCAGCAGTTCATGATCAATG